>NZ_JAMPKZ010000031.1:0-42382 GCF_039962215.1 Leptolyngbya sp. ST-U4
TCCTCCAATTCTCATCCAGCTAAAAAGGCTTGTGTCACTTTAGCTTGAGTCGATGAAAGTTGAAGCAGATAGAGGCTTCCAGACAAATTCACCCAGAGAGCAAAACCCGCAACCAGTTGAGATTCTAATTTGATCGATCGCCAAAGTGTTCCTGAAGGAAATGGACCAGTAAGCGAACCTTGGTAGACAGATGACGATTGACCGGATAAATCACCGAAATCGAAAGTTCAGGCGGATGATAACTAGGCAACACTCTTTGCAGCGTCCCTTGTTGCAATTCCGGTTCCACAACAAACGTCGGCAATATCGTAATTCCTAACCCGCGAACTGCCGCATCTCGAAGGACTTCCCCATTGTTAGAACACAATACCCCAGTCACTGAAATCGTTTGTTCTCCCTCGGCTCCAATCAGTGTCCACTGACTTTCAACCGCAAGCTGACCGTAGTGCAAGCAGGAATGGTGGCGCAGTTCATCGGGATAAGTCGGTGTTCCGTTCGCCTCCAAATAGCTCGGAGCCGCACACAGAACTCGTGGAGCTGGAGTTAGCGGATGCACAATCAAACTGGCGACCTCTTGGGGTTTAGCAATTCGCACCGTCACATCGAAGCCTTCTTCGATCGGGTCTACAAAGCGATCGTTCAAGGTCAACTGCACTTGAAGATCAGGATACTGCACCAGAAAGTCAGCCAAAGCAGGCGCTAAGTGCATTGTGCCAAACGTCATTGGCGCATTCACCCGTAGTCTCCCTCTGGGTTCTGCCTGAAGCTGAGTGATCGATCGCTCCGCTTCTTCCAAACTCGCTAAAATCTCAACACAGCGCTCATGAAACGCCAGCCCGCTTTCGGTTGGCGTCACCACTCGTGTACTGCGATGCAGCAACTGCACACCCAGTTCGTTTTCCAGGGCAATCACCAACTTATTGACCTGCGATCGCGACAGTTCCATCTCTCTTGCCGCTGCCGCAAAGCCACCGGCGTTGACCACTTGAGTAAAGGCACGAATGCTTTCAAACTTATCCATCACTCACCATTGTAGCTTTTTAGGAGACAATCTGTAGATAAAATAGCATATTGTCTTTTATTTGAATCTATATCATAATCATAGTGTCCCCACGAAGGAAAGCGCGAACGGAACTTTCAGGCAGTTCGCCCTTAACCTTTCCCCTTTTCCTCTCAAACCCACTGGAGGTTTGTTCGATGATTACCTTACGACCCGCTCAAGCTCGAGGTGCTGCAAACTTTGGTTGGCTCGATAGTCGTCATACCTTTTCCTTTGGCGAGTATTACGATCCCAATCACATGGGCTTCGCTGACCTGCGCGTAATTAATGAAGATAAGGTAGCCCCTGCTCAGGGCTTTAGTACGCATAGACACCGCGATATGGAAATCATTTCCTATGTCCTTGAAGGCGCACTAGAACATAAAGACAGCCTTGACACAGGATCGGTGATTCGTCCTGGAGATGTGCAGCGGATGTCGGCTGGAACGGGCATCAGGCACAGTGAATACAATGCCTCAAAGACTGAGCCTGTGCATTTCCTGCAAATCTGGATTCTGCCAGAACAGAAAGGCATTGAACCAGGCTACGAGCAGAAAACATTCACCGACGAAGACAAGCGCGGTCAGTTGCGTCTGGTTGGGTCGCGCAATGGTCGCGATGGCTCGATTACGATTCATCAAAATGTTGACCTCTATGCGGCTGCGCTACACGATGGCGACGAAGTTAGCTATACCTTTGTCAATGGGCGAGTGGCTTGGCTGCAAGTGGCACGAGGTGCAGTGCAACTTAATGGTCAAACACTGACGGCTGGCGATGGGGTGGCGATCGCGCAGGAATCCCTGATTACGCTGCGAGGCGCTGCGGATGATGCGGAAGTGTTGCTGTTCGACATGGCGGCATAGGTTAGCGCGACAATTGGGCGATCGCCCCCAAGGAGAATGTGATGAAACTGTTCTACATGCCCGGAGCCTGTTCGCTTGCCCCTCACATCGTTCTGGAATGGATTGGCAAACCGTTTGAACTCGATCGAGTGGAACGGGGCAAAACTCGTGAACCGGAATTTTTAGCTGTCAATCCAGTCGGTAAAGTGCCAGCCTTGATTGAGGAGGATGGGCGGGTGCTGACGGAGGCAGAAGCAATCCTGCTGTATCTAGCTGAGAAGTTTCCAGACGATCATTTGGGTGCCAGTCCAACGCTAGAGGCGCAGTATGAAATGCACAAGTGGATGTCTTACCTGACTGGAGATGTTCACCCTGCTTTCTATCCATACTTTTTGCCACAGCGCTACATCACGGACGAGCATCAGTATCCTGCCGTGCGCGAGGCGGCTTACAAACAGATTGATGCCTGCTTTCAACTGCTCGATCACCACATGCGCGATCGCACCTACATGGTTGAGAAGCGACGCACCGTTCTCGATCCGTATCTGTTCGTTTTCTGTCGCTGGGGTAAGTCGCTGTCAAAACCCTTCACCGACTACCCCAACTTGCACCGCTTCCTGATGCAGATGGCAGACGATGCGGGTGTACAACGAGCGATGCAGGCACAACGTATCACGCTTTAAGTTTTATTTGTCGAAGGTTCAATTAAAGGGTAGTAAGTCGATCCTTTTGCACAAACATAGTCTTTGTCTCCGCTGACAAGGAGTATGGCAGGGAAGTGTCACCGCGCTCCCCAATTCCATGCTGCAACAAACTCGGTTCTTCAACCTTCAGGAGTTATTTCATCATGACTGTTCACAGCTTGTTAACGCCCGAAAATTCCACCGTCATCTTCATCGATCATCAACCCCAAATGATGTTCGGAGTGACGAATATCGATCGCCAAACGCTGATCAACAACACAGTTGGTTTAGCAAAAGCCGCTAAAGTGTTCAACGTGCCTACCATTCTGACGACTGTTGAAACCCAAAGCTTCAGCGGCTATATGTGGCCCCAGCTGCTAGAAATCTTCCCCGACCAAACTCCGATCGAGCGCACCAGCATGAACTCCTGGGAAGACACCAAATTTGTGGCTGAGGTTGAGCGAATTGGTCGCAAGAAGCTGGTGATCGCAGCGCTGTGGACAGAAGTGTGTCTCGTCTTTCCAGCGATTCAAGCGATTGAAGCAGGTTACGAAGTCTACTTTGTTGTCGATGCTTCTGGTGGCACCTCTCAAGTCGCCCATGACATGGCAGTACAACGGCTCATTCAGGCGGGTGCTGTACCCGTCACCTGGCAACAAGTGTTGCTGGAATACCAGCGCGATTGGGCACGCAAGGAAACCTACGATGCCGTGATTGAGATTGTCAAAGAACACTCTGGCGCATACGGTGTGGGCGTGGAGTATGCCTACACGATGGTACATGGTGCGCCTCCCAGTAATGCAAAAGCGACTGCTTTAACTCATGCATAATTGATGATTTGTGTTATCTCCGCTGAGCTGGCGATCGCACTTCAAACTCAGCGGAGATAAACATTTCTGTCTGATAACGATCTGTAAAGTCCTTTCAGAACCCTAGGAAAATCCCATGAAGAACAAGTTTACCGTTGAGAACACGGCAATGCTGTTGATTGATCATCAGCAGGGCACGATCAAACTGGCGCGTAACTTGCCCCGTGAAGAAATTGTGCAAAATACTCGTGCGTTGGCTCGTGTGGCAGTTGAAAGTGGAATGTCGCTAGTGTTAACTAGCAGCATGGAAGATCACTTTCAGGGTTTGCTGCTCGATGATCTACAGGAGATCGCACCTGAAGCCTATAGCAAGCGAATTAAGCGTCCGGGCGTGGTGGACTGTTGGGAATACGACGAGTACAAAAATGCAGTAATCGCCACGGGTAAGAAAAAGCTGATTATGGCAGGGCTGACGAATGATGTATGCATCGTCTATCCCGCCATCAGCGCGATCGAAGATGGGTTTGAAGTACAGGTTGTGGTGGATGCAGGCGGCTCACCTACAACGCTGGCAGACGAAACTGCCCTCCGGCGCATGGAAAAGCATGGGGTTACATTGACCTCAACCAACCAGGTGATGGCAGAGCTTGCCAATTCATGGTCAGAAGGAGTTGGGCAGACGATCCAAACCATTATGTACCAGGAAATTCTGTCTAAATTCCTGGAAGCGTAGGATAGTTGCCATGACAAACATCCTGGTGGTCTACACATCAACGCTGGGGAATACGCACAAAATGGCTGAGGCTGTTGCGGACGGGGCACGATCAGTAGAAGCAATGAGTGTCATTCTACGCGAGGCAACAGCGGCAACCAAAGAAGAGGTTCGCGCTTGTGATGCGCTGTTGCTCGGGACGCCTGTGCGCCATCGCTCCGCTGATGCACGGGTGAAGCAGTTCATTGAGAACACGATCGAAATCCTGTGGCTGACCGATGAGTTGGTCGGTAAAGTTGGCGGTGTGTTTTCTGTGGGCGGTGGTTATGGCAATGCCGGAGCGGGCGTTGAAATTACGCAACTGGGACTGCTCGCAGCCATGGCTGCGGCAGGAATGATCATCGTGCCGTTGCCCAAAACCACACCCGGAGCAGGCGTGGCTGGCAGTCACTGGGGCGCGCATGGCAGAAGTGGTGGGCCGAATATGGAGCCGATTGGCATCACCGATGAGATGCTTCAGTGTGCTTATCATCATGGAGCAAATGTGGCGCGGGTGGCAGCAGCACTACAGGGCAAAGACTTGATGGCACGGGGTAATCAAGCTCCTTCACCCGAGCTAATTGCCTTATTCTCGGGGTCTGGACCCCCTGTGGATGAGCAGCAGATGTCACTATAGCCATGCTGCCTCGATGACGATCGCTGGCTTGCGATCACCATCGTCCATCCTGCCCCAAATTGCGATTATTCAGGAGTAGTGCCCTATTGCTTAACCCTTAGCCTATTGGAGATACAAGCTTTATGTTGGAAGATTCGCTCACTATCGGTAAAGACGAAGACGCTCAAGTCACCGCCATCATCTCTCATGTAATTCGTTCAGGGCGCGAGCAGGGATACGAGAAGTGGTTTCAGGGCATTGCCGCAGATGCCCGAACCTTCAAAGGACATTTGGGCGTGAGTGCGATTCGACCGCGTGATCATGTGCATCCTGAGTACGTGGTGATTCTCAAGTTCGATCGCTACGACAACCTCAAAACCTGGCTAGAATCTGATGTTCGACGGCAATGGATTGAGCGCTTGCAGCCGCTGATTGAAAAGCCAGAGTTAATTCAAACGCTGACCGGACTAGAGACCTGGTTTACGCTGCCGAAGCAGCCGCTTAGATCTCTGCCGCCTCGCTACAAGATGGCAGCCGTCACTTGGCTGGGTGTGTTCGTTACACTCGCTGTCGTGAGTCGTCTACTGGCACCGCTTTTTTCCCGGTTACCAATACTGCTCAACCAACTGATTACGACGGGACTGGTTGTCGCACTCCTCACTTACGTGATCATGCCTCGCCTAACTCAGCTATTCCAACGCTGGTTATACCCTGAACCCTAATCTCCTGGGGTAGCGTTTTACATTTGTTGATGCTTTAGTTAGAGTTGAAGCCCGAACTCATAATGATTGATGTACAACCCTATCACTGTATCGTGCATTTGCTCAGATTTTGAAAAGCAAATAGTCTGCCCTAGAAATTCCTGCACGACCTTTGAGCGGTGGTAGCTCACCCCATCCCAAACAATCACCAAGCGCGTGTCCTCAGCATACAAAGACTGGAGATACTGCAAGAAGGCAACCGTATTGTCTTCGTTGCCTGCGCTGTACTCTTTGACAACAAACTGCTTGGTGAGATAATCCAATGCCCCATAATAGGTCTGCCGTTGCTTGGTAGACTTGATTTCCACATCCACTCGTTGCTTGCGCCGACTCCACCCATAGCCGCTGATATCACCCCACAGCAGTTGGCATTTATCGAGAAATAAAACTCTCAATTGTTCGCTAGCGATTTCGGATTGATGCGTTGCCAGTAGCGATTCAAGTTCTCTTTTTTTCCTGGATCAGGGTTTCATTCTTGTCGGGGTGAGAGAGTTGTGCCTTCTTCCAACTGAAGCCAGCGTCTTTGAGCAGAGCATAGTAGCTCTGAAGCGATTGGTAGACCACCCCATACTCATCCTCAACATGGTCAATCACCTCCTCCAGCGTCCAAGCATTCTGCCCGTCGAGCCACCGGAACAACGCTTGCTTCTGCTCGGCATCAAGATAGCCTTGGGTGCCCCAATAATTAGAGCGCAGTCCCTCCACACCTGAGCATTTGTAGCGTTGATAGCTGGCTGGGATGAAGCCAACCGACACTTGCAGGATGTCACGGATCTGCGGATAACTGTAACCACTCTGACTCATCTGCACGGCGAGCGTGCTTAAGTTCCAACGGAGGTGGGTTACTTTGAATAAACTGCTCGAGCGTTTCCATCGGCTGAGCGAATAGAATTTGGGGCACACCCTCAACCTACCATTTGTTCAAATCCTATCTAGGATACCTATAGTTGCATAGGTTCTACATCGTGCAAACTGCAAGCTATATTCATCATGAGCAACTTAAGTTGGATGTGAGCTTGAACTTAAGTTCATATGCAGACTAGTACTTAGGACTAACTCATTACTGATCGTTCTATTGCTTACAGGACGAACCCTAGTTTGATGACAAGTTTTCGTTAATTCCATAAGTTAAGGTTACATAAATGAATAGAGCATTGAAGAGAAGCAATTTTTACATGATTATTGCTCCCTTTTTTAAAGATTGAGAATGAGTCAAGATATTTTTGCTGAATCTGCTGGCGATCGTCAGCTATTAGCGGTGTCTCCCTCTGAACGAGATCATCGGCAGGGTTCACTAGACGCACGAGTTGTACTCGTTGAGTATGGGGATTATCAATGCCCGCAAAGTGGAGAACTTTATGCTTTGATTCAAGCAATTCAAGTACAGCTTAATAGAAATCTTAATGAGAAGAACTATTTATGCTTTGTGTTTCGACATTTTCCTCAACCTCAACTCAATCCGCAATCTCAGAAGGCAGCCGCAGCAGCAGAAGCAGCAGGAGCGCAAGGACAGTTTTGGCAGATGTCAGAAATTTTATGGGAGCATCATCAGGATTTAGGGGATGGCTATTTAGTGGAATATGCTGCCAATTTAGGACTAAACGTTACTCAGTTTTTGCGAGATATTGCTGGAGAAGTGTATGGCGATCGCATTCGCCAAGATATTGAAAGTGGAAGGCGCAGTGGCGTAACCCGCACACCAGCTTTGTTTATCAATAGCATTCGTTATCAAAATGCGTTGGAATTTGGGCCACTATTAAATGCAGTGATTGAATCTGGAGGTCTGGTGTAATAGGGTTTATCTATACTCACCATTAGCATTAAGCAGTCGCTCGATCGAAATGTTGCAATTGTGTGGTAAATGTACAAGTGAAAGGAAGATCAGTGATATGTTGCATAGGTGTGAAGAGCAATATTAGATATCTGTCAATCTTAAAGTAGGCTAACAGCCATAGACCGAGCACAGGTAATTGTTTTATCTGAATAAGGGTTGTCTGTCTTAAATAGAGGCACGATCGCATCGAGTAACCGCAAAAGGTGAGACAGCCATGAGCAAGTCGTATCTGGGTCGATGGATGTTGATAGGCAGTGCACTGTGGGTACTCAGTTGCCCTCAACCGATCGCCGCTCAAGTTGTACCTGATGATACGTTGCCAGTGGGAGAGCGATCGCAAGTTTCAGGCAATCCCAACTTCCAGGTTGACGGGGGAGCCAGACGAGGCGGCAATCTCTTCCACAGCTTCAGCCAGTTCTCAGTGCCCACAGGTGGGTCTGCCTTCTTTAACAATGCGACTGATGTGCAGAACATCTTCAGTCGAGTTACAGGTGGGTCAGCCTCAAATATTGATGGGATAATTCGGGCAAACGGCACGGCAAATCTATTTTTGCTCAACCCCAGCGGCATTCTGTTTGGTCCGAATGCGTCGCTTAATATTGGCGGTTCCTTTATTGCCACGACTGCTAACAGCATCAACTTTGCCGATAATTTTCAGTACAGTGCCACGAATCCCCAAACGACATCGCTACTGACGGTGAGTGTTCCAGTTGGCTTGCAGATGGGAACGAATCCAGGACGAATTGAGGTGCAGGGGAATGGCTATAACCTATCCGGGTCCACTCAGTCAGTCACTCCCGTGATTCGAGGCAATGCCTCAAGCCGTCTGCAAGTACCAACCAGACAAACCCTGACATTGCTTGGGGGAGACATCAATATTCAAGGCGGTATGCTGACGGCAGAGCAAGGACGCATTGAGTTAGGCAGTGCGCGGGATGGAATTGTGAATTTGGGGGCAGGGTTTGCTCTTAGCTATTCAAGGATTCAAGGATTTGGTGATATTCACCTATCACAAAGGGCATTAGCAGATGCAAGTGGTTCTCCGGGTGGTTCGATTCAAGTGCAGGGAAATCGCGTTTTACTGACCGATGGCTCACTCCTCCTGATTCAAAATCAAGGGGAGCAAGCGGCAGGAAGTCTACAGGTTAATGCTACCGATTCTTTAGAACTGAGTGGCGTCAGCCCCGATGGTCAGTTGAGCGGTGGGTTGAACACGGGGACGACCAGCAGTGGACGGGGAGCGGATATTGTCGTGTCTACCCGTCAACTTCTGGTTCAAGATGGCGCAGGCATTATAAATTCATCCTATGGCGCTGGTCGTGGAGGAGATGTCACGGTTGCTGCGACTGATTCTATCCAATTAATTGGATACTCCTTAGGCAATTTGGTCACCCGTATTGCCGGTGTGACAAGCAGTTCTGGTAATGGTGGAAATATCACGCTGTCTACTGGACGATTAAGCCTGCTTAATGGAGCACTGATCGGAACTAGCCCACTTGTTGGTAGTGGCAATGCAGGAAATTTGACGATTAATGCGACCGACTTGGTAGAACTGATTGGATTTGGGTCTGCCTCAATCAGTAATGTGAATTCCACTGCTGCTATCGGAGGGAATACTGGAAATGCTGGAAATGTGACTATTAATACCTCTAGGCTTGTCGGTCGCGACGGGGGCACCGTCACTGCTTTGACCTTCGGAGCGGGTAGAGCCGGAAGTATCACTATCAACGCCACCGAGTCAGTAGAATTCAGTGGGGTTGCACAACTTCCTCTGACCGGTATTCGCTTTCCCAGCCAGGTGAGTGCATCTGCTCAACTGCTTCCGCCAACGGTGTTCTATCCAAACACACCTATCCCGAATCAACCCTCTGGCAACGTGAGCATCTACACCGGACGCTTGAGCGTGACTGATGGGGCAAAAGTGGATGTGAGCCATGAAGGCACAGGGAGCGCAGGCACCCTACAAATCAATGCCAACTCCATCTTGCTCGATCGAGGCGGCTCGATTACTGCCGCGACCGCATCCGGGGAAGGCGGCAGCATTAACCTCAACGTGCGAGATACTATCCTGCTGCGAAACAACAGTCCGATTACCGCGTCGGCAGGTGGCACAGGCAATGGTGGCACGATCGATATCACAGCAGGCACACTCTCACTGCTGGGTGACACTCAACTCTCGACTGCGGCTTCTGGAGTCGGAAACGCAGGTGACATCACCGTGAGTGCCGATGCAGTGCGACTGAGTGGTGGTGCTCAACTGCTTACTAGCACTTCAAGTCGTGGTCAGGCAGGCAATATCACCCTCAATACGCCCAACCTCCAGCTATCCGGAAGAACCAGCGGTCTGTTTGCAGGCACGACCAGCACGGGCAATGCAGGGAACTTAACGATTCAACCCCGTGGAGACGGGCAAGCTGTGCGGGTAGACCTGCAAGACGGTGCACAAATCTCTGCTTCTACCTCCAGCAGCGGTCGGGGTGGACAATTAACCATTACCGCGCCTGAGTCCATCACCCTCACTGGAAATGGCTCCATCATCTCAGCCGAAACCAGCGGCAGCGGAATCGGAGGTAACTTAACGCTCCAAACCGGAGACCTCAACATCCAAAACCAAGCTCAAGTCACCGTCAGCAGTTCTGGCAGAGGTAGTGCAGGTTCTTTGTTTGTGGATGCCGATCGCATCTTCCTGGACAACGGCGGCAGAATCCGAGCGGACACTTCGGGTGGTGGCGGGAATATTAGTTTACGATCGCCTTTCATCGTCTTACGTAACGGCAGCAACATTACCACCAATGCGACTGGAGCTAACATTCCTGGTGGCAACATCGACATTGATACTCGGTTTCTAGTTGCAGTGCCAAACGAAAACAGCAACATCAGCGCCAACTCCCAGGACTTTCGCGGGGGCAATGTCAGCATTAATGCGATCGCACTCTATGGCATTCAGCCCAGTTCAACTTCCACTCCCTTGAGTGACATTACTGCCACCGGAGCAACTTCTGCCTTACCCGGCACAGTGGATGTCACCACCGCAACGATTGACCCAACATCAGGATTAGTGGCATTACCTGCTGACGTAGTAGATGCATCTCAGCTTATTGCTCAAGGCTGCCCTGCCGACGAGGGCAACTCGTTTGTCGTTACGGGTCGCGGGGGGTTACCTCCCACCCCAGAGCAGCAACTCGACGACGATGCCGATTGGCAGGATCGCCGCAGGCTCACCATCCCTCAGCAGACTGCCCCTCAGCAGACTACACCCGACAGCCCCAGCGATCGCCCTTTCCCTGGCACAGCTGATGCCCTGATTGTGGAAGCAACCGGATGGCAAACCACTGCCACAGGAGAGGTGAGGCTTGTTGCTACCCCTGCTGATTCCACGGTGCACACAGCGCTAAATCACTCGATCGCCTGTGAGGGGCGGGACTAACTCAGTTGCTCACATCAGCACCAGAAGGAGCCACAACATCAGATGAATGAGGGATATCCAAACAAGCGAACCAATCAAAAAGCGTCGATCGAGCAGCGCCACTCTGTCAACAAACGCTGGCTGCGATTTCTGCGATCGACTCTGTTAGGGCTGCTTGTTACCGTTATCCTTCATGCCGAGATCGCCGTTGGAATTGGTATAGAGAATACCGGGCAGCAGGTAGAGGCTGTACCTAATTTCATTCAAACTGATGCCACTTCTCCCCTGGCTCAACTCGTGCAGCAGGCAGAAGAGCGCTATCGGACAGGGCAGGTTTCAGAGGCGATCGCCCTTTGGCAGCAAGCAATGACCCGCTACGAAACAGCAGGCGATGTTCTCAATCAAGCACTCACGCTCAGCTTTCTCGCGACAGCTTTTGCCGATCTGGGACAGTGGACGCAAGCCAATGGTGCGATCGAGCAGGCGATGACGCTGCTAGCAGCTCAAAACTCAGCATCTAATCCGGAGATTTCATCTGCTCTTGCCCAAGTGCTGACGGTTCAGGGAAAACTCCAGCTTGATCAAGGTCAAGTGTCAGAGGCTGTGACAACCTGGAAAGCTGCTGAAGCAGCCTATCGCGAGACAAACGACTCAATCGGCATTGTGGGCAGTCAAATCAATCAGTCCAGAGCTTTACAGTCAGCCGGACTATACAGACGAGCCACAGATCTCCTGACACAGGTCGAACAGTCGCTGCACAACCAACCTGATTCGCGGCTTAAGGTGACGAGCTTGCGAAATCTGGGCAAGATGCTGAGACTAACGGGCGAGCTGGCTCAGTCTCGAACGGTTTTAGAGCAGAGCTTGGCGATCGCTCAAGCACTCCAAGACGGAACGCCCGAATCAGCAGCAGATCTTAGCGGGATTCTGCTAAGCCTAGGAAACACAACTCGCGCCCAAGGAGAAACTGACACAGCACTGGCACTCTACCAGCGGGCAGCAGCAATCGCGCCTTCGTTGATGGCAAAAACTCAAATTCAGCTTGTTGAGTTTAGTCTGCTAGTTGAAGTCGATCGATCGGCTGACGCGCAACGCCTGCTGCCAGATATTCAAGCTCAGCTTGCCCAATTTCCGCCAGGGCAGCAGGCAGCTTATGCTCACATCAGTTTGGCTCAAAGCTTAATCAAACTGCGAGAGCCTGCGAATCTGACCGCTTCGGCTCAAGCACTCGCCGCTGTAGTGCAACAAGTTCGGGCTATAGGTGATCACCGGACTGAATCCTACGCGCTAGGCACATTGGGGGGCCTGTATGAGGCAACTCACCAGTGGGACAGTGCTAAAACGCTGACTCAGCAAGCGCTCAGCCTATCTCAATCCATTGATGCACCTGACATTGCTTATCAATGGCATTGGCAGCTTGGGCGCATCTTCTGTCAAGACGCACAGCCTTGCCTGTCAAAAGGTCTGCAAAACGCTACAACTGTCTATGGCGAAGCGGTTAAAACGCTGCAATCGCTACGTACCGATCTCGCTGCCATTAGTCCAGATGTCCAGTTTTCGTTTCGAGAAAGTGTCGAACCCGTCTACCGACAGTTTGTGGAACTGCTGTTGCAGTCGGACGGCAATGCGGCTAGTCAGGACAATCTGAAACAGGCGCGTGAAGCGATCGAAGCACTTCAGCTTGCAGAACTTGACAACTTCTTTCGAGAAGCCTGCATCACGGCGAATCCAATCGAAATTGAGCAGATTGATCCGCAAGCTGCCATTATTTATCCCATTATTTTGCCGAGCCAGTTGGCGGTGATTGTGGCTTTGCCCAATCAGCCATTGCGCTATCACAAGACAGACTTGACGCAAGCAGAAGTCGATCGCATCCTCAGCCAGATGCGGCAATCCCTCAGACCGACCGCCTTTGTCGAAGACTGGATGCCCAGCGTTCAACAGGTCTATGATCTGCTGCTGCGCCCTGTAGAAACGGAGCTGGAAGCAAGTGGCGTTAAAACCCTTGTGTTTGTGCCTGATGGCTTGCTTCGCAGTTTGCCAATGGCTGCCCTGCACGATGGACAGCAATATCTGATTGAAAAATATAGTGTTGTGCTGACGCCCGGTTTACAGCTTCTGCAACCCCAACCGATCGAACAGTTGCAGCTGCGTGGACTGCTAGCCGGATTAAGTGAAGCACGGGAAGGCTTTTCGGCACTGCCAAATGTTGTGGTTGAAATTGATCAAATTCAAGCCGAAATTCCCGCTCAGGTGCTGCTTGATCAGACGTTCACCAATCGATCGCTGCAAACCCGTATGGATTCTACGGACGCGCCGATTGTTCACTTGGCAACGCATGGTCAGTTCAGCTCGAATGCCGAGGACACCTTTATCTTGGCATGGGATGGACGCATCAACGTGAAACAACTCGATCAACTGCTTCGCGCCAGGGAAGAGCTTAGTCCGATCGAGCTGCTAGTGCTGAGCGCGTGCCAAACCGCAACGGGCGATCGTCGAGCGGCTTTAGGAATGGCAGGCATGGCGGTGCGATCGGGAGCTAGAAGTACGCTGGCTTCGCTATGGTCAGTGAGCGATCAATCTACCGCAGCTTTAATGATTGAGCTTTATCGCGAGTTAGGTCTGCCTGGGGTGACAAAAGCTGAGGCACTCCGTCGTGCTCAGGTCAGTTTGCTGCACCAAAGCAATTACACGTCCCCTTACTATTGGGCACCGTTTGTTCTTTTAGGAAATTGGCTATAAAACCATGATGCATTTCATTAAATCTCTGTTTTGCAGTCTATCCATTGTTATTACTCTGAGTTTAGAACTGGCGATCGCCCCCGCTGTCGCAGCAGAAAGTCAGCAGGCAGGGAGCAATCCGCCGCCGCCACCGAGCAATCCAGGTAGCTCAGCCGCAGGGGGACGGCGCAACCCACAGACCTGTCCTCAAGATACAAGCACAGCAGCAACCACTCCAGTATTGACTGCCCTTAGCCCAACCCGCGAACCAGGTTTAACGGTGGCAGAGCGTCCGACATTTCTCGTCTATGTGCCTAGAACGAGTGCTGAGAATGCAGAATTTAGCCTTCGTAGTCAAGAGGGTCAGGGTGTTTATCGAACCACTGTTGCCTTAACCCAAACTCCTAGTCTAATCAGCATTACCCTCCCCGATCAGGTAGCGCCTCTGGAGGTTGACAGACCCTATGTGTGGTCGTTTGCCTTGATTTGTAATTCGGACGATCGCCTTGAAGATCGATTTGTCACCGGCAGTATTCAACGCATTGCACTAAATCCAACTCGCCTACAACAAATTGAGAAATCGTCTCCCAGACAACGCATTACGTTATACCGGGACGATAACATTTGGTACGATCCCCTTGCTCTCCTGTTTGAGTTGAGGCGCACTCAACCAGATGATCCTAGCCTCAACGCCGCTTGGCGCGAATTTCTGCAACTAAACGGCATCAGTATCATGATAAGTAGCAATTGAATTGGTAAAAATCATTAACCTTGAGCGATCGCATTTATCCAGTGTGGACAACTCTGAGACAGCAATTATGGCAATGGCGTGGAGTCCTGATAACAGTCCCCTGCATCGCTGGAGGATTGCTGACTTTACGATTGGCAGGAGCGCTCCAATTTATGGAACTGATGGCGCTTGACCAAATGGTTCGTCTACGTCCGTCTGAGCCTGCTGACTCTCGAATTGTTCTGGTGACGATCGACGAATCTGATATCCAGCAGCTTGGGCAGTGGCCGATGTCAGATGCTGTGCTTGCTCAGGTAATCTCATCGCTTAAACAGCAACAGCCCAGGGTGATTGGTCTTGATATCTTTCGAGATTTGCCTGTAGAACCGGGTCATCAAGCATTAGTCGAGGTCTTCACTTCCACACCCAATTTGATTGGCATTGAGAAGGTGATCGAAACAGCTAAGGGTGAAGTCATTCAAGCTCCACCCCTTCTAAAACAACGAGATCAAGTTAGCGCTAGCGATCTGTTATTAGATAGGGATGGCAGAATTCGCCGCAGCTTGTTGTATTTGAGAACTCAGGACAATCGCTCAATTCTCACGTTGGGCGCACGATTAGCATTCTTTTATCTTGATCGTCAGGGAATCACCCGGCAATCT
Organism: Leptolyngbya sp. ST-U4; assembly: GCF_039962215.1. Classification (NCBI taxonomy): domain Bacteria; kingdom Bacillati; phylum Cyanobacteriota; class Cyanophyceae; order Leptolyngbyales; family Leptolyngbyaceae; genus Leptolyngbya; species Leptolyngbya sp. ST-U4. Next base: position 14,855 of record NZ_JAMPKZ010000031.1, read on the forward strand.
CTAAACTCTGAACAGACGCAGTTTCGATTGGGTCGAGCCACATTTATGCCTCTGCAATCCAATGATGGTGGTTATGTTGGCGTTGATGCACGTGGATATCAGATTCTGTCTGGTTTTCCTAAATTCCAACCTGGGTTTCATACAATTTCGCTTACAGATGTATTGCACAGACGCATACCACAAGATTTGATGCGCGATCGCATTGTCGTAATTGGGCTAACCGCAGAAAGCCTTGAAGACCGCTTTTTTACCTCCTATACAACTGACTCGATTGCTGCTCCCGCTGGGGTTGAAGTTCATGCGTTGTTAACCAGTCAGTTGCTCAGCGCTGCGCTAGATGGACGACCTCTGCTGCGCGTATGGCCGGAACCGATTGAAATTTTATGGATTGTCGCTTGGTCAGCGATCGGAGCAGCCATCGGTTGGACATCTCCATCTCCACGAAAAACCGCGTTGGGAGTGATTCTATTGGGAGTTGCATTATGCGGTAGCGCCTACGGATTATTTTTAGCAGGTTGGTGGCTAATTATCATTCCACCACTCCTAGCTTTAGTTGGATCTGCGATTACAAGCAGCGGCTACCTACTGTGGGACAACCTCAGAGAGTATGCTCGAACGCTGGAACAAAGGGTTGAAGAGCGGACTTTGAAGCTAGAGCAAGAAATTGTTGAGCGCAAACAGGCAGAAGAAACGTTGAGTCAGCAAAAACTTCTTTTACAAACGATCGTAGATCATATTCCAGTTATGATTACGCTCTACAACTCAGATGGACAAATTGAGTTTGTGAATCGTCAGTTTGAGCAAATTTTAGGCTGGTCGATCACAGATTTAAATCATATTGACCTGATTGCTGAATGTAGTCCTGATTCAGAACAGCGCCAGCAAATTTTAGAGCATATGTTAGCTGCAACGGGCACCTGGTTAGACCTGAGAGTTAGAACAAAAGACGATCGCTTCATCGACACCTCTTGGGCAAATGTTCAATTGGCGAATTGCTTATTCGTTGGAATTGGTCAGGATATTAGCGATCGCAAACGTGCCGAGGAAGCCTCAATTTTAGACGAACGCAACCGCATGGCGCGGGAAATTCACGATACCCTGGCACAAGCCTTTACAGGTATTTTGCTACATATCGGAGCAGCCATGGAACTGATTACTAAAAAACCCGCAACGGTACAAGCACGCTTAGAAACCGTTGATGAATTGGCGCGGACAGGATTGTCTGAGGCGCGGCGATCGGTGGCAGCCCTGCGACCAAAATTATTAGAAAAGGGTAGCTTATTTGATGCCCTCAAACACTTAACTGCTCAAATGAAGTCGTCCACGGATACTTCTCTCATTTGTGAAGTCATTGGCACAGCTTATCCCTTATCACCCAATGTTGAAAATAATCTACTTCGCATTGGACAAGAAGCCTTAACCAATGCCATTAAATATGCTCATGCCAGCGAAATTCGCGTTGAATTGGTTTACGAAGAGACTCATTGTCTTTTACGGGTTAAAGACAATGGACAAGGATTCGAGATTGACCAGATACCTCTAAATCAGGGATTTGGTTTAGTAGGAATGAGTGAGCGAGTTGAGCAGATTGGCGGTGAATTAATTATTCAAAGTCAACCTGATCAAGGTACAGAAGTTGTTGTCATCCTGAATCGGGAGTAGGTACCTCATGAGTCAGCCAGCCGTCATTCGGGTTTTGATTGTGGATGATCATGCGATCGTTCAGCAGGGAATTGCCGCTATTATCCAACAAGAATCAGATATGACGGTGGTTGGTCGAGCCAAGGATGGGATTGAGGCGATCGCTCTGTTTCGCCAGGAACAGCCAGATGTGACCTTGATGGACTTACGAATGCCTCAAATGGGAGGGGTGGAAGCAATTACTGCAATTTGCGCCGAATATAACACAGCTCGCGTCATTGTGTTGACCACCTATGATGGAGATGAAGATATCTATCAAGGTCTACGAGCAGGGGCAAAGGGCTATCTGCTCAAAGACTCTAAACCCAGCGAGTTACGAACTGCCATTCGCACCGTTCACAAGGGGCATCAGTATATTCCACCTGATGTGGCTGCCAAGCTAGTGCAGCGAATGTCCAATCCAGAGTTGAGCGATCGCGAGTTAGAAGTGCTTCAGTTAGTGGCAAAAGGCATGAGCAATCTAGAGATTGGTGCTGCCTTGAATATTACTGAAAGCACCGTTAAATCAAATGTAAACCGAATTTTAAGTAAGCTGGGAGTAAAAGACCGCACTCAAGCAACCATTATTGCCTTAAAACGAGGGCTTACTAGCCTGTAAGTTTGCTATGCCCCACTTAGGTTTGATGTAAGCTTGAACTTAAGTTTGATTCTCTCGGCCCCTCAGATTGCCTAATAATCGATCGTTTTGTTGCTTAAGATATAGCTTCTGAGTTGACGACAGACCTGAGTTTCTCCTCTACATTAAAGTCATACAAACAACGACTTGTGCATTTCTAGCTCAAGCAAGTTTAGAAACGTATAAGTCTGTCAAAACGATGCTGTCAATGAGTTGAATTAGTACGTTGGAAGAAGTGGTGAATGTCATGCTATGGCTCAGTTCAGACGCTTCTAGTTTTGTCACTACGCGATCGATCGCGGTTGGTGGTGAACATACCAAGTAGTAACAAAAAGTTGATCACACAAATTATTCACCAATAGGGGCATCATGGTACAACCTCCCTAGTTTTTTGGTACTCGTCTCACCATCATTGCTGATCACACCACGACCGGAGGGCAATACGGGCCGATTGAAGGCTACTTTCCACCTAGCACGCAGTCTCCTCCCCACCACCACACGTGCTACTCTGAACAAACAAGAAGATGAAACTTCTCTCTGTCAACGTGGGACTGCCACGTGAAGTAGTCTGGAAGAGAAAAACAGTTAAAACTGTGATTTTCAAAGAGCCAGTCAGAGATCGAGTAATGGTGCGCGCAGCGAAGCTGATCCCTTTAGGATCGCCCAATCTAGACGACGATGAACAGGTTGACCTTAGCGCTCATGGTGGGGCAGACAAAGCAGTTTATGGCTATCCGTCTGAGCATTACGATGACTGGCAAAGTGAATTGCCTGACACAACGCTAACACCAGGCAACTTTGGTGAAAGCTCAACTGAAAGCTTTACCCGAAAGTTGGCGTAACTACTTTCAGGAGCAAAGCCGTCGTCAGGATGTGAAATAGAGGCTGTTATTTTGAGTATCTCTAAAGCCGAAACGGTTGCAGAAAGCAATGCAACAGGCGTCTTCGCTTCAGTTTTTGTCTAATTCCCAATAAAACCAAACATTTGTAGGAGATCTAATGTTTATCGACTACGTTACACTCATGCTCATTAACCTGGTGGCTGGACTCGTTTTGTTAGCTGCCTATGTATACTTTGGCCTTGGTAGTTCAAACCAGAGACGCTGGATTCCAGGCTTTGGTGTCGTTGGTGCGATCGCGTTAGTCACTGGCTTACACATGACGTTTACCTGGCCTATTCCTGGTAGTTTCAATATTGCCTTTGGTGAAACAACTACCCTGTTTGGCATTCTGTTCGTAGCAACTTCACTTACTCTGGCAATGGGTTGGGAGTTATTGAGCCTTGGTATTTATGGATTCTTTGCAGGGCTTGTATCGCTTCTCATTGGCTTTCGCTTCATCAACCTGGGACTAACACAAATTGCTGTGCCAGCAGGAACTGGGTTCATCTTAGTTGGTTTAGGAGGAATTTTTGCTGCACTGACGCTCTATCTCAAAGAAAACCGCTTCTTGCGAGCTACTGGAGCAATTGTGTTAATTGTGGCAGCCCTCATCTTTGCTTATATTGGATTGATTAGCTATTGGATACATCTTGCTGACTTCTCGACATGGCAACCCTTACCAAGATAGTGGCTATGATCGCGGACTAGTGCGACTAGTAGGAACAATCTTGATCCGAGTGACACTCAAGAAAATGATAGTGAATTAGGTCTTGAATGAGTTCGTGTAGATTTACAAGGAGAAAACCCATGACTACATTCCGCATGGTCTCGATCAATCGTTTAGATATTTTTTATCGTGAATCAGGTTCTCGTGATAATCCGACTATTCTACTGTTACATGGCTTTCCAACTTTCTCTTACATGTTTCGCAACTTGATGCCTGCGCCTGCTGATAAATTCTGTCTCATTGTCCCTGATTATCCTGGTTAAGAGCATCTTCCCTGCTGAAGGCACTTATCCCTACCAGCGCGACCTAAAAAACATTGAGTTTCATTTACTTGACACTGGGCATTTTGCCCTAGAAAAAGATGGGGACGCGATCGCAAATCACACCACCCAATTTCTCGGACCACGACTGCAACCTCTTCATGCCTGACGGGCCAAAGAAACATCACTTGGTTAGTAAGTACCAGACAAAAGCTTGCGAAGACAGGCTAGGAAGGATTTCATACTGTTGATCGATAAATTAAAAAGGTGGTTTTTGCAATGCAGCAAAGAATCATTAAAGTTCTTGAGTTTAGTTTGGTTGTCCTGCTAATTGCGAGCGCAATTTGGTTTGTTAATCAAGTCGGAATTGATCAGCTCAGAGCCAATGTTGCTCAATTTGGCATTTGGGCACCGTTCACGATTCTGTTACTGAGACTGACAAGTATTGTGGTTCCTGCATTACCAGGTACAGCTTATGCAGTTTTGTCCGGTGCTTTGTTTGGGTTTGCAAAAGGTTTAATTGTGATCGCGATCGCAGATTTTCTTGCCTGTGCGATTAATTTTTTCATTGCTCGTCGCTATGGTCGTGGGGTAGTGCGAAGGCTTGTCGGGAAGCGATTTATGAACAAGCTCGATCGCTGGAGTCAGAAATATCTGGAAGGCAATTTCTTCTTGATGACCGGCGCTTTGATGACGAGCTTTTTCGACTACATTTGCTACGCTGCTGGCCTTAGCCGGATGTCCTGGAAGCGGTTTATCAGTGCTGTGGGATTGAGTATTGCGATCGTCAAGCCTCCCATTGTGGCGGTTGGCGCAGGCATTTTGGAAGGTGAAAAGCTATTGATAGGCGCTTCAGTTATTGGGGTGTTGGCGATCGCCATTATCACCGCTTGGATTCGGCGCAAAGGAAATCAAACTGCTACTTTAGACAAATAAACATTACACAGCCTTGTTACGAAATAATGTAGATATTGAAGAGCTAAAGCTCTGATGTTGTGGCTCCTTCTGGTGCTGATGTGAGCAACTGGGTTAGTCCCGCCCCTCACAGGCGATCGGGTAATTTAGCGCTGTGTGCACCATGGAATCAGCAGGGGTAGCAACAAGCCTCACCTCTCCTGTGGCAGTGGTTTGCCATCCGGTTGCTTCCACAATCAGGGCATCAGCTGTGCCAGGGAAAGGGCGATCGCTGGGGCTGTCAGGTACACTTTGCTGAGGTGCACTCTGTTGAGGGAGGGTGAGCCTGCGGCGATCCTGCCAGTCGGCATCATCATCAAGTTGCTGCTCTGGGGTGGGAGGTAAACCCCCGCGACCCGTAACGACAAACGAGTTGCCCTCATTAGCAGGGCAGCCTTGAGCAATCAACCCGGATGCGTCCGCTACGTCAGTCGGTAATGCTACTAATCCTGATGTGGGGTCGATGCCTGCCGTCGTGACATCAATCGTGCCAGGTAAGGCAGACGTGGCTCCAGTCGCGGTGAGGTCGCTCAAGGGAGTGAGTGTTACACTGGGCTGAATGCCATAGAGCGCGATCGCATTAATGCTGACATTGCCCCCGCGAAAGTCTTGGGAGTTGGCGCTGATGTTGCTGTCTTCGTTGGGCACTCCCACCAAGAATCGAGTATCAACATCAATGTTGCCACCCGGAATATTAGCGCCAGTGGCGTTCGTGGTGATGTTGCTGCCGTTACGTAAGACGATAAACGGCGATCGCAAGTTAATATTGCCGCCACCCCCCGATGTATCGGCTCGAATACTGCCTACATTGTTCAGGAAGATGCGATCGGCCTCCACCAACAAGTTGCCTGCCCTGCCTTGCCCCGAACTACTAACAGTCACCTCAGCTTGGTTTTGGATGTTGAGGTCTCCTGTCTGCAACACTAAGTTCCCTCCGGCTCCTCTGCCGCTAGTTTCAGCGGAGATGATAGAGCCATCTCCAGTGAGGGTAATGGAATCTGGAGCGGTAATGGTGAGCCTACCTCCACGACCGCTACTAGAAGTGGAGGCAGAGATTTGGGCACCAGCGCTCAGTTCTACCCGTACAGCTTGCCCGTTGCCACCCGGTTGAATGGTTAAGTTTCCTGCATTTCCAGTATTGGTTGTGTCTGCAAACAGACCGCTGGTTCTTCCCGATAGCTGGAGGTTAGGTGTATTGAGGGTGATATTGCCTGCCTGTCCACGACTTGAGGTGTTGGTCCGCAGTTGAGCGCCACCGCTCAATCGCACTGCATCGGCACTCACGATGATGTCACCTGCGTTTCCAACCCCAGAAACCGTAGCTAAGAGTCGAGAGTCATCAAGAAGTGAGAGTCTACCTGCATTAATCTGAATGTTGCCGCCATTGCCATTGCCACCTGCTGATGCAGTAATCGAACTGTTGTTTCGCAGCAGCACAAGATCTCGCACGTTGAGGTCAATGTTGCCCCCCTCTCCAGAGACAGTCGCTGCAGTAATTGAACCGCCACGACCAAGAGAAATGGAGTTGGCGTTGACCCACAGGGTGCCAGCATTTCCAATTCCATCATTACTAACAGTAAGGTTTGCTCCATCAGTAATACTTAAGTGGGGCGTGTTAATAGTCACGCTGCCTGAATTTCCGCTTGGCCTGTCAGGCAACCCAAAAGCCTGTTGTACGGATTCAGGCACAACAGGGGCAGGCGAACCAATATGGCTTGGAAGAGAAGCCCCCGGGGGGTGTCCACTGAGTTCTACGGACTCTCTAGCATTAATAGTGACACTACCTGCGTTACCAAATCCTGCAGTGGAGGTTGCAATAACTCCTCCATCTTGAATTGCCAATCTTGAGGTATTAACTATAAGGCGACCAGCGTTCCCAGCACCTAGAGTAATAGCAACCACACTACTTTGACCGAAGCTAGTGGTTTGCCCAGTTATTCTGATCAAGTCAGACGCATTCACCATTACAGTTCCACCTTCACCAGTTCCAAAAGCGGCAGTTCCTAAACTTCCTCCTTCTAAAAGATTTAACTGCCCTGTTGATACCGTCACCACTCCTCCATCTCCAGAGTTGTACGAGCCATTACCGATAGTACTACCAAGAGTAGGGTTTAAAGGCGCAAAACCAATTAGTTGTGTAGAGTCAGAAGCATTTACAGTTACATTGCCAGTATCCCCAGAACTGTAGGAATTAGCAAGAATTGCCGCTCCACCCTGTAGGAGTAACTGCTGAGTTGAAACTGTAAGATCTGCTCCACGTCCAACTCCCGCAGTATTACTGATCAAGCCGCCATAAAACCTGCTATCTGGGCTACTTTCACTCAGTTCTAAAGACTGAGAAGCATTCACTCTAATGCTCCCCCCTGCCTGAGTGCTTTGGTTTTGAATCAACATAATTGAACCATCTGCCAGCGAGACTTGGCTCCCCTGCACCTGAATTGAACCGCCTCCACTGGCATTGGCTAATGCCTGTTGCGAGAGACGAATATTGCCAAAGTTTCGTACTCCTGGATAGCTCAAGGCAAAGCTATCACTAAGGCTCACTTGCCCACCGCGAACGCTACCCAATTCAATTCGTCCTTGCTCCGCCGTCAGCGTGCCACCATTAATGTCTATATCCCCGCCAATCAAAGCGAGAGTTCGACCTGTTGGCACCTGCAACCCTACTGTACTACCACCTCTAACAATCGGGGAAAAACGAGGCACTGCAACGGATAAATTATATCCATTCCCCTGCACCTCAATCCGTCCAGGATTAGTTCCCATCTGCAAGCCAATCGGAACGCTGACCGTCAATAGCGGGATGGCTTGAGGATTGGTAGCGCTGTACTGAAATTGATCGGCAAAGTTGATGCTATCAGCTGTACTGGCAACAAAGGAACCCCCAATATTGAGTCGTGCGTTGGCACCAAATAGAATGCCATTCGGGTTGAGCAAAAACAGATTCGCGGTGCCATTCGCCCGAATTACCCCATCAATATTCGAGGCAGACCCACCCGTAACGCGGCTAAAAATGTTTTGCACATCCGCCGCATTGTTGAAGTAAGCAGATCCACCCGTCGGCACCGAGAACTGACTGAAGCTGTGGAATAGATTGCCGCCTCGTCTGGCTCCACCATCGATTTGAGCATTGACATCGCCTCTCACTTGCGATCGCTCTCCCGCAGGTAGGGTATCGTCAGGCACAACTTGAGCAGCGATCGGTTGAGGGCAACCGAGTACCCATAGCGTACCGCCTATCAACGTCCATCGACCCAGATACGACTTGCTCATGGCTGTCTCACCTCTTGCGGTTACTCGATGTGATCGTGCCTCTATTTAAGACAGACAACCCTTATTGAGATAAAACGATTACCTGTACTCGGTCTATGGCTTTTAGCCTACTTAAAGATTGACAGATCTCTGACAGCGCTCTTCACACCTATGCAACATATCATTGATTCTCCGATCAGTTGTATATTAACTGTACAATCGCAACATTTCGATCGGAACTAAATCATGCACTTGAGGGTACTGCCATTCCACAATCGGCATCTCCTCTAACGATGTCCCCCATCCTTGGCACGTCTCAATTTGGTGCTGCTCAATCTCATCGGGCGCATCCACCCTTCCCAAAAAGCAGTGGATACGTTTGATGTGTGAATCGGTATACGCTTTGCCACCAAAAGCGGTTGCAAGCTCGACAAAATTGACAGTTTTAACTTGTAAGTTGTACTTAAGTTTGCTTTTGCACTCCAACTTAAGTTGGAATCAATTTCATCCTTGAGCGTTTGATTGCCCACTCTCTTGATGGTGCAAAAATGCCAACTTCAGATGGGTTACAAACCAAAGGTAACTCCCTATAGTTGATTCACGCTAACAGGCATAGTCAATGACTAATCTATAGGATTTCAGTTCACTTAAATCAATCAAGAAGACGTTGTAGATGATCGATTGTAAGTAGCATACTCTCCATCGGAAGTATCAGTAAAGCATGATCATAAACCAAATTTTGTTGTCAGTTCAACCCTCTATAGCGTCAAATTTATTCTCGTGTTCAACGGGCTGCGGAAGCAGTCGAAGCGGCAGAAGTTCAAGGTTTGCTCTGTAGTAATGCTGCAAGTGGCTGGAGATTTTCAGGCTTACTTCAATCAATATCTGAATGAGGAGCGTTCATGGTTTTTACTCAACCACTGACTAAAAATAAGTTTGAGTATTTGGAATTGCCAACTCAGGAATTATCAATTCAAATTAATCCTTCTGAGAATTTTTCGGTTGATCATGCACTTATTCACGTTGCACAAACAGTCGCACAGACGCTGAAACATACTTATTCTGCTCAAGTTGAATGCTGCAATTACACTCAAACCATTTCAATTCGAGCAATCGAACCAGAGTACAAACATCTCGTGTGCACTGAACCTTTAACTGCTCGTGAATTAGAGGTGGTACAACTGATTGCTAATGGTGATAAAAATTTTATCATTGCTCAAAAACTTCACATTACTGTGGCAACGGTTAAAACTCACGTTCGCAACATTCTAAAGAAGCTTTGTGTGAACGATCGAACTCAGGCAGCAATTCGGGCACTCCGCTCCGGTTTAGCTCATTGAGCAACTCCACAACCGAGTTATGTCCGTTGCACTTCTTGTGTATTTCAAGAAGATTGACCATGCAATTTCAGCAAATGATCAGCAGCATAACCCTGGCAACCGCAACCACGGTGGGTTTGTCATCAGCATCTCATGCTTCAACTAAGTATGAAGCCCAGGAGGACACCCATCATGAATATCACAGCACAGGGCCACTCAATCGCTGAATGATGCAATCTCTACCTGAAGCATATCAGGTCTAACTATTTCCGGCTCACTTCCTGTTGCTTTCCTCGAATGCCAAATAATTGAATTGCGTTCTAACTCAAGGAACTTGAGTGGTGTGCATAGAGCGATCGCTCAATGAAGAGTAACCAATCTGAACATCAAACCTACTAACCAAAAGGAGAACAAAATGAGTAGCAATCAAGTCACCAATCAAACCATGAAACTCGAAGTTGTGGTACTGCCTGTTGCCGATGTCGATCGCTCCAAAGACTTCTACAAAACGTTGGGATGGCGACTCGATGCCGACTTTGTCACCAGTGAAGACTTTCGAGTGGTGCAATTGACTCCTCCTGGATCGGCAGCCTCGATCATTTTCGGTGAAGGAATTTCATCATCCGCGCCGGGTTCAGTTCAAGGTTTGTACCTCATCGTTTATGACATCGAAGCCGCCCATGCTGAACTGGTCGATCGGGGGGTCGAGGTAAGTGAGATATTCCACGACGTCGGCGGGATCTTCCCCCACGCTGGAACTGAAGGACGAGTGCCAGGTCCTGATCCAGAACGTCGCGACTATGCCTCCTATGCCTCGTTTAGTGATCCAGACGGCAACGGTTGGGTGCTTCAGGAGATCAGGGTGCGGAAGCCCGGACGGTAATGAAACATCAGCAAACTAGAAACCACCTAAACCAAGGACATACCATGAAAACCCAGAAAGTATGGTTCATTACCGGAGCCTCTAGGGGCTTTGGATTAGAAATTGCCAGAGCCGCTCTAGCAACGGGCGACCAAGTCGTAGCAACGGTTCGCAGCCAGCCCACACAACTCGCCACTATCCTGCACAACCATCCAAATCTGTACATGGTGCAGATGGATGTCACCCAGGAGAATCAGGTGCAGGCGGCTGTTCAGCAAAGCATTACCCGTTTCAATCGGATTGATGTCTTAGTCAATAATGCTGGGTACGGCATGGTAACGGCGATCGAAGAAGCCACGGATGCCGAAGTTCGCAACCAGTATGATACCAACGTGTTTGGGTTACTCAATGTGACTCGTGCTGTATTGCCGCACCTGCGTCAGCAAAAGTCTGGGCATATCATCAATATCTCATCGTTGTTTGGCTACGATGCAATTCCAGGTTGGGGATTGTACGGGTCTACTAAGTTTGCAGTTGAAGGTCTTTCCAAAGGGCTGGCAGTTGAACTAGCACCACTCGGCATCCACGTTACGGTAGTTGCTCCCGGTCTTTTTACGACCGATTTCCTCAGCACTGACTCCTATGTTGCGGCTGAAACCATCATCGCCGATTACCAGGAAACGGTAGGACTAATGCGGAGCGGAGCTGATGCGCTACACGGGAACCAGCCCGGTGATCCAAAGAAGTTTGCTCAGGTAATTCTCCAACTCGCCACTACAGACCATCCTCCGCTGCATTTACCTGTTGGAAAGGACGCGGTTGCAATGTATCAAAACAACGCCGCAAAAGTAGCACAGGACATCGAAGCATGGTTGCCCGTCGCGACCAGCACTGACCATGACCACCGCGTTGCAGCTTAGATCATCGCCTGACTTACAACATTCACCCATGATTTCCAAAGGAGTTTTTACGATGAGCACTGAACAGAAAGTTGCTGTGATTACCGGCGCGTCCCAAGGCATTGGCGCAGCCCTCGTCAAGGCGTACCGCGATCGCAACTATCGGGTAATTGCAATCTCACGCTCAATTAAACCATCAGACGATGATGAAGTCCTCGCAGTGTCAGGTGACATCGCCGATCGAAAAACTGCCGAGCGTGCAATCATCGAGGGCGTAACCCGATTTGGGCGCATTGACACGCTGATTAACAACGCTGGCACCTTCATCGTCAAGCCATTTATCGAATATACCGAGGCAGATTACGCAGCGTACTTGGGCACCAACATCGCTGGCTTCTTTCACATGACGCAACTCGCCATCGCTGAGATGGAGAAGCAGGGTAGCGGTCACGTCGTGCAAATCTCAACGAGCCTAGTTGACAACGCGATCGCTGGCATACCCTCCGTACTCGCGTCGCTGACCAAGGGCGGACTGAATGCCGCAACCAAATCACTGGCGATCGAGTATGCCAAACGCGGCATCCGGGTGAACACGGTCGCGCTGGGTATCATCAGGACACCAATGCATCCCCCTGAGACCCATGCTCAGCTCGATGCCCTACACCCAGTCGGTTATATGGGCGAGATTTCCGACGTCGTCGATGCAATCCTCTACCTCGAATCAGCCAACTTTGTGACGGGCGAAATCCTTCATGTTGATGGTGGACAGAGTGCGGGGCATTGAAGGCATGATCTACGAATTACGCATTTATCACGCCATGCCTGGCCGACTACCAGCCCTGCTCGCACGCTTTCAAAACCACACGCTGCAGATTTGGGAAAAGCATGGCATCTGCCAGGCAGGATTTTGGACAACGCTGATCGGCAAGAGCGAGAGTAACCAACTCACCTACCTACTTACCTGGAACAGCTTAGCTGAGCGTGAGGAGCGATGGAACGCATTCCTCGCTGACCCTGAATGGATCGCGATCAAAACTGAAACCGAGAAGGACAGTCCACTGGTGCAGAACATCAGCAACGAGTTGTTAGCACCGACCGCCTTTTCCTCGGTGAAGTGAGCGGTGGAGCGAGTGACGGAACTCGAACCTGTAGCATCCGACCTATAGACTCCTCTCTACCATAACAATTGGATGGCGCGGATAGGCAATAGCCGTGATGCCGTTGTAGTAAACGCGACGGGCTTGGAGAGCTGGACGGAGTAGCGGCATTCATTTGTAAATGCAATCTAGGCAGAACCTCAAGATGCTGCAGACAATTTCTCACATGAGCGCTAACGGTCGCGCTCATAGAGCGGTGATGGCAACGGACAGGAAGCAGCCTGAGTGAATTCGATTTTGCAAACGAGCTAGGCACAATGAAAACGAATTTTGAGAACGAGTCCTTTGAGGATGGTGACAGCTATCAACGTGAGACTGATGACCGCGATAGTTTCGCCGAGCGTGTCTGCAGCAACCAGCGCCAGCTCACCTCTGAGCTAAGGCACCAGTACGATTTTATTGTTTGCGGATCTGGCTCTTCTGGCTCGGTGGTTGCCCGCAGACTGGCTGAGAATCCCGATGTCAGCGTTCTGCTGCTTGAAGCTGGAGGCAGCGATGACGTGCCAAGTGTCATGGCAGCGAATCAATGGCCGCTAAACCTTGGAACTGATCGAGACTGGAGCTTCCCGGGCCAGCCGAATCCACACGTGAACGGTCGTTCGATTCCGTTTTCGATGGGCAAGGTACTCGGCGGTGGATCGAGCATCAACGTCATGGTTTGGGCACGCGGACACCAACAGGATTGGGATTTTTTTGCCTCCGAAGCTAACGATCCGGCTTGGAGTTATGAATCCGTCTTGCAGATTTATCGCCGCCTGGAAGATTGGCATGGCGCACCAGACCCAATGTATCGCGGCACGGGAGGAGCTGTATTTGTCCAGCCTGCGCCAGATCCAAACCCGATCGCACCTGCAACGGTCGAAGCAGCGCGGACGGTGGGTATTCCTACTTTTGAAAATCCGAACGGGCGCATGATGGAAGCGGCGAAGGGTGCTTCTATCACCGATGTGCGAGTCCGCAATGGCACACGCGAATCAATATTCCGTTCCTACGTCTTCCCTTATATGGATCGGCCAAACCTGACGGTTCTCAGTCATGCACTGGTCACACGGCTGACATTCCAGGGCAAGCGGGCTACTGGCGTGGAGATCTCTTATCGGGGCGCAATCTATCGCATTGGTGCGGCAGTCGAAGTCGTGCTGTCGCTCGGTGCCATCCATACGCCGAAAGTACTGATGCAATCCGGTATCGGCGATGAGGCCGAGTTGCGGCGATTTGGAATTCCTGTTGTGCAGCATCTTCCCGGTGTAGGGCAAAATTTTCAAGACCACGTTGCATTTGATTGTGTCTGGGAATATCAAACTGTTCTCGAACCGAGAAACAACCTGTCCGAGGCAATCTTTTTCTCGACAAGCCAGCCCGGGCTTGACAGCCCAGATTTATTTGTTTGTCAGGCCGAGGTACCAAAATCCAGTGCCGAGAATGCCGTCCGGTTTAGGCTGCCTGATGCGGGCTGGACGTTATTTGGAGCGATCGTGCACCCCAAAAGTCGAGGTCGTCTGCGCCTGACAGGAGCCGATCCATCCGACCCGATTCTGATTGATGCAAACACGCTGTCTGACGCGGAGGATCTCAAAACTGCGATCGCCTGCGTAGAACTCTGCCGCGAAGTTGGCAATTCCACTCCGCTGCGTCCGTTCGTCAAGCGCGAAGTCATGCCAGGAAATTTGAAAGGGGCCGAACTCGAACGCTTTATTCGGGATGCGGCAACAAGTTTCTGGCACGAAACCTGCACCGCGAAAATGGGTCGCGATGCCATGTCGGTGGTGGATAGCAACCTGAAAGTGTATGGAATCAACAATCTCCGAATCGCGGATGGATCGGTTATGCCGCAAATCACCACCGGTAACACGATGGCTCCCTGCGTGGTCATCGGGGAGCGGGCAGCAGAAATTCTACAGCTCGAACATCAGCTGCAAACCACCGTAGAAACAGTCTCAAGCACGCAATAAAACTACCGCACTTTTCATTGGCGAACACCCATTTAAGTCGCGTGTTAACTCAAAGAACTTGAGTGGTTTGGATCGGGCGATCGCAGAAGAATGAACAGTAACCGAAGTAGATATTCAACTCACGAATCTAAAGGAGAACAAGATGAGTAGCAATCACGTAAACAGCCCAAACATGAAACTCGAAGTTGTGATGTTGCCTGTCTCCGACGTCGATCGCGCCAAAGCATTCTACGAGAATCTTGGCTGGCGGTTCGACATCGACGTGGTGGAGGGCGACTTCCGCGGCGTACATTTTACACCACCCAACTCGGACGCCTCGATCCTCTTCGGCAAGGGAGTCACTTCAGACAATTCTGGCTCGACACAAAACCTGGTTCTCGCTGTGGACAACCTCGACGACGCCCGTAAAGACTTGATCGATCGCGGTGTCAACGTCAGCGAGATCTTCCACTACGTTGGCGGTCCCTTCAACAACGCCGTGGAAAATCCACGCATTCCCGGGCGCGATCCGCAAGGTCGTTCCTACTTCTCATTTGCCTCATTCGAGGACCCAGACGGGAATCTTTGGCTGCTCCAGGAAATCACAACACGGCTTCCTGGTCGCCTATGGGACGCTCCACAAACAGACGTTGCAACCCTGGCAGACCTGCTCCGCGAGACGGCAGAGCACCACGACCCCTACGAGAAGACGCACGCTGAGCATAACTGGTGGGATTGGTACGCCCCCTATCTGAGTGCACGTCAAAATGGCAGCACTCCAGAAGAGGCAGCAGCAGCCGCTGACCGCTACATGGAAGCGCTTTTGCCTGTTCTTTCCAAATGATGCGGACAGAATGTTTAGCCTGAGCCGGGAAACGGACAATTTGCAGCAAGTAGAGAACACAATGACCAAACTAAAAAAAGTACGCTACACAATCAAAGCCCGTACCGTAGGTGACTTCGTCTTGCTCTCAGGACTTCTCGTCACGCTCTTTGCAGCAGCAGTGTTGCTGGCACTGCCCGATCGCGTACTGGCGCAGCAATCCCCCCAAGCTAACGCACAAACCCAGGTTACGACCGTGGCGAGTGCGAGGGACATCCGCGGCGCTTCACCGTACGTTGCGATCGAGAACGAGCCCGCACCCAAGCTGATCGTGGACCCTCCGCTTCCCGAAGGGCTAGTCCAGGGTGTCTACTGGGCTCAATACCGGGTGGAGAACTTGCACATCGTACCCGTGTTTGGGGAGGGTGGCCGCCAGGTATCTCCGCGTGCTGGGCATCTGCACATTATTGTCGATGATCTGCCCTGGTGGTGGGCGGATGCGAGTAACAACAATACGGTTGACATAGCTAACCTGCCGCCTGGCCAGCACAAGGTGAGGATCGAGTTAGTTGATCCTCACCACACCATCTTCCCCGGACAGGTGGTGACGCAGACGTTTATCATCCCTGATTACAACAGCGCAGCAGCGCACCAACGGAACCTCCATGCCCGGTCCACCTCGCTGGAGTAAAGAACACGCAAGCCTGCTTCGAGCTTTGGTGCAGCAGGCAGGACAGTCCACTCGTGCAGAACATTACTAACAAGTTGCTGGTACCAATCGCCTTTGCCTCTTTGAAGTGAGCGATCGGGCGAGTAACGGAACTCAAACCCACAACTGCCTCACCATCACACCTGAGTAATGCGGACAGACAATACGTAACCTCAGTTAAATCTAATTGGAGAAAGATCAATGTTTGACAAAATCAACCATCAACGCCGCCGCTTTTTAGGCATTGCAGGCATGACCATTGCTGCTACACAATTCGGTCGATTCAGTTCTGCGATCGCCCAATCCAGCACAACAAGACCCGAAACCGCTACGACTCAACCTGGAACTGGGCAGTCCACCAACCCAACCGCCATTCGCCCCTTCCGCATCAATATGTCAGAAGAGGCGATCGTTGATCTCCGTCGCCGCATTGCATCGACGCAATGGCCTGAGAAGGAAACTGTCGCCGACCACTCGCAGGGTCTACCGCTTGCAACAATGCAAGAACTCGCGCGTTATTGGGCGACAGATTACGACTGGCGCAAGGTCGAGGCAAAGTTGAACACCTTGCCGCACTTCATTACCGAGATTGATGGACTAGACATTCATTTCATTCATGTTCGTTCAAGGCACGAAAACGCGTTACCGCTGATCGTCACGCATGGATGGCCCGGCTCGATTATCGAGCAGCTAAAGATTATCGATCCACTGACTGATCCCACGGCACATGGCGGAAACGCATCCGATGCTTTCCATGTAGTGATTCCGTCGATGCCGGGCTATGGATTTTCTGGCAAGCCAACGAGCACCGGCTGGGGTCCCGAGCGCATGGGACAGGCATGGGACGTGTTGATGAAGCGTCTGGGATACCCCCGTTACGTCGCTCAGGGGGGCGATTGGGGTGCGTTTGTCGTCGATCAGATGGGTTTGCAGGCACCTGCGGGATTGCTCGCCATCCACACCAATATGCCTGCCACCGTTCCGGCTGATATCGACAGGGCGCTTCAGGTTGGCGATCCGGTGCCATCAGGTCTCTCAGCTGACGAACAGCGCGCCTATGAGCAGTTGATCAGAACGTTCAAGCAAGTTGACTACGCCAAAATAATGGCGTCACGTCCGCAAACCTTATATGGAATTGCGGATTCGCCCGTCGGTCTGGCCGCTTGGCTCCTGGACCACAATGATGCTGGCGGTCAGCCAGCCACAGCAATCGCCTCGGCTCTAAACCGGACGACCAGCGCCACGGGCGAACTGACGCGGGATGAGATTCTCGATAACATCACGCTCTATTGGCTGACGAACACGGGAGTCTCCGCATCCCGTCTTTATTGGGAATATAAGGGTGGCTTTTTCAACGCCAAGGGCGTCTCCATTCCAGTGGCGGTGAGCGTCTTTCCCGGTGAGCAATATGAGGCCCCACGGAGTTGGACCGAGCAGGCGTATCCCAATCTCATTTATTACAACCAACTCGACAAAGGCGGACACTTCGCAGCGTGGGAGGAGCCAACGATTTTTACTCAGGAACTCAGGGCGGCATTTCGATCGCTGCGTTAGTGATGAAAAATATCCTTACCAATACAATCGTTAAAGCCGCCGCCGTGCAGATTAGCCCTGTGCTGTACAGCCGACGAGGTACTGTTGAGAAGGTCATTAAGAAGATTCGTGAGCTGGGACAACAAGGTGTCCAGTTCGCCACCTTCCCCGAAACCATCATTCCCTATTATCCTTACTTCTCTTATGTGCTAGCTCCATTTGCGTTGGCAAAGGAACATTTGCGGTTGCTTGAAGAGTCGGTTACGGTGCCGTCTGCTGAAACCTGGGCGATCGGCGAAGCCGCGAAGGAAGCAAACATGGTTGTTTCGATCGGCGTTAATGAGCGCGACGGTGGCTCGATCTACAACACGCAACTTCTCTTCGACACAGACGGGACACTGATCCAGCGCCGCCGCAAGCTTACACCGACTTATAATGAGCGGATACTGTGGGGCCAGGGTGATGGATCGGGTCTGCGTGCCGTCGATAGTGCCGTTGGGCGCATTGGACAACTTGCCTGCTGGGAGCATAACAATCCTTTGGCACGTTACGCCCTGATCGCCGATGGTGAGCAAATTCACTCGGCGATGTATCCCGGATCGTTCGCCGGACCCCTGTTCGCGGAGCAGGCGGAAATTAACATCCGCCAGCACGCCCTTGAATCTGCCTGCTTTGTTGTCTGTGCGACCGCGTGGTTAGATGCCAACCAGCAAGACCAGATCATGAAGGACACGGGTTCTCCGATCGGGCCGATTTCGGGTGGCTGCTTCACTGCGATCGTGAGCCCGGACGGCCGGATCATTGACGGGCCGATACAGGCTGAAGGCGAAGTGATTGCCGATCTTGATTTTGCCCAGATCGATGCCCGTAAGCGGCTAATGGATGCGCGCGGTCACTACAGCCGCCCCGAACTGCTCAGCTTGCTGATCGATCGAACGCCTGCATCACACGTTCATGAGCGTACCGCATACCCCAATGCGAATGGTTCGCACGCGATCGTCGAGGAGAGGACTATGGAGGTTCTCTAATTCCACCGCACTTCTGAACGCAATGACAGGGAGGTCAGCGTGTGTTCGAAGAAATCAATCCTAATCGCCGCTACTTTTTAACAACCATGATTAAAACCATTGCTGCCACCCAGCTCGGCAGGCTCGAACACACCAAACAGCACGCTACATCGGCAACGGCTGAATTACCGATTGAAGGCGAACTGCCTTTTCTTGGCGGCGCGATCGCGTGGCTCAATTCGCAGCCATTAACCGTTGACGAACTGCGTGGAAAAGTCGTGCTGATCAACTTCTGCACTTATACCTGCATCAATTGGCTGCGCCAACTCCCCTATGTCCGTGCGTGGGCTGAGAAGTATCAGGATCAGGGATTGACCGCGATCGGTGTGCACACGCCCGAGTTTGAATTTGAGAAGAATATTGATAATGTCCGCCGAGCCTTAATGGACATGAGAATTGACTACCCGATCGCCGTGGATAACGATTATGCCGTCTGGCGTGCCTTCGGGAACCATTATTGGCCGGCCCTTTATTTTGTAGATAGGCAAGGACGGATTCGTCATCACCAATTCGGCGAGGGCAACTACGAGCGATCGGAACGGGTGATTCAACAGCTCCTATCTGAGTCCAGTACTGGCGGTGTCGGGCAGGAAATGGTCGAAGTCGAGGCTCGCGGTTTTGAAGCTGCTGCCGATTGGGACAGCCTGAAATCGCCTGAAAACTACCTCGGCTACGAAAGAACAGATAATTTTGCGTCTTCCGGCAGCACGGTGTTAAACAAGCCTCATTTATATACCGCCCCCGTGCAATTGAGACTTAATCAATGGGCCCTTTCGGGCGATTGGACCATCGGAAGACAATCTATTGTCCTGAATCAGTCCGGTGGGCGGATCGCGTACCGCTTCCACGCTCGCGACCTTCATCTCGTTATGGGACCGAGCGAGCGAGGAACATCTGTAGGGTTTCGCGTGCTCATAGACGGACAGCCAGCTGTTGCAGCTCGCGGACTTGACGTCAATGAGCGAGGCGAAGGCACGGTTACTGAACAGCGGTTGTACCAACTGATCCGACAGCCGCAGCCCATCGGCGATCGCCAGTTTGAGATCGAGTTTCTAGATGCTGGAGTGGAGGCGTTTGCGTTCACATTCGGTTAATCACGCAACAGATACGTCCTCACAACGAGTGACAGGAAGGTAAATGATATGACGATGAAATTCACACATGACAGCCCGATTCTCGTGACCGGAGCGGCAGGAGATATCGGCGGCATTGGTCGCCACCTCGCTGCCATGTTGCTTGCTAAGGGGTATAAAGTACGCGCCCTGGTTCGACGGGAGGATGAACGTGCTGAAAGTCTGCGCCACCTCGGAGCTGAGGTCGTGCAGGGCGACTTGACCGATCTTGCCTCAATGCACCGGGCGATCGCAGGGGTTGCGCGCATCTATTTTGGTATGTCGGTCTCGGCGGCGTATCTTGAAGCCACGGTCAATGTTGCTGCGGTAGCACGGCATTACGGTGTCGAAGCCTTCGTAAACATGTCGCAGATGACGGTAACGCAAATGAGCATCACTGAAACCACCGACAGCCCACAACACAAGCTGCACTGGCTTGCGGAGCAGGCATTGGCATGGTCAGGGCTACCGATCGTCACAGTGCGACCGACGGTCTTCCTCGAAGGCTTCTTCCTGCGTCTCGCCGCTGCTGGCGTTCGGGATAACGACGAACTGGCACTGCCGCTGGGTAATGGCAAGACTTCACCGATCGCGGCGGTTGATGTAGCGCGTGCCGTGTCCGTGATCCTTGACGATCCTGCCCCGCACATTGGTCAGGTTTACAATCTGACCGGATTTGAATCAGCCGATCTGAACCACTACGCGCACGTCTTTTCCGAAGCACTCGGTCGAACGATTCACTATCGCAACCTACCACTCTCCGGGTGGGTTGCTACGCTTCGTGAGTTTGGGGTGCCAACGCACCTCGTCAACCACCTCGCAGTGATGGCTGAACTTCACACGCAGGGGCGGTATGACCGCATGACGGATGACTTGTTCAAGCTTACTGGCAAGATGCCGACGAGCTTGTACGACTTCGTGAAATTGCACGCTGCTGAATTCACACAAAGTCAAGTCGCGGCTTGAGGACAGGTTGCTCGTATATTACCGAAAAAATCCAAGACTACTCCAAAGGAGGACACCGTGGCTCAATCAGAAGTTACGCAACGAAACAGCAAGCAGGCATCTGATGACAGTGCGATCGGGAAGAATAAACCCATGACCGTCTCATTGCACAGACCCATCCAGCCGCAATTCCGCACCATTGACGGGCTATCCATCCGCTACGCTGAGAGTGAAGACCTTGGGCGGGGTGTGCATGCCCTCCTCCTCAGCCCGTGGCCAGAAAGCTTGTATGCGTTCGAGCCAACGTGGTCGCAGCTTGCCCAGCACGCGCACCTCGTAGCGGTGGATCTCCCAGGTTTCGGACACTCAGAGCGACGCGACGCGCTCATGTCTCCGCGTGCGATGGCCGAGTTTGTCGTTCACCTTGCCGATGCGTTCGGGCTGGAGCAGCCGCACGTTGTCGGACCCGACATCGGCACCAGTGCCGCACTCTTCGCCGCAGCCCTTCATCCGGGACGACTGCGCAGCCTTGTAGTCGGGAGCGGGGGCGCGGCAGTTCCGCTACAGTTGGGCGGCGTGCTGAAGGAGTGGGTCGAGGCCCCCGACCTTGAGCCGTACCACCGCCTCGACGGGCGACAGATTGTCAATGCAGCGATCGAGAAGTTTGAGCGATACACGCCGACCGATGCCGCACGCGAGGATTACCTCTCGTCCTATGAGGGCAAAAGGTTTGCCGAGTCGATGCGCTACGTGCGTGCGTATCCGATGCAGCTCCCTGACCTCGCTGGTCTGCTACCAACAATCCAAACGCCAGTGCTGATCATTGCCGGACGACGGGATCACGTCGTACCCTTTGTCAACGCGGAGTTTCTCCTCGAACGGCTGCCCACGCGCAAACTCGCCGTCATCGAAGCGGGGCACTTCACCTGGGAGGATGCTGCCGACGAGTACGCGGCGTTCGTTACAGGCTGGTGGGACAGAGGCTACGCGATCGTCGGCTATCAAACTGGTGGCTGATCTCGCCAATGCAGGTTCAAGAATTTCATTTACCCGCGTCAGGCTTACGGTTTCCTGGGATTTCAGCCCTAGAAAGTCCGGTAGCGTGCATGAACTATTCAGGAGAATCCCATATGCGCTCTGACATTGTTCCGGGAGCTGTCTTCCCCGATTACGAACTGCCCGACCACACTACGAAACGCCGGAAGCTCTCTGAGCTGCAAGGACAACATCCAATGATTCTCGTCCTCAGCCGCGGAGGGTACTGCCCCAAGGACCGCCGACAAGCTGAAGGGCTGGTTCAACTTCATCGTGAGATTGAGGTTGGCTATTGCCGGTTGGTCACAATTAGCACTGACAACATCATGGAAACGAATGAATATCGCAGCGGCGTCGGTGCCCACTGGCCTTTTCTCTCCGACGCAGGACGCAAAATCCAAAAAGACCTCGACATTACCGAATACACAGACCCGCTCCACAACCCTATGATCCCCTACACGATCGTCCTCGAGCCGGGTCTGGTCATTTACAAAATCTACATGGGCTACTGGTTCTTTGGGCGACCCACTGTGGAAGAGCTGCGCCAGGACTTGCGGGCCGTGCTTAAGAAATGCCGACCGGACTGGGACATCACCACACCTGAACTGAAAGCAGCGTGGCAGGAAGGACGCAAGGACCTCTTCTACCCGTACGGCAAAACCTACGCCCAAACGATCGGTGAACAGGATTAGAAATGGAATCAATGCCCGACAAGATTAACCATCGACGCCGCCGCTTTGTAGCCACTGCGGCTATGACTATTGCGACTACACAGCTCGGTCGATTTGGTTCTGCGATGCAAAGCAGTTCCCCCTACGGGGTAATCGCTCAATCAAGCCAAACAGAATCAGCCGCTCTGTTCAGGATGAAATCGGGAACAAACCCATCATTCGGCTCACTCAAGCAGATTGATGCTGGTGTCTTGAATGTTGGATACGTTGAAGCGGGTCCCGCAAACGGTCGTCCGGTTATCCTCCTGCATGGATGGCCCTACGACATTCACAGCTATGTTGATGTCGCCCCTTTGTTAGCGTCGGCGGGATATCGGGTGATCATCCCATATCTGCGTGGCTATGGCACAACGCGCTTTCTTTCAAGTCAGACGTTCCGCAATGGTCAGCAGTCGGCACTTGCAGTCGATATCATCGCATTGATGGATGCGCTTAGGATCGAGCAGGCAATCCTCGCTGGTTATGATTGGGGCGCGCGCACCGCCAACATTATCGCAGCACTCTGGCCGGAACGCTGTAAGGCGCTCGTCTCCGTGAGCGGTTATTTGATCGGTAACCCTGAAGCCAACCAGACGCCACTGCCGCCGCAAGCCGAACTTCAATGGTGGTATCAATTTTATTTTGCGACGGAGCGAGGCCGCGCGGGTTACGAACAATATCGGCATGACTTTAACAAACTCATTTGGCAGCTTGCTTCGCCACAATGGCACTTCGATGATACGACGTTCGATCGCAGTGCCACGTCCTTCAATAATCCGGATCACGTTGACATCGTCATCCATAACTACCGCTGGCGACTCGGACTGTCCGAAGGCGAGACCCAATACGACGATCTTGAGAAGCGTCTTGCCGAAGCTCCAGTCATCATCGTGCCCACCATTACGCTTGAGGGTGACGCCAACGGCGCACCACACCCGGACGCTAGTTCCTACGCCAGAAAATTCTCGGGCAGATACACACACCGAGTCATCACTGGTGTTGTTGGGCACAACCCGCCGCAGGAAATGCCACAGGAGTTTGCTAATGCTGTCGTCGAAGTTGACGGTTACTAATCGTATTTAGCCTGAGTCGTGGAACGGACCATTTGCAGCAAGGAGACACCATGACCAAACTGAAAAAAGTACGCTATAAAACTAAAGCCCGCACAGGTGCCTTCGTCCTGTTCTCGCGACTCTTCATTGCGCTCTTTGCGGCAACGGTGTTGCTGGCACCGCCCGTTCGCGTGCTGGCGCAGCAATCTGCCCAGACCAGCGGACAAACCCAGGTTGTGTCCAAGGCGATCGCAACTGAAGACAACACCATCCGCCCCTTTCAAGTTCACGTCCCGCAAGAAGCGATCGACGATCTCCACCGCCGCCTTGTCCTGACGCGCTGGCCCGAACAGGAGACGGTCACGGATCGATCGCAGGGTGTGCAATTGGCGACGATAAAGGAGCTAGTAGGCTACTGGCAGACAGACTACGACTGGCGAAAGGCGGAGGCGAAGCTCAACACCCTGCCGCAGTTTATGACCACGATTGACGGTGTTGACATTCACTTCATCCACGTCCGCTCCCGTCACCCGAATGCGCTGCCGCTGATCATGACCCACGGCTGGCCCGGCTCGGTGTTCGAGCTGCTCAAGGTCATCGGACCTCTCACCGATCCCACTGCCTATGGAGGGCGCACAGAGGACGCGTTCGACCTCATCATTCCGTCTATACCTGGCTTCGGTTTCTCCGGCAAGCCAACGGGCACTGGCTGGGGGTCTGAGCGCATCGCCCGCGCGTGGGATGTGCTGATGAAGCGCCTCGGATATACGCGCTACGTGTCACAAGGCGGCGACTGGGGTGCAATCATTTCTGATGCTATGGGACGTCAGGCTCCTCCAGGTTTGCTCGGCATCCACGTCAACAGGCTTGAGCGCGCGGCGACCCTCCCGCCGGAAGTTGCAGAGGCGCTAACCAATGGGAAGCCTGCACCAGCGGACCTGACCGCTGAGGAACGGACGGTGTTCGATCAGATCAGGGACTTTTATAAAACAGGCAGTGGCTATGCTGCGATCATGGGTACGCGTCCGCAAACGATTGGGTACGGACTCGCGGATTCGCCAGTGGGCTTGGCAACGTGGATCTATGACAAGTTTGCTGATTGGGTGTTCACCCGTGGCGAACCGGAGCGATCGCTAACCCGCGACGAGATACTGGACGCCATCACGCTCTATTGGCTGACAAATACCGGGACGTCGGGCGCGCGGATCTACTGGGAGAACAACGCCGACAACGTCGGATCGTTCGAGATCTCGATTCCCGCAGCAGTGACAATTTTCCCTGGAGAGATCTACCAGCCGCCAAGGAGTTGGACGGAGCGGGCATACCACAACCTGATCTATTATCACCGAGTGGACAAAGGCGGGCACTTCGCAGCGTGGGAGGAACCGCAGCTCTTTTCTCAAGAGATCCGTGCAGCATTTAGGTCACTGCGCTAGTTGAAAAGAATCCCAGGTCTAGATCAATTAAGGCATTTCTAACTCTGAGTTGGAAATCCTTGAACCGGCGGCTGGTGACAAACATTTTGCATTCATTGAAATTCAGAAAAGTTTAATTAATGAATTTTGTAGTTTCTAGCGCGATCGCTTGAAGTGAACCAGGAAAGGCAGGTGGCAGGGAATAAAGCTGGTGCCTCCAATAATCAAACGTTGAGGCTGATCTAATAACTGTAATAAATAACTTACGCATCAATCGGTAGCAATCTCATGACACAATCTTTCTGGCTTTTGGGTTCTCGCCTCAATATCATTGCCGATCACACTACAACTAACGGTCAGTACGATCTGATTGAAGGCTACTTCCCACCAGGTACACAAACACCGCTCCATCGTCACACACGCTATTCAGAACAACTCTATGTACTTGAAGGAGAATTCACGATCTGGGCAGGTGAAAACAAGTTTGTACTCAGTGCTGGTGAAAGCTTTTTGATTTCTCCTTCCACAGCGCATGCGATCGGCGTATTCAGCAATCAATCTGCTCGTGGATTGGTTGTTGCTGCGCCCAGTAGCTTTGCTCGGCTGATTGCAGCAGTCGGCACACAGGATAAAACAGCAACACCGGACATGGCACTATTTGAACGCATTTCTGCTGAGATTGGTGACGAAATTTTGAGTCCACCCGGAGCCTACCTTTAATCCCGGCTGTGAGAACATTCACGCTATTTAATTGCTCACTTTATCAACATCAACAGAGGTAACTATGGAAACAGCAGATGTAATTGTGATTGGCAGCGGTCAGGGCGGAGTTCCGATCGCGGCTGACTTTGCCAAAGCAGGGAAGAAGGTCGTTTTATTTGAGCGCGATGCCTTGGGCGGCAGTTGCATCAACTATGGCTGCACTCCTTCTAAAGCCTTTTTAGCCGCTGCCCATGCCGCAGGTCGCGCTCGACAAGCCGCAAAGCTCGGTGTACACGCGCAGGTCGAAGTCGATTTTCCTATGGTGATGGAGCGGGTGCGGGGCATTCGCAGCCAGTTTAACCACGGTACTAAACGCCGACTAGAGAGTGCAGGGGTTAAAATCGTCTGTGCTGAAGCTGTGTTCACCGGAAAACGAACGGTCAGCGGCGGCGGGGTAACGGTACAGGCTCCGATCGTCGTTATCAACACAGGCACATCTTCTACCATTCCTGACATTCCTGGTTTAGCAGGAACGCCCTATCTCACCAACCGAAACTTCTTTGATTTGCAGCAAATTCCGCCCCGGTTGCTTGTGGTTGGCGGGGGCTATATTGCTCTGGAGTTAGGGCAGGGAATAGCGCGTTTAGGCAGCCAAACCCAATTAATCGTGCGGGGCGATCGCCTGCTGGCTCAAGAAGAATCTGAGGTCAGTGCTGTGCTGCTGGATGCCTTGAAGCAAGATGGAATTGGCGTACATTTCAACGTGACGGTTAAGCAGGTTGCTTATACCAACGGTGTGTTTACCCTGACGCTGAGCAATGGTGAAGTGCTCGATGGAGAGGCATTGCTGCTTGCACCAGGACGCAAACCGAATACTGGAGCATTAAATGCTGCGGCGACCGGCGTTGAATTAGATGAACAGGGGTTTATCAAAATCGACGATCAGTTTCAGACAACGTGCCCTGGAATTTATGCGATCGGAGATGTTGCCAAACAGCCTGCTTTCACCCATGTTTCTTGGGAGGACTATCGTCGCTTAAAAGCGATTCTGTGTGGCGAACACCGGACACGCAACGATCGCGTGTTGGGTTATGCCGTTTATACAGAACCACAAGTGGGTCGAGTGGGGATGACGTTAGAGCAAGCGCAGGAAAAGGGTATCGCTGCCCGCGAAGTTACCCTGCCGATGGCTCATATTGCTCGCAGCGTTGAGTGGGGGCACGATCTGGGTTTCTACCGCATGGTCATCGACATTCAAACGAATTTGATTTTAGGAGCAACGCTGGTTGGATACGAAGCGGCTGAACTGGTGCATGTCTTTTTGTCACTGATGGAAGCGAAAGTATCCTGGCAATTGCTTGAACAATCGGTTCATATTCACCCAACTTACGGTGAGGCCTTGCCCAGTCTCGCCAGGCTACTCGCTGGAGAGGATATGCCAACCTGTCCCAATATGTAAGAAAGGAGTAATCAACAACGACTAACTTTGCAACGGTTGCCAGGTGCTGATGATTTATCAGCACGATTTGCGTTTGCCAACAGAGCGCAAATCCTCAGTTAGAAGCTCTATGCTCCTTCTCGTCAAGCTTTCGAGCAACTGCTCAAGTTGGCTCAATCTTTGTTTGCCGATGGGCAATTTGTAAGCAGGTTTTAGAGTTACTGCTCCAACTTAATTTTCCTTCGTTGCGAATTTTCAAGTCGTGAAAAATATGCATCTTGCTTCTATTAGCAAGCGTGGGAGACAGTTATTAACCCGGCAAGGTGAGAGGAGGAGGCAGAGAAGGGTAATTGCTAGGATAAAGGCATGAACAAATCGGATGCTCGAAGGCTCAATCCAGCGACTCAAAACTACTTGCGACAGCAGGC
>NZ_JAMPKZ010000032.1:0-41672 GCF_039962215.1 Leptolyngbya sp. ST-U4
AGTGTAAATCAGGACAGTGATACGCCAAATACTCCTCTGATTGATGTTCCAAGAGCGATTAATTCCGCAGAGTTTGTCACTCGCATTGAGAACATTACTACGTCTTTGAGAAATCCTGAAGTTGCGGCTGCTGTGGGGAGTGACGCCGAGGTGATGGCGTTGACTAGCCGTTTAGAACGGTTAACTCAAACTTTGAGTCGTCAGGAAACGGTAACACCTGAGAGTGCGATCGCAATTAACAATCTCCTGAACCGGGTAGAAATCCTCAGTTCTCCTCCCACGCCTTCCCCCGTTACTCTGGTTTCACCCCCGAATTTCACCTTCGCACCAGAATCTCAGCCGTTAGTTGGGGTTATCGATACTGGCTTTAGTGGAAATAATCCAGATATCGACTATTCACGAGTCACATTAGGACGCGACTGGATTGATAGTGATAGTAACCTGTTACTAAAACCCGGTGAAGGTTCTGGAAAATGGGCAGATTCTTTAGTTGAATTTGTAGATGCAGCCAAACAATCAGAACAACCTAATGCTGTGGTTAATCTCAGTTTAGATTTAACACAGATTAACCCCGATGGCAGCATTACTACCCGCTACGAGTTGACGGTGCAAGAAAAGGCAGCCCTTGCCTACGCCCAACGGCATAATGTATTAGTTGTCGTGTCTTCTGGCGATCAAGCAGGACAGATGTCGGCTCTAGGTAAAGCTTCCCTAGAACTCGATAACGTGATTACCGTAGGTGCAGCCGCACGAGTCAATGATGCTGTAGCTCTATCAAAAGCCTATGACTTAGCAGAGAATTCTGGAAGTGGTGCAGCTCTTGATATTCTGGCTGATGGAAGCACCAAAGAAGCTTCTGCTCAAGTAACCACTGCAATTTCCCAAGTCTGGGCAGCGAATCCTAAACTCAATTACACGCAAGTCATTGATATTCTCAAGCGGACTGCGACTGATTTGGGTACACCCAATTGGGATATGCAGACAGGCTCAGGATTACTCAACATTATTGCTGCTGTTCACTTAGCTAAAGCAACTGAGCCAGAACTCTATACAGTTAAGCCGGGTCAGCGGACAATTACGGATAACTTTATTTCTCAGCCCAGTCAAGGTAAACAGTTGCCCGGAGATCCTACTCATCCGGCTGCTACCTTACCCGGAATTCCGCAAACAAATGTGGATACGGGAGCTAACAGTATTGCAGATGCAACGCAACTCTTCCCTTCTGCCACTGTCGATATTATCGATCAGGTCAGCAGTATTGACCCAATCGATGTTTTCCGAACAGATAGTCGCTACTTGCAAGGGGCTGATTTCTCAGTTCTTGATGGTGAATTGTCCATTCAGTATCTAAGTCCTGCTGGACAACTGCTAGGAACTCAAGTGTTAGGTAAGGGAAGTCACAAGCTGCAATTACCTGCAAATGTGAGCGGTGAGGTTGTGATGAAGATTGAGCGTCGCAATCAGAACCCAGCTACTTATATGCTCTACGGGTTCGAGAGTACCGCGCCGCAACCTTTCAAGATTGATTTGGAGTTTGAAAGTCTGTTAACGCCTAGCCAACGACAAATTCTAGAAGCGGCAGCCAAAAATGTGGCTTCATTGATTGGTCAGGGTTTACCAACGGCAATTGTAGACGGCAAGATTATTGATGATATCAACATCAAAATCTCTACGGCGGGGCTAGATGGCGCAGGGGGAACCCAGGCGCGCACAAAGATTGACTTTATGCGCTATGGTTCATTGTTGCCTGCACAGTCATTGGTGCAGTTTGACGCAGGAGATATTGCTGAGTTAGAGCGTTCCGGGCAGTTGTTTAGCGTGGCGCAGCATGAGTTTCTGCACGCTTTGGGCTTTGGCAATCTCTGGGAAGCTAAGGGTTTGGTGGATTATGCTGGTACACCGTTGGCTCAGTATAACGGTAAGCAAGCGGTTGAAGAATTCTCAAAATTAGGTGGTGCAACAAATTATGTTCCCTTAGAAACTGAGGGAGATGGTTCTGCGAACTTACACTGGAATGACGCATTATTCCAGAATGAGGTAATGACTTTTGATTTAGGCTCCCAGCCTGGGGAAAATGGTCAAGTTACCTCACCCATCAGCGCTGTTACCATTGCATCTCTCGGTGATTTAGGTTATCAAATTAACCTGAATCAGGCTACACCAAACTGGGGTTTGTTTGGTGAGAAATTTCACCCAGAAAATGTAACGGAAGAGTGGCTTGAGGAACAGTGGAAACGTCAAGCTGAGGTAGATTCGAGACTTCGCACCGATAAGGAGATAAACCTTCCTCTTATCGATCCAGCTACGGTAGCACCAGAGATTTGGGCGCACGCGGAAAGGGGGCCAAATGGGCAGTATTATGATTGGCAAAATTACCTGGTTACTATTGACGGTGATAGCCTCAGCGCAGTTGCCCAGCGCACGATGGGGAATGCCGACTACTGGAAATGGATTGCCGATCGCAATGGGATTTATGATGCTCCGTACTGGATATATTTAGGTGACACGATTCAAATTCCCGTTCACCGCCCTAATTATGAGCAAGAACAAGAGGCTGAACGGCGGCGGCGCGAACAAGAATTACGGGATCAGCAGGAACGAGAAGCACGGGAGCGTCAAGAAGCAGAAGAGCGGCTAAGGAACGATCAAGCTGAACGAGAGCGGCTACGGCAAGATGAAGAACAACGCCGGCAAGAGGCAGAAGCTAATCAGCGCGAACTCGAAGAACAAGAACGTCGTTTGCGCGAACAGTTGGAACGTCGGCGGCAACAGGAAGAGTGGGAACGAGAGCAAGCACGTCTGGCAGAGCTAGCGCGACAAGCGGAGATTGCACGGCAGCAGGGTAAGGGTGGTTTGGATTGGTATTTCGCCAAGTCTCTCCCTGAGTTTGGACCTGTTGATCCATTTGAAACATCTTTGACGGGTGAAACAGTTGGAAACTTAGTGCCTGATGACTACTACCGATTTACCCTTTCCCGTGGCGGTCGGATTACGGCTGAGTTGAGACAGCTATTAGCTGACGCAGATTTAGTACTGTACGATGTGCGGAACAAGCCGATTGCCTATTCAATGCGGGAGGGAATTACAGATGAGCAAATTATTGCTGACTTGATTCCTGGTACTTACATGTTGCGGGTCAATAGTCCTCAAGGTATGACGACGGATTATGACTTGATTGTTAAATTTCAACACAAGCTTTCTGCTACTCAAACGCAACCTTTACCTCCGGGTTGGCGACCGACTAGCATTGGCGGTAATCCTAAAACTCCTCTTCATGCTAATCCAACTGAAGCGAATCCTTTGCGCGGTTTCCTTCATCCTCTCAACGGTTCTGGAACTATTACGCAGGGTAATGGTGGTTTGACTTCACACACAGGTCGGGCGCAGTATGCTTATGATTTTGGTGTTCCTATTGGTACGCCAGTTTATGCAATGCGATCGGGTACGGTTGTTGGCGTAGTAGATGTGCATCCCGATACAGGTGGCGGTTACGAAAATCGGAATAATTTCAACTATGTTCTGATTGAGCATGATGGTGGTTATCGTTCTGCTTATCTGCATCTGAAGCAAGGATTCAATTCTCGAATTGGTCTAAAGGTTGGAGATACTGTTAATGCAGGGCAGTTAATTGGCTACAGTGGTAATTCTGGTTGGAGTACGGGGCCACACTTGCACGTTGAGGTTCATAAACCTACTGCTGGCGGTTACTTTGGGCAGACGGTTCCGTTTGTAATTGGTGGCGATGCTGCGGGTGATGATAATTCCAGTAGTGATGATTCTGCGACTGATGATGATTCGAGTAGTGATGATGACTACGACTACGATGAGGAAGATGATAGCTTACCAATAGGTCAGCTAATTGCCAATGAGGTAGTTGAGCTTACCAGAGAAAGCTTAAAGGGACTCAATCAAGCAATTTCTGATGGAATCAGAAGCCAATTTGACGGTATTATCAACTCTCTGCAAGATAAAGTTGATGAGGCTGAGAAGAAAGTTACCAACTTGAAATCTCAACTAGAGAGCAAGACAGATGGCATCATTGACAGCATTTCTGGTAGCGTAATTGGTGGTTTGAATGCAACGGCTAAAAATGAGTTACGCAATGCCATTAATGAAGTTACGGATGGTGACTTTTTAGGAGGTGCAGCCTCTGTCACTCAAGCGGTACTTGCCAAGTTAAGTAGTATCGGCTTAGGTTTTGTTTCTGGGCTTATTGAAGGCTGGATTGATGACAGAATCAATGACGCATTTGCTCCTGTAGAAGAAGCTTTAAAGACAGCGAATCAAGCGCTTCAGTCGGCAAAAGAGGAACTTAACAAAGTAAATGAGGTAGTTCAAGAAATAATTGACCAGGCGATTGACGCTGCTGCTGACCAGCTTAATGAGTGGACTCCTTATGTTGCTAATCTTGTACAAGCACTGTTTTATGCTGGCGAGGAATGGGTTAATAATTTAACAAATCCAGAATTCTGGATGAACCCGGAACTCTGGAAAAAGTTTGCTGAATTCGTTACAGGACTGTTAATAACTGCTATTGTTTCTTACATAGCTGGGGCAATAGCTGGGGCTATTGGTACTGCGATTTCTGCTGCTGGTTTGGGCATTACTATTCCTGCTGGACTTGCAACAGCTGCCGCCATTTTTGCAACTATTATGGGGGCATTGATCGGAGCTTACATGAGTCGTGATGAACTGATGACACTCTATGAAAGTGCCAAGACAGCCTTTACTAATTTGAATGAAGGAGCTAAATCTTCTACAACAGATGAACAGTTACAGTTTGTTGGTGAAAGGTTTGCCAGTGAATATAGTGATGCACTCGGTAAACTTGTCACTATTGTGGCAAATGTTGGTGTTGGAGCAAGAGCTGGAGGAGCAGGAGCTAAAGCAGGTTCTTCTATAACAAACAAGCTGTTAAAAAGCAGAATTAACTCTCTTGCGAGAGTTAATCGATATGGAACTTCTTGGCCTAAAGGCGATTTGAATGCCGCCATTAAAAATGTTGCAGGCTCAGGTGCAAAAGGAGTACCATCAGGCACAGGAAAGATACTTTATAAAAGTCCTGATGGAAGCAAACAAGTTGTACAAGATCCTGTAGGAAAATATTTTAGAATACAAGATCTGACCAATACAACTAAGCGGTCTTATTTAGATCAAAATGCCAACTCAATTATGCCTAACAATTTGCCCAAGGATGAATATCAAAGGCTAACACATTTTAAGTATCAGGATTAGGTATGAATGAGCAATCACTTAGCCGTAGGCGAACAATCTGTGTGCCATTAGATTGTGTAGCTATGCAAGATTTGGATTTTGATTGTGCATCAGAAACACAGATACTTGAACTTAAGCTGACACATTTAGAGTTCAAGAAGTTGTGGGATATTGGAGTTTTTGCAGCAATTAATGATAGTTGCTCATCACTTATCGACGACTTTGAGGATGACTCAATTTTAGGGATAGAGAATCTCTACAATTGCTTGAAAGCAGTAAAGTTGGTGACTAATAGGGATGGGGTACAAGATCTAATGAGTCAGCTAGAAGACTTGGTTCAAGAAGCTATAAACAGAAAGACGGGAATTTATTTTTTCCTGTGAGGCAATATGCCAGAATTGTGAGTTTTCTCTTCCGCCAACTCGCCGCCGACTTACCCCCGACATCGAACAAACTGCCCTCAAAGACGAACCCAAAGACTGGTTTATCAAAACCGCCGACTTTGGGGACGACTGCGACAGAGTTCTGCAACACCGCGACGGTGAATTCACCCAACTCCTAGAAGACATCGCCTGCTACCATCAAATATTCCAACAAGGCTATGACAAAATCATTCTCTTGCGTCCCCCCACCTACAACTGCCCACGCCCGTTGCTGCGCCCTCCTGCAAGAAGCACACCAACAAGGCATCATCGAGCTAAATACAGCAGAGAATTGGCAAATTACCCCAACCGTAACCTCCTTAGCTGATTGTGTTTGGGATAATCCCCACGCCACCACCCTCGCAAACCAAATTCAAGCCACTCCCCAAATTTTGCAACAAAGTGCCAGGGAAGTAGCCCCTCATCTGCTTTGTCAGCACTTAGAAGTAATTAGTAATACTTGTCATCAATGGTTTGACTCGCTTACTCTAAATTCACAGAATAGTGTCTTGTTATTAGCAACCAAGCAAACCATTTTTGAGGTTTTACAAACTATCCTGGGCATCAAAGCACCAGAACCAACAACTGTCAATTAAAGGGTTATGAAATTCAATAATTGTTTCACTCCTATCCACACCCCATAGAAAGATTGTAATGCTGTGTGGTTGAGTGACTTTTGGAGGAAAATATAGATTATGTCCCTCAAACCAGTTAGCTCAATGAGGAGCGCCAGATGCCTATAGGACAACCTGAATTTGCCTTAAATCCCGAAAATCGCGTTCCTGTAATTTTATTACTCGATACTTCTGCTTCTATGTCGGGTGAACCTATTCAGGAGTTGAATCGCGGGATTGCTGCTTTTAAGGAAGACGTACTGAAAGACACCAAAGCTTCATTAAGCGTGGAAGTTGCTATTGTCACCTTTGGTGGTTCAGTGCAGTTAATTCAAAACTTTGTAACAATCGATAAATTTACTCCACCCAAACTAGAAGCGAATAGTCGTACACCAATGGGAGAAGCGATTGACTATGCGTTGGATTTAATCGAAGATCGTAAGGCGACTTATAAAGCTAACGGCATTCAGTATTATCGGCCTTGGATATTTTTAATTACGGATGGAGCGCCCACTGATAACTGGCGGTTGGCAGCGCAGCACGTAAGAGAGGATGAAGCAAAGCGCCGACTCTCTTTCTTTGCAGTAGGTGTGCAGGGTGCGGACATGGAAATTCTTAAACAAATTGCTCCCGTTGAATTTCCACCTGCTCTGCTAAATGGCTTGGATTTTAGATCGCTGTTTGTCTGGCTAAGTACATCTATGAAGCGGGTTTCTACCAGCAAGATAGGGGAAGCTATGGCTTTACCACCTGTAGGATGGGGCAACATTACCACTTAGAGTTTGAGGATATGACGTGGTTTGGAAATCAATAACGCGTTCCTCAATTGGAACCACACACAAACAGCAGCAGAAACCTTGTCAAGATTATGGGTGCTGTACTATCTGTCACAGTGTAATACTGGGAGCAGTTGCTGATGGTGCTGGTAGTGCTAAGTTCTCTGATATTGGTGCGAAGTTAGCAGTTGAAACAGCACTAGATGAACTCTTACAATTGGGAGAATACACACTCTATTTGCATTGTCCTCCTAAACCTCTTCCTGATGAGCAAGCCAGAATAATCTTTGCTAATACTCTAAAGGAAGTAGTAGCAGCTTTAGAAAAAGAAGCTGCAAGTAGTAGTTATTCTATTGATGACTTAGCTTGCACGTTATTAGTGTTTATAGCTACTCCAAATTGGATATCCGCTATGCAAGTTGGAGATGGATTTATTGTCATACATCCACAAGAAGAAGAGTATCAACTACTTTTCTCCCCTGACAAAGGGGAATTTATCAACGAAACAACATTTGTTACCTCAGCAAATGCTTTAAATGATATGCAAGTGTGCGTAAAATCTGGGAAGCAAAGCTTCATTTGTGCTTCAACAGATGGACTGGAAAGGGTAGCAATTCAGATGAACAACTGGACACCGTTTTCGCCCTTCTTTAAGCCACTGGAAGAATACTTATGGGAAACCAGTAATCCCGAACAGAATGACGAATATATTAGAAACTTCCTAGAATCTGATAGATTAAATGCCCAGACTAATGATGATAAGACATTGCTTTTGTGCCTTTACGACTGACAGTAAAATTGTATGACAGTTCTTTTTTGTGGCAGTACAAATAAAAAGATAACGCTAACTAATCAAATTGCCAGGAGTGGTGAAGGTACTGTTTGGAATACTGATTGGAGTGGCTATCTAGCAAAAGTTTACCACTCACCGCACCACGAACGAGTTAATAAGCTAGAGGTGATGGTAACACATCCACCGAAAGAGCCAAACTCACACCTCAACCATTTTTCTTTTGCTTGGCCTAAGTCCTTATTAAAAGATAGTAACGGTTGGGTGCTGGGCTTTTTGATGCCAGCCATAAGAGAAGGAAAAGAACTCATTGATATTTACAATCCACACCGTCGCCAGCAGTTGGGACTTGAGATTAACTGGTATTTTCTCCACGCAACGGCAATGAATATTGCCTCAATTATTCAAGCACTTCATGTTGAAGGCTATGTTTTAGGCGATATCAAGTCACAAAATATTTTAGTAAATAATTGTGCTTTGCCTTCTATTATTGATACAGATTCTTTTCAGGTTTGTCATCCTAATACTGGAGAAATTTATCGTTGTTTGGTTGGTTCAGAAGGCTTTACGCCAGTTGAATTGATGGGAAAAGATTTCCACATTACAGATCAAACTGAAGTTCATGACCGTTTCCGATTGGCGGTGATTATTTATCACTTGTTGTTTGGCAATCATCCTTTTCAAGGACGATGGACAGGAGCAGGAGATTCTCCAGATACCAATCAACTAATTAACCAAGGGTTTTGGCCTTATGCCCCAAACAGCTTAATAGAGTTGGGGCTATGGGCTAATCCCCTAAATATTGTCCATTCTCAGATTCAGCAATGTTTTAAAAGATGCTTTAACGATGGGCATACAAAACCTGATTTACGTCCAACAGCGGGCGAGTGGGTTAAGGCACTCAAAGTGGCGATCGCTGATTTAACACCTTGTAGTCAGATGACAAACCACTACCATAGCCTGAGTTATGGCAAGTGCTACTGGTGTGAATATGCAAGTAAACTAGGAATTGATATCTTTCCTGATGTTACCATACAACCACAGTCTCGTACTACTTCATCTTCCTCGCAATTTAAAGTCTTAGCTGCTGATAACATAGCGGAATTGGTTAAGCACAAGGGGCAAGAGATTACAGTAGAAGGAAAAATTGTCAGTATCAATGACTATGCTCAAGATAATAAGTTTATTCTTAATTTTGGTAAACTTGCATCATCAGATAAAAAATTAGGTTATTTTAGGGTTATTATATCTTCCTCTAACGTAAAAAGTATAGCTAATTTTTTAAATCTAAAATTTAATTCTTTAAAAGATTTAATAGGTCAAAATGTAAAACTCAAAGGAATTCTGGAAGTTCATCAAAAGAAAAATCGTTGCTATCCTCAATTTTTTCTAAAATATCCTAGCTTAAAAATAGCTAATAATCAAATAAAAACTAATAAATTAGCAGCTAAAACTGTTAACCATAACTCTACACAGAGCAAGTCCACGAAAAATTATTATCAATATTCTCCAAAGACTAAACCAGCTAAAACCGCGCATTTAACATCTGCATTGCCCCAAAATCAACTAGCCGAAACCTACTACAAAGACGGGCTTGCTCTCGCCAAGCTAGGAGATTGTTTAGGGGCTATAGATGCTTATAACCGTTCTCTAGTTCTCGATCCTAATAATGCTTTAGTCTACCGCAGTCGGGGGAATGCCTACGTCAGAACTGACAATTATTACAAAGCTATTAATAATTATGATCAAGCTTTGCGCCTAGATCCTAGAGACGGTATTGTTTACTACAATCGTGGTATTGTACGCGAAAAGTTGGGGGATAAACAGGGAGCAATTGATAATTTTCTGAAGGCTGAAAATCTTGGTATTCAATCGGCTAGGCGAAAGCTCAGACAGCTTGGGCGGTAGCTAAAGTAAAAGCTCATTTCCTAAACACCATAGATCCTGCCAATCGTATGTCATACTGGCTACTGCATCTAGATGACGGTGAAATGGACGGCGTATATAACGAATAGTGCCATTACTATTAGATTCATCTGTTAATTCAGGCACTTCTACTAATGCTAAAATAAAACTGTTTGGCTTGTTCAATGAGGTTATAATTTCCGTTTTGGTGACAGATAAGGTACTTGTACCGGGAATGCGAACCTTTAGGTTAATAAAACGTAACTGACCCGTTTTAGGAATACGTGATTCTATATCATAGCCGCACCTTTCTGCACTCACGTCTCTTGGCTCAAATCCCTGTTTTTTTTCAAATCTAATTACTGCTGCAATAGCTAGTTTTTTTACTCGCTCTAGTTCCTGAGTTAAGGCAGAATAATTAGGTTGATTATTACCTTTAAGACGTTGAATCAAACCAATAGGTACAATTAAAGCACCCCCAACAATCACAGGCTGCTGAGGTAATAATTGACGCTCCTGTTGTAACTCTTGCAATCGCTTGTGCAAGCGCCCTTTAAGTTCATCTGCTCTACGTTGAGCATTATCAGAATTGAGTCTGGCATTTACCTTTCCAGTCTGTTCTTGTAGTTTTAGTTTATTGGCTTGATTTTCCCAGTGATTAATTTCTGTATTTAGCCGCTCTTGAACGGCATTTATTGTCTTTGTAATTCTCTCTATTCGGCGTTGCTGCACCTCTTGGTAATGCTGACGACTGAGATGAGCGATCGCATAAGCTTGTGCTTGTTCCTCAATCCCTTTTTGTAGGATTGAACTAGCCTCCTTAGTTATTTGAGCAACCAAAGATTTTTCTGATTGTTCAAGGGGGCGATAATCAAGATAAGGAGCATATCCTGCGCTGTAAGCTTGACTTTTTGAGTCTATTTCTACATAAAGCATTTGCATAGATACTAATCGTAAATTCCCAGAGGCATCTTTACGGGCATCCTTAATCGTGTGTTCTAAGTAAACTAAAATGCGGACTTGTTCGCCAAGGTCGCTTTCATCTACAAGAATACTTCCTTGTTTGAGGATGGTACTGTGAGGTTCTAAGATTAAATCAACTGTAGTATCTAATAGTGGATGACCTGGATAAACAAACTCAGCCACAGCTTTTCCTCGGAGGTGAGTCAATTTTTTGTCAAAACAAATATGACGATAATGATTTGTTAATCGATTGCGAATATTAACTGGAATAAAAGTAATCTCATAACGTCCGTATTGTTCTCTCTGTACTCTGCCACCCAACCGTTGAAACGCCTCTAAGAAGAAATCAGATACGTAGTAAGGTTGTAATTTGTGAGCATCAGCCCGTTCTATATCTTCATAAATTTGACGAATCTTAGAAACATCCAGCGCATCATGAGTTAAAGAGCGTTCTTGAAGTAATTCTTGAAGCCGTTGGCGATTAAATCGCTCCTCAATAACTTGTTCGAGTCGCGCTTGCACATCTGGACGATCGCCATAGCGGATGGCATCAATCAATAACTCTTGTAATTCTTTACCATTTATTGCTTCT
The DNA here is from genome assembly GCF_039962215.1 of Leptolyngbya sp. ST-U4. Lineage (NCBI taxonomy): Bacteria > Bacillati > Cyanobacteriota > Cyanophyceae > Leptolyngbyales > Leptolyngbyaceae > Leptolyngbya > Leptolyngbya sp. ST-U4. Next base: position 11,277 of record NZ_JAMPKZ010000032.1, read on the forward strand.
CCTAAGATATCAAATACTTTGCCACCCAAAGCTTTTCGCGCTTCTTCTAGTTTTTCTAGTAGAGTTAAGTAAACATCCCCTTCTCGCGTTCCCTCTGCTACTAAATTCCAGAGATGACAAACTTCTGTTTGTCCAATTCTGTGAATCCGACCAAATCTTTGTTCTAAGCGATTGGGATTCCAAGGTAAATCGTAGTTAACCATTAAATGACAGGATTCATGTAAGTTAATTCCCTCGCCTGCGGCATCTGTAGCTACTAAAATTTGTACTGTGGAATTTTCGTTAAATGCCTTCTGTATTACCTGTCGATCTTCTAGTTTTATCCCCCCATGAATTGTTACTACTGCTTGATCGTCTATAATTCTCTTCAAACGGTAGACTAAATAATTCAGCGTATCTCGGTGTTCTGTAAAAACAATTATTTTCCGTCTCTGTCCCTGAGAATTAAACATCTCTACATTGTTTCGTAATAGCTTGAATAGTTCCTCCCGTTTCCGATCTATCCCACTATCTAGTACCTGCTGGGCAAGGATTTCTAATCGCTGCAAGCAATAAATCTCTTCTTGGAGTTCAGCAATGTTACGAGCGGCTGTAGCTTTATCTACAAATTCATCTTCTAGTGATTCTAACTCCTGACTCGGCAAATCTTCTAATTCATCCCAATCCGGGCAAAGTTTGGCTTTAACTAGGTCTTCTTGTTTACGTAATTTATCTTCTAATCGCTCTCTTCTGCGTCGTAAAGATTGGTAAATAGCACCTGGAGAAGATGCTAACCGTCTTTGTAAAATGGTTAGTGCAAAACCTATACTTCTCCTATGTCCTTCCTCTAAATCTTTGGCCCGATCGAATTCTTCCTCTACATATTTTGTAACTTCTTGATAAAGATCCTCTTCCAAATTTGAGAGTCGATAAGTAACAGAATAAGCTCGGCGTTCTGGTAATAGCGGTGTACCGTCTAACTTTACCAAATCTTCTTTTACCATGCGCCGCATAATGTCGGAAGTGTCGGTAACTTGAAAGCCATTGCGAAACTTACCTTCAAAGCGATCGCGATCTAGAAGTGCCATGAAAAGCTGAAACTCTGGCTTTTTGCCATTGTGAGGTGTAGCGGTCATTAAAAGAAAATGCCTGGTAATCCCCGATAGTAACTGCCCTAACTTGTAGCGTTTGGTTGGCTTGACTTCATTCCCTGAGAAGGAAGCAGACATTTTGTGAGCTTCATCGCAAATAATTAAGTCCCAGTCACTTTCTCTTAAACTTTGTTGCAGTTTTTTATCCTCACTTGATTTGTCACGTTTTAATTTATCTACTCTGGCAATAAGCAGAGGCATTTTGTCAAAAATGCTTCTGCTAGCTGTTTTAATGTGTTCGTTGGTTAGAATTTCAAAACTTAATTGGAATTTCTCGTCCAGTTCTCGCCTCCATTGTTCCGCTAAATTGCCAGGAGCGACAATTAGACAGCGCTGCAAATCGCCTCGGATCATTAGCTCTTTAATCAATAGCCCTGCCATAATGGTCTTACCTGCTCCAGGATCGTCAGCTAGTAGAAAACGTAAAGGTTGCCGGGGCAACATTTCTTGATAAACTGCTGTGATTTGGTGAGGATAAGGTTCTACCAGTGATGTATGAATTGCCAAAAAGGGGTCGAAAAGATGAGCTAAACGAATCCGTTTTGCTTCTGACACGATACGAAATAAAGCTCCATCTGCATCGAACCGCCAACGAGAATTCTTTTTAACAATCTCTAAGTTGGGTTCATCCCACCGATACAGCACGCGATCTCCAGGGCGACCGCTATCATCTTCTCTGTAGATAACTGAGACACTATCCGAGCCAAACCAAGCAACATCAACTAATGTAACTACACTGTTTAGCAGGATTCCTCTGACCTTAACGCCGCGAATCAATTCTTCAAGTTGAGTCATTCTGAGCGTTACCGTTTTTCTCTTTGGGCATAAGTAATCGTTGATCGTCCGGGGTTTATTTTACGGTATGCCTCAAGCAGCAGAACCGACAGGAGCTTCAATATGCTCCCGTGAATGCATGCATACTGGGTAAACCTGCCAAATTTTGTCGGCTAACCCTGCCTAAAAATCTCCTCAATGTCTCGCGAGCCATGCAACACACGAATAACATCAATTCCATCCTTGATTTCTCGGTAGAACACAACATAGTTAGCAATGGGAAAACTTCGTAATCCCGGCAGCAACTCCTCGCGCCTTCTACCCATACCAGGGTTGAGTGCCAGTGTTTCTAGTTTTCCCTCAATCCGGTCTAAAAACTCATCAGCACGATCTAGGCTGTCGTCAGCGATGTAATCCCAAATATCGAGCAAGTCCAACTCGGCGAGGGGACGCTTGAGGGCGATCGCCATTACTGAGGCCGCCTCTGACGACGACGCTGCTGTGCCTTCTCTTTAACCGCCTGCATATTAAGAGGGGTTGGCTCTCCACTGTCCAGCCCTGCTTGAATGTCTTGACGCAACTCTTGCAAACGGATTTGCTGAAGCTGCTCCCGCTCCTTCAGTAAGCGCAACCCTTCACGGATCACTTCGCTGGCAGAGTAATAGAGTCCGCTGGAAACCTTCTCCTGGACGTACTGCTCTAGCTCTGGTGTCAAAGACACGTTCATGGCTTTTTCCTCCTAGCACTTGGATTTCCTATTTTCCCCTTAATAACAGAGAATAGCAACGACTGTTATTGCAGAAGGTAGTTTTATTCTCGAAAGCCATAACCAGAGTGTTGGTATCATCCCGCTGATTGGTACTGCCCCAACCGTTGCCCCTGACTTCTCATCCGGTGGCAGTCGGCTTTATCGCGATCGCTCTCGGCGAGTTCTCGACCGACGATGCAGCAATCTCTCAATGCGATTCGACCAGAGCGCTCCCTGTGGGAATCGTTTCTTTACTGACCAATGGTGAATACAATGCCCAGTTCCTGAGTTTGTGCAACCCCGCGCTCGTTGCACAGGGCTTCTGAGTTAGCAATTGTTGACTTAATTCTAAATTGGGGGGAAAACCAACGCTTCATGATAGCGTCGCGATGTAGCTCCTGAATTTTTAATAGAATCGACATCGACACGAATCAAGGTTCCATCAGGAGCCGTTCCGAGATGAGTTGTCATTTGGTTTCGCAAACGCTAGACTTGATTCCATAGCAATTATTTCCGTATCCCAAAACAGGGCGGTTCCCACTCATTGATTTGAGAGGAACCGCCCTGTTTTTTTGGGCAATTTGAGGACAACTCAACAGCGAAAACCCAGCGTCAAAAGTAGAAACACTCAGTTTTAGACTTCCATCGGGACTTAATCGCCGTTCCAATTTCTCATGCTTAATTATTGCAAAAATATGGGTAATTATTTCTCTCTTTCACAATGTTTGCTGCTATTTACGTCTCAATTTGTGCGACTTTCACCTAACTCAAGTCTTTTTTGAAGTAGAAATCAGGTAATTTCACTTGATTTTGAGTGTAGGAAGGAAAACTTTAGCTCTTCAAAGCTCTATTGAAGGATACAGACAATTATGCCCAAACCTCAAAAAATACAACGCAAAGGTAGACCCCGACAAGAACACGAGAAAAAGCCAAGCCGTAAAGGCATAAAATCAATGCGAGGTCAGCCGGAAGTCTATGACGAACTCAAAAAAGTTTCTTCCTTTAGCATTACGCCAACGGCTAAGTCCGGATTAGATCAACTTAGCCAACAATTGAATATTTCTCGAAGTGAGTTGATTGAACGTATTGGTCGAGGTCTATTAACTATCACTGAGATTCCAACAGAGGTTGATTCAAACGATGCTTTCTCTTGAACTGGAATTATTGAGCTAATCATTAAGAGCTAAATTTTTCTCGCTTCAATGCTAATCCTTAATTCTCTTACAGTCGTCCTCCTTAATAAAGGTGTAAAAATCAATGATTAGGATTTATTTAAGACCTCTGATTTATTGCATTGGGTTGAATTATTTATTAATTAATACTCGAATTTAATGGATAAAGAGGTTGATAAATAAAGGGTTTAGCTTTTATATAGCTCATTGCTTTTGTAGCTGATGAATTCTAAAACTTTTACAGCAAATGCTAGGATCTACAATAAATAATGAAAGGGAGGAAGATGGGAATACAAAATTAAGAATAACTTAGACTTTTCAATCCATGAATCAGGAGCTTTTACATAATAGCTCAACGACAAATCAAACTTTTTTGTTTACTATCAGAGGTATTTATTATGCAGGAATCTTTTACTTGTTGGTCGGCGTTCGAGATGTATGAAGAGTACATTCGAGCTAGTTATCCGGAGTCGCAAGCTGAACGAATTCTTAATGAACTTCGCTGTGCTACTCTCCGGTTTTGGATATCACAATTAGGCTTTAAAAGAACAACTTCAGGTCGAAAGATGACAAAGGCTGAAGTCGAAGCAGCTCAGGAGTTTTTAAAGACGTTAGGAGCCGAGGTTCTGCTCGCGGCTCGTCAGACGCTTCTTCTTGCCTTTGAAAGCCAAAAAGCGTCAAAATCCAGCCAAAACACTTACGGAAATCGATTTAACCAATTTTTGAGTTGGAGCGAACAACAACAGTGGTGGCCTGCTAGAGGTTCGCGACGGGCGAGAGTTCTGGAGCAATGCTGCCCAATCCTGAAAAATCCCTATGGCAATATTTCCAACACTCCCCTGACGGAGCGGAGGACAGTGCATCAGGTATACACGCTCAAGCCTCAAGACACGCCTGCCCCTTTACAACAGGAATTGGATAACTTCTACCGATATTTGACTGACCCAGAGTGCCCACTACGCGTGATTGACCCAATTGGCGAATCATCAGCATTAGAGTACATCAAGGATATACGTCTAATGCTGGGTTGGTTTTGTTACAAGCACACACCGCCAATTGCGTTAGAGCTACTGCGTTTGTCACACTTGATTCCTGTAGTTAGGCAAGAGGACTTAGAACCTCTCAATAATAGAGAACAGGCAAAACTGTGGAAAAAGCATAAGCAAGCCTTGGAGGCTTGGCTGTGCAGTTATTTCTGCTTCTTGAGAAAAGACCTCCACTCGAAAAGTCCTTCTACCAAACGCAATAAGTTAGGGGCGCTTTTAGCACTGGCCAAGTTTCTCTACAGCAGTGAGGTGGAGGAAGAGGCGGATTACCCACAGATTCCTTTGTTCAAAACGCTCAATAACCACTTAGCGACAGCGAGAAAGGATATCAGCGAATGGGTCAACAATCGGCAGTCGGTTTCAGATTTTGAGAAGAAGTGGCCGGATACGGTAGAGGACGAGACAGCGCTTGAGGTTGTGAGAACCCAAATTGTTGAACCGTTGCGTCTGGAGTGCCGACCCAGAAACAGCCGAGGTCACTTTCGGGGAGGCTTTGTGATTGCCAAAAGCTATCAGCAGTACTTCAAGTGGGCGCTGCTTGCCGACTTACCTGCAAGGCGACAACAAGAATACCGCTCGTTAAGAATAGCGCTGAGTTGTCCTGTCAAGCGCCCAGAAGGAGTTCCGCCTGACGGCTTGTACCATCCCCTACCGCCTGCCTCTGTGCGTGAAAAACATTGGGATGGCACAATCAAGGACAATTATCTTCACTTCACCTATGTCCACGAGAAGAAGCACTATCCTCAAGGGGTCTGGGTGCTGGACATTCAGCAGTACAAAACCCGCTCTACTCACGCTGCTCAATCGATAGTCATTCCTAACCGCCACTTTAGCGATGGGAGTTGTTTCTATGATTACTTAGAAGGCTATTTGTACGGTAGTTGGCTCAGTGGGATTTACAAAAATCGACAGGTCTATGATTGGTGGCAGCCAGAGTTAAGGGGGCAGCGGGGACGCTGGGTGACAAGTGGACGAGCTGAATTCAATCCGGGGGATGCTTGCTGTCTGCCTACGGGTGGGAATTCGCCAAAGTGGTGTTGGGGCTATGTGTTTGTCCTGCCCAAAACTGGCTTCAAGGCCGATGGTCCGGGGTTTGGTGGCTCGTTTGAAACGACTTCTCATCGAAAAATTGGTAAGCGGATTTCGCCCCATACGATGCGGTATATCTGGGCGACTTGGGCGTATCAAGTCCAACTCAATGATGCCCAAACTCGGTCGTTAGCTTATGCGATGGGACATAAGGTGGAGACGTTACGGGGAATGTACGAGCGCTGTACCCCCGAGGAGAAGCGCCGACCCATTGAGGAGGCGATTGAGCAACTGTTGTTTGAGCAACCACTATCGCCTAAGTTGAAGGTGGAAGCGAACTCCGAGTGGGAAATTTTGCTTCAACAGTTGCAGAAGTTAAGTCCTGCTGAACGAGAGCGGCTCATGGCTGCGCTTGCTAGGTAGTTGGCTCACTAGGTTTGACTAAGGGGGGATGTCTTAAGGAGAGAACCACGCTGCAAGGTATCCGCGACGCTTATTCTGCGCGGTTCGGGCTAGCGACGGGCGGAAGTTGTGACGTTGGAACTCTTTGACCTTAAAGGGGTAAAGGTAGCGGTCTGCCACCCCTAGTGACCCATCTATCAATCCTAGGATTGATAGTCTACCACCAATAGGCGCTAGCGCTGCTATTATCAGGGATTTTTATGAAAAACGGCTCAAAGGCTTATGCGGTCGTCAGAACTAGGCGGGTCGGATTAATAATGTCATTTGACCGTGTAAGCGAGAAGCTATGAAAATCAACCGTTACGGGCAAGCAGAGATCCTCACCCCTGAACAAGTATCATCTCTATTTACCGAAGGCTTTGTCAATCCAAGAGATAAAGCGTTGTTTGGGGTGTGTCTCTATTGTGCTTGTCGGATTAACGAAGCCTGTATCTTGGAACGGGGAGACGTGTTCGGGGGCTATGGCGTGCGCTCGAAACTGGTCATCCGTAAGGTGAATACGAAAGGGAAGCAGGGAACCCGCGAAATCCGGGTGCATCCTCAACTGAGACAGTACCTGGAAGAGTACGATTCCACCCTCAAGAAAAAACGCACCTATCTCTTCCCAGGACGGCACGGGTTAGGTCATATTCAAACGGCTAGCGCCGACCGGATTTTAAGAGAAATCTGCCATCGCCTGGGTTTTGAAGGGGTTTCCACCCATAGCTTCCGGCGAACGGCGCTGACTCAAATGTCAAACAGTGGCATTCCGTTAAAGCATATCCAGAACATATCGGGTCATAAAACTTTGGCTTCTTTGGAGCGTTACCTTGGGGTGACTGAACAGCAGCTCGAAGATGCGATCGTTACTCTGGTTTTTTAGAGGGGTTGGAAGTGAGATTTTGATCCGAGGTGTGGGTTCGGCATCCAGTGAAATGTGAGAAGGATCTCGGCGCGATCGCTTCCTCCTCTCAATTAATCGTGGCGATCATCTGTAGATTCATAAAATCTTCATATTTAGAATAAAAATTTCTACTGAAAAGTTTCTTAATAGAAAAAAATCAGCGAATTGCCAGAGCTAAAGCTGAATTATTAATAGGACATTGCATTAATAGGTTGTAGAAATAAATAATCTTAAGCTCAAGCTCCGCAAGTAAACTCATTGAATAAATATTGATAAAATTCTGAACAGATAAAAATGTACTTACTCAAGGAAAAATCAGATTTAAAGAACAGATAAAGCTTCCGTATAAACATTGTTTTTGACGATCAAAAAGCTTATCATGAACTCACTTTAGTCTGAAAGGGTGATTAAGGAGAGAGGGCTATCTAAAAATATTGTCCGCCTCATGATTCTATCAATTGCTAGCTGGAAATGCCAAGCTCTAGGAATTGGAGAAATAATGAGAAACAGAAAAGTTATCAGCCGAATAACTGTTGCTGCTGTCACTTTTTTTAGGAGTCACAATTCAGAATACGGATCAGTGCTTCTCCTGTAGAAGCTAGATACGTAAATTAGAAGCACTCTAGAATCCAATGTATTTTTTAGCTTGTTATCTCTAGGACTAGTGGTTTGTGGACTGGCTGCTCAAAGAAAATTATTAAGGATTAGCGCCTGTAAACGATTAGTTTAGAAGGCGATCGCTCTCTAACAATTTCCCTCTCTGACACACGGGTAAAGCTGTGTTGGGATGAACTCCTTGGACTCTAAGCAACTGAATTACTAAAAATAAATATTTGTTTTGGTAAGGATTTGCAAGTGGGATCGCGTCTCCAGACTGACGATGAAACGTTTGTTGACATCGACAGAATCGAACTACATAAAGGTAAAACCACTGTTTACAACTTCGAGGTTGAAGGGTTCCACACTAACATTGTCTCTCTCGTAATCCTCCAATTAATTTTTCCCAAGAAACTCAAACTATGCCCTCACTTAACAGTCCCGATCAAACCTTAGTTTTTATCGATGCTAGCGTTAACAACTACCACACTTTAGTGCAAGGCGTGAAAGACGGTGCGGAAGTCTTTGTCATTGACCCTAGCCGCGATGGGATTGAACAAATCACCCAAGTTTTACAACAGCGTTGGAATGTCAGTGCCGTCCATGTCATTTCCCACGGTGCGCCGGGATGTTTGTATCTAGGCAACAGCCAACTGAGTTTGAATACCCTCAACCGCTACGCCAGTCAAATGCAACATTGGTTTGAGCAGTCAGCTCAAAGCGAAATGTATCTCTACGGCTGTAACGTTGCTGCCACAGCAGTTGGCAAAGACTTTATTAGTTTCTTAGCGGAGTTAACCGGAGCTAAAATTGCTGCCAGTTGCACGCTAACCGGGAATTCTGCTCTAGGAGGTAACTGGAAACTAGAAGTCACTACAGAAGAAATGACCAGCCTCCCTGCGTTCTCAGTAGCTACTCTAGAAAACTATGCTGGGGTACTGGCAGCAGGCGATCTAGATATAACCTTCGGTATAGGGGGCAAGGTTATTACTGATTTCGGCACCAATAGTACCGACTTTGGTTATAGCATGACCACCGATAGCAGCGGTCGGATCTTGGTGGCGGGGTATACAACTGCTGGCGGCAGCGAGAACTTTGCTCTCACCCGTTACGCTGCCAACGGAAGTCTCGACACCAGTTTTGGTACAGGTGGCAAAGTCATTACCGATTTCGGCACCAATAGTATCGACTCTGGTCGGAGCGTGATCACCGATAGCAGCGGTCGGATCTTGGTGGCAGGGATTACAGATGCTGGTGGCAGCATTAACTTTGCTCTCACCCGTTACGCTGCCAACGGAAGTCTCGACACCAGTTTTGGTACAGGTGGCAAAGTCATTACCAATTTCGGCGCCAATAGTAACGACTATGGTTGGAGCGTGACCACCGATAGCAGCGGTCGGATCTTGGTGGCGGGGTTTACAGATGCTGGTGGCAGTGAGAACTTTGCTCTCACCCGTTACGCTGCCGACGGAAGTCTCGACACCAGTTTTGGTACAGGTGGCAAAGTCATTACCGATTTCGGCACCAATAGTTACGACCTTGGTTATAGCATGACCACCGATAGCAGCGGTCGGATCTTGGTGGCGGGGTATACAACTGCTGGCGGCAGCGAGAACTTTGCTCTCACCCGTTACGCTGCCGACGGAAGTCTCGACACCAGTTTTGGTACAGGTGGCAAAGTCATTACCGATTTCGGCACCAATAGTTACGACCTTGGTTATAGCATGACCACCGATAGCAGCGGTCGGATCTTGGTGGCGGGGTATACAACTGCTGGCGGCAGCGAGAACTTTGCTCTCACCCGTTACGCTGCCGACGGAAGTCTCGACACCAGTTTTGGTACAGGTGGCAAAGTCATTACCGATTTCGGCACCAATAGTTACGACCTTGGTTATAGCATGACCACCGATAGCAGCGGTCGGATCTTGGTGGTGGGGTATACAGATGCTGCTGGTGGCAGTTTTGACTTTGCTCTCACCCGTTACGCTGCCAACGGCAGTCTCGACACCAGTTTTGGTACAGGTGGCAAAGTCATTACCGATTTCAGCACCAATAACGACGTTGGTCTGAACGTGACCACCGATAGCAGCGGTCGGATCTTGGTGGTGGGGTATACAGATGCTGGTGAGAGCAATGACTTTGCTCTCGTTCGCTACAATGCCAACGGCAGTCTCGATACAACCTTCGGTACAGGGGGCAAAGTCATTACCGATATCGGCACCAATAGTAACGACAATGGTTATAGCGTGATCGTCGATAGCAGCGGTGGGATTTTGGTGGCGGGGTATACAGAGGCTGGTGGCAGCGATAACTTTGCTCTCGTTCGCTACGAAAGCACTAGTAACGCCGCCTCCATTCTCACCAACCTCAACGACGTTACCTTTGCAGAAAATACTGTCGCTACTCCACAGATTATTGATAGCGATGTCTCCCTGACCGACGACTCCGCCAACTTCAACAACGGCACCCTCACCATCAGCTACAGCGCAGGCGGCAGCAGCGAAGATAATATCGGCATCCCCAACCAAGGTAGCGGCACCGGACAATTTCGAGTGGTTGCAGGCTCGATGGAGGTGCAATATGGAGGAGTCACCATTGGCATACTTAGCGACAACGGTTTAACCGGAAACAATCTCGTCGTCACCTTCAACAACAATGCCACCCCGGATATTGTTGATGCTTTAATCCAATCCCTCACTTACCAAAACACCTCAGATACCCCAGCAGCAACTCGCACGATTTCAATTACCGTTAGTGACGGCGCAGGCGGCACCAGTACCGCACAAACTTCTATCATCACCGTCACGGCGGAAAACGATATTCCTACCTTAGCCACAGCCGCAACCGGAACTTTACCCTATACCGAAGGCGATGCAGCAACGCTCATCAGTCCCACAGGCTTAGGAATTACCGACCCCGACGACACCAACATCGAATCAGCCACCGTTCAAATTACCACTGGCTATGTTAACGGTGAAGACGTACTAGCCGTCACCGGACTTCCTGCTGGCATTACCTCAAGTTTTAATGGCGGAACCTTAACCCTGACAGGAACAGCTACACTTGCTGCTTATCAAGGATTTCTACAAAGCGTTAGCTATAACAATACCTCAGAGAATCCAACTGAGGGCGATCGCACTATCAGCTTTAGTGTCAATGATGGCACGGATAATAGCAGCGCCCAAACCCGCACCGTCAGTGTAACGGCAACGAACAACGCCCCTCTAGATACAACCTTCGGTACAGGGGGCAAAGTCATTACCGATATCGGCACCAATAGTATCGACGGTGGTCAGAGCGTGATCGCCGATAGCAGCGGTCGGATCTTGGTTGCGGGGTATACAAATGCTGGTGGCAGCAATGACTTTGCTCTCGTTCGCTACAATGCCAACGGCAGTCTCGATACCAGTTTTGGTACAGGGGGCAAAGTCATTACCGATATCGGCACCAATAGTAGCGACTTTGGTGTGAGCGTAACCGCCGATAGCAGCGGTCGGATCTTGGTGGTGGGGTCTACAACTGCTGGTGGCAGCGAGAACTTTGCTCTCACCCGTTACGCTGCCAACGGCAGTCTCGACACCAGTTTTGGTACAGGTGGCAAAGTCGTTACCGATCTCGGCACCAATAGTAGCGACTATGGTCGGAGCGTGACCACCGATAGCAGCGGTGGGATCTTGGTTGCGGGGACTACAACTGCTGGTGGCAGCTATAACTTTGCTCTCACCCGTTACGCTGCCAACGGAAGTCTCGATACCAGTTTTGGTACAGATGGCAAAGTCATTACCGATCTCGGCATTAATAGTAACGACATTGGTCAGAGCATGACCATTGATAGCAGCGGTGGGATTTTGGTTGCGGGGTATATAACTGCTAACGAGAACTTTGCTCTCGTTCGCTACAATGCCAACGGCAGTCTCGATACCAGTTTTGGTACAGGGGGCAAAGTCATTACCGATCTCGGCACCAATAGTTTGGATATTGGTCAGAGCATGACCATTGATAGCAGCGGTGGGATCTTGGTTGCGGGGTTTACAACTGCTGGTGGCAGCTATAACTTTGCTCTCACCCGTTACGCTGCCAACGGCAGTCTCGATACCAGTTTTGGTACAGGTGGCAAAGTCATTACCGATCTCGGCACCAATAGTTACGACTATGGTCATAGCATAACCACCGATAGCAGCGGTGGGATCTTGGTTGCGGGGATTACAACTGCTGGTGGCAGCGATGACTTTGCTCTAGTTCGCTACAATGCCAACGGCAGTCTCGATACCAGTTTTGGTACAGGTGGCAAAGTCATTACCGATATCGGCACCAATAGTCTCGACTTTAGTTATAGCGTAACCACCGATAGCAGCGGTGGGATCTTGGTTGCGGGGTATACATTTACTGATGCTAATGGCAACCGTGACTTTGTTCTCGTTCGCTACAAAAGCACTAGTAACGCTGCCCCCGTCCTCACAGCTAGCGGCACGCTCAACTACACTGAAAACAACCCCGATACCTCCCTTAATGCCGTCACTGAGATTACTGATGCTGACGACACCGAACTGACTAGCGCCACCGTCAGTTTTCAATCCGGCTACGTTCAAGGACAAGATCTTCTCAGCTTCACCAATACAGCCACACTTACAGGAACATTTAATCCCACTACAGGCACTCTGACCCTGACAGGAAGCGATAGTTTAACCAACTACCGCACCGCCCTCAACAGCATCACCTACCGCAACACCTCTGACAATCCCAATACCAGTCCCCGCACCCTGGAATATGTCGTTAGCGACGGCACTACGACTTCCAACGTTGCCAGCAGTACGATTAACCTGGCAGCAACCAACGATGTTCCTGTTGCCAATAACGACAACTACATCACCGATGAAGATACTCCTCTAACCGTCACGGTTAGCAATGGCATTACTCGTAACGACATTGACCTCGATGAAGATAACCTCAGCGCCACTGTTGTTGCAGGTGTCACTAACGGCAACCTGAACCTGAGTCCTGACGGTTCGTTTACTTATACCCCGAACGCAGATTTCAACGGCACCGATAGCTTCACCTACCAAGTCAGTGACGGGACGACCACCTCTAACGTGGCTATCGTTAATATTGCTATTGCTAACGGCAATGACGCGCCGACGGCTGTAGCCGATAGTTACTCGACTCCAGAAGATACGCCTCTAACCATTAATGCTCCTGGCGTACTCGCCAATGACAATGACCTTGACGGTCAAACTCTAACAGCAAGACTCATAGAAGATGTGACTCAAGGAAGCTTGAGTTTCAACTCGGATGGGTCGTTCACCTATACGCCAAATGAAAACTTTAACGGCACAGATAGCTTTAGTTATCAAGTGAATGACGGTTTGGCTGACTCGAATGTGGTGACAGTTGAACTGACAATAGAAGATGCTAATGATTCTCCTGTTGTCGTAACTCCGATTGCTGATCAGAATGCGACTCAAGGCAATAGCTTTAGTCTCAATATCAGCAGCAATTTTGCTGACCCAGATGTGGGAGATAGTTTAACGTTTAGTGCAACTGGATTACCGCAAGGGTTAACGCTAGATGCCACCCGTGGAATCATTAGCGGAACGCTGGCAGGGAGTGGATTGAATGAGGTGACGGTTTCAGCGCGAGATCGGGGAGGACTGACGGTTAATGATGGGTTCGTGTTGAATGTGGCGGCAGCACCGACTCCGACTCCAACTCCAGTACCAACTCCTGTTCCGACTCCGACTCCGACTCCAACTCCTGTTCCGACTCCAACTCCAACACCGACTCCGACTCCAACTCCTGTTCCGACTCCAACTCCAACACCAACTCCTGCACCTCTGGTTGGCACGCCAGGTAATAATACCTTATCAGGCAATTCTGCCAACAATACTGTATTAGGTCTTGGCGGGAATGACTTGCTCTTTGGTAATGGAGGCAATGATACCCTCAATGGCGGTGCGGGTAATGATACCCTCAATGGCGGTACGGGATTAAATTTTCTGACAGGCGGTACAGGTGCAGACCTTTTTGGCCTGCAAGTTGGAGGAACTCAGACGATTACTGACTTTACTCCGGCTCAGGGCGATCGCCTTAATCTCACAGGCGGTCTTCAATTCTCTCAACTGAGTGCGATTTTTGACTCTGCTACTAATACAACCCGATTGGTAGTTTCCATCAATGGTCAAGAAACCCCCCTGGCTTTACTCAGAGGTAATCGCGTTTCTGACTTGACTAATCCCAATAGTTATAGAGGGATTTCTGGCGGCAGTCCAACCCCGACACCTACTCCGATCCCTTCCCCAGCACCTACCCCAAGACCCATTCCGACAATTCCCTCAACACCTAGACCGACTCCAAGGGGGCGTTTCACTCCAGGAGATGACCTAGTCACCCTGAACGATAGAGGCGAACAAGTCGAAGCTTTACAAGGTGACGATACCGTTAACGGGGGTAGCGCTCATGATTGGGTCAACGGTAATCAAGGCAAGGATTATCTGTTTGGTAATGCTGGTAATGATACTTTATTTGGCGCTAAAGATAACGATTACCTTGATGGAGGGGCTGGCGATGATTCGCTGCTAGGAAATCGCGGTCAGGATACCCTATTAGGAGGTACAGGTAACGATATCCTCATGGGTGGCGATGGCGATGATACGCTCAATGGTGACTTCGGCGGCGATACGCTAATCGGGGGTAATGGAGCAGATTTATTTGTCTTGAGAACCTCAACTGCCGCAGTTGACCTCGAAACAGCCGATCTAATTGTTGATTTTGAATTGGGTATTGACCAAATTGGGTTAACCGGAGGTATTAATCCGAATAATCTAACGCTGAGTTTAATTGACGGTAATACGGCAATTTCCCTTAACCAAAATCAGATTCTCGGCATTGTTGTCGGCGTAACTCCGGATCAGTTAATGGGCAGTTTAGTCAATGTCAATGTTGGTTTGAATTAATCTAGAAAACAATCCAAATATTGAACGGTCTTGAAAGCTTGCATCGAGCAAGCTTTTTTCATGGATGTTGCGCCTACATGTAGCGACCTGCAATGCTAAACGCTTCAGCCAGCAATCAAGACACTTATGAGCCAGGATTAAGGGTCTTGGCAACTTTTGGTGAACCCAACAAATCCCACTCTGGCTAACGTCACACGTCTGAACGCAACACTGACTTTTTCAAGCATTTTCCAAACAGAGAAAGTCTTCACATCTTGATTAAAAATCGCCGACTCAATAAGTCGATACCAGCCCGACCATACATTTGTCTTTTCAGCATCTTTAATCGATTAACATGTCCTTCAACCGGGCCATTACTCACCGAGAAAGTCACACCAGCTTTAACCGAATCATAGTCTTCACGCAAGCGGAGGGCAAATCGTCGAATCGGAGAGATTTTGCTACTAATAGCACGCTCTAACCAAGCCTCAAGATTTTGAGGGGTTCTTTGACGCACAATGTCTGTAAAATCTTGTGCAAGTTCAATCGCTTCTGATAACTCAGGCGAGCGATTTTTCAATAAACTAATAAGCTGTTGGTCATTAGCCTTTAATCGCTCGAACTTTTGCATCACTAGCCCCGCTGCTTTCCGGGGGGTTAAAGCACATCTTAAGGGTTCAACAACTTGAGGTAAAGCTTGAGTAATGATACGTTGTCCAAGCTCAACTCCGGTTGCTTGTCGTAGGCGACGAGTATAACGAGCTACCGTATCATAACTTCCTGAATAACCTTGTTTTTTGAGGTTGAAAAATAGTTCTGTCGTGTCATAGCATCTGTGATTCCACTGTTTGAGCAGAAACTCTTTGTAAGGGTCTAATTTACTTCGCCCTCGGTCGCTACGACCCTTGCGTTCGATGAATTGGGGGTGACGTAAATAGCGGAATACGGTGGCATGACCAATCCCGATTTTTTCGGCAATTGCTCTACCCGATAGACCTTGTTGGCGCAAATCCCAGACTTGTTGATGAATGAGAACTCTTCGTTCTCTGCGTTGAATAGCTTTTGACAAGTCTTTTTCAGTTTGATTCGAGGCGGGGGGTAAAGCGACGATTTCACGAGAATTGAAATTGCTAGCTGGAAACCCGGTGTGCAGTTTTTCTACAACATTTAAGGATTTTTAACTGACTACCAAAGACTTGCGCTAAGCTTTCGCCAAGGTTTTGTAAAATATGAAAACGGTCAGCCACTTGAATCGCATCTGGTGCACCTTGCAGAATTCCTTTCTCATAAGTTTTTGAGCGGTCTCGTGAAACCATCTTTACACCCGGATGTGCTTTTAACCACTCGGTTAAGGTTTCTGCTTCACGGTCTTTAAGAATGGCTATGGGTTGGCTTTTGTTCAGGTCAACTAAGATTGTGCCGTAGGTGTGACGTTTACGGAAGGCGAAGTCGTCTACTCCTAGAATTTCAGGAGTTGGAATCGGAGCTAAAGAAATTCTACGGACTAAGTTTAACAGCGTATTGCGGCTCGCTTGAACACTAAGATACTGGGTTAATCTCACTCCGGCATTCCCAGCTAGAGCTAAGCCGATGGCAGTTAATTGTTGAGTCAATCGTTGCGTTTTTCTAGCCCAGGCTGCTGCTATATCTATAATTCTTTCAGCAAATATCCGTCGCTGGCATTGGGGGTTGATACAGAAAAACTTTCGCACGCTTAAGTGTAATGTTACTTGGAAGTTAGCCCAAGCTAAATCGCTTAGTGTCCGTTGGTATTGGCTGTGAACCCGATGACTCGTTGTTAAGCAAACCGGACATCTGACCGGATTTTGTATGGAAGTAGCATTGACTGTTACGTGAGTTTGGTTTGGGTCGAACTCCCAACTGTTTAACTGTAGAATCTTTTGGCCAGGTAACAGAGTTGAAGCGATTTCTGCCAATGTCATATCCACTCCCTATCGCCCACGCTCGCTTAATTATAAGAGCGTTGAAGAATCATGCTCTGTGCTCGCTGCTAGCGATCTTGTCGAAGTGAGTTGCCTTGGCGATCGCTACTGTCAGGTCATCAAGAGTACGCTTGTCAAGTTGGGTGCCGCTGGCTCAAACTTGCCAGACATTAGCCAGAGTAGGATTTGTTGGGTTCACCAAAAGTTGCCAAGACCCATTAAGGGTCTTGGCAGCTTTTGGTGATCCTAACACCCCATACGGCTAACCCCACACTTCGTGAACGCTTAAAACACACCAGCCAGGTTGAAGTCGCTAGTCCTGCTCGATGCGGAAATCAAGAGTGTCTGTAAAGCTTTGAGGAAATCCAATCCGGCTGCACCACGCTTGACAACCGTACTCTTTATGACCTAGCAGTAGCGATCGCACCCGCTCACTAGCACTTAAAAACCCTTGAGAGATCATACCTGCAATCTGCCCCATTAACACCCGCATTAGCAGATTTTATCGAATTCTCGATTAGCCCCTCAACCCCTGATTCTGTCGTTACTTCATCGATAAGCCTGACTTAACCCTCATTTTTTCCATTTTTGCCCCTTTTTTCAAACCTGCCCCTATCAACCCTTTTGCCCCTCATTTACACTTAATCCGTCTTTCGAGTAATCTAGTGAAATTAGAGACAACTCCGCCATGAAAGTTAACGGCAACGGGCAAGGAAAAATTCTCACCTCAGCAGAATTGAGGCGATTGTTTAGCGAAGGATTACTGAGACCGCGAGATCGCGCTTTGTTTGCCATTTGCCTGTTTACGGGTTGTCGCATCTCCGAAGCACTAGCCTTGCAAACCACCGACATCAAGGCCGGCTGTCTAGTTTTCAGAAAGTCTACCACTAAAGGGAAGTTGAAAACGCGCACCGTAGATGTAACGCCAGGACTGGCTCAATTCTTAGACGAGTATCAACCCTCAAAACCCGGTCCGTTATTTCCAGGGATGCGGGGAAGGTCAGTAAGGCTTACTCGCTTTGCGGCCGATAAAATCTTACGAGAGGCTTGCCATCGGATTGGGGTTGAAGGGGTTTCAACGCACAGCTTTAGACGGACAGCACTAACGCAGATGTCGAGTGCTGGAATTCCGTTGAGGACAATACAAGAGATATCGGGTCATGGCGACTTGGGAACGTTACAGCGCTATCTGGAGGTGACACCCGAACAACGCAAACAAGCGATTTCTGTGATTGGTTTTTGAGTCAAGTTCCACATGAGCAAATCGGGGGTACTCTATTTTTAGCTTTTTACCAACATGAAATTACTCAGCGATGCGATCGCACTAGGCATTATGCCTTGTCAGGTGGGGTAGTCTATGGATTATTACCCCATTATTTTGATTCCACCTGCGATCGCAGATCCGGTTTTTTGCAGTTGGAAGCACCTCTCGTGCCATTTCGGCAATATTATCCTTCCACTAACATTGTTTTTAATCGTCTAACACTCGACTTGCTACATCGCATCGCTACCTTTACCCCTATCAGGTCATCCAGAAATTCAGATGCTGGATCAACTCCGCTAATCAGGAGATCATCTCTGGCGCGAGTACAAGCGACATATAGAAGGTGACGCTCGGTGTTGTAGACTTCCTCCAGGTCTGATTCATCGGCGATCGACTCAATCCGTTCCTGTAGAGGAATGACCTCATCATCACAAGCCATCACCACGACTACCCGAAACTCCAGTCCTTTGGCCAGGTGCATGGTACTGACTGCGATACAGCCTTCAGCAAAGCTAATTTGATCGTCTAATTCAACTGGGGTCGCACCTGCCTGGGTAATGGCGGCGATCGCCCGTTCGATTTGGGGGTGATCTCTCACAAATACGCCAATTTCTTCTGGCTGAATGCCGGATGTGAGGCGATCGGCAATCCATTCCCCGACTGCTTCAATTTCGGTTTCCGGGTTATCGTAGATTTCAATGACAGGCATCGGTCCATCAAACACTGAGACTGTCCCCCGTCGTTGTTCCAGGTTGCCATCGACATCTGCAATTTCCGTGGGAAGCAATCGATCGGCAGATGATCGGATCTGGTGAGAGGTGCGGTAGTTGATGGTTAGTGTTTGCGCTCGGCCGCGAATGTCAACCCCTAATGACTTCCAGGAGAAGGGTTGCTGGAAAATCCGCTGTCCCAAATCTCCGGTAAAAAATAGGCTATCTGGGCGTTGTTTCCCGATGGCTACCAGAAATCGTAGTTCGGCAATGCCCATATCTTGAGCTTCATCCACGATGGCAAACTCAAAGGGGGATTCTCCGGTATCAATCAGATGTTGCGTGATTCGACCAAAAAGGCTTGACCAGGTGAGGAGTTGCTGTTGGTCTAGCCAGGTGAGAAGTTGCTGAAACACTTGCCAGAATAGTTTTCGCTGCTTTTCGCCCAGGCGAGTTTTGCGGCCCAGTCGGGGAACATCGCGGTAAGCCTCCCAGGTGTCTAGTTGCCAAGCATCGACTACGTTGTTCCATTCTCCCCAGAGGAAGGACTCTGTGAAGTGTAGATCAGGGACTTGTTTAGCAATCTTGATCAGTTGCGATCGCACTTTGCTGGGGTCGGCAAGATGAGGGATACCAAAGGCGTTGGTATAAAGTTCCTGGACAACCTCTTGAATGCCACCGACTCGAATCCGGTTGATCGGGTCTGGCTCATTACTGGCTAACCGATGGAGCTTGATCCGCAGGACGTTTGCCAGGGCTGGGGAGAATGTGGTGAGCAACAGTTGCGCCGTGGGATGTTGTCGTGCGAGGAAGACGGCACGATGTAGCCCAACAATCGTTTTGCCGGTTCCGGCTGAACCTGAGATGCGAGCGGGACCGCTATAGTCTCGCTCTACCAGCGATCGTTGTCCGGGATGCAGAAATACAGTCCACTTCTCCCAGGGATATGCCAGTGCTCGCTCCAGTTCTGCCATGTTGTTCATGACCCGGAAACGACGTTGAGCATCGGGGTGATCGAAGGGATTGATGTCGCCTGGTACGGGAATGGGGCGTTGGGGTTTGCCTCCGGTTGCCAGTTCTAACAGGGCTTCAGTTGCTTCTTGAGGTAAGCGATCAGCGATATCAAACAAGGTGTCTTCTGTGGCTTGCTTGACATCCTTAAGCCACTCAGGGGGGATGCCGTAGCTCAATAGCTCGTCATCAGAGATGTCAGCAAACAGTAGGGGCTTTGGGGCGATCGCAGCCGGTTTGTGGATGGGCTGCTGGATCACCACTTCTTCAATCGTTTCGCGGATCTCAACCAGTTGGGCGGCTCCGGTTTTGGGGTGGCGTTCAATTTTGCGACGGCTTGCCCAGGTATAAGCATCATCGTGGTGAGCTACATAGCAGAGCAGCAGGCTGGTGTCAGTTCTATGGACAATCAGGCGAATGTCCATGTTGACGCTGACTGACCAGAAGTTGGGGTCTTTGGCGCGATCGAGTTTATGGAACCGCATCCCTGGGTTGGCTGGGTTAAGTTGCAGATCGAAGGCAGTGGTTTTGACTGCTTTCTGTTCCTGCCCAGTGAGTTTAACTAGGCTATCGGTGAAGGTGTCAGCAATGCGGAATTCCATAAAATCTTTCTAACGACCACATCAGACCAATGAATCAAACTAATCAAAAAGAGTGCTTTACTGAGAAATCGCCATCAAATGAATTTACTTTCACATGAATACTTTTTACGTCTTGCTTTAATTTTCCAAACTCACAAATAGGAACCTCATTCCTTCCTTCTCTAATTTTGAAAGCATAGGATGCTATTTCCTTATCGTTTGCGTCTTTCAACACCAGAGAAGCATAAACATTGGATACTCTGATGAGATCTGTAGCATCTGCAAATTGGCTTTGAAGATAAGATTTTATGATAGGTATTTCTTTCAAACCTTTATTCATTCGAAAATCTACTAAAGCGTATCCATTTACATCCTTCAAATCGGTCAAATTTAGATCGCTGCCAGTCTCAATAGTCCCTCCTGTTTTTGCAGAGAAATAAATTTTCATTTTTTTGAAACTGGCAGCCTCAGAGATATCCGTAGAACTGACAGGTATAGAAATTTTCTCAACTAGTATGTTCTTAAGATTGTTAGCAAGTTTTGCATTAGAGCATGGTGCAGCCAGCGCATAATTTGGAATTGATAGCAGAATGACTAGAACAATGCTGATGACTACCAAGGTTTTCAGGATGATCCTGTAACTTACATATCTTGTAAAGCCTTGTATAAAGGAGGGGTTAGACAAAGTTGACGAATACAGTTGTTGCATGGCTCTATTCCTTAACTTCTTGCTGCGAAGTTATTACAATTTTTCTACTAGGTTCATTAATCCACGCTGAATACCTTCATTACTTCGTCACCCAGGTGGTTAATTACCTTGACGGCAATGCGACCAGATTTGGGTTTGTTGAAGGGGCGCGAGGTGTCACTGTTTAGAGTTCCCCAGACTTCCGCGTCGATCTCAGCTTTGAGGGTTGTTTTGAGGGCTTTGTAAGGGTCATTGGCTCCGAGGAAGTAGGCGTGACGGACGAAGAAGCTTTCTTCGTTGTAATCGGTGTCGATGAACCAGCAGGCAATTTCGTCGGCGTTACTGGATCTGACCTCACCGGATTGGGGGTGGAAGACATCGACTCCGTGGATCTTCACCTGAATCTGCCCATCTTCTACCTCTATGATGTCAATATCGGGTTCTCCAAAGATGACAAACAGGTTGCCTACTCCAGTATTTTTCAACGTATCTGCCATGTGGAGATCGGCATTCATCCGGGCTTTGAGGACCGGAAGGCGACCTAGCTTGGTGAGTTCGGCACAGTGGGCCTCGTAGTTGAAGGCACAGGCAATCAGCACATCGAAACCCGCATCCCCCGCTTCCCGTGCAGCGGCTACCAAATCCGGGCGAGACACGGTGCCAAACTCTGGACCAATGAAAATGCCTGCCCGTTTCTCTTTCTCACTTTCCCCTTCCACATAGCGACCTTCAGCGCAGATGAAGTCACCGGGCCAGCCAACGATCGTGGTGAAGTTGATTTTGTCTTCTTTGTGCGCCTGCTGGACTCCAGAGGTTTTGAGGTTTTCTATGATGACATTGGCAAAGTCGGTAGCATCGGTGGTGGATTCAGGGGTGACTGGCTGGCTAGGGTCTACCAGTTCATCTTGCTCATTAACCACCAATACCCGATGGGGCGAGAGACTCTCGACAGTGAAGGGACCTGCGACCCGGACAATCGATTTGTCTTCATAGGGTTTGTCGTAGAGGTATTCCTGGTCAGCTTTAGCAGCAATGGACGCATCAATTTCTTTTTGCCGAGCAATGCGGTATTTCCACCAATCGCTATGGGCTTTCTGGGCTTCGCTTGACCAATTTGGATCGGCTTCACGGGGAACTTCCCATTCTTCCCAGGCTTTACGTAGTGCAGTATTAAGTTCTGCCCGGAGCGAGTCCAGTTTTTCCTGGAATTTGTCCAAAATCACGTCAATTTCAACATTGTAAGCAATGGACTTCAAATTGACGTATGATGCTCGCTCATAGACAAATCCCTGCCGAATGTTACTGTAAGTTGGGACTGTAGAGGGGGCAGTACGAGTGATTTCAGCTTCCTTTTGCTGTCCTATAGGAGAATCTGCTAGCAGGTAATAGGGATAGCGAGCACCCATGATACGAGTACGGGCAAGAGCAAGAGCAACGCGAGATGTGTCAATCGTGATCCAGCGTCTCCCCCATTGTTCGGCAACATACGCGGTAGTACCAGCTCCACATGTGGGATCTAAAACAAGATCGCCAGGATCAGTGGACATTAGAAGACAACGTTGAACAACACTAGTAGATGTTTGAACAACGTACACTTTTGGGTCATTCCTACTTTGAATCCCACCTCCAACATCATCCCAAAGATTTGTGAGTCCCAGACATCCAAAGTCGTCAAAAAACTTTTTGAAGCGAATAGTTTTTCCCGCTTTAATAACCCTTCCTGATGGAATTAGACGCTTTTCAATATTTTCTGCGGAAGTTCGCCAATGTCCTGCTGTTGGTTTATAAAAACTTCCTTCAAAAAATACTTCTCGTGTTGTGTTATCGGAACCACCACCTCTTGATGTTAAACCTTGATCGGTAAAAAATCTCCAACTTGGGTCATTATCTAGTGAGGTTTCGTTTTCTGAGATTCTAATAACTTGACCAATATTTATATTTTCTGCAAAGTTGTAACGAGTAGCGCCTTTATCTCCCCGTTCTAAAACTTTGTACAAATTTCTAAACTTGATGGTATCATTATTCTTCGCATACCACAAAATATAATCACAGGTAGTATCTAAGGTTCCAGAACCAGCACTTTGAGTTGTTTTATAACTGATGAGACTAACATGATTTTTATCTCCAAAAACCTCGTCCATCAATGCTCTAACTCGATGAATATTCTCATCCCCGATTTGCACAAAAATCGATCCACTATCGGTTAACAAATCCCTCGCCACACTCAACCGATCGCGCAGATAAGTCAAATACGAATGAATCCCATCTCGCCAGGTATCCCGAAACGCCTTCACCTGCTCCGGTTCACGGGTAATGTGGTCTTTATTGCCATCCTTCACATCGCGGCTGGTGGTTGACCACTGAAAGTTGGAATTGAATTTAATCCCATAGGGCGGGTCAATGTAAATGCACTGCACCTGACCCCGCAACCCTTCTCGCTCTGCCAGAGATGCCATCACCTGAAGGCTATCGCCCAGGATCATCCGGTTTGTCCAATTGGAGTCATGCTGGTAGAAATCTGTTCCCGTTGCGTCCTGCGGTAAGCCATTGAAATCTGAAAACAGATCAAGCTGGATATCCTCAGTCGATTCTGTCCGCTCCTGACTGCGCTGCAATAGGTCATCGATCAAAACCTTGGGATGTACCTTCTCCTGAATGTAGAGTGGTGGCGCACTCACCACCAGGTCTGACCAATCCTGTTCATCCTTCCCCCGCCAAACTAACTGCGGGTCGAGGTCTCGGTTGCGGCGTTCATACGCCACCTGGATCGGGCTTTTCTCCTCCTCTGCCATCACCGACTGGTACTCAGCCGTCGGAATATTCTTGCGCTTTGCCTCCTCATGCTTGAGGGATTCAACACTTTTGTTTTTAGAAGATTTTGGTGGCATGGGAGTAGGGAATGGGGAAAATGGTAGGGGAATGGAGTATTGTCTCTTAGGAAGAAGACTCGGTTTGTTGCATGAGGCAATTAGCTAACTCTGGATACTGACTGAACAGCCCATCAACGCTGGCGAGTTTTGCCTCGTAAGCTATCGTCGTTGCAATAATCAGTCGGTCAAAGGGATCTCTATGAACAGGAGAGAGATCGACTGCACAACAAATGATTTGAGGAGTCAGTGGTAGCAACAAAATTCCTGAAGGCTCTAGCGCATCTTCAAACCATTGCTTAGCCGGACAGGGTAACTCCAGTCTTCCTCTCTGTTGGGCTAAAGCAATCTCGTAGCAAGAGATGATTGAAACTCCAACCTGGGCAGCGGTTTCAATCTGTTCACGCCAGTGTTTTGGAAACCGCTCAAACTCCTGTGCGATAAACCAGAACCAGATATGAGTGTCTAGCACAATCATCGCAGACATTCCCAATCCTCTTCGGGAACGATCGGATTGACAAGATCGCCAAAGGTTCTACCCTTCCCGGCGATCGAAGCAGGAGGAGTGCGTCGGTTCATAGGTACTTCGCTCTCTTCCAAGATGGTGACGATGATGCGGGCGGTTTTGATCTCTGGCTGTTCCTTCAGCCACTTCACCTGCCCGTTTTCGTAAATTGCCTCGTAGCTCTTCAGCATCGTTATGCCCCTTTCGATGGTGCAGATGTGCCAGTGAACGAATCAATCAGATCGTTAAACGCTGATTCGATTTCAAAGACGGCTGTGAATTCAGCAAATTCCCAACGTCCAAAACTGCCCAGATTATTCACACCTGGAACCCAATAGTTTCGCATCGTGTTTGCTTTTTCCTTGGCATCCTCACCACGATAGCCCTTAATCTCCACAACCAAGTTTAGGAGGTCAGAACGACCATCATCTACCTGCACAATGAAATCTGGCAGATACTTACGGGAAGTGGAACCGTACAGGTAAGGCACCTCAAACCCCAGGTTTTGGTTCTTGACATACGCTTTCACACGGGGATGAGCCTCAGCCACCCGGCAAAACTCGGCTTCCCAATCGCTATCGCAGACTACCCAGTTGATATGATTCCGACGGGGATCAGTCGTCCAGAGGGATGGTTTAGATGTGTTGAAATTGACATGGGCGGTGCTGCCCTTGGGATTGTAGGCATCCAGGATGGCTTTAATTGGGCGATCGCCTGCCATTGCTTCAGAGATCGCTGCTTTGATGCGATCGCACGCCATGTCTGCAATTTCCCGATAGATCAACTGCGCTGGATAGGTGCCACCCGTGCAGCGCAGATAGTCCTTCATCCACAGTCGAGCAATGCGCTTAAGCTGCCCAAACAAATGGATCTTCGGTTCCTCACCTGGGTCACGGTATTTATGGTAAATCAGGTGCTTGGTCAGTTCATACAGTACCGTTGACTCCCGCATTCCCTCCAGGTGTTTTACATTCAGTTCCACCCCTTCCCCGATGATGCCCTCATTGCGGGTCCTGGTCGCACCCACCAGATGGGGGGTTAGCTCCAGCAGGGAATCTGGCGTAAAGTGGGCAGTCAGAGCGGTATCAGGCAGTTCTACCCGGTAGCCTTCCACACGGGGAAAGGTGATTTCTAAAGCGTCGCGATCGGGTTTGACGGCATGGACATTTACTGTATTGCGGGGAGGGGCTGGCTTGGCAATCACCGGCTTGGCTGTGAAATCAAACGGAATCCCCAGCACATCGGCATATTCAACGTTAAACAGTCCTTCCTCATTCAAGTCATAGGAATAGCGACGGAGTGCCCGTCCCACCACCTGCTCACAGAGCAACTGCGTGCCAAAAGCCCGTACCCCCAGAACGTGAGTCACTGTGTTGGTATCCCAGCCTTCCGTCAGCATCGATACTGACACCACACATCGAATTGACTCACCCAGCCGTCCCGGTTTACCCACGGTATTCATCACTTCTCGCAATAAGTCCTGGTCGCTGATGTTCTGACCATCCTGGGGATTACCGCTGCGCTGCACCAGTTCCCGCCGGAAGCGATCGATTTCATCGGCAGCCATTTCCCGAAAATTGCTGTCCAGGGCTTCACCTGACTCTAGCTGTTCGCTATCAATCAGCAAAGTGCGGGGACGAGGCAGGCGTTCCCCGTATTCATCGTAGTTGCGGAATAGCTCTAACCGTCCAGCGTGGTAAGAGGTGTTTCCCTCTTCATCTTCTCGCTCAAAGCCTGAAATGAAGTCATACACCAGCTTTGAGGTTGAAGTATTGTTACAGACCACAATGAACACAGGCGGCACATCCACTCCCTGCTCCTGCCAGATCTCATAGGTCTTGATGTAGTGACCGTAGAGGGCATCCAGAGCTGTCTGAAGTTCTGGCGGCAAGCTGTGAGGGTCAAGGTTTTTAGCGGCTCCTCTCCCCTTTTTAGGCATCTTCTTGCGAATGTGTTCCCAGAGGTTGCGGAGTTTCGGCATCTCAGCCCCCGGCACATTATCCGCTACAGGCACGCGGGGCAGTTTGACAATACCACACTCGATCGCATCCATGAGCGAGAAGTCGCTTACCGTCCAGGGAAATAGGGTTCCCTCCGCATAGCCAGACCCGCGCAGGAAAAAGGGGGTTGCTGATAGGTCATAAACCTGCTGCACCCCCAGCTTCCGTTTTACTGCCTCAATTCCAGAAATCCAGAGGCGAGCCATCTCGTTATTTTCTTTTGCCTCTTCCTTGTCGTCCCCCTTGAGATCATCCAGGTCGTCATTGTCAGGTTTCTCCCGGTAGCAATGGTGGGCTTCATCATTGATGACCAGGACGCTTTTCATCCCCATTAATTCCGACATCACCCGCTGAATCATCTGCCCTTCGGTTTCTAGGGTTTGTAGTTCTGGTCCTCGCCCTTGAATCAGCTTGCGGGTTCCAGAAGCAATTTGCATCCGCTCTCGCAATTTGAAGGCATGGTAGTTGGTGATGACAATTTTGGCTTTGCCCAAGTCCCCCACCATATCGTTGGGAACCAGTTCGCGGCTGGCATAGTAGCTATCTGGATCGTTTGGTTGAAGGACGCGGAGGCGATCGCGAATGGTAATTCCCGGCGTAACAATGAGAAAGCCACGGGTAAACCGCTTGCTGTTGGGATGGCGAACGGCATTGACAGTCTGCCAGGCGATGATCATCGCCATCACGGTCGTCTTTCCTGCCCCTGTTGCCAGCTTCAAGGCAATCCGTAACAGTTCTGGGTTCGCCTCTGCATTGACCCTTTCTAGATCGTCAAGGAATGCCTGCTCCTTCTTGCCGCTTTTAGGTGCCACTTCCGCCAACCAGATAGCTGTTTCCACAGCTTCTACCTGACAGAAGAAGGGGCGAATTCCTTGAAATTTGTGGTGTCGCCAGTGCTGGAGCAATCGGGCGGTTTCTGGTGTCACCTTCCAATCTTCAGGGTTAGGCAGTTGCCGCCATGCGCTAACCTTCTCGCGGATGCTGTTGATGTAGAGGGATAGATCGTATTGCTGAGAGTCGGTTGAGATACCTTCGGTATCAAACAGTGTCAGGGTTTGTTGTACAGCCTGAGACTGCCTGCGTTTCTTCGGTTTGGGAATGGGGGTGATAAAATCAGCCGATCGACGCTGAAGAATAATCTGGTTAGTGGGTTGTCCATCGTTGTCGAGTTCCCAATGCTTTGCAGGATACTCATAGGGCGAATTCAGGATTGGCTTTTCAAAAAACTGATAGACCATGTTTCTAGAGGGAAGGATCGACTGGAACGGCGCGGTCAAGGCTGACTTGAGAACTGGGGCAACTTATTCGGGCGTTGGTTGCCCGTATTCCACACCTGGGATCGTGAACTGATGCAAATGCGAATCCGTCCATCCCATTGCCAGTTGAATGATAGGGTGAAGCTGCTGCAACGTTGCTGTGTTCAATACCTGTACCCTGCGCCAGATTGGTGGTTTAGCGTCTTTGAGCGTAATCTTCAGTTGATACACCGTTTGCGAAGTTGCTGATTGACGAGGTGCCATCGGGGTTAGCAGGGGGAGATGCCAGAAACTACACTCACTTTGCTGGTCGAGAGTATCGTGCCTACTATAGACCAATTTCAATTAGCGTCGATATTTTCTCATCATGTTTTCCATATTGCTCCTCTAAGATGCAGGATACCCGATTAGTGAGGAGGACATTGCTCATCTATCTCCGGCTCGGTTTGAGCAGATCTATCCATTGCTAAACATACCCGAGCTTCAATCCTCTGCTATAGGGAAAACGGATTAGCATCTCTCTGAGCATTCGGCTTGAAAAGCTCCGGTTCACTGGCTTTTGAGGACTAATATTGGGATTTGAGTTCCATCGGGAAACGTTTCCCGACAGTCCAAGATTAATTCAGCGCTCTGCGGAAAATGATTAACCGACGATAGACGATACACCCCGATTCAATCTTCCACCAACAATTCCAACTCCTGCAAAAGCTTCTCCAAACGCCTTTGCTTCTTCGGATCGTCCAAACCTTTCTTTGGCTTCAACTTTCGGGAAACGGAAAACAGGCGATCGCTTACCGTCAGTTCTGGGGGAGTCGTCGAAGTTAAATCTTGCAAACGTGCTTTGATTTGAGCCAAAGAGAGGTTAAGCGCGATCGCTTCTTGCAATAACACCCGCCGAGGCTCATCTTCCTTGAGTCGGGAAATCAATCGTGCCTTCGTATATTCCAGTTGTCCCTGGCGCAAAACCTCCAACACATCAGCCGGAAGCTTCAATAGCGGTAAACGAGAAGTCCGAAAGCTTTCAGGCGTTAATCCAATCGTCGATTCAAGGATAGAAGCGATCGCTTCTACACGTCGGGAAACGTTTCCCGATAGCTCAATTCCCTTTTTCTGAGCTGTCGCCATCTGAGCAAGAGTCTCAAAAATCTCCTCTTGGCTACACTGCAAATTCAGAACCAGCAGATCCAAAACTCCCTCCGTTTCCTCAACCGGATTCAAGTCTTCCCGCTGTAAATTCTCAACCAAGGCAAGCTGGAACGCTTCAATATCCGACAGTTCCCGCACCACCACCGGAACCTCGTTTAATCCCACTAACTGAGCCGCTCTATAGCGTCGTTCTCCCGCCACTAATTCATACTGACCATTGGGCAGCGAACGCACTAAAATCGGTTCTAATATGCCGTGCTGTCGAATCGACTCCGCAAGCTGCTCTAGCTTCTCAGGATTAAAAAACCGTCGAGGTTGCTTTGCAGGTAGGCCGATTTTCTCAATGGCGATAGTATTTGTTGATTCAGGTATTAGTTCAGCCGCAGACTCAATCGAAGTGCTGAGAAAGGCACCGACTCCGCGCATTGGAGGTACCCCTGCTCGTTTCTTCATTTCAGAGCCTCCAACGAAAGTGCGATCGCATTCAAAACCTTCACCGCCGGATGATTTGAACTGTATCGAGCTAAAGGCAAATGTTCCATTGAGGCATCAGCAAACGCTGTAGCACGCGGTACCGGCGGAAAGACGGTTGTAATTGCCCCCAGTTGCTCCTGAATTGCACTCAAAATGGATTTGTCTTGAGCATTACTCGCTGCATAAATTGTGGGTACAACCCCCGCTATCTTTAACTCAGGATTAACGTGAGTCTGTACCTGTTTAACGCTATCTAATAGCAATTCCGTTCCCTTATAGCTTTTGTACTGCGTCTGAATCGGAATTAAAACATGAGTTGAGGCTACCAAACTCAAGACACTCAAAATTCCTAGGCTAGGTGGAGAATCAATCAGAATCACATCATAGCGATCCAAAACGGGTTCTAAGACTCGCTTTAACCGCCACTCACGCGCCATCACAGAGGTAAGCTGCATCTCTGCGGCACTCAGCATGATATTCGAGGGAAGTAAGTCCATCCCATGAAGGTTGGGGTGAATTGCTAATGGTGCTTCATTTAAGACAGAGTTAGCAATTGTCTGCTCCAAATCGGCTGGCTCAAGCCCCATAAAAACGGTTAGGCTTGCCTGTGGGTCCATGTCAATTAGCAGCACCTTTCGGCCATGCTGAGTCATGTGATAGCCTAAATTCATTGTCAGCGACGTTTTCATTACGCCTCCTGACTGGTTATAGATGGTGATTACCAGAGCCACCGAACTTCCCTTATGAACAATACCCAAAGTTTAAGCGAGATTGGCTCAGGGTATAAAGCCCACACTTGGCAAGCTGCATAAGCTGTTCATTCAAAGACAACGGTTGAGTGCCAAACTGGAAGCAGTGCTTTGAGGCAATCTCAGGAGGTTTGTTGTTTGGGTGTGAGAGAAGAACTGATTCAAGAACTTGAAAGGGTTTCATAACAAGAATAATGTGATCGCGATTCCACAAGCCATCGCGCCCTATCTTTCACTCAAAGCTTTCAAAGCTTCAGCCTTGAGCTTCTTAGAAGCTTTCAAAAATCCTGGGACTTCCTGAATTGGTTCGCTAAGCTGCTCAACAAACTCAAAGACATCTCGCTCCGGCACAAATCTGGCTTTAACTTGTACAAAGTACGTTTGAGCCTGCTGTTCTTTTTCGAGTTTAGGATTGAATCTAAAAGGCCTCAC
>NZ_JAMPKZ010000033.1:0-40129 GCF_039962215.1 Leptolyngbya sp. ST-U4
ACGGCATTAATTGCTTTGCGACGCAGGTCGTCACCATAAGGGGAAGGCATAGGCACTTCTAGACGCTGGTTTTCCCCTAGCCTAGCGTTCTAACCTAATCGCGTAAAGCTATAGCTCATGGTGTAGCCTTAGTAGAAAGTAAAGTATGGATACATTCTCTCAAAGATTTGGGTTTATACCTAGAAAAGATATTATGCAAATTGAGTCAATGGATGATGATTTGCGTAACAGTCTGTGGAATGTTTTGGTTCTATCCTTCTGGAAGAAGCTGGAAGGGTATTCTCAAATAGATTACGATGAAAAAGAATCAAACAATTATCATCATGTTGAAAGAGACAACGTAAGGTTTTTGGTTAAAAATTTATGGTTTTCTCATTTCAAGAAAACATTTGATGAGTTGTCGGGATTTTGGGAATTTGACTATAGGTTTATGAAGAAAAAGTTTTTTCAGTATCAGTGGTTTGAGGTATACGACTTCTTGGAGTTCATTGCAAGAAGTTATACAAATCATTCTACATTGGAAAGCTTTATCCATCTCTGCAATTTTGTACTTGAACGCGAGTTTTCCGGCTATCGTTTTGTTGGCTCTACAATTACACCGATAACCTCAGAAACAGAGATCAAGATAATAGAAGAAGCTTTAACAAGCGAGGACAGATTTATTCCAGTATCAAATCATATCAAAACGGCGGTGATTTGCTTATCAAATAAAGAAAATCCCGACTATAGAAATTCTATAAAAGAATCTATTAGTGCTGTGGAATCAATCTGCTGTCTGATCTCTGATGACAATAAAGCAACATTGGGGAAAGCTCTAAAGGCAATAGGAAAAGAACAGAAGGTTGATTTGCATCCTGCCTTAGGCGGAGCTTTCAGCCAGCTGTATGGTTATACAAACGATGCAAATGGTATACGCCATGCCTTACTAGACGAATCCAATCTTGATTTTGAAGATGCTAAGTTTATGCTTGTATCTTGCTCTGCTTTCATTAACTACCTCAAGGGAAAAGCTATAAAAGCAGGAATTGATTTTAGTAAGCAGTGAAGAATATCAGTAGGTT
Source organism: Leptolyngbya sp. ST-U4 (assembly GCF_039962215.1). Lineage (NCBI taxonomy): Bacteria > Bacillati > Cyanobacteriota > Cyanophyceae > Leptolyngbyales > Leptolyngbyaceae > Leptolyngbya > Leptolyngbya sp. ST-U4. Next base: position 1,062 of record NZ_JAMPKZ010000033.1, read on the forward strand.
GAGTTCTTCAATCTAACAGAAATTTAAAGTAAATTATAGATTTTATTAGGTGCATTAGTAATAAACAATGCACCTATGATTTGAGACTACTTATCCGATCGCACGGGCAGCGGTGTGTCCAGAATCTCCATCAGCAGATCCAGACGAGAAGAGCGCGTCAACAGCGGTACAAGGTTCGGCAAGCTGTAGTAGTCTCCCGCGAAGGTAAACGTTTCTACAGGTGCCTGCTGTCCCTTCAGTTGGCTCTCCAGCCAGTTGCAGTAACCACCTACGCGGACAATCACCACGTTTGGCATCACCGCCAACTCCCGGCAGTAGGTCTTGTAAACCTCACCGAAGTAGGGAGCCGCATTCTCACCTTCGTCTGTAACGACAATGATCTGGTCAACGATCTGCCGCTTCTTCCGCATGGCTTCCAGCGGCGCACCGATGCTCGTACCGCCCCCTGCCTTGATGTGCTGGAAGGCCCGCTCCCAGTCGGTCAACTCCTTGCCCTGTGCCGTGACAGGATAGGGAATGTTGTCGAAGGCGTAGACAAATAGGTCTGCTTGAGTAATGCCAGAGATCAGGGCAGCCAGTCGCTTCCCTAACTCGATCGCATTCTCCATCGACCCCGACTTATCCACGAGCAAAGCAGTCGGACGGGTAATCACACCACGCCGCTTCACCTGCTCGTTGGTCACCTTCTCTAACCGGGCTAGGGTATCGTCATCGAGATCCGCTGCATCGGCTGCAACTTGAGCTTTGAATGCCGCAACCCACGCACTCTTCGATGCCTCGTCCAGCTTGCCATCAATCAACGCCTTCACCTCTGGGTGATCCATTGCCCCTCTTGCCTTGAGTGACTTGAGGCTGTTGATCACTTCCTGCGGAGTCATGCTGTTGATTAACGCCACCAGCACCGTTGGAGTCAGTTGCTTGATTGCACCAATGGCGATCGGGCACATCCGGCAGTTGGGGGACTCGAAATAGAATTAGCGAGAATGGAAGAGGAAACAAAAAAGGTGCGCCGAGTAGACGCACCCCAAACAATAAAAATCTCCTTCTATGCTAACGCTAAAACACATCGTGGAACTCGATGCCCTTGAGTTGCAACAGCTGTATGAAAACCTGCAAAGGAGCGTCACGCTTGCCAGTCTGGTCTTAGCGGCTTGGCAAATCGGGCTGTGGTTTGCCCAAGCATTAGTGAACCATCACCTCAATGAACGCGCCCAATTACCTCAGCTTTGGGGCAATTGTCATCAGTGTGGCAGTCGTTTGGAGAGTAAGGGGTTTGTGAGTCGTCGGATGCTGACGTTAGTGGGATGGGTTGAATGGCGACGACGGGTTGGACGGTGCCCACATCGTTGTGCTGGCAGTCATGATGCGCCATTTGATGCCGTACTTGGGATTGTCCCGTATCAGCAAACGTCGGTTGAACTGGTGCGTCTAGGTTGTCTTTTGGCTGTATTTCTACCGTTTGAGTTAGCCGTGCAACTGCTGTCACAGTTGTGTGGCATTCGTATTAGCGATGACACTGTTTGGCAGTGGGTGCAGCAGTTTGGACGACAAGCCATCCAGCAACTAGAAGGGGAATTGATATCGTTGGACAAAGGCATTGAACCTGCCCAAGAATCGATTGACCCGATGTTCGTGGACTTGCCTTTGGTAATTGCTGCTGATGGTGTCAGTGTGCCGTTTCGCGCTCAAGCAGGAACGCCCAAGGGCAAGATCCGCTTTCAAGAAGTCAAGATCGCTCTGCTTGCTCGACTTCGCTCCGTTCAGACTCGAAGTGCTCAAACCAAGACTCGACTGGAGCAACGACGACTAGTGGCAGTGCTGGGCGACATCGCTGCCCTGCAAGCACGACTTCAGCTAGAAGCCTTGCATCAAGGCATCACCACTGCCCCTCAAGTGGTTTGGATTTCTGATGGAGCACGCGGATTTCGGCGATTATTTGAGCAACACTTTGCCAGCATCGCTATCGGTATTTTGGATTTCTATCATGCTGCTCAGCAGTTGTGGGAAGCTGCCGAAGCTTATGACGATACGCTCCCGACTCGCACTCCTGGGCAATGGTTTGAGCGATTGCGCCATTCATTACGTCATGGATATGTACATCGGATTGTTCAAGAACTGGGACGTTTATTGAAGTATCCGTCCACGCCTGCTTCAGCCAAACCAGTGTTGAAGCGAGTGCAGCAATATCTCAGCAAACATCTACCTCATCTGCAATATCGACAGTTCAAAAAACAAGGATTTCCCATTGGTTCAGGCATGGTCGAGAGTGCTTGCAAGTGGCTGATTGAGCAACGCTTTAAGGGAACTGGAATGCGTTGGAGTGAGGCAGGATTTAATCACTTGTTGCACTTGCGTCTAGCTTGGGTCAATGGGCGTTTTGATCCCCTGTTCGCAGACCACCCTTTAACCCTCCATCTCTACTCCCCCAACCGCTAGGTGCGCCCACAAAGCCTCTTGACTACACAAACGATTTAGGACTGCTATATGCTAAGATTAAGTTTCGCAATTTACGTCCGGTCTGTTATTGCGTATTGGAACTTGTTTATTCGAGGCATCCATAAAAACAACTAACTATTGCTCTTAGGCTGGTCCCAGCATTCTATTGGGGATAGGGGCACAACCAGGAGCGATCTAATCTATGACATTTCATACCCTCGGTCTTTCGACCGAATTGCTGCGTGCTGTTAATGATGAAGGCTACACCACAGCAACACCGATCCAGCAGCAGACAATCCCGGCGATTTTGCAGGGACACGATATTTTTGCCAGTGCCCAGACAGGAACGGGTAAAACCGCCAGCTTTACGCTGCCATTACTACAACGCCTCAACCTTTCATCCCCCGAAAAAAGTTATCGCCACCCGCGTGCTCTCATCCTGACCCCAACCCGTGAACTATCAGCCCAAGTCGGTGATAGCGTCACAACCTATGGCAAATATCTGACTCTTAAGTCAGCGATCGTTTATGGGGGTGTTGGCTTTGTGCCGCAAGTGCAAGCGTTGAAACGGGGCGTGGATATTGTAGTCGCAACTCCCGGACGATTATTGGATCACCTGGCGCAGAAAACCATTGATCTGTCCCAGATTGAAATCGTAGTGCTGGATGAGTGCGATCGCATGTTAGATATGGGATTCATCCACGACATTCGCAAAATTCTGGCAAAATTACCCGTTTCTCGACAGACGTTAATGTTTTCTGCCACCTTTTCGCCCGCGATCCGGCAACTGGCTGACACATTGCTCAATCAGCCAGTTCAGATTGAAGTCGCCCCTCGCAACACAGCGGCAGAACAAGTTGAACAGATTGTGCATCCAGTGGATCGCGATCGTAAGCGAGAATTACTGTCTCATCTGATTGGCTTTAATAATTGGAAACAGGTTTTGGTCTTTACCCGCACCAAACACGGGGCGAACCGATTGGCGGAGCAACTGGCTCAAGATGGGCTGAAAGCGACTGCGATTCATGGCAATAAAACCCAGTCTGCCCGTACTCGTGCTCTGAATGACTTTAAACAAGGGAAGGTGCGCGTCCTCGTTGCCACCGATGTCGCCTCCCGGGGGTTAGACATTGATCAACTGCCTCACGTGGTGAACTTTGAACTACCGAACGTGCCTGAAGACTACGTGCATCGGATTGGTCGGACGGGGCGCGCGGGTCATGCCGGACGGGCAATTTCTCTGGTCTCTAAAGATGAAAACTCCCTTTTGCAAGGGATTGAGCAGCTATTAAAGCGCAAACTAACAACAGATGTCATTCTGGGATACGAGCCAACGGCTTCTTCTCAGTTACAGGCAAAAGGGCAACCTGACCAACAGCGATCTAAAAAACGTCGAGGTGGACAGCGCCAAACTCATTCTGCTTCATCTCCTTACCGTGGAAAAAATTCCACTGCTACTGGAAATCGCTCACGTAAACAGCCTCGCCCAGTTTAAGGTACCCATCTCGAGGGAATGGTTGTATTGGAGTATTTGCAGTAGCAGTGGATTGATTAGGCACGATCGCTGTCTCCACCCGCCGTTGGTAGAAAACAAACTTTGGGCTGTGGCTTATCCACGAGTCCAAGAAATGTATTGATCCAGAAGAGGATTATCGGGTTCCATTGAGAAACCATCGCCACCCATTGCCACAATATGCCTCTCCACAAGAGACGCAGACATTTGGCTCTTACCTCAATTGCTACAATTGCCGATCTTTCAGTTCCCAGTCTTTCCGCTTGTCGAAGAACAGGCATCGCTACAGCAAGCAATGCTATTTATGTAAGGATTGTGCCAAGCCGTTTCTAGGGCATACGGATTGGGAAAATTATGGGGGCAAATTGTGAAATGAACCAGATGTCCAAACTCCTGTGCGAGATGCCAAAGGTTGAAATTCATACTCATCTAATTGGCACGGCAGATGCAGAAACCATTTATAAAATTGCTCAGCGCAACCGGGTGGCGCTGCCAGTAGCAAGTCACCCGTTGGGTTTCAGTGATGGACATTGGACGGGTCATGAATGCCAAAGCTGCAGCCAGCCAAGTGCGAGGCAGCGTGATCATGGACATTGGAGAAGCATTGATGGAAGAATGCCGGATTGATCCCAACACAGGTTATCCCGTGGCGTATGACCTGGCAACGTACCACTATCCTGCTTATGCCGATATTCCTCGCATTGACGTAGCCTTTGTAGGGCAACCAGATTTGACGTTTAATCCCCTGGGTGTGCGGGGAGTTGGTGAGGTGGGCATTACCGGAGTTGCTGCGGCTGTTGCGAATGCAATTTACCACGCAACAGGCAAACGATTCCGCAATTTACCAATCACTCCTGACAAGTTGATGGCGTAGTCCTATGAATTACAGCGAATCCTACAAGCATTTGAACAGATTCAAAACAATGGAAAACGCGCAGTTCTGGCAACTGTTGTACGAACAAGCGGTTCAGTTTACCGCAGACCGGGTGCCCGAATGCTGCTGACTGAGGACGGTGAGATGACCAGTGCCATCAGTGGTAGCTGCCTGGAAGCAGATATCTTAGAACGATCGCGCTCCCTCTTCTCCACTGACAGTGATCCTATCCTGGTACGATACGACACTACTTCCAATGATGACATTTTGTTTGGGTTTGGTTTAGGGTGCAATGGCATTGTGGATGTTTTGCTCGAATCATTGAACGGTGCTGTAATCAGTCAAATGTTATTCGTAGAAGATTGTTTGATGATGCAACAAATGGGCGCGATCGCCACAATCTTTTCTATCGATAACGTGCCAGATGTCAAAGTGGGCGATCGGTTAATGATGAAGTTTAATGCTCCAGTTATCAACCAAATAACCAATTTAGATGTTACTCAAAGAATTGCAACTGATGTGCAAAAATCACTCATTGAACAACAATCTTGTGTACAGTCCTACGCTCTATCTACTGGACGAATTGATGTATTGATAGAAGTGATTCATCCACCTGTTCCATTGTTGATCTTTGGGGCTGGATATGACGCGATTCCCGTAGTGCAGTTTGCGAAACAATTAGGCTGGCACGTTACAGTAATTGATCATCGCCCCGAACAACTGACCCACGATCGCTTTCCCCTTGCCGATCAACTCCTCTATTGCATCCCAGATCCGCCGAATGCCTATCATCATCTGCTAACGCCTCAAACCATCGCGATTGTGATGACTCATCGGTATCTCACTGATCTGGCGTTTCTCAAAACTCTAATTCCAGCTCAACTCCGCTATTTAGGAATATTAGGTCCGAAGCGGCGAATGCAAAAATTATGGGAAGACTTGGCTGAACACGGTGTTAACCCAAGTTCCGAACATATGCAGCAACTTTATAACCCAATCGGATTAGACATCGGAGCCGAAACACCTGAAGAAATCGCCCTCTCCATTGTGGCGGAAATTCAAGCGGTACTGAGTGAGCGTTCTGGTCGTCATCTGCGCGATCGCGTGGGTTCCATCCATTCTTCTCCAGAACTGCCATGTCTAGAGTTGGTATCCTGATTCTTGCTGCCGGAGCCTCTAACCGTTTAGGGCAACCGAAACAACTTCTAGCCTACAAAGGCAAGCCATTGATTCGACAAATGGCAGAGGTGGCGATTCAGACTGGTTGCCAGCCTATTGGGATAGTTTTGGGAGCATATGCCGAGACAATTGTTCCACACCTAGCAAATCTGGACATCCAAATTATTTACAACGAACAATGGGAATCAGGAATAGCAAGTTCAATTCGGTATGGGTTGGAGATGGTGGCGATCGCCCCTAAACTAGATGCGATCGTTCTCATGGTCTGTGATCAACCATTTGTTTCTTCCGACTTAATTCACCAATTGATTAATAAGCACCGGACGACAAATGTCCCGATCGTGGCTTCTGAGTATGGGGAAATTTTGGGTATTCCAGCCCTATTTCATAAAGCGTTATTTCTAGAACTTAAGACGCTTCAAGGAGATGTGGGGGCTAAGTTCATCATCCGCCAGTATCGCTCCCGCGTTTTAAGCATTCCGTTCGTGGAAGGAGCCATTGATTTAGATGTCCCTCAAGACCTGAAAATTCTTTCATCACTCGCTTAGAACCCTACTGGGGGATTTCAAGAAAATAGGGTTGCAGCATTATGGATGAAGCTCAATGAGGAATTACCTCAGCGGGAGCACTACATCGTATCGCTCAACATATCTGGAATTTGGAAAGGATGGCTGAAATAATGCACACAACTTGGGACTCCACCAAACAAATTCTCCGCACTCGCATTTCAGGCAGACTGCATCAGGAGCAGGTTGAAGCATGGGAGCGAAGCCTGGAGCAAGTGAGCCGTCAGATTCCTAAACACCTCAACTTTACGATGCTGATTGACATTCAAGGTTACGAAGTGAGTGAGCAGGACAAAGTAGTTCACCAACAGCAGCGAATCGTCATACCCACATTTTTAGCAAAACATGGTTTTGAAGTTGGATTTTTTCGGCTCTTTGAAGTTCAAAATACCATTCCTCCGAATCCCGATCGCGCCCGTTGTATTGCAGCCGCTCACGTTCATCATGATTGCAACAAAATGGCACTCTACAATCAAAATCTTGGGCGATCGAATGAACGCTTCTTTTGCCAGCTTTCCGAAGCTGAAGCATGGCTCCATGAAGAAATTTTTTGAAGTGATCTATGAATTTACCAACTTTTGAAGATCGCGTTGTTCTAGTGACAGGCGGTAGCTCAGGCATTGGGCGATCGACTGTATTAGCGTTTGTCAAGCAGGGTGCATCTGTCGTTTTTGCATCTCGTGGAGTCGAGGCAGGTATGGCATTACAGACAGAGATCAACCAATCTGGAGGTAAGGCGTTGTATATACAGGCGGATATGGCGGACCCTGCCGACATTGAAGCACTGACAACAAAAACGATTCAAGCGTATGGTCGCATCGATCACGCTGTTAACAACGCTGCTGCCAACGTACCACTGACTCCGACTGCCGAACTAACGGAATCCGAAGCAGACTATAGCCTGCTGTTAATTTGAAGGGCGTGTGGCTGTGTATGAAATACCAGCTTCAGCAAATGGTACAACAGAGAAATGGCACGATCGTCAATGTAGCCTCTGTAAACGGATTAAGCGGTACACCAATTGGTTCTCTATACACCGCGAGCAAGCATGGCGTAGTCGGACTCACACGCTCAACTGCATTGGAATATATTCGTCAGGGCATTCGCATTAACACCGTTTGTCCTGGGTTAGTGCATACTCCACGACTAGAGCGTCGTTGGGCAGAGTTGTCACCAGAACAGCGATCGCAGTCTATGCAAAAATTAGCCGATTCCATTCCCATCGGTCGATTTGCCCAACCTGAGGAAATTGCTGCTGCCATTCTCTGGTTATCTTCAACTCAAGCATCCTACATTGTGGGTCAGGCGATCGTCATTGATGGTGGGTTGACTGTATAGGGGAATTATCCTAGCTATGCATGTCCTAAATAGCTTTATTTGTAAGGCTTTCAGTGTCTACAAATTTTACGCAACTCATTTGCAAGCGATTTAGAGGGACAATTTTCAGAGGCATAAGACTGTTTGCATGATTACTGGCGATCGCAGATTTAACGAAGCCTGAAACTCCTTTACATCAATATCTTCAGCGGCTGAAATTTTGCGCAACTCATTTGCAAGCGTCCAACAAGGGCAATTTTCGCTTGAGGAATTATTCCAGATTCCAGAGAATAATTTTGCGCAGGTCATTTGCTCTTAGGATTGATGTAGATGTAAAAGTTCTAAAAAAGCTAAAGTTGCTACTATGTAAGGATTTTAGGCTTCACGATAAAGCGCAAGCCATTTGCAAATTGCGCAATATAATCTGCTCAGTCACAACCGACCTGTCAGTTGCTCCAACTTTTCGGGGTAACGCGCTCCTTGCACAGTAATTTTGGCGGCAGCATCGTTGATGCTTTGCAAATCTTGGGGCGTGAGTTCGACGGAGATCGCCCCGATGTTTTCGTCCAAGCGATGCAGTTTTGTAGTGCCCGGAATTGGCACAATCCACGGCTTCTGAGCCAGTAACCAGGCAAGTGCAATTTGGGCAGGTGTTACCTGTTTTTGTTCTGCAATGCTGTCCAGTAGATCGATCAAGGCTTGATTTGCTTTCAGTGCCTCTGGTGTAAAGCGAGGCAGACCACTCCGGAAGTCGGAACTGTCGAAGGTTGTGCTTGCGTCGATTTTGCCTGTAAGAAAGCCCCTTCCTAGTGGACTGTAGGGGACAAATCCGATGCCAAGTTCCTCAAGGGTTGGGATCACTTCTGCTTCAGGTTGTCTCCACCACAGCGAGTATTCGCTCTGGAGTGTGGTGACTGACTGAACCACGTGGGCAGTTAAAAGTCGAAGCCGTCTATTGCTATTTAAGTGGGTTATATCCTGGCTTTTTGTAGAGCTTTTCTGGGTTATTCACAATGTCTGGTTTACAGACTTTCTCTACCCAATCCTCTGGATTGATTTCTTCAATCGCTACCGAAATCGAGTCTTCGCTGCTTTCCAGAATTGACATAGCGTCTTTCACGATTTGCTCGACAACCCGAACTTTCTGCTGTTCCGACCTGCCAGGATAAAGCTTGATACTGATATGAGGCATTGTTTTTTCTCCTTCAGTCCTTTGCTGAACAAAGTTTAAAGCCATTAGGTGCGAAGGTCATGGACTATAACCATTTGTTGCTTTCACTGAAGTAACGGTATGTAGCGACAATCATCACTACACCATATCGGGCGGCGGCTATCAGAAGGATGATGCAATTGCAAAAACACTGTCGCTAAATTGCCTCCAAACGAGTAGCATCCACGCTTACTTCCTCTGCAAGTCGCTATTGCTATCGTCAAATTTGTGCTTTTGTGTGATTGCCCCATCAAAATGCGATCGCCCTCAGCCTAACCACTAACTCTCTCCTTACCAAGGCTGCGTAGTTGGACCAATCGTAAATTCATTTACGTTGGTGTCTTCTGGCTGGTCAATCGCAAACGCTATAACATTGGCAACGCGATCGGGTGAGATGCCATATTGCTCATACAGCTTGGTCATTTTTTCAGCCGCATCCTGGTCAGTAATCTGACCTAACAACTCCGTGTTAATTGCCGCGGGATAAAGGGCCGCAGTCCGAATGTTAGTCCCTTCCTAGGCAGACTCCATAGGGAGAACTTCTATGAAATCGCGGACAAACCATTTCGTTCCACCGTAGATCGCACCCCCTGGATAAGCTTTTAATCCAGCCACCGATGACGTTGTGATCACATGCCCAGATTTTTGGCTAACAAACGTTGGTAACACCGCAGCGACACCCTTGAGGACACCCTTAATATTGACATCCACCGTTTGATTCCATTCCTCCGTTTTCAATGCAGAAAATGGAGCAGTGGGCATGATGCCCGCGTTCAAGAAAATCACATCGACACGACCAAATGTTTCTTGGGCAAGCTCAACGATCGCCGCGTTATCCGATGGGTTCACCACATCCATCACTTGATAAACGGCTTGTCCGCCAACTTTTTGAATTTCATCAACGAGTTGTCTCAGTTGATTCCCGCGTCATGCGCCCAGTACAACTTTCGCGCCTTTGCTTGCAAGCAATTTTGCAGTTGCTTCACCAATCCCTGAAGATGCACCGGTAATAATCACAACTTTGTCTTTAATCATCCTATTTCCTCTCTTTGTTGAGTCACTATTGAGTTCTACCTAATAGACTCATCAATCAGCCGAGGTTTCACCTCGTTTATTCCGATTTAAGCGATGCCATATCAATGACAAAGCGGTACTTCACATCAGACTTGAGCAGGCGATCGTAGGCTTCGTTGACTTTCTGGATCGGGATGACTTCGATATCGGCAGTAATATTGTGTTCACCGCAAAAGTCGAGCATTTCCTGGGTTTCGGCGATGCCACCGATCATAGAGCCAGAAAGACTACGGCGACCCATGATCAGGCTGAATGCGGCGACATCCAGTGGCTTTTCTGGTGCGCCAACCAGAGTAATGTTGCCGTCGAGCCGGAGCAGGTTGAGATAGGCGTTGATGTCGTGTTTGGCAGAGACAGTATCGAGAATGAAATCGAAGCTGCCAGCGTGTTTCTGCATCTCGTCAGCATTGCGGGAAACGACCACTTCATCGGCACCGAGGCGCAACGCGTCTTCTTTCTTGTCGGGGGACGTGGTGAAGACAACAACGTGCGCTCCCATCGCATGAGCCAGCTTCACACCCATGTGTCCCAAGCCGCCCAGACCGACCACGCCGGCTTTCTTACCCTCTGTGACGCCCCAATGACGGAGTGGCGAATACGTGGTGATGCCTGCACACAGGAGCGGCGCAACTCCAGCCAGCTCAAGGTTGTCAGGAACGTGCAGCACAAAGCGTTGATCAACAACAATGCTATTGGAATAGCCACCATAGGTAACTGGAGCAGTCTTGTGCTTGTCTGGAGAGTTGTAGGTGAAGATTGCATTTTGGCAAAACTGCTCAAAGCCAGCCTTGCAATTGGGACAGTGCCCATCTGAATCGACCATACAGCCAACTCCCACGACATCACCGGACTTGAATTTAGTGACTGCCGAGCCAACCTCAGTGACCCGTCCGACAATCTCATGCCCCGGAACGATCGGATAAGTCGTGGACATAAAATCGCTCCACTCGTCCCGCACTGAATGAACATCGGAGTGACAGATGCCGCAGAAGAGAATTTCAATTTGTACGTCCTGTTCGGTGGGATCGCGCCGTGCAATCGTGTCGGAGGCTAATGGCGATGCGGCACTGGCAGCGGAGTAAGCTTTGGTGTTGTACATGAATCAATGCTCCTAGTTGTTTATTTTTGGTATATGGTACTGTTCATCGCTGACTTCGAGTACCGCCTGCGGGGCGATCTGAGTCATGCCGTTAGCGGTGGTGAATGGTGACAATGTTTTTTGTCATGCGGTTAAGGGTCGATCGGGTTGGCGGCCATTACTGCACCGTTTGACCACCGTCGATGACCATCGCGTGTCCAACCATGAAGGCAGCCGCATCCGAACATAGCCAAACCACTGCCGCAGCAATCTCCTCAGGCTTGCCCATCCGGCCAATCGGCTCCTCCGCAATGACCTGCGCTCGCCCTTCGTTTGTGCCGCCCGTGAAGCGACCCATCATGGGGGTATCGATGTAGCCGGGACAGACGGCGTTGATGTGGATGTTCTGCGCGGCGTAGTCGAGGGCTGCCGCCTTGGTGAGACCAATCACCCCATGCTTCGCGGCAGTGTACGCGGGACTGCCCTTGATGCCAATGATTCCTGCCCCCGATGAGGTGTTGACGATCGCGCCACCGCCCTGTTTAAGGATCAGCGGGATCTCGTGCTTCATGCACAGGAAAACACCGCGCAGGTTGATGTCGATGATCCGATTCCACTCCTCTTCCTCGTATTCCGCAGTCGGAGCCGGATTTCTCGGCTCAATGCCTGCATTGTTAAAGGCGAAGTCCAGCCGCCCGAAAGCCTCAACGGTTTTGTCCAGAGCCGCCTTTACGTCCTCGCTTCGTGTTACGTCGCACTGGACAGCAATTGCCTGTCCACCCTGGTCTTCGATCAGGCGTACCATTTCTTGATTACCCTGTTCTGAAATGTCAGCAGCTACGACCTTAGCACCTTCACGAGCAAACGCCAGCGCCGCCTCGCGACCAATGCCACTTGCTGCTCCGGTAACAAACGCAACTTTTCCTGTGAAGTTTCCATTCTTGTTCGTCGTCATTATTTTTCTCCTTTAATTTTTCACCTAACAATCACCTAACCTGCTCCTCGCGCCTGTAATAACGGCTTTTTCTTTGGTGTTGTTGCTCATTATTTCTCCTTACTCGGCATCGGATTCCTGTAAACCGATCTCCCGAACTTTGAATTCTTCCACGTCGGTCAACAAGAGATACTTTCTGATCAACTCTTCGTCAAACTCGGCACGGCGATTCATTTTGTTCAAGAGATTTCGTCGTTGCTCCAGCACTTCCAGGTAAATGGATTGATAGCCTTTTAGTGAGTTTTGCCAGACAAAATTTGATTCTTCGAGTTGGCGATCGAAAAACTTCAGATCGATTTCGAGCTTCGAGAACAAATTATCCAAATGTTCGTTTCGTGCGCGCTCTCCACTATATTTTTCTTCCAGGAAGCGAAGCGAAGCCAGCGCTAATTTCTTTTGAATGATAATTTCCTGCTTTTGTTCAGGGATGAGAGTAAACCTATCCTTGGGTTTACTTTGTGGACCAGCCAGGGAAGCGTTAATCCTTGAAAAACCAGGGTGATTAGAATAACGACAAACGTGATAAAGAGAATGAGGTCACGATAGGGAAACGGTTGTCCTGCTTGAGTGAGGATCGGGACGGAAAGTGCAGATGCCAGCGATACCACGCCGCGCATTCCTGTCCAGCCGAAAATCAGGGGACCTTGCCATCCCGGATTCGGGTCTGACACCGTGATAAAACGGCTCATGACTCTCATCAAAACCGACGTTCCAAAGGTGCAAAGCAGCCTGGTGACGATCAGTACGAAAGTGATGATCAAGCCGTACCAAACGGCACTGCCGAAACTAATCTCTCCGGGCTGCCGAGTGACAAACGGCAATTCGAGTCCGATGAGCAAAAAAATCAACCCGTTTAAGACAAGACCAGATTCGTCCATACATTTAAGCCTTCAACCCGGCTCCGGTAACTCAGCAGGCTATTGCGCTTGCTGGATAAGAACAGTCCACCACTGACGACCGCTAGCACGCCCGAAACATTAAAGTGTTCGGCAAAATAATACATGCAGTAGGGTGCGACTAGTGTTAAAACAATCTCGATGCTGGATGTTGTGGGCAATAAACGGCGAATGCCGTAGAAAATCAACCCGACAATGAGTCCGATCAAGATTCCCATTAAAATAACGAGAACGAAGTTGACGGCTGCCTCTTGAAAATGGAACTGTCCGGTGAGGACTGCCGCCAACGCAAAGCGAAACACAATCAGCGACGAGGCATCGTTGAGCAAGCTTTCGCCTTCGACAATGCTCACCAGCGATTTCGGCACGTTGACCCGCTGCATGATCGTCGTTGCGGAAACAGCATCAGGCGGTGAGATAATGCCACCCAAAAGAAAGCCCAGCGCTAACGTAAAACCGGGAATCAACGCACTGGAGACCACTGCGATCACGCATGACGTTAAGATGACGATCGGAAACGCAAACCCGATGATTAGCCCTCGCCATTTCCAGAATTCTTTCCACGAGACTTGCCATGCCGCTTCATAGAGCAGGGGTGGAAGAAAAATCAGGAAAACCAGTTCCGGGTTGATGGTGATATTTGAAAACGGAGCGATGAAACTTAGCGCGAGCCCGCCCAATACGAGCACGATCGGGTAAGCCAGTCGCAGTTTATCAGCGATCATGACCAGTCCAAGAATGATCAGGATGAGGCAAACATATTGAATGAAAATGCCTTGCATGAAACGAATTTTGCAGAGAAGTGAAGGTTTACGGACATGATATGCGGTTATTCTTTGGTGTAGACCCGATCGTCGAAATTTCTAAACTGCTATTTCCAAGTTTTCGTTTTTGCATGATTCCTCAGTTAAGGGGAATTAGAAGCCCTGCTATCGTTCGTTGTTAAACGCCGTGTGAGCCAGATCAAACGGGAGCGCAGTGATTCTAAATGTCAAGTTTTACGGTACTCAACCGTTTCACCATTTCCGGATCACGATGGTCGAAGAAGCTGGTAACCCTCGTGTCTAGCGAGATAATCTCATCCATATCTTTAGGGCTGAGTTCAAAATCGAAAATGTTGAAGTTCTCAACAATTCTTTCCTGTCGAACGGATTTTGGAATCACAACGACTCCTCGTTGGGTCAGCCAGCGCAGAATCACTTGAGCAACAGTTTTCTTGTATTTCTCAGCGATCGCAAGCAGCAGTTCATTTTTGAAAATGTTGTTCTTGCCTTCAGCAAACGGTCCCCAGGATTCGATCTGCACCTTGTTTTCCTGTAAAAACTTCTGGGTTTCAATTTGCTGATTGAATGGATGAGTTTCGATCTGATTGACCGCAGGAATCACTTCGTTATGAACCAGCATATCCATCAATCGATCGGGTTGGAAGTTGCTGACACCAATGGCTCTAATCTTGCCTTCTTGATACAGTTCTTCCATCGCTCGCCACGAGCCATAGACATCGCCATAGGGCTGATGAATCAGATAGAGATCCAGATAATCTAAGTGCAATCGCTTGAGCGATCGCTCAAACGCCTTCTTTGTGTTTTCGTAGCCAGTATCCTGAATCCAAAGTTTGGTAGTGACAAAGATCTCTTCCCTTGGTACACCACTTCTTTGAATGGCTGTGCCAACAGCTTCTTCGTTTTGATAAGCAGCGGCGGTATCAATCAAACGATAGCCTGCACAGATGGCTTCATATACGCTTCTTTGACACTCTTCGAGGTCAGCGATCTGAAAAACACCGAATCCTAAAATGGGCATCTCAACGCCATTATTCAGTACAACCTTTTGCATTGTTTCTCTCCAATTTTTGCTGTTTTCTTAAATGAGCTATCATTCAACCTGCGACCGACTGAGGTGCTGATTGAAAAAGGAGGCAAGCTTGTCCCAAGGAATAAGGTTCACTCGATCGTACAAATCGACATGTCCCGCGTTTGGAACAATGTAGAGTTCCTTTGGTTCGGCGGCGCGTTGATAGGCATCTTCGCTGAACTCCCTGGAATGGGCATTGTCACCCGTGATGAACAGCATGGGACGGGGCGAAATCGTCTCAATATCATTGAACGGGTAGAAGTTCAGGAATTTGACGTTGCTGGTCAGCGTCGGATGGGTTGTCAGTTGCGGCGACGAACCTTCGGGGGTGTATTCGCCCCTGGGAGTGCGGTAGAAGTCATAAAACTCACGCTCAATCGCGGTAGAGTTTTCATTCAGTTCATGCACCGTGCCGCTAGTGTATTGGGTTTCGCCGCCCGTGAACTCTGCATAGCGTTGTTCAGCCGCCGCTGCGATCGCTTGCTGCCTCTGTTCGAGGGTCGCAGAATGTCTCAGCCCGTTGCGGTTGGCTGCACCCATGTCATACATGCTGACCGTCGCGATCGCCTTCATGCGCGGGTCAATCTTGGCGGCGCTGATAACGAAGCTACCGCTGCCGCAAATCCCAAGAACGCCAATTCGATCTCTGTCAACGAGGGACTGGGTGCCCAGAAAATCGACCGCAGCACTGAAATCTTCAGCATAAATATCCGGTGCAACAACGTTGCGGGGCTGCCCTTCACTCTTGCCCCAGAAGGATAAATCAAGGGACAAGGTGATGAATCCTTGCTCAGCCAGCTTTTGGGCATACAGATTCGAGCTTTGTTCTTTGACTGCGCCCATTGGGTGCCCGACAATGATTGTTGGATGATTGGTGTTCTGATCCAAGTCTTTGGGAATGAAGAGATTCCCAACAGCCTGCATGTTGTATTGGTTTCTGAATGTAACTCTTTGCATCGTCACCTGGTCGCTTTGATAGAAATTGTCTGCTCCCTCGACCACAGCAGACTGCTGCACGGGTGTTTGGGAAGCCTCACGCGAGATGTAGGTTCTGTCGATCGCAAATGCTGCTGTTGTACAGATCGCACTCATCAAGAGAGTTGGTATTAGAACACGATGTTTCATGACTTTCTTTGTAAGTTTGGGTTGATCTAATGGGTTTACTTCGGTTCAATCGTCGCAAGCCGCTTCCTTGCTGTATCCGCTTTACTGCGATCGCAACTCGATCGTCACTTCTACAGAACCAGGCACATTCAATGCCTCGATGTCACCGTCAATTTTTCCGAGGATGACGAGTCCGTTTGAGTATCCAAAATCGTTGTAATACATCGCCAAATTTCCCCAGGGAGCGTAATACGCGATATCTCCAACCGCAGGATCACTACCCGAAGGGGCATCTTCTGTTGATAATCGTCTTGGCAAATCACTAACTTTTTCGGTGTTCGCGTGGTCTTCTAAAGTCAGCGTTAATGGCAGCAGGGAAATAAAATCCTGAGTGGTTTTGCTATCAATCAACGTAGCTGTCACAACTTCGTTTCTGACCCTGATGTTGATCTTCATCCTGTTTGCCTGCTCGGTTGATAGTTCAGTTGGTGTCTCTGACGGTATTTCCGACGGTATTTCTGACGAGGTGCTGCGGGTGATACTGTTGTCGGCACGGCAAGCTGAGGAACCAAAGACATTGCCAGGGCAAGGAGCAAAATTAGCATTCGCTTCTGAGCGTTTTTCCCTCTGTCAGGGGGGGATCTCAAAAACATCAGGATCTCCCCTCATACTGCTCGTCGCTGACCTGTTCCATCCAGTTCCCAGGGCTGCCGTTGAGCGCCTCCTGGATAGCGATGTGAGTCATGGCTGTGGTAGCTGTGGCTCCATGCCAATGTTTTACACGGGGCAGAATCCGGACGACGTCACCAGGTCTGATTTCCTGAATTTGACTACCCCACTGCTGAATCCAGCCAATTCCAGCCGTCACAATCAAGGCCTGCCCCAGAGGATGGGTGTGCCATGTGGTTCGGGCACCAGGCTCGAAGGTGACACTTGCGCCAAACGTGCGTGACGGATTCATGCGCTGGAAAAAGAGGATTGATGCGTACAGAACCCGTGAAATAGTCAGATGAGCCTTCAGTAGAAGACTGCTAACCATTCCGCGTGATTTCTACACTCTGTGGGCGATCGCCCAATGAAACTTGGGTATGACCTGCCTGTGCAAACCCCAAAGCTAAATAAGGATGCAATGACAGGTATCGTGAGCCGTTTCATTTTCGTTCCTCCATGTTTGTGCAACGCCCATGCAAAACTTTCCCACAGCAGCCTGCTGTGGATTGGATGATGCTTCCTATGCGATCGCTTCTCACAATCGCTCCAATCAACCTGCGTATTCCCTTTGATAAAAGTCCAGACGATTACAAGCAGTTGGAATCGTTTTTCATTGCTTTAACCTCATTCTAGGCATCCTGAAAGGCAAGCAATAGGATGATTGTCTAGAATGATTGTACAATCCTGCAAACTTGCACCAGCTTCCATCAAGTCACGCTAGATTTTATACAGGCTTAGCTGCCAAACCCTTTTCTACACCTTGATGTGTGCATAAATCGATTGGAACAGGCACAAGAAATGAACGCGACAAGAACGAGTGAAAAGCCCGGTAGAGCGTTGATAGACGACCCACAGGCAAAGCGTGAGAAAGACCGAGCGCAAGCTAACCGAGAGGAACTGACCGAGCGAATTGCACGGACGGTTAGTCACGATGGCGTGATTGAACCACTGAAAGGATTGCACGTCTATCGCACCTCCTACCCTTCAGAGTGCTTGCACAGTGTCTCGATTCCGTCCTTCTGTGTCATTGCTCAGGGCAGCAAAGAGGTGTTGTTGGGAAGCGATCGCTATCAGTACGATCCGATGCATTATTTGTTGGGAACGGTCGAACTGCCGATTGCCAGCCGAATTCTGGAAGCATCTCTAGAGAAACCATTTCTGAGCCTTCGTCTCGATCTCGACCCCACTCTGGTTGGTTCAGTCATGGTGGAGGCAGGCTATCCCTCCGCCCAAAGGGGTACCAGTGTCAAAGCGATCGATGTCAGTCCACTGGATGCGAATCTGCTGGATGCGACGGTGCGGTTTGTCAGACTTCTCGATTCTCCGGCTGAAGCCCATGTGCTGGCACCCCTGATTAAACGGGAAATTATCTACCGATTGTTGATGGGAGCGCAAGGCGAGCGGCTGCGTCAGATTGCCGTTCTGGGTGGCTACACGCACCACATTGCCAGAGCCGTCGATCGCCTTAGGAAAAACTTTAACCAACCGCTTCGGATTGAGGATATTGCCCACGAGCTTGGCATGAGTGTCTCAGGCTTTCACCATCATTTCAAATCGGTCACAGCGATGAGTCCCTTGCAGTTTCAGAAACAACTGCGGCTCCAAGAGGCTCGCCGTCTGATGCTGGGGCAAAACCTGGATGCAACTAGTGCGGCGTACCAAGTGGGGTATGACGATCCTTCACACTTCAACCGGGAGTATAAGCGGCAGTTTGGAGCACCACCCATGCGGGATG
Source organism: Leptolyngbya sp. ST-U4 (assembly GCF_039962215.1). Taxonomy (NCBI): domain Bacteria; kingdom Bacillati; phylum Cyanobacteriota; class Cyanophyceae; order Leptolyngbyales; family Leptolyngbyaceae; genus Leptolyngbya; species Leptolyngbya sp. ST-U4. Next base: position 19,603 of record NZ_JAMPKZ010000033.1, read on the forward strand.
TGGAGCGGCTACGGGAAGTCGCAAAAATTGGTTGATGATCGACACCCGCTCATTGTGCATCCAGGTAATTGCCGTGCACTGGAAGCTGTGAGTGCTGGCTCCCTCAATCCCTAATCGCTTGAAGGCTGCCCGCAAAATCGCATCGTAGATACCAAACAAGGCTCGATCGCGCTGGGTTACTAATCCTTCTAAAAGAGACTCTTAAGGAGACGATCGCATTTGTATCTCTCGGCATGAAAGTCATCTAAGCGTAAGCCTAAACCCCACATACAAGGAGGTTTCGGAAAAATAAAATTCGCGCCATCAATTTGAAGACACTGGAGAGCATAAATTTCTGCTTGAAAATGGCTTACCGTTATCAGCTAAGATTTACCGTTCCGTTAAGCCTGAAAGCCCTATGTAGCAGGAGTTTTAGCGATCAAAAATCCGTGCTACGAACTTGAAAGCCCTTAGAGGCTTAAGTTGCCGTAGCTAAAGAATTTATTGTCGTAGAATAAAAATTTGGCGCCACGAATTTGATAGTGATATCTGGTAAGCTCTAAAAGACTCTAATATGGTAAAAATGACGAAATCTTTACCGTAAAAGGATTCCACACTTTACGATGTCGCGCCATGAATTTGAAAGCCGCGCCATTTTTTATGAAAACGTACAATCGGTAAGGGTATAGGTTGACCGTTGAGATGCTGCATCGGTCAGAGTGATGACACCGTGCTTAGTGATAGTCGTTGTCATATTATTCTGGCGGTGTAAGACGGGGCGTTGGTCATACTTCGCCTGTTTGAGGGTTGTTGGTTCTTGTCCGGTTCTCAAATCACAAATCTTGATCATCATGCAACATCGATCGCGGTCTTGGCCGGCACTGACCAGGAGTTGGTGATTAGGACTAAAGACGATCGCAGAAATTGCGTGTGCATGTCCCCGCAATGTTTGGATCCACTCAACTTGTGTTGTAGCCTCCTCTACGACTTGTACTGGGTCTGGAACGGAGCTGATTCTGGAATGTTACGGGGAGTTCCCAAAAGGCGGATGGCACGATTTTGATCGCTAGTGATTAACGTCTGCCCATCAGGCGTAAACGCGATCGTAGAGACGAGGTAACGATTACTGAACCAATTGTGATGAGTAGGGTTTGCTGACTGGGTCAGAGTATAGATGTTCTGTCCAGTTGCTACGTCCCAAAATGTCTGGGGTGTTTCTGCTGACGAGGCTTGTCCAAAAATACCAGTCGCTAAAGTTTTGCTATCAGGACTAAACACGAGGGCTGAAATGCGATCGCTGGAATTACTCAAGTTCAATGTATGAACAACTTCGCCTGTGGCAACCATCCATAGCTTGACCTCTGGTTCTGAATGGGCACTGGTTGCGAACCATTGTCCATCCGGGCTGATTGCCAACGCGATTGCTTCGCTGCAATGTCCCGGAACCCGCCGTACCGTGTGTCATCCTACATTAAGGCGGGCGAGACCAAGTCGCAATCAGGGCTGCTAGGGAAAAGTTAACTTCTTAGCACCGGGCTATATTCTAGGGCAGCGCGATCCCAATGTCCTAAATCCGCTGCTGCTTCGTAAGTGCTTTGCAAAAATAACAGCACCATTGCATCTGAATTGCTTGCCTGCCTTACTGCTTCATAGGGCAAGATAAACTCTTGCATTTCTGGACTAAAGAATGCCTCCTGAGGTTGCACTGAGTAGTCTTTGAACCCTTCGGGGGCGGGATAGGCGTAGGCGTAGAATAACGCTTCGATCGCGCCTTTGCCAAACCAGAATCCACAACTGCTCACCTCATGGGAGTAAGCCTCTCGCGTCACCCAATCTGCCATTCCTGGAACACCACCGGGATGTTCCGGCGCACGTCGCCCGGAGAATCGTGTCACTGCCAAATCAAAGCTACCCCAGAAGAAATGGACTGGGCTACACTTCCCCGCATAACGAGCGCGGAAAAGGGTTAGGAGCCGATCGCACTGTACCAGAATTCGCCAAAATCGTTGGGCACATTCTGCATCATAAGCCGCGTGTTCGTGATCCTGCTCAAAGGGAATCGGATCGGTTATTTCCTGGGGTACTGTCCAAATCTGTACCTCAATTCCAATCTCCTTGAGAGTCCTCATGACAGCTTGATAAAAATCAGCAACAGAGCGAGGAAAGAGTTCAACCGTTTTGGTAATCCCATCACTCGTTTCAATCAATGAATGATGATTGAGAAAATCAAAAGTGAGCTGAAAGGTGCGGGTCCCATAAGGAATCGCTGAAGTGGTCAGCCCCCGTGGCGTAACGTACAGAGTCGAATGCCACCAATGGTTCACTTTGGGAGCAAGAGACAACCGAATCTTGCCAATAATTTGTGTCCATAGATGAAGGGTTGTATTAGTATCTTGCCAAGCTGCGACGGGCAACGATGGCCAGATGTCAGTCAATGGAGATGGCATGGGTGTAGCCATGATAGAAACCTCTATGCAAATTAAAGGCAGATTCGGCAACCAACGCTAGCGCTATTTGTATCAAGGATATGTCTTGGGCGGAAGCTATCCAATTTTTGGCAACACATCTTGAAAAAGGATCCGCAAAAGTTGCCCGCCTTGAGGACGACTCCAATCTTGAGCCAGTTTAGCCATCAGCGTGTTGGTTGTGGTCAGCACAACCAACACGCTCCATCCGCCGCCGTGACATCTCCTCAGAAATATCAAAGGGGGAGCCTGAAGCATCCATCACAGCTTGCACGTTATAGCCCTCTTGACGGGCACTGATGGCAGGATAAACCAGGCACACATCGGTTATCACACCCGCCATAATAATGTTTTTACGATCGTGACGAATCACAGCTTTCTTAAACCCTGGATCATCCCAGGCATTCACGATTCCGGCTCGTCTAATTCGGGTTTGAAATGCTTCTGGCAAAATGTCTTGTAATTCTGGCATCAGTGGTCCCTGAAGGTTTTCCTGTTGGCCGCTGGTCAGCACTACCGGAATATTGAAAACTTTCGCTGTTTTTGCCAGAGCAAGGGTGTTTCGCTTCACAACCTCCAGGGGATATTTTTGATTAACTGCATGGTTCCAACTTGGTGATCAATGAGCAGCATGACTGAGTTCTCAGCCGTAAAAGAGATGTTCATTTTTGGCTCCTTCATTTTGAATACTAGAGGTCGATCGAGAATGATTTCTCAAGCGCTTGGATAGAGCCACTGGTAAAACAATTGCGTTAGTTGAGGCATTAGCAGATATGTGAGAATCCACACCACAATACCGATCGCAGTACACGGGTAGGGACACCGACAGAAACAGGATTGGCTTTCCATGAGCGTTGCCTAGAAATTTTGGCAAGCTTGGAAGAAGCGGAGCGATCGATTACCCAGCTTCAAGCAGAACCAAAGAGTAGACTTCGGTTGAATGCTCCCATGTCTTTTGGCACAATACATCTGGCACCAGCTCTACCGGACTTCTTGATGCAATATCCTGAGCTGGAGGTACAATTGACCCTCAACGATCGCTTTATTGACCCCATCGAAGAAGGGTTTGATATCACCATCCGCATTGCCAAACCCCAGGAAAGTTTGAGTCTGATTACTCATGTCATTACAACAGCTCAACGGGTTCTATGTGCCTCCCCAAACTATTTAGAGAGTCGTGGAGTTCCAACCCATCCTCGTGAACTGCAAAATCATTCCTGTTTGCATTATGGGCAGATTGGAGTTGAAGATCAGTGGATCTTGAGCGATCCTGATGGTGAGCAATGAGTTTCAGTAACTGGAGTCTTGTGTTCAAATAACAGAGAAGTCCTTCGAGATGCAGCCGTTCGAGGAATAGGCATTACATTGCTACCCATGTTCATTGTTAGTCATGAATTACAACAGGGACTGCTACAACTCGTTCTGCCTAAGTATCATCCATCAGAACTTTCAATTTCTGCCATTTATCCCGTCAGTCGCTATTTATCAACAAAGGTGTATTTGCTGGTTGATTTTCTTCAGGAAGGATTTGGTAATCAGCCTGATTGGAAGCCGTAGCCCAGACAGGATATTTTGGAGTACTGGCCAAAGGAGGCATTCATGAGTACAGGGCAAATAGCAGGTGCGATCGGAACACCCGCTTCTGAGATTGAAATTGATGCCTCCCTCGTTCACTCTCTTCTAGCAGCACAGTATCCTGACCTGGCACATTTGCCGCTCCATTCGGTCGGTGCAGGTTGGGATAATGCCATGTTCCGATTGGGTAATCAGCTATGCGTCCGGCTTCCTCGTCGCAAGATTGCTACCACTCTTATTGAACATGAGCAAGCCTGGCTCCCACAATTATCCACTCTTCCCATTCCGATTCCAATTCCTTACAGATTAGGCATCTAGGACAAGACTACCCCTGGAAATGGAGTATTTTGCCCTGGCTAGCAGGGGTAGCGGCAGATCAGCAAGAACCGAACTACGACTAGACACAGCGGTTTGCGGCTTTTTTGCGATTGCTTCATGTTCCTGCACCACCCAATACACCATCTAACCCATTTAGAGGTGTACCGTTGCATCAGCGAGCCACTTCTGTTAAGGAACGAATGCAGCGGTTAGAACAGAAAACAAATCTGATCACTCCAGATATCAAACACATTTGGAATCAAGCATTAGATGCACCAATGGATGTTGAAGCAACCTGGATACATAGCGATCTCCATCCCTGTAATGTGTTAGTTGAGGCTGGTGTGATTACAGGCATTATTGATTGGGGAGACATTACAGCAGGCGATCGCGCAGCCGATTTGGCGGCAATCTGGATGCTCTTTTCCGATGTAAAAGTGCGTCAACAGGCGATTGCAGCCTATGCCAACGCTTCTGAAGCAACCCTGGAACGCGCTAGAGGATGGGCAGTGTTCTTTGATGCCATGCTACTGGATACAGGATTAGTCGATAACCCGCGGTTTGCTGCGATCGGAGAGAAGACATTGCGACTTATTACTGAGGATGTTTAAATCATTCATCCTGCTGACAGGCATCTAGAAGATTGTTTAGCTCTGTCAATACTCGAAGTGGATTTTTACCCCGCAAAGGAGCCGCAATTACGGCTTCATAAGGATTTCTGCCCATCTGTCGAACTGCCTGAACCGCTGCCTGCTGAGATAAGCCTCGTCCAACTACCAGCCATGCAGTTAGAATCTGTCCCGTTCGTCCAATTCCTCCCGAACAATGAACGACTGTTTTACGCTGACATTGATCTGACGCTAGGAGAAACGGCAAAATCGTGTGCTGAAGAGTTGTACGATCGCAAATCTCAAAGTCCGCAATCGCTGCCCAACAAACATTTTTAATTCCAAAGGCTTGTTTGTAGTAGCCCAACAAATCTGGGTAGCGAACAAGCTGGTCTTTGTCTAATAGACAGCAAACACGCTGAATCCCTTTACCTTTCATGAACGAGATCCAGGATTGGATTTGTACGTCTGTATATCCTGGTCTGGATGCTCCAAAAACAATGGATTCAGTTGAACAAGCCGCAGCAAATTTATACACAGTTCTGTTGATCTTCAGGTGATGATCTAATTCTAGATAACCAAGCAATGACTATAATTTGCTTATTTGAAGAACGGTAGCAAGTCATACTCCTGACGAATATCCAGGAGAGATCGATCCATCAACGGTTCAAAATTCAGAAAAGGTAACAGCTTCTGGCGATTTCGAGTTTTAAACCAAATCGGAATTAATTCTAGAACCACTCCAGGAAGTACTTTCAGAATTGAGCCATACAGCCAAAGAGTTCCCTTTTTTTTGATCATATCTTCGTACATCACATCAACAGCAGGGGAGTTTTTCATCTTGAGATAGGTCTGAAACGTACATTCACTCGTCCACCAAAACAAAGGAAGGATTTTCAATTCATCAAGCATTCCTGTGTCACAACCGTAGATGACATGACCCACATCATGGGCACGGAGAATTTTGGCAAAGTCTGAGGGTTGGGTTGCCGGATCGGTGATGTGGGGGTTGAGAGCATAATACTCTGCAAGTCCTTCTCGCAAGGTTTGGGTACTGTTTTTATCGATGTAGCGAGGACGTCGTTGCATAACTATTTCGATACGAAACTGTATCGTAAACTATAATAACATCTATGGCAGATCCCAATAAAAAATCACCTGGAAGACCTCGGAGTGCCGAGTCGCATCAGGCAATGCTGCAAGCGACCTTAGAGTTGCTGGCAGAGGTTGGTTTTGAAGCGATGAGTATTGAGGCGATCGCTACTCGTGCAGGAGTTGGCAAAACCACCATTTATCGGCGCTACAACAGCAAAGCAGAATTGGTGGCAGATGCGATCGAGAGTATTCGAGAAGAGATTGTCATCCCTGACACCGGGAGCCTTTGGGGTGATATGGATGCCTTGATTCAAAATGCAGCCCAGATCTCGCTTAATCCTTTAGGAAGGCAAACGGTTGCCATGATTATTAGCAGTGCGTCAAGCAATGCTGAATTTGCTCAAATCTATTGGACAAAATACTTGCATCCCCGCCGAGAAGCATTTGCTGTTGTCCTGGAGCGAGCAAAGGCAAGACAGGAGGTGAAGCCTGATTTAGATCCAGGGTTAGTTTTTGACACCATGAGCAGCATCATGCTCTATGTCATGATATTCCAACCTACTTCTGACTCCTGGGAAACTTATGTGCGCCATGCTTTGGAACTTGTCCTCAAACAAATCTGATATTCATAACGCAACCTATGCTTTTGTCCGCTTGTTTTTATAGAACCCATTTGAGATCTATGCACTTGCTAACCGCTTGAGCATTAATCAGATAAAAAACAGGTTGAGCTTTGCTCTGGCATGGTCAAGCGTTCGCTCAAAATTCTTAACCAGACTCTTGCACCGCTCCATCCAGGCATTCGACCGTTCTACTACCCACCGAGTCGCCATAGGGACAAATCCTGTTTTCCCCTGGGCTGCCTTTTGTGCCTTGGTTGGCTTCAGAGCCAGTTCAAAGCGAATCTTGGTCATCATCTGTGGTAAATTTGCTGCAAGGCAGCAATGAGCTTGTCGGGGTGATATCCGTGGTCAAGCAAGATTGTAATCTTAGGAATGTTAACGGGTTTAATCCGAAAGTAATCGAGATTACGGCTCAATAGTTCAATTAACCCTTGGGCATCTGAAACATTGGCTTTAGTGCATTAGGTGAAGCAGGGAAACCCCAAAGTATCAATGGCAAGATGACGTTTAATGCCATTGGTGCACTTGTAGTGACAAAATTCCTTGGGACAATGCTTGCGTTGCAAGTGTTTTTGACAGCTCGCGAGTCAATCATGAGTAAACGTGTCCATTTCAGTTTTTTTACGTTGGCTCGGACTTGTCCATGCAGTGTTGCCAAGATGCGCTCAAGCACCCCATCAGAGCGCCATTGTTTGTCGTGCCAGAAAACCGTGGAATAAGGCGGTAAGTCTTTGGGCAAGTCACACCAATTGCAGCCGTCTTTGAGTGGATAGAAGATGCCATCGAGGATTTGCCGTTTGCTCCACTTCGGTGGCCGCGTTTTCTTCTTCTGAGGTAACAAGGGTTCGATGAGTTCCCACTCTTTGTCAGTTAAGCTGCTGGAGTATGGCATTTATTTTCCAGCTTAGCTCGCCATCAAAGATCCAAGATGGGTTCTATAAAGGAACGACTTATTTCTGAAGAAGAGATGAGGTTGGAATACTCAGTCCTGTCAATTTCCTTCTGCTGACAGGAACCTCTAGGAAGCCGCGATCGATGAAATAGTTAAAGTACGTTTGCAGGAGTGAATCAGACAGGACAGGACAGGAAATATCGCTCTCGGCAAGTGCTTGAAGGGTTTGTTGACAGTTAAAATCAGGCTTAAAGGATTGTTGATAGAGTTCCAGAATGGTGAGGGAGTGCTCTGACCAGGGTTTGAGGAAGAAAGGACGGAGCGGGTAGAGCGGATTATTCTGGCAGAGCGTCAGCTGCTTAATTTCAGCCTGCCAATTGCGATAAGACAATCGCTGGAGCGAATAGCCAAACGATCGCATCCAATCAAACAAATCATTCCAGGGTAGAGACTGGGGATTCATCAGGTGAAAGGTTTGATTTAGTTGGGTAGATTGCAGGGACAGATGGGCGATCGCTCCGCTCACATAATCAACCGGAGATAAATCGAGCAGCAACTCCAGATCGGGCGCACTTCCCATCTGAATACAGCCCTTGAAAATGCGGCACATAAAATCATCGGTGTACCAGCTTCCCCGGCGGCTATGTCCCGAAATGAGCGGCGATCGATAAATGTTTACCGGAATACCCCGATCGCGGGCGGCAAGTACCAGTTGTTCAGCTACCCATTTGCTCTGGGAATAGCCCATAAAGATACTTTCACTATGTTTGGGTCGATCGGTCTCTGTGACTACCTTTCCGGCGTAGATGAGTGATTCGTAGGCAGCTACCGTGGAAACATAGTGAACGGGTTTCACCTGACCTCGACTTGCCAGCCGCAACACTTCCTGGGTGCCCAGCACGTTACTGGCCTTCAGTTCAGAATAGGCGTAGACAAAATTCAGGTAGGCGGCACTGTGGTAAATTGAATCGAATAAATCCGCGTAGGCAATAAATTGATCTTCCGTCCAGCCAAAGTACGGTTTTTCCAGATCGCCCAGAATTGGCACGATGCGATCGCTGTACTGCCCATGCCAGATACCGTAACCCTCCAGGTTCTTAATAATTCGCGCTTTGCCCTGCTCCGGATTGCTGGCTCGTACCAGGCAGTATATCTGCGCTTGAGTTTGCTGTAGCAAATCGTTCAGCAGAAATGCGCCTAGAAATCCAGTGGCTCCAGTGAGGAAAATCGCCTTTGGATGAGCAACATCGGTCAATATACTGTTGATTGCCCAAATAGCAGGCTGAATGCTGGGATCGAGTGCTGCCTCGGCTTGCAGGTCGAGCGATGAAGTTCCTGGTGCAGAATTTTGAACTTCTGTGGCTAAATACTCTGCTAGGGCAGCGATCGTGGGAATTTGCCAGAGCAGACTGCTGTCTAAAATCGCAGGCAAACTTAGCTCGTTTTCCATAGCCTGAATAAATTCCTGTACGGTGACGGAATCCAGCCCATAGTTTAACGGCGATTCCTCTGGCAAAACGGCTTCAGCCCTAAATCCCAGACGTTCGCCAATCCAGCGCTGTATCCACGCCTGAATCGATGCCATAGTTTCGCTGGCTTGGGGTTTCGGCTCATCGAGCAGTCTTTCAGGCTGTGATACCGGATGAATTGCAGGAGGATTCATCTCCTTCTGAAGCAGGGGGTCGCGATCGCGATTTTCACCAGCCATCATCTGTTCCGTATCTCCAATCGCACTGCTGTACTCAGCTGTTAACTGCGTGATTAGATCCACTGACAGAAAGACCGCTTCAGCAGGATTGTTCGTTTCCGCTAATTTTTTTTCAAACTGAAGCTGTGCCCAGGTTGCGGCTCGGCTAAACTTCGGATTTGAGAGACTGCGCCAGCGGCTTACGCTCCACAAAACTGCCCAAGTTGTCAGCTCACCTACAAGTCCCGATGCCCACTGTGCTTTGGTCATGCGATCGTCTAGATTGGATCGGCTCTGATAACGGTGATGGATTTGTTCTGCCGCCAATTGTAGTTGTTCAGCAATATCATCTCCCTGAAATTCCCGCAGGAATTGCAGCAGATCTGTCAACTGATTCATCACCCGTGAACCCAGGAAATAATTTAACGCTTCGGTTGGTCCTTCTAAAATTCGCAGAATCCGCGCGTCGCGTAGGAGTTGAGGGGCAATATTGGTTTCGATATAGCCTCGACCTCCCAAAATCTGTACGAGCTGGTCGGTTGCCTGCCAGAAGAACTCAGTAGCAGCAGTCTTACAAACGGTGTAGGCTTCAACAGGAACCGTCATACCCGTATCTAGCCGTTCTGCGATCGTAGAAACTAACGCTTCGGTTGCCGCGATCGCTGCCGTCAAGTCATTGAGACGCATCAGCGTCACAGAATTTTCTAGCAGTCTGCCGGAGGAAATCGTTCGGCGATCGGCGTAGCGCATCATCAGCTGGGCGCAGCGTTTCATGCCGCCAATGCAGTTTGCTGCAATGCTAAGTCGTCCGTACATCATGGCATCCTGCGCCACAGTCATTCCTGCACCTGCCGTTCCTAGCAATTGCCCCGCCTCCACGGGCACGCCTTCCAGAAACACAGTATTCTGTACCATGCCTCGCATTCCCATCGTGAGGGCTTCCGGTCCCTGCCGCAGTCCAGGTACGTTTTGACGGAGGGTAAAGGCACTCATGCCAATTGTTTTGCCCTGATCGTTTTGCTGCTTCACAAACACATTCAGCACACCTGCCCAAGCAGCAGAACCACTCCAAATCTTTGTCCCATAAAGATGCCAGTGATCGCCTCCCACAGGAATGGCTTGAGCCGCGATCGCCTGAGGATTTGATCCGGCACCAGGTTCAGTAATGGCAAACGCACCAAGTTCTCGTCCTGCAGCAAGCATTGGCAGCAGTTCAGCTTTGAGTGCTTTGGAGCCGTAGTGGAGGATGGGACGAATTCCCAGCACGTTGTTGAGAGCGGTGAACAGTGCCAGCGTTTGATCGATTGCGCCAATCTGCTCGAAGATGCGAAGCGTGCTGCAATGGCTAAGGGCAATGCCGCCATAACTTTCAGGCACCTGCATTCCTAAAAGTCCCTGGTTGCCAAAATCCAGGACGATATAGGGCGGAATCGATCGTCGCTCATCGATCAACTGGGAGTTAATGCGCGTTGCATTGTAGTCCCGCAGCCAATGAACTAACTCATCTGCTTTCGCCTGGGTTGGATCATCGCTAGGCGGATTCAGTTGAGCCGGAGCCGCTGAATTGATGCTGGCCATATGCGGAATGGGCAGTCTCGACTCTGCAATCACTTCCAGTGTCTCTGCCAGGAAACTTGCCCGACAGGCTCGCCGCTGAATCTTGCCGCTGGAGGTTTTGAGAATACTGCCCGTTTGCAGCAGCAGAATGGCATAGACTTGCAGTTCGTGATGTTCAGCGACCGACTGTCGAATTTGCCAGAATACCTCCTCGGTGTCGAGGGGCTGACGAGTTGCTGGATCATTACCCGGATCAACCTCCACCTGACGACGATCCTGCCGTCTGCAATCAACTGAGACAGGCTGCTGCTTCTGCCGTCGAATCCGATAGCGCCGCTCTACCTCTGCTACCACGACCAGCCGTTCTTCCCCTTCGACCTCCACTGAAAATGCTGCACTACAGGAAGACCGAATCGAAGGATGGCTTTTTTCAACGGTAGTTTCAATATCTTGCGGATAGTGATTTCGTCCCCGAACGATCACCACATCCTTCAAACGACCTGTGATATACAGCTCACCGTTGCGTAAAAAGCCTAAATCTCCGGTGCGTAGAAATGGACCTGCGCCCGTATCTTTTAGATAGGCATGAAACGTTTCTTCTGTTGCCTGCGGATTTTGCCAGTAGCCTTGGGCAACGCTCGCTCCCGACACCCAAATTTCTCCAATTTCATTCTCCGCACAGCTTGTTAGATGTTCTGGATGGGCAATGGCAATTTCAGCGTCTAGCCAGGTTCGTCCGCAACCAACGATCGTCCGACTCGGCTGTTCTATCCCGGCTTCAATGACCCGATTCTGCTCTAACGCCGCTGTTTCTGCATTGCAGTAGATCGGATTCTCGTGAACCAGGCCCCCCGAAATCATGAGTGTTGCTTCTGCCATGCCATAGCAGGGATAGAAGTACTCTGCCCGAAATCCGCAAGGCTCAAAGGCTGCAATAAATTGGTCAATGGTCGATCGTCGGATGGGTTCAGCGCCGCAATAGGCATTCGTCCAGCTGCTTAGATCGAGCGATCGCTTCTGATCCTCAGTGATTTTGTGAGTGCATAGCTCGTAGGCAAAATTCGGTGCACCGCTGTGGGTAGCACGATAGCGAGAAATGGTTTGCAGCCAGCGAATGGGTTTCTGCAGGAATGCAGTGGGCGGCATGAGAATGCCAAGAATACCGGAATAGATAGGCTGTAATAGCCCTTCAATCAAACCCATGTCATGGAAATTAGGCAACCAAGTGACGGAAATTCCCTCGTCTGTGATGCCAAACGCCTGTTTCATGTACGCCAGGTTATGGAGCAAATTGTGATGGCTAACCATCACCCCTTTAGGATTGCCCGTTGAGCCAGAGGTGTACTGCAAAAAGGCTAAAGTATCAGGCTGTATTGCTGGCACCTGCCATGTTTCAATTTTCGCTTTCCCAGTTCGCTCCGGGCTAATTTCATCTGTGGTGATCCATCTCATCGAGGCAAGATCGGGTGCATCCTCAAAGCGTTGTTCAATTCCAGAAAAAATCGTGCCGGTTGTTAAAACGATCGTGGCTCCAGCGTCCGCGATAATCGTGTTCAAACGATTGATCGATCGATTGGGACGAGGCGGATTAGCAGGAACGGCAATGATTCCGGCGTACAAACATCCGAAAAAAGCCGCAATAAATTCTAAGCCAGAGGGATAGATAAGCAGAGCGCGATCGCCAAACTGCGAACAGTTTTGGAGCTGCGTGGCAATCGCTTGCGCTAGGGCATCGAGTTCCTGATAGGTCAGCCGTCCCGTTTCTTCTTCCCCTTCCTGTAGAAAGGCAAACGCGCATTGTCGAGGTTGGGTAAGAGCGCGATGTCGCAGCAAATCAATCAGCGTAGAAAACTGCGATTCGTTTTTTTGAGAGGACATAATCTGCTGCGACATATTTTTTGCCGTCAAAACAATAAGCTTTGGAAATAACTTTTCTTGTCATTTCTATAAGCAATAGAAAACCTTAGAAAACTGCTATAACAACAGCTTAGTCAATTCAAGATTGAATCTTTTCATCAAGGCTGAAGTTAACAAAGAATACACCGCTTTCTAAGGCGTTACATACCGAACACTGTTACATTAGATACTACCAACACCAAACTCGTTATAGTCAATACCTTTGATAAAACCTGTATTTAACGAAACGTATAAAGCAGTTGAGCCCAAATTAGTAGCAAGAACACATTTATAAAGTCCTCCTATAGTTTTATAGGAAAAAGTACCAATTTCCTAAGTGAAATTGCTGAATTAAATTTTTCATAAAAATTTTTTTGTGGGAAGTTACGCATTCTCCTTTTTATCTTTTAGTTCATGATGTGACGTGAGAAATTCAGGACTGCTCAGTACAAAATCAGAACCATCCCGAAAGTGACATTCTTTACAAGAACATCAGCATTTTCCTTGCCAGAAAATTAAACTTCTACAAAAGTTTGAGAAATCTATAATGAGCCTTTTTGATTTTTGGACGGGGTTCAGGGGTGAAACCTCTGCCCTCTGTTCACAGGCAATTTGCGAACGCTATAGCTTGAATTTATCTGTTGACGATAGTGCTTACCAGTGAAGCCAACCTGAATCTTACGTCAAGCAAAACAAGAGTGATGAATGTTAGTTGACTCTGGAAAGAATCTAAACTCATCTCATGGTGGAAGCTTAAGCTCAACCCTCCAGGAGGCCGGATTAAATCTTGTTCAGCAAGGACTACAAAGCTGTATTTGGCACAGCGGAAAATTCGTCCTGGAAACTGGCTTTCGGCTCCAATGTCAGGGAAGAGAATATTTGCCAGAACATCAGCCCTATATCATCGCAGCGAACCATGCTAGCCATCTGGACGGTCCAGCAATTATTGCGGCGTATGGCAAACCGCTCACCACAATTTATAGTTTGGCAGCCAGAGATTATTTTTTCGATCGCCCCACCAAGCAATGGATTTCCGGCAAACTGCTGAACCTCATTCCCTGTAATCGCGGCAGCTTTTTTCGAGATTGCCTGCCGATCTGCAAGGAGATCCTGACTCAGAATAAAACCATTCTCATCTTTCCAGAAGGCACCCGATCTGCAACGGGAGAACTGCAAGCTTTTAAGGCTGGTTTTGGTTTTTTGGCGTTAAAGCTTGGCGTTCCCATCGTACCTGCCTACATTGCGGGTAGCTATCAGGCTTTACCCAAAGGGCAACGCTTTCCGCGCAGATGTTCCATTAATGTCACTTTTGGGAAACTTCTGGGTATCGAATCGTATCCGGTCGGGGAGGGGCGAGCCAGCAACCGACAACTTTATCAGAAAATTGCTGATGATGTGCGTTCTGCGATCGTGAATTTACAGGAGCAGCGTTTTTGCTCATTGGAGAATCTGAATTAACGATCATGGACTCAAAACAGCCTGTCGCAATCTTTGACTTCGATGGAACATTGACCAATCAGGATAGCTTCCTGCCTTTTCTGCGCTGGACTCACAGCCAAAAATCGGTTTGGACAGGCTTGTACAGGTGCAGTTCAACAGTGGTATCGTACCTGTTAGGGCGATGTTCTAATCGGGACATTACTGAAAAACTATTAACCCAGTTTTATCAAGGTTGGTCGAGCGAAACGCTGCAAACGCTGGCGATTGGATTTGCCCATCAAGACTTACCCAAGCTCATTAACCCTGAAGCGATCGCGCAGTTGAAATGGCATCAGGAACAGGGGCATCAGGTGATTCTAGTCAGTGCTGCCTTAGAAATTTATCTTCAACCATGGGCTGAAATGATGCACATCGACAAAACCCTGGCGAATCGTTTGGAAATTCATCAGGGAACCATTACGGGTAAGTTACAGGAAGAAAATTGCTATGGATTTGAGAAAGAAAAACAGCTCAGGCAGCTTTTGGGCGATCTAAGCCACTACTATCTCTATGCCTATGGTGACAGTAAAGCCGATCGTCATGTATTGGCGATCGCTGATGAACCGTATTACCGAAAATTCAAGGGTAATCAGCGCATCATGATTCGCTAATAGAAATCAATTAGACATAAAGACGAGTTCTATTCATTACAAAACAAATTGATTGGGAAATAGAAAATGGTCAAGCAAGAAACATCTCAAGCGAATCAAACTGACAATAAACAGTGGGAACATAAATGGGGCTTTGCGGATACGGAATTTACTGTGAACGACGATCGCTCCGTCACCCTGACCGGAAACCGCTATCCTTTGTGCGGGCTGAAGCTGCCCGGATTTCTGCCCTACATGGAAAAAGCCCTGGGTGTTGCCATCGATTGGGATAATCCGCGTCAGGAGGTAGTGAATAAGCCGATCGCGCCGCCGCACCAGAATGAGTCTTTTTGCGCTGAGATTGCGGAACGCTTTCCCTCACGCTGTTTTTCCCAGGAAGATGGGGATCGGCTGCGCCATAGCCATGGATATACCATGATCGATGAAACGAATAAGGTGCTGTACGATCGCTTAGAACGAGCAGCGGATATGGTGTTTTACTGTGAATCCGAGAGCGATGTCCAAACCTTAGTTCAACTTGCAGTCAGGCATAATGTTTGTCTGGTTCCCTATGGTGGGGGCACCAGCGTCAGTGGGGCACTAATTCTGCCTTCTGAAGAGGACCGCATGATCGTGGTCGTGGACACCACCCGAATGAATCAGGTTGAATGGATCGATCAAAAGAATGGTCGAGCCTGCGTGCAGGCAGGAATCACTGGCAGGCATTTAGAAGAAGCCTTGCAAAAGGAAGGATTTACGTCTGGACACGAACCCGACAGCCGCGAATTTTCCACCTTGGGTGGATGGATCGCGACTAACTGTAGCGGCATGAAAAAGAATCGTTACGGAAACATCGAAGATATTGTTGAAACAATTAATGTTGTCACACCAGCCGGAATTCTGACTCAGCAGTTTCCCAGCCCCCGGTCATCCATGGGAATGCAGTTGCAGGACTTATGCTTTGGCAGTGAAGGTAATCTGGGTCTGATTACAAAGGCAGTCATTCGGATTCGTCCGCTGCCCGAGGTCCAGAAATACGGCTCTCTAATCTTTTCGAACTTCAGCCAGGGTGTTGCTTTTCTTCAGCAGTTGTCTCAGACGAATTTCATTCCTGCCAGCATCCGATTGGTTGACAACGATCAATTTCAATGGGGACAGTCAATTAAACCGAAACTAACCGGATTTGCGGCATTTGTCGATCGGCTCCAAAAACTCTATCTTTTCAAGGTATTAAAGTTTTCTCCGCAAGAGCTTGTTGCTGCAACGCTGCTGATGGAAGGCTCTAAAGAAGAAGTTGCCTATCAAGAAAAGAATATTTATGCCTTAGCCAAAAAGTATGGTGGGGTTGTAGGCGGATCTTCCAACGGCCAACGGGGCTATCTTCTCACTTATACAATCGCTTACATCGGTCAGTTCATCCTGAAATTCAACCTGTTTGGGGAAACATTTGAGACAACCGTTTCGTGGGACAAGATCGAGGCGGTGCGTGAGGCAGTCAGAGAAGAACTCGAATCGCAGCATCAGCAGTTTAATCTGCCAGCGAAGCCTTACATCTGCTCTCGCGTGACGCAGGTGTATGCAACAGGCGTTTGTATGTATTTCACGATCCTGCTGTATACCAAGGGGGTTGATCACGCACCGGAGGTCTTTAATCAGATTTACGGATCACTCCGGCAAAGAGTCATGGAGCATGGTGGATCAATTTCCCATCATCATGGGGTGGGTAAAATCCGCAAGAAGTTTATGCAGTCTATTGTTTCACCAACAAGTATTGTGCTGCTGAAAAAGCTGAAGGAAGCCAGCGATCCATTAAATACCTTTGGAATTCGCAATAATTTGTTTGGCTTAGATTGAGCTTGATGCAAGCCTTTTCCAGGCTAAGTCTGTACAAAAAACAGAATGCGGGGGCGGAACCTTCTACAAAGGAGCAGCCCCCTGCCGTCTCGTACCTCCTTCCCCTAATTGATGTTCAATGTTCGATCGTTTCATACAGAATTAAACAGTAAAGATGTCGAACCGCTTTTGCTTATACCCAAGAATTAATTTAGACATCGGTTTTGCCGACTTGCTTTTTTCCCTTTCCTCTTTGGTCTATCCATTCAAGCAAGAGGAGCCTAAGATTCTTCAGCAATTTGCTCAGAATGATAAGCAGGTATTAGTCACTCTATCAGTGAGAACCGCTTTTGATCTGTTATTGCAAGCTTTAGATTTGCCGGAAGGGTCAGAAGTACTGATGAGTGCAGTCACTATTCCAGATATGGTGGAGATTGTTAAATCTCACGGTTTGGTTCCAGTTGCAATCAACATTTCTATAGACACACTCGCACCTGATATTGATGCATTAGAGCAAAAGATTACTGATAAAACGAAGTTAATTTTAATTGCACATTTATACGGTACAGTTCTAGATTTAACAGCCGTTATTCAAATTGCAAGAAAGTATAATATTTTGCTGATTGAGGATTGCGCCCAGGCTTTTTGGGGAGACAAGTATTGTGGCGATCGCCAAGCAGATGTCAGCCTATTTAGTTTTGGACCCATAAAATCCTGTACTGCATTGGGCAGCGCAATTGCCTGTGTAGGCGATCGCGAATTAGCTAACAAAATGCTGGCAATTCAGGCTCAATACCCCTGCAAAAGCAAGTTCTGGTTTTTCAGAAGAGTTCTTAAATACCTTTTCTTGAAACTACTGACCCTTCCAAGAATATATTTTCTTCTCATGGTAGTAGTCAATGCTTTGGGCTTTAAGCTTGATGCCATGATTAGCATTCTGCTGCGTAACTTCTCTAAAGGAGATCTCCACAGCAAAATTCGGTATCTTCCTCCCCAGAAAATGGTTGATCTGTTGTGGCATCGATTGAATAATTATGACAATGAAGCATTCGAGCAACGAGCAAAAAGAGCGCGTTTTGTTCTAGCTCTGTTTTCAGACAAAATTAATTATCCTGGCGTACAGGCTACCAATCATTCATTCTGGTTAGTTCCTATATTTGTGGCTAATCCTGTACTTTTGATCAATATCCTTAGAAATCATGGCTTTGATGCCACTACAGGCAATACCAGCCTGGTTCATATTGGAAATGATTCGACGCAAAATATACAAAAGAACACATTGCTGGAAAAGCACCTGAAGCAACAGATTTTATACCTGCCGATTTCCGAATACCTGTCAGAAATAGCACTGATTGATATGGCAGACTTGGTCAGGGAAAACGCATCTCCGACAACTCCTTTTCTTGATAGGATTTAGGGAGCTCAGTTTCACTTTCAACAACGCAATCAGCCTTGAAAATGAGATTTTTGGGTTCGTTCCACTCGATCAACTCTCATATTTACACGCCATATTTTTATAATTATCTGAATTAGTGGCTGTGTGACGAACACATTTCTATCTTCGTTGCATCTTAGTTTTGTAGCTTGCCGGAAGGTCAGCCGATCGCACATCTGTTCATCTGATCCATACACTCGGTATTCCAAAGCTTGGCATTTGGAAGTTCTTATAAATTAGTTCTGGTTCTGAAGGCAGCCTTGAATTTGCCAGGATCGCAACTGCTAAATTTCTGTATCTTATAGGTTATAAATTGTTAACCCTTATCAGGAAACTAAATTTGGTAGTGCGTCAAATTAATGTGGAATAGGTGGCAATGGCGTGCCAACTCCGTGATCGCATTGTTAATCCTGCTCGCTGTGCAGTTGTGGTTTTGAAGCGGCTGTGCTGCCAAATCCAGTTGAAGTAACTGACGACTAACCGTGTCATCACTTTAGTTTGCTCCCACACCTTGCCAAACTTATTCTGTCGTCGATGCCATCTTCCGGTTTGCTGCCGCAGAATTCCATTGGTGCGCTCTAATCGCTGTGTTCTATCCTTGCCAATATGATGTTGGATCTCATCGGGTAAAACCCGTTCGTATCCGCCCCAGTCATCGGTGTTGAACTGTGTGCATTCGGTCTTTCCTTCGGTGTTGATAACTAATCGCTCAATCAGTTCATCAGTGTGTTTGCCCACGCAAGCAGCGAGAATCAAGCCACTGGAACAGGCAAGGCTCAAAGCAATCCAACAATCTCCCCGGTTCAATTCCCTGGTTGTGCGTTGCTTCTGTTTTTTGCCACAAATGACCACATTTCATCCGCACTGACTTCCTGGGTTTCGACCGCTTGCACCACTTGGTTATGGATCAGTTGTGCTTTTTGACTAGCAGCTCTCACAATGCTCACAACGGTGTTGTAGGCAAGTCCAACCGTTCGACTAATCCCTCTCAAACTACTGCCTTCGCTGTGGGCTTGTAGAACTTGTCTGATTTGTTCACGGCTGACATGGCGACGGTAATACAAACTGTCGAACGATTCCGAGAAGGTTTGATGGCAAGCAGGACAGAGATAGCGTTGATGACCGTTAGGCATCTTGCCATGTCGATGGGCTTTGACATAACCACACAGAGGGCATTCCATCACCTGTTTCCAATTGAGCAGCCTCTTTACTCTACCAATCCCACATCATATTGACGCACTACCCTAAATTTGAGCAAGACAGAATTTTCTGGTAATCATAGCGTTGAGGGTAAAATCATTCTAACGAAATGACACGTAATCCTTCGCCTAATCCGGGAAAGCTTGAAACCGTTTATACACAGATGTTTCAGATGCTAATACGATAAAATGACATAGAATCCTTTAGCGATCGCAGAAAACGCTACAGTTCTTTCAGAGCAGGAGTTTCAAGCAACGACCAACGGAATGACATTTATTCCTTCGGTAGCCCCACGAAATGACAAGTAATTCTTCAGTGTCGTTTTCTTCAAAAACTGACGACTAAAAAACCTAAAAGTCCTACTCTATACAGCTTTGAGGCAAAAATTGATTGTGACATTCATTTCTTCGGTTGTGACACTTACTCCTTCGCTCTACATCGTCCAAAACCCTTGATGGATCATTGTTCTGGGGATGATCCAGTTTGTGTCAGGTCATATCAGACCGCGTCAGGTTATGCCATAATCTGTCATCGATTTGTACACAGTTTTGTACCCAGTGGAAATCGACAAACGGATCAACCAGGCAAACGGAAGACTGAAGGCAGCTCTGATCAAAGTAGCGATCGAGCGGCGTGGCGGAACATTATCTCTGCGGGCAAACCTGCCAGGGAAGGATGACAGGAAGGCACATCGGCAGAAGATTTCTCTTGGGGTAAAAGCTACCCCAGCAGGACTACAGTATGCGGAACGAAGGGCGCGAGAACTAGCTAACGATCTGGATGCTGATCGGTTTGATTGGGCAAACTGGCTCCGTGGTGAAGATGATTCTGACTCAAAATCTACAAGCTGTGCCCAGTGGATAGAACGATACGAGCAGGCATACTGGAACCGACGCGATCGCAATGGGCAAACTCAAACAACTTGGGACAAAGACTATCGCACAACATTCAACAAGCTCCCAGCAGAAGAACCGTTATCCCCAGAACTGCTACTTCAGATAATTGAGTCTACACCTGCTGATTCACGCAATCGTAAACGCACAGTGCAAGTGCTGGCACGGCTGGCAAAGTTTGCAGGGTTGCAAGTTGATTAGAGTTGTCGGGAAATAAGAACAGAGCTAGCCAATGCGACCTTTCAAGTTCTTCCTATGCCGCAGTCAGGTAGAAGTTCCATAATCCTGCTGCGGTTAGCATAAGGTGATCATCAAACTCCGCTTTTCGATTGCGATAGATAGCGCTCACCGCATTGTAACGCTTGACTCCAGCAAACGCATTTTCACAGACCACTCGCGATT
>NZ_JAMPKZ010000034.1:0-39700 GCF_039962215.1 Leptolyngbya sp. ST-U4
TACCGCATTGACTGCCCAGTTTACCCAAGACTCACTGCTAAAGCTAACGCCTGCCCTGGTCGGGGCAACTAGAACCCGCAATGAAGGCATTATCGGTGAAGGAGTTGAGCTCAACGTTCAGCACCTGGAGGAGATCCGGGAGTCAACGGTGCTATATAACCTGACCAAACACCTGATTTATCACAAATACCGCGACCCAGGAGAAGAACCCAAGATCCATCTGTTTGGGCAGCTCAAGCGGATTGCCCGGCTCTGGATGAAAGATTACCTGCGCTGCACGGGTGGCACCTATCCAGCTCAGTTGATTTATCGAGAGATTGCTGACATGGCGTGCGACCGCATCAGAGCGGCCATCACAGAAGCCATCGTAGGCGATCGCCCGATTAAGGCAATCCTGGATGCCTACAACCCTACCGGCAGCACTGCCACCATCAACTTCAACACTTCAAAACCTACCCTCTGGAAAACAGACCCACGCCGCAGCCAGGTTAACTGGGTCGTCTGTGACAGCGACTGGGAAGCGGAGTTTTGCCGCGTAGCAGAAGCCCACCCACGGGTCAAAGCCTATGTCAAAAACCAAAGCCTGGGGTTTGAGGTTCCCTACCTGTATGGCTCCACTGCCCGCAAGTACCTACCAGATTTCATTGTGCTGGTAGATGATGGGCATCCTGACCCACTCAACCTGATTGTGGAGATTAAGGGCTATCGCGGTGAAGATGCCAAGGAGAAAGCCAGCACGATGCGGAATTACTGGGTGCCAGGCGTGAATAACTTGGGTAGTTTTGGACGGTGGGCGTTCGCAGAGTTTACAGCCGTATTTGAGATTGAGTCGGAATTCAACAGTGTCGTTCAAGCAGCCATCAGCCTGCAATCTGGAGAGATAGCGTAAATGAGAAATGCTCAAAAGCCGGATCACATCAGCCTCAACTTGCTCATTTCCAGGCTGAAAGAAGGACGGTTTGTCATTCCTGACTTTCAACGGGAATTTGAGTGGCGACCTTGGGATATCCGAGATCTGATGCGGTCGATTTTTCTCGATTACTACATCGGTAGTCTCTTGCTCTGGAAAGGTAAGCCAGAAAACTTCAACGCGCTCTCCTGTGAGCCTGTTTATGGTTATCAAGGCAATGCTAGCAAGGATCATATCGTCCTCGATGGGCAGCAGCGTCTAACGGCTATGTATTATGCTTTTGTCGCCCCTGATAAACCGTTACCCAACCGTGCCAATCGCTTCCTTTACTTTGTCCGAGTCGATCGCTTCATAGCTGAGGAATACGATGAGGCGTTTGACTACCAACCCCGAACGCGACGCTGGGCAAAGGTATTTGATGACCAACGCACTCAATTTGCAGAGCATATCTTTCCACTCTCCATCATCGGTGCCGGTGGATGGGATTTACCTAATTGGGTACAGGGCTATGTGAAGTTTTGGACTGATGAGGCAGCGGCAGCAGAAGCCGCAGGCGATTCGGGCAAGGCTCAGTTGGCATCCCGTCATGCCGAAAATGCACGGGAGTTTGGTGAACACTTGCGTAGCCTTACTGAGCAATATCAAATCTCGTATATTGAGCTAGACGAGGATCTAGGTGTCGATAGGGTCTGCGATATCTTTACCCAAATCAACAGCAAAGGAATCCGTCTGGATGTCTTCGATCTGATTAATGCCCTGCTCAAGCCTAAGGGCTTACAACTCAAGCAGATGTGGCGAGATGCCTCTCCTTGTCTGGAGTTCATCGACACGGAAAAGATGAATGTCTACATTCTTCAGGTGATGTCGATTCTTCGGCAGTCCTACTGTTCACCCAAATATCTCTATTTCCTACTGCCAGGGCAAGAGAAACCTGTTCGAGCACCTGATGGTAGTCGTCGTAAAGAAGTGCTCATTGCTGATACAGCGGATTTCCAGCAACATTGGGATCTGGCAGTCAGTGCCTTAGAAGAGGCTATTAAATTGCTGCGCCATCCTCAGGAGTTTGGCGTGATCTCCTCCAGCTATTTGCCGTATGTAGCGATTTTGCCAGTTTTCTCGGCCTTGCAGTCATACCTGAAAACGTTGCCTGTGGGACAAAAGCTAGAGGCACAAAGGAAAATTCGCTATTGGTATTGGGCAGCTGTTTTTACCAATCGCTATTCTGGCTCCGTTGAGTCAACTAGCGCTCGAGATTTCCTCGCTATGAAGGCATGGTTTCAGGACGAAACGGCTGAGCCAACACTCATTCAAGAGTTTAAGACTCGGTTCAGAAACCTGGACTTAAGACGAGAGACCAAGCGTGGCTCGTCAGTTTATAACGGTATTTTCAACCTTTTAGTTATTCAAGGAGCACGAGACTGGTTTACAGGTAATGTGCCCCAGCCTGGAGATTTAGACGATCATCACATTGTTCCGGCATCGTGGGGAGCCAAGCATCTTAAAGGCAATGCGATCCATACAATTCTCAATCGCACGCCATTAGCGGCTGCTACAAACCGGGATGTGATTGGCGATCGCCTTCCCAATGCCTATCTACCGGAGCTAATCGCAGCTAACGGAGAAAAGGCTGTGCGGAGCATTCTCGAATCGCACTTTATTTCACCTGTGGCTCAGGCGATTTTGCTGCGTCATCCCTTTACGCCAGATGACTATGAAGAGTTCATTGCGGAGCGGCAGCGCACGTTACAACTTGCGATTGAAAATTTACTGATCAAGGAACGGCTAGATTTATCGCCCCCATTGAGGGAGCTAGATGAGCATATCGAACAAATAGAACTCTCACTGCGGGGGCTCATACAGGAAGCGCTAGAGGGGGATAGCTCCCTTGTGCCAGGACATATTAAGCAAAAGGTGGATGAACGCATCCATAGCGCAGCCAGGAAAAATGCTGCATTAGACGTAGAAACCTATACAACTCTTGCGGGGCAGCTAGAGTTCTTCGACCTGCGAGAGCTACAAGACACGATTACAAACACAAATCTGTGGTCTCGTTTCTCAGAGCGCTTCTCTACCAAAGAGTCGCTTGCTGCCAAATTTGGGCAACTAGCAGAACTTCGTAATGGCATTCGCCATAGTCGAACCGTACATGATGTCGCCCGGAAGGAAGGGGAAGCTGCTGTCATTTGGTTCAACACTGTGCTTTCGAGGTAGACAAACAGATAGCAAGTTCACTGATTACGAAACGAACCTTGAAGACAATTGGTAGGGAATAGACCTGATGGCACGTAACTCCAGTAATCAATCCAAAAAAGTCGAAGCCCTCAAACACGAAGAGGCAAAGCGCAAGAATATTCCCACAGCAGAGTATCAGTCTGTCATGGCAGAGGAGGAGAAAAGCCCAGTGCGGGTAGCGTATGAGCGCCGCAATCGTGACCTAGACCCCCAACTAGTTTGGCGGGGCAAAGATGAACAGGACTGGTCAGACCTGGTGGTCAGTGCTCCACCGCTCTACATCCAGGAGAAGGTACATCCCAAGGTGTTAGTGGATGATCTGCTGCGTCAGAGTCAGGTTCGAGCCGAAACAAACCAGCCACAACAACTAGGGTTCGATTTGTTTGCCGACTTTGATGGGCTGTCTAAAGAGGCAACGGGCACAGACTTTTACCAACACGATGCCAACTGGACAAACCGAATGATTTTGGGCGATAGCCTTCAGGTGATGGCATCCCTGGCAGAGCGGGAAGGGCTGCGGGGTAAGGTGCAGTGTATCTACATCGACCCGCCCTATGGCATTAAGTTCAACTCTAATTTTCAGTGGTCAACAACTAGCCGCGATGTGAAGGATGGGAATAAGGAGCAGATTACCCGCGAACCAGAGCAGGTGAAGGCATTTCGGGATACCTGGCGAGATGGGATTCATTCGTATTTAACGTATTTGCGTGATCGGTTAACGGTGGCGAGGGATTTGTTAACCGATAGCGGCTCAATTTTTGTGCAGATTGGGGATGAGAATGTACATCGAGTACGCTCCTTGCTTGATGAGATATTTGGCAGCGAAAACTTTGTCTCACAAATCAACTTTCAGTCAATGACTCCTCTTGAGTCAGGTAGATTAGAATCTGTTTTTGATTTTATTCTTTGGTATTCTAAGGACTTAGAACAGATAAAGTACCGAAATCTTTATCGAAAAAAAGCTTTTGATGGGAATAAAGAATTCAAGTTCCTTAAAACGGATTGGGGACATGAAGAAATAGATCCTAATCTTCTTGATCAGAAATATACCGAGGGTATTTTTAAGAGATCTGTCCTTGAATCCTCGGGATTCACACCTTCTTGTATGTTTAATTACCCCTTTAATGGCAAAGACTTTTATCCAAGGGGAAGAAAAAGCTGGCGAACCAATCAAAACGGCTTAAGATGCCTGGATCGAGCAGATCGACTTTTTGTTTTAGGAACAAAACTCTACTACAAGCTCTACTACGATGATTTTCCATGTATTAGCTATTTAAACACTTGGGCAGATACAGTAGCAGGATTTGGTGAAACAAAAACCTATGTAGTGCAAACTCACCCTAAGATTATCCAACGCTGCATCCTCATGACCACAGACCCCGGCGATCTCGTCGTTGATCCCACTTGTGGCAGTGGCACCACTGCCTACGTTGCTGAACATTGGGGACGACGCTGGATCACCATCGACACCTCCCGCGTTGCCCTCGCTCTCGCCCGTGCCCGCATCATGGGTGCCCGCTATCCCTACTACCTGCTGGCAGACTCCAAAGCAGGGCAGCAAAAAGAAGCCGAAATTACCCGCACGGCTCCTGTTGCAACTCCTACCTACGGCAACATCCGCCAGGGCTTTGTCTATGATCGCGTGCCCCACATCACCCTCAAGTCCATTGCCAACAACGCTGAAATCGATATCATCTGGGATACCTACCAGACGAAACTAGAGCCGTTACGCACTGCTCTCAATGCCGATTTGGACAAAACCTGGGAAGAATGGGAAATTCCTCGTGAGGCAGAGCAGAAGTGGTCAGACAAAGCAAAGCAACTGCATGGAGACTGGTGGCAGCAGCGAATTGCCCGACAGAAGGAGATTGATGCCTCTATTGCCGCTAAGGCTGACCAAGAGTTCCTTTACGACAAACCCTATGAGGACAAATCTACTGTGCGGGTAGCGGGTCCGTTCACCGTAGAAAGTCTCTCACCTCATCGCGTGCTGGTAGTCAATGAACAGGATGAACTGGTAGACCCCAGCCAGCCAAAGACCCCTGAACATAGCACTAACGCTGCCGACTTTGCCAATGTCATCCTAGAAAACCTCAAGACCGCTGGAGTGCAGCAGGCGCACAAAGAAGGTAAGCTCAACTTCACAACCATCATTGGCTGGCCTGGAAAATACATCTGCGCTGAAGGTCGCTACGTTGAAGGGGAAAGCGAGAAGGAAAAACGGGCAGGCATTTTCATTGGTCCAGAGTTTGGGACAGTCACCCGTCCTGATTTAGTAGCCGCTGCACGGGAAGCAGGCGACGCTGGGTTTGATGTGTTAATCGCCTGTGCCTTTAATTACGATGCCCACTCTACTGAGTTTAGCAATCTAGGACGCATCCCTGTTCTCAAAGCCCGAATGAACGCTGACCTCCACATGGCAGATGCACTGAAGAACACTGGGGCAGGCAATTTGTTTGTCATCTTTGGAGAGCCAGACATCGACATTGACGAAGTTGAGGGTGGGCAGATTCAGGTGAAGATCCACGGGGTCGATGTGTTTCATCCCCAGTCCGGTGATGTCCGCTCCAGCAATGCTGATGAGATTGCCTGCTGGTTCATCGACACCGACTACAACGAAGAAAGCTTCTTCGTCCGCCACGCCTACTTCCTCGGAGCCAGTGACCCCTACAAAGCCCTCAAAACAACCCTCAAAGCTGAGATCGATGAGGAAGGCTGGGGAACTCTAAATAGCAATACCTCACGCCCTTTTAACAAACCCAAATCGGGTCGTATTGCCGTCAAGGTGATTAATCACTTGGGGGATGAGGTGATGAAGGTATTTAGGGTGGATTAATTGAGGTAAGGTATTGAGATGAACTTGGGAAATTCAAAGCAAGAAAACTGGTGGTCACGTTTACCTTTTGTCGATAAAGTCAAAGGCTGGAATTGGACCACTATCATCCCAATAACACTTGCTTCAATAGCTATTTTTTTTGTACTTCTAACCACATGGAATAGTCGTTATGATGCGGGTTACAAAGCAGGGGCAGGAGAGGGAGCCGCATACAAACCTTTATATGAACAATTTCAGGTTGAAAATCAAAAGCTCCTCAAGCAACATGACCAGGACAGATCTGAAATTACTCTGCTACAAAAAAGGGTTGGTCAATTAGAAGGAAAATTAGGTTTATTCGGACGTAATGCCACTCAAGCCGAAGCGGAAGAAACGCTAAATCAGGCGAAGCAAATTCAGACTGAAACCGAGCAGATGAGGGTGCAAACTTTCGAGCAGTCGGCAGAAATAGGTAGGACATCTGGACGATTAGAAGAACTTGAAAAGAGAAATCAGGAATTGGCGGATGAGATTAAGGGCGCACGTGCTGGCGTAAGAGTGCGAGAGGTTATTATTGTTGCGCTTCTCGCTTTTGGCTTTTTGTTTGAACGGTTCTTTCCTAGAAGAAATGCTTCAACTCAAATGTATCCTTCGTACAGCAATCCAAATACAGTTCTTACCTCTGCTGCTGTTTTAGAAACTTCTGACACTACATTCCTACAAGATGGCTATTCAAATCAGCAGGCTTTACCTTCTAAAGAGCAGGACAACAATACTGATACTGTTAACGCTGCCCATTAGTTGAAGCTTATTCTAAAGATGGAATTCCGCATCGCTGACACTTTCACAAATAGTTTGGTCAAACTCACTGGGCAGGAACAGAAAGCAGTCAAAACTACTGCCTTCGATCTGCAACTCAACCCAGCCAGTACAGGAATGCGATTCCATAAACTCGACCGCGCTAAAGATCCCAACTTCTGGTCGGTCAGCGTCAACATGGACATTCGCCTGATTGTCCATAGAACTGACAATAGCCTGCTACTCTGCTATGTAGCCCATCACAATGATGCTTATATCTGGGCAAGCCGTCGCAAAATTGAACGCCATCCCAAAACTGGAGCCGCCCAACTAGTCGAGATCCGCGAAACAATCGAAGAGGTGGTAATTCAGCAACCTATTCAACAACCTGCTGTAAGTACCCCAAAGCCCCTACTGTTTGCTGATGTCTCTGATGACGAGCTATTGAGCTATGGTATTCCACCTGAGTGGCTCAAGGACGTTAAGCAAGCCACGGAAAACACCTTATTCGACATCGCTGATCACTTACCTCAAGAAGCAACTGAAGCCCTGTTAGAACTGGCAACCGGAGGCAAACCCCAACGCCCCATTCCTGTACCTAGCGATATCAATCCCTTCGATCACCCTGATGCTCAGCGTCGTTTCCGGATCATGAGCAACGTGGCTGAACTGGAACGGGCGTTAGCATACCCCTGGGAGAAGTGGACTGTATTTCTGCACCCTGGACAACGATTACTGGTGGAACGAGACTACAGCGGCCCCGTTCGCGTCTCAGGTTCTGCCGGGACAGGCAAAACAATCGTTGGGCTACATCGTACCGTCTTTCTAGCACGTCAGCATCCTACGGCTCAACTGTTGCTTACCACCTTTTCCCCAGCCCTGGCAAATGCCCTGCGGATCAAGCTCCATCGCTTAGCTAGTAACGAGCCAGACCTGCTCGACCGAATTCAGGTCGGTGGCATTCAAGAGGTTGTCCGAAAACTCTATACCGACACCTTTGGTACGCCTCATCTTGCCGACCCTAGGCAGGTACGATCGCAATTGCTCAAGCTTGCTAAACAAGTCCCTAATCTGCGCTTTACAGAGTCCTTCCTTTGGGGAGAGTGGAACAATGTGGTCGATGATTGGCAACTGGGCAATTGGGAGTCCTACCGAGATGTTCCCCGACTGGGACGAAAAACTCGTCTAGGCGAAAAGCAGCGAGAACTATTTTGGCAAGTGTTTCAGCAACTTCTCACCTGGCTAGACCAGCAGCAACTCCTCACCTGGTCAAGCCTTTTTGGTCAAGTCACACAACATCTGATTGACACCGGAAAATACCCCTTTGAATTTGCCGTCGTAGATGAGGCTCAGGATATGGGCATTGCTGAACTACGATTCCTGGCAGCCCTCGGCAAGCAACACCCAGACAGCCTATTTTTTACCGGAGATTTAGGACAGCGGATTTTCCAGCAACCCTTCTCCTGGAAGTCATTAGGAGTTGATATTCGCGGACGATCGCAAATACTGACCATCAACTACCGCACCTCGCACCAGATCCGATCATCCGCCGATCGATTGCTTCCCACAGAAATAGCAGATGTCGATGGCAATCTGGAGCAACGACAAAGTACGGTCTCAGTTTTCGACGGACCTGCTCCTGTCATTGAAATTTACGATGGCCCAGAAACCGAAATTGAAGCAGTTGGAGAGTGGATTGCTAATCGCCTCACCGCCGGCATTCACCCTGAAGAAATTGGCGTATTTGTACGAGACCAACCCCAAATCAAACGAGCGATCGCTGCCATTACACAGGCAGGTATTACCCCAGTTGAACTAGACGATCAAATTACCTTTGCCGAAGGTTGTATCGCAGTCAGCACAATGCACCTAGCTAAAGGACTGGAGTTCCGGGCAGTCGCGGTAATGGCTTGTGATGATGAGGTCATTCCCCTCCAAGAGCGGATTGAATCGATTACTGACGAGTCAGAGTTGGAGGAAGTCTACAACACAGAGCGACACCTGCTTTACGTCGCCTGCACTCGCGCTAGGGATTACCTATTGGTTACCGGTGTCAATCCAGTATCTGAATTTCTAGACGACTTAAATGGGGTTAAGCCGACATACGGGCAAAAAAGTGCAACATAGGCTGAAAAGCTTTATCCAGGTTGAGTTTCAGAGCATCTGTCGAAGTGAGGCTGAGTATTGGGACTGCTGCCGTACGAGCAGCAGTGCAAAATCATGAGACTGACCTATAACCTCTGCAACGTATCGGTTCTAGCTTTTTTAGGGATGAGCTGAACTGCCTTTCCGTCTCACGAGTTTGGGGCGTTTTGACATACTACAAAACGGCAATTGAGTCCAATTTTAGTCCACTGCCTTTATGAGACTGTCAATCTCAGTTTAGGACAGTGCTTTGTGAGAGCAACGCTCTGGCAAAAGCGACAAGCCAGGCTTTATCCTCACAGGATTCCCTTGCGCACTGGCTCCCTAGGATGACCACCCTCGAACGGACTGCCTATCCTACGTTCAAAAGCTCCCCAACGCCCAAAGAACTGGCTGAACAATTTACTCCAACTGTCTCTGAGGTTGCCTTCGCGCAAGCACATACGCGCAGCAAACGTGGACAACTGAGCGTCTTAGTGCTCCTGAAAGCGTTTCAACGGCTGGGCTATTTCCCCGCCTTGAGCGAGCTTCCAGCGAGGCTCATCCAGCATCTCCGCACTTGCTTGAACCTGCGCGACCAGATTGCAGCGCAACCCTCACTGCGCTCACTCCGCCACTACCAAGTCGCGATTCGACGCTATCTGGAGATCAAACCCTATGACCAAAACGCTCAAGCCTACCTGCGCGACCAAGTTGCCGCCGCGGCGCTCACCAAGGATCACCCCGCCGATTTGATTAATGTAGCGGTCGAATTGCTGATCAAAGACCGCTATGAGCTGCCTGCCTTCAGCACCTTGGATCATCTCGTCAGTCATGTTCGCTCAACGATCAATAGCCGACTGTTTCAACAAATTTCAGAGGGTCTATCAGCAGAGGAGCAGACCTACCTGGATCAGCTACTGCTGAGTGAAACGCCCGAAACCCAGGCTTCCCTCAATTTGCTCAAAGCGCCTCCCCAAAGCGCCACGTTCGCGCACCTAACACAATTACAAACGAAGTTTAACCAGCGCATGACCTTTGGGGATGCAAAACGCTTGCTACAAGAACTACCCAGTACTAAGCGACAGTCTTTTGCCGCTCAAGCCAAAGCCCTTGATAGTGCTGAGTTGAGCAAGCATCAACCCCAAAAGCGCCGCACACTCTTACTATGCCTGCTTTATCAAGCCCAAGTCCAAACCCGTGATCACCTAGTGGAGATGTTTCTCAAGCGGATGCAGCGGCTTAAGCAACAGGCAAAAGCCCGATTGGTGGAACTGCGCGAGTCACACCTAAGCCAAACCAAAACGCTACTGGAGCAGTATGCCAAGGTGCTGACTGCTGCTGTGGCACCGGAAAGCGCCACAACTTTGGGTGAGCAGGTGCAAGCCGTTCTGGAACTTCATGGGGGTGCGCCACAACTGCTGCTGCAATGTGAGGAGATCGCTAGCTACAACAGTGACAACTACCGACCGCTGTTGTGGCGCTTCTATCGACATTACCGGAAGCAGTTGTTCCAATTGGTGCGCTCGCTCGACATTCGTTCCACCAGCCAAGATCAGTCTCTCGTTGAGGCTGTGCAGTTTATCTTGAGTCAGGAACATCGTCGGAGTCAATGGTTCCCGGCTGGGTTGGATCTCTCCTTTAGCAGCAATCTCTGGCGACAATTAGTGGTTGATGGGGCAGGAAAAGACCAGCGTTTGGCACGGCAACCGTTAGAAGTTTGCATCTTCACTTATCTGGCACTGGACTTAAAAACGGGCGATGCCTGTGTCCTGGGTTCAGAGAGCTATGCTGACTTTCGTGAACAACTGCTCCCGTTGCACGAATGTGAATCGCAGCTCGCGCAGTACTGTGCTGAACTCAGCTTGCCCGCTCAGGCGCACCAGTTTGTGGCAGCCTTGCACACACAATTAACCGCAACCGCACGGCAAGCAGACCAGGCTTGCCAAGTCTCGGAGCAGTTTAACCTCTCGCCCCAAGGTGTCCCTATCTTGCAACGGATCAAGACACTGCCCAAACCACCCGGAGCGGACACGCTGGAAGCGGCGATTTGGGAGCAGTTGCCGGAGCGGAGCATCCTGGATATTCTCTGCAACACCGAACATTGGCTGCATTGGACCCGTCACTTTGGTCCCGCTTCTGGGGCTGAACCGAAGCTGGAACAGCCAAGGGAGCGCTACATCCTCACTACTTTTGGTTATGGCTGTAATCTCGGTCCCAATCAAACTGCACGACACACACGCGGCTTAGTCACGTCCCATATGCTGTCTTACACGAATCGGCGGCATGTGGATGCGACCAAACTTGAAGCGGCAAGCCGCGATCTGATTGGTGCTTACAATCAGCTCCATTTACCTAAGGTCTGGGGCACAGGGAAAACGGCTGCCGCCGATGGCAGTAAGTTTGCGATTTACGAGAACAACCTGATATCGGAGTACCACATCCGCTATGGCGGTTATGGGGGAATTGCTTATCACCACATTTCGGACAGGTACATCGCTTTATTCACCCACTTCATCACCTGCGGGGTGTGGGAAGCCGTCTACATTCTCGATGGATTGCTGAAAAACACTTCCGAGATTCAGCCTGATACCCTCCATGCCGATACTCAAGGGCAAGCCACACCCGTGTTTGGACTCTCTTATCTGTTGGGCATCAAGTTGATGCCGCGGATTCGCAACTGGAAGGATTTGACGTTCCTCAAGCCCAGTCACGATGAGCTTTATCCTTATCTTGAACCGCTGTTTAAGGGTACGGCTGATTGGTCCTTGATTGAAACGCATTGGCAAGACATGATCCGCGTCGCCTTATCCATCCGGGCAGGCAAGGTGCTACCGTCAACCTTGCTCCGCAAATTGGGTAGCTACAGTCGGAGAAATCGTTTGTACCAAGCTTTTCAAGCGTTAGGGTTGGTCATCCGTACGCTCTTTCTACTGCGCTATATTTCGGATGTGGGCTTACGCCGTCAAATCACGGCTTGTACCAATATTGTCGAGGATTATAACCGCTTTGTAGACTGGCTCTTCTTTGGCAAGCAGGGGGTGATCACGGACAACGACCCGGAGGAGCAGGAGAAACGACTGAAATATCTGGACCTGGTGGCTAATGCGGTGATCTTGCAAAATACAGTAGATCTTTCATTAGCGATCCAAACATTGAGTGCAGAGGGCATGAAGATAGACCGCGCCGTGCTCAAAACCTTGAGTCCCTACATCACCCGTCACCTCAAGCGTTATGGCGATTATGTGATTGATTTTAAGCAGATCCCTTTACCCTTGGAAGCGGCGATTCCCTTACCGATTCCATTGGACGAACAGCAATTGGAGTAAAGCTTTCCAGCCCATCTTGCACTTTTTTGCCCGTATGTCGGCTCAACCCCTCTAAGAATTGCTGCGCGGCAGACCGAACCCCTTCCCCGCTTGCGCGCAACCATTCGTAAAACTGCGATCGTCCGGGGGCACTCCCACAAGCGATGCGAATCTCAATCCACAAGTCAGCAATCGTCATGCCGCTTATTTCTCGGTCTGGGGTTAGTGCCTCCATACAGCTATCCAGTGAATGTCGTTTACCTATCCGGTTCCACCTATCCGGTATGTCCTGTCTTCTATCTGGTGCTATCCGGTTTGAGCTATCCGGTTGCATAACTGGATACTAACACAGTAGACTCTAATAGAGTCAAGTAGGATCTATTTGATTCCTAACGAGATCTTTAGAAACAGGAGGAATAGACTTATGGAAGGAAACGTACTAGGTGATTCAGTGGCGCAGAAAGGTCGAATCCCTGTCGATATCAACGACATGAGGGAGGAAATTGAAGAGTGTCGTGACGATGCTGCGTGGCGGGAGCTGCCGCTTTCGTCAAAAATTCGAGTGCTGATTCGAGAACGGCTCGACCAGATTAAGCAGGAAAGTGAGGCACGTTCAAGCTGATGCCGCAGAAAACTAGAAATCTCAGTAGGACAGAACCGCCATGACAGTCGCTACCGCTAAATGGACAGTTCACGACTACCACCGCATGATTGATGCTGGCATCCTGGACGATCGCCATGTGGAGTTGCTGAATGGAGAGATTGTGGAGATGCCGCCAGAGGGGATACCTCATGCAAACCGCAGTACCAAAGCGGCTAACTATCTGAGACGGCTGCTCGGTGAGCGGGTAGAAATTCGAGAGGGGAAGCCCATTACGTTATCTGACAGGTCAGAGCCAGAACCAGACATTGCAGTTGTGCAGCCCTTGGAGGATGAATACGACGAACATCATCCTTATCCGTCTAACGTTTTCTGGCTGATCGAATTCTCGAACTCCAGCTTGGAGAAGGATTTAGAGGTTAAGCGCAGAACTTACGCCACTGATGGCATCCAGGAATATTGGGTCGTCAACCTGCGTGAGATGAAGCTGGTTGTCTTTCGAGTACCTGACGATGGGGACTATCAGGAAGCGTCAATGCTGGAGCAAGGCATTATTCATCCGGTCGCCTTTCCAGACGTATCAATCGATGTCTCCCGCTTCATCGGTAAGTGAGGAACCAGGATGTGACCGATCAACAAGTCATGAGCCACTGCAATCTGTGCAGTAGATATAGCCCCTAACCCTGCCGCCTCAGAGATATCAATTTTCTCTCAAACGCCGATCGGATCTATACTTTGCACATTAGTCGCGCCTCAACCCGATCGGTCGAGTGCTACTAGATAACCAAGTTTGTCCACTCAGCCAAGGAGGTAAAACTAGCGAACCAATGCTCAAACAAATAAAAACCAGTAGCAGAAAGGCAAAAACCACTGGTCACGAGGGGCCAATCTCAATACCAGCGGCTTTTAGTTCTTAAACGGTCTATTTGGTTTTTCATAAGTCCCCCTGGGGGGTTGAATCGCTGAAAAAGTAAGTCTTTCAGCGGCGGGGATTTTTTGTCTAAAAATCACCCAGACTTGAGACAAAGATAGCACACTGCCAGATCGGTGCGCCAATGGTTGCTGCAATTTTTCTCAAGTTTGATGGGGAACCGCTTCAACACTCACCCCCAAGTCACCGGAGAACCTGCAAATCAAGCAACACATTTACTAAAGAGTAAGAACGTCACTATGAATATTTCATCGATTGGGGCGAGGTCATCCTCGTCTCCACAGGGTTTTGCATCTCAAAATTTGTCATTGTCGAAAAGGTCTGAAGAAAACAACGCAAAGTCTCAACCTCCTATCTCGTTAGAACAGTTCCGTGAATCGATCGCACAAGAATTCATCCACGGCAGCGCGATCGACCCAGTCCTGTTTTCTGCCACGGTGCGAGTCGTGCCCGACCTCATTTATGAGCGGGGGGAAGTGCTGGAAACACCCATCCATGACGCGCTGAATTGGAAATACACTCGCTTCTGGATTAATAAACCGATCGCAACGGTCGCGGCACTACTGCTGAATGAGGACTACTCCTGCTGGCAAGCAAAGCTCGGTCAGCCTAGGGTGGACCCGAAAGGGAAGGGCTGCAAGTATGAAACCCCGGTTGGCAATGGTTCAAGAGCCTTTTTGCCCGACCTTCCACCCGCCATCCGCCAAAGAATCGCCGATCGCTACCGCGTAGAAGTGCCCCTAGACGGCTCATTCTGGGATTGGCTGTCTGACCATCCTGAACTGCCGATCGTCTGGACGGAAGGCGGCAAGAAAGCCCTCGCTCTCCTCAGCCTGGGCTATGTGGCGATCGCGCTTTACGGTGTAAACGGCGGTTACTCCAAGGATGCGCTTGGCGATCGGGCTTTGATTGCCGATGTCCTGCGCTTCTGTCAGACGGGCAGACCGCATGTGCTGGCATTCGACCAGGACGCGGAGGATAAAACGCGGCAGCGGGTGAATGTCGCTTTGTCTCGCTTTGGCGGACTGCTGCATCAAACGAATGGAACCGTAGCGATCGCTCAGTGGAGCGGTAAGGACGGCAAGGGCATTGATGACCTGATTGTAAGTTGCGGCGCTGAAGCCTGGGAAAAAGCGAATGCTGAAGCACTTCCACTCGAACACTGGCGCATCTGGCAGCAGTTATCCCAGCAGCTAACCTGGACGCCTGCCATCCGGCTACAGACCGCTGACCTATCTACCCTGGATCTGCAACGCCTTCCCGCTGAAGGTCTGATCGCGCTATGCAGCCCCAAGGGAACGGGCAAGACCAAGTGGATTGCGGGTCAGGTGGAGGGCTTGGAGAGAGTTCTCTCCGCAGGACACCGGCGATCGCTCCAACGTTCCCTTAGCCAACGGCTGAAGCTTGACTATATCGGCGACTTGGACAAAGCAAACGGGGAATTTATCTCTGGCTCTGCCTACACCCTCCGGGTCAGCTTTGTCGTCGATTCTCTGCTGGCGATTGATCCCGACAAATTTCGCGGCTGCGACCTAGTGATTGACGAGGTGGTTCAGGTCATTCGCCACCTACTGACCTCCAGCACCTGCGCGAAAGATGGCAAACGCCCAGCCCTGCTGGCACGATTCCGGCAATTAATTCGAGTCGCTCGCCGGGTTATTGTTGCGGATGCCGATCTGGATAATGCCACGCTGCACTATCTCAAGGCGTTAAGGGAAGATGCAAACCCGGTCTTCCTGATCCGCAATGATTACCAGCCGCAAGGGTATGCAGTCAGAATGCTTCAATGCCCCGATCGCACGGCAATCATGGCAGATTTACTAGAGGACATCAGCACGATTGAATCCGGTAAGGTACTGTTTGTCGCGACAGACAGCAAAGCAACCTCCAAGGCACTGGCCAGGACGATCCAGCAGCAGTTTCCAGGGCTGCGCGTACTGGTGATTAACTCGGAAACATCTGGAGGGGAAATCGAGCGATCGTTCATCCAGCAACCAGATGCCGTGTTAGAGCAGGGTGAGTTCGATGTCATTATCTGCTCTCCCTCCATGTCCACCGGCGTCAGCATCGAAACGCAGGGCATCATTGCCAGAGTCTATGGCATCTTTGGCGGCGTCAGTGCCACGGATGCAGATATGGCACAGGCGTTAGGACGAGTCCGGGAGCCAGTCGAGCGAGTCGTATGGTGTGCGAAACGGGGCAGCAACTACAGCAAAGCGTCCCGATCGACCAATTCTCTAGAGCTAAAAGCACATCTGCAAAGCCGCACTTCTGCCACAGTTAGCTTAATCCGCTCATCTCTACGGGAGGATGTCCCAGACCTCAGAACTTACGACTGGCAAGCTGATCCCCATCTCGACCTTTACTGCCGGATTGCTGCCGCTCAGAATCGATCGATGCTGCATCTGCGAGAAGCATTAATCGTGCGGCTCCGCTTTGAGGGGAACCAGATCACGATCGAGAACCGAGAATCGAATGGTGGCATTGGCGAACTGCTGAAGATTGCTCGCGATGAGTTACGGCAGTTAGACGCAGAGAGCATTATGGCAGCTGATGACCTGACGGTTAGCGAAGTACTGCAACTGGAGGCTCAGGAGAGCGTTTCCCCAGAGCAGCAGCGATCGATCGCCAAGTTTTACCTCAAGGAGTTTTATTGCCTGGAGGAGCTAACGGTTGAAGATGTGTTGGCAGACAAAGAAGGGCGACGGCGCGGGGAACTGCGGAGCTTGGAGGAATTGCTCTATCCCGGCGTGGCAGTCGATCGCACGGTGAAGGCACTAGACAATCAACTGAAGTGGAATCAATCGTTGTGCCCGTGGGACATCTCCAGTGCTGCCTTACGTCAAGCGTTACGTGAGCGGTTGAAGCTAACTGATTTTCTAGACCCCCACAAAGAGTGGACGAAGTATGACCTGTATGGGTATGCCTGCAAAGCAAGAGAATGGGCAGCCCAGATCAAACAAGCCCTTAGCCTCACGATCACAGAGAACATGAGTGATGTGCAAATCATTCATCAGCTTCTGTCGCAGCTAGGCATCAAAATTGATTTCCGCTGGTCACGATCGGTGCCGGGACACGAAGGAGAAAAACTGAGGGTTTACTGTTTGCATCAATTCTCTTGGCAGGAGTCGATCGCCATTTTGGATAGAAGGACAGCGAAGCGCGATCGAGCCACAGCGGATGGATCTCCCCTGCTTTTAAGTAATGCAAGACCAGCAGGTGATCCATCACCACACTTTGCCCCAGCATTAGAGGAGGAATCCTTCAACCAGTCGTACTCCCCTGCCCAACCCTTACCGCAGATGACTAATGAAATTGCTATTCAGGAGGAACAAAGGCGATCGGAAACACAGGTAACAACAAACTCTCCTCAATCTGTTCTCTGACCTTTCGGCTAACATAACAATCACTATTGAGACAATCAACCAGCAGTTTGTTGGCATCATAGTATTGCTGAAGTAGTTCCTTCTGCGCTTCGCTGAACTGCCAGTCATGCCCAATATTGTAATGTTCAATCATGATTGCTCTCAGCTGTTTCAACCAGACTGAGCAGTTGGTCTGCCACCGTTTCTTGAACTGATTCCATCCTTTTCTAGAATTAGGAAATTTAGGAAATTGATCCTGAAATTCCTTAAAGAACTGCTTGAGTACAGGTTCGTGGGCAATGACATAGGCAATAACGGGGGCAAAGCCGTAGGCGAGGTCGCGGGCAAGGTCGCGGGCAAGGTCGCGGGCAAGGACGAGGTCGGGGTCCCGGGCGCGGGCAAGGTCAGGGTTGCGGTCGCGGGCAAGGTCAGGGTTGCGGGCGAGATTGGGGTTACGGGCAATGGCAAGGTCGCGGGCAAGGTCAATAGCCTCGGTGATGTCGCGGTCGTGGGCGAGGTCGCGGGCGATAGGGTGATTGATGGCGTGATCGATAGTGAAAATGAGGTTGATGGTGTGGTCGAGGGCGACGGTGAGGGCGCGGACGAGGGCAACGGTAAGGTCGTGGGTGAAGTTGCGGTCGAGGGCGATGAGGGCGCGGGCGCGGGCGCGGGCGAGGTCGAAGGCGAGGGCGCGGGCGCGGTCGAGGTCGCGTTTGAGGTCGCGTTTGAGGTCGCGTTTG
The DNA here is from genome assembly GCF_039962215.1 of Leptolyngbya sp. ST-U4. Classification (NCBI taxonomy): domain Bacteria; kingdom Bacillati; phylum Cyanobacteriota; class Cyanophyceae; order Leptolyngbyales; family Leptolyngbyaceae; genus Leptolyngbya; species Leptolyngbya sp. ST-U4. The sequence goes on from NZ_JAMPKZ010000034.1 coordinate 17,825, forward strand.
AGGGCGCGGGCGAGGGCGCCGTTAAGGTCACGGTGGATGAAGATGGGGTTGCCGGCGTGGGTGAAGTCGAAGTCAGAGTCAAAGGTGAGGGCACAGTTGTAGGCGTGGGCGAAGTTGAGGGTGGGAGCGTGGGCAAAGTAAAATGCTCGGATGGCAGCGGGCTTGTAAGACATTTTGACTGAGCCGGATTTCTGCTGAACCCAGGCGAGGAAGTTCTGAAGTTTTTCGTCCGTTGCCAGCATTTCGTCGATCTGAGATTTCATCATTAGCAGCAGGGAATCTGCATCCTCTACCATTCCTACCGTTAATAGAAGAACTTCTCGCCATCGCTTTTCAGTTAGGTGAGAAAGGAGAACTGGATAGAGTTCATCGCGTTTCCCAATCCGACGCGCTGTGAAATATTCGTGGAAGGTTAGGTGGCTAAAGGAGTAAATGCCTCGTGCTCGTTCCACCAGTAACCCATGTTGTGCCTCGATCGATTTCAAAACTGCTTCACTATCAAGCCGTAAGGCTTCTGGATCGGTTTGAGCACCCGGTAGATTTTGGATATAGGTTTCGATCAACCGTTCTGCATTCTTTTGTTTGAAGAAGTAGTTGCCCGGCTCAAAAGTAGTGAAGGCAAGCTGGCTCAACAGATCTTCCTTGCGTTTAAGAGAAAGTTCTCGGTAGATCTGTTCTCGTTCGATACTGCGAGTACCATCCCATTTCTTTAAGAGAACATCTAACCCTTCTTCGTATAGCTCAGAGCGGTTGGCTGGAAAATCAGTTCGCCCTTCAAATACTAAACACAGCAGGGTCAGCAACAAAGGGTTGGTTGCCAGTTCCTTAATGCGAGGTTGTTCTTTCAGTTTTGCTAAAAACCGCTCTGCCTTCTCTACGAGCTGTTTTGCCTGAAACCATCGGTTCGCGAAATCTGCAATTTGTTCATCATTAAAATCGGCAACTTCAACCTCTGTGAACTGCTGGAAGGTAAACTCTTTTGCCGCAATCCGACAAGACATCACAAATGCATTCTTAGAAAAACGATCGGCAAAAGACTGGATCTCCTGCAATACTTGTTTGCTGCTGCTTTCGCTGACTTCGTCCAGTCCATCCAACAACAGGAGTCCTCGTCCCTGACTGAGGATTTGTTCTGCCCTCTGAGAGTCCTGAACCCCTAGTTCCTGCCACCGTTGGCTGATGTAGGGAAGCAATTCAGGCTTTCTTGAACTGTCCCCAAAGTCCTTTAACGTGATAAAGATAGGAACCCTGAAACCCTGAAAAGTGCCGCTATTGCACAACGTCGCTAGCCACTTAAGAAATGTAGTCTTTCCCGCGCCGGGTTTTCCTAGCAGCAGCAATTTATCAAATTCCTCGACGGCATCCAGTCCCGACCGACGTTCTGGGCGGGCATGGGCAAAGCCAAGTCGGTCAAACTCTTCTGGGCTGCAATGCTTCAGTAGTTCTGCCAGGTCTAACCGTCGTCGTCCGGTAATTTCCTGAAGAATGTTGACATCAGTGTAGATGGTGTCGAGGTCGATCGGACGAGTCATATCTAGAACCCGCATCTCACCACATCGCTTCTGGATATTGGCATGCACCTGCTGCCGCACCTCCTGCACTAGCGCATCAAGAACAGGAGCAGCTTCGGGCTTTAATGTCTCTGGCTCTGCGATCACTTCCCAGTCCCGGTCAAGTTCCTTGCAAACCGCCATAAATGTGTCACAGTCCGTGGGATTACCCTGCAACAAGCTCCAAATTGTTTGGCGGGAGCAACCTACTGCTCCTGCCAAATAGGTTTGTCCGCCCTTCCTTCGTTCTATTGCTTTCTTAAGAATTGCAAGTCCTTGTGCGGATGCTTGGAGCGATCGCTGTCCCATAGCTGAACCTAAACGCTGTTCCCTTAATTTTGTCAAATTTGTCAGGCTGACACTCTGACAAAAAGCTGAACAGTCCCTCTGACCATAGGCTCCAACGTTTTCGAGATGCTTAAAACAGCAAACACGAAATGTTTTGAGAGGAACACAAGATGAACGTTACCCCTGCTTTCCAGCAAGTCTTCTCCACCGTCCTATTCCTGACGCTGCTTTCTGGAGGCGTATCTTTCTGGATGGCATCTCAATCTAATCTTTCTCCCCACCAAAACCGCATCTTTGAGAATGCAATGACAACTTGGCAGATCGGAGTGGGGGCGATCGTCGGGCTACTGGGGGGTAAAGCAACTGATTTGCTGCATGGTGACGACCGCGAATCGGAGGAGTAGCAGCTGAGCATGGCAGCAGTGTTTCCCCAATTTATATCTAAAAGACTCTGCTGCCTTTACCTCTTGCTATCAAGAGATAATTTGTGTAGTCTTATCGTACATTTGTACTAAATTTTATGGCTACTCACGAACCTACCTCTACTCCTGAATACTTGCTTCACCGGGAAGAGTTGTTACGGATTCGCAGCTTGAAACTTCTAACGAGCGATCGAGACTATGTCTTCTTTGCTCTCCAGATTGACTATCCAGGTAAGCTCAATCCTGCCATTGACGTGGCTGCTTTTTGCGATCGCTGGGAGCTAACCGACGGCGACCTCTACAAATCTCTAGGTGACCTGCGGAAAAAGGGGATTATCGTTTCTATCTCTAGTCGCCTAGACATTGAACTATCCTAGATTTTCCTAGCCCGTGTAATCGCTTTGTTAATCAGAAGTCTCTGCTTCAACGTCAGTCATCAGCAACTAATGTTTTAAGATCTGCCAATATTTTTTCCAATCGTCGCTGCTTCTTGGGGTTATCCCATACTTTAGACCGCTTTGCCAAATGCAAAACGTCATCAATCTGGCTCCTTAACGAAGGCTCACTGTCATTATTCGTCTTAGGGGATTTGAGAATAGCTATCCTATCCTTAATTTGACTTAGGGATAAGTCTTGAGAAATTGCTTCCTCTAAAAGTTCTTTACGCTGGTCGTCATTCTTCACACGAGCAATCGCTTGCGCCTTGGTGTAGGCGATCTTGCCACCTTGGAGTGCCTCAAGGATTTCTGGCGGCAGCCGGAGCAGAGGTAGGCGGGTCGTTGCAAAGGACTCCCAGGTAATCGTTCCTACTTCAGCAAAAACAGCCTGAACTACCTGAGCTTCTGAGTTAATCAAAACGTTTTGATTAACTGTGCCGATCGCCTCATTCCGCATTTTATACAGGAGTGGAGGAACGTCGATCGGTGGAATTTTGAGCCTGAGAGCTAGCAGTTGAAGGATTCCTTCTGTCTCCTCAACAGGGTTCAGATCCTCACGCTGCAAGTTCTCAACCAGAGCAAGCTGTAGTGCTTCCTCATCACTCAGTTCTCGAATCATCACTGGGATATCAGTCAGTCCCACTTCCTGGGCTGCTCTAAATCTTCGTTCCCCAGCGACCAGTTCATACGTCCCCTTCTTCCTAGAAGGTCGTACTAGAACCGGCTCAAGGACACCGTGCTGCCGAATAGATTCCGTAAGCTGTCGAAGCTTTTCAGGATCAAAGTAGCGCCGAGGCTGACTCGGTGGGAGGATGATTAAACTAATTGAGAGGCTTGGCTTATCTGTAGTGCTCTCAGTGTCAAACTGCCACTCATCCTTCAAATTATTTCGCCTTGCCATAGCTCAAAGCCTCTTCAAACAGACTGTCATAATCCTTGGCTGCTGAATTTGCAGCTTCTCCCGACATCGTAAATACTGTTGCTGCCTGTCCAGGCGCATCAGCGATCGCCTGCCGTTGGTAAACTACAGAATTCAGCAGAGCAAAGCCTTGAGTATTGCTTAAAGCTTCCTGAGCTTCCCGCATCAGCACTGTTCCCCGTGCAGCACGACTCAGGAACATTGCGGCTTTTGGTGTACCCTTTCGAATCTTCTGTGCCTGGTGGACCAAGCGCACAATGTCCTTAGCAGAGAGCAAGTCTAAGTTAGAGGGCTGTACTGGAACAATCGCCAGATCCACACTAAGCAATACAGACTTAGCTGGCTCCCCAAGAACAGAGGGAGAATCCACAATGACTGAATCATACTCCTCAGACAGCTTTCCGATTTGGTCAAACAGGTCATCGGGATCATCAATTACGACAGAGGGCATGTTTAGCTTCTTGAGCCACTGACTAGAACTCATCTGACCATCTGAGTCGATCAGGATTACACGTTGCTGTTTCTGAGATAGCCAGTATGCCAGATGGACGGCCGTTGTTGACTTACCACATCCCCCTTTTCTGTTTAGAACGCCAATAAGCATCGCTGTTCTGATAACCTCTTTGCTCTTTATGATGCCAGGGATTGCATCTCTGGTTAATTGAAATCCTGCTAATCTTAAGCCAAATACATCAGGGTTGTGTCACGATAAGGGACTGAAATCCAGATTTTCAGAGTGCTACTTTTGTGAGCGATCGCCGGCTTTCCCTGCCCCAGGGCTACGATGATTTTCTAAATCGACTCAAAGAGCGCATCAGAACCGCCCGGGTAAGGGCGGCACTAGCTGTAAACCAGGAACTAATTTATCTCTACTGGCAGATCGGGCGGTCCATTCTTGAACAGCAACAGAGTGAGGGATGGGGAACCAGGGTTATTGAACGCTTGGCGAAGGACTTACGGAAGGAGTTCCCAGAGATCAAAGGTTTCTCCCGCTCCAACTTAGGCTACATGAAGGCTTTTGCAGAGGCATACTCAGATGAAGCAATTTACCAACGCTGCGTTGGTAAATTACCGTGGCGGCACAACATTGCCCTCCTCGACAAGCTAAAGACCCAGGAACAACGACTCTGGTATGCAGAAAAAGCTATTGAAAACGGCTGGAGTAGAGATGTCTTAGTCTGGCAAATTGAAAGCAATCTCTTTGGACGCCAGGGCAAGGCTATTACTAATTTCGATCGCACCCTACCTCAGCCCCAGTCAGACTTGGCGAAGGAGTTAATTAAAGACCCCTACAATTTTCAATTCCTTTCCATACAGGGTAACGTGCAGGAACGCGAGCTTGAGCAGGCACTTGTCCGTCACATCCGGGACTTCCTGATAGAACTGGGCATTGGGTTCTCCTTTGTGGGCAGCCAGTACCATCTTGAGGTTGACGGGGAAGATTTCTACCTAGACTTGCTCTTCTACCACCTCAAGCTACGCTGTTTTATAGTGATCGACCTGAAGATGGGCGAGTTCCAGCCTGAATACTCTGGCAAGATGAATTTTTATGTGTCGGCGGTAGATGACCTTTTACGCCACCCCACTGATAACCCTACGATCGGACTGATCCTCTGTAAATCTAAGCGAAAGACGAAGGCAGAATATGCTCTGCGAAACCTGAACACTCCGATCGCAGTGGCAACTCATGAACTACCTGGGGGGCTTCAGACGAGCCTTCCATCTATAGAGCAGTTAGAGATGGAGCTAGAGGCGATTGCCTCTAACATCGAGAAAGATTTACCAGAGTGATATGGTCAGTGTTCTGCATGATTTTGCACGTCTCCTGTTTCATCCCCTTGTTTTTTAGGTTTGCGAGAAGATCTAACTGTCGTTTTAAAGCTTTGCTGAGAATAAGTGTTGAGCGAATTGTTGTAGTACACCGAAACTTGCTCTACTGCATTAATCCTACTGGACACATTGTTAGAAAGAGTCATTTTCGGGAATCATAAAAGTGGTAACAGTGAAGTTATGCACGGCAGATGACCTTGAACTTTGACCTAAATCTGCGCGTCGTCCGCACCAACGCTTGGTTATGCGATCGCCCAAAATGCGCCTGAGCCAACTAGACATAACTCTCACAGGGTTCACGTTAAGGCAACAACGGCAGTCCCAGCTCTTTGAGGAAGGTATTGTGCTTGTCCCGTGCGGACTCAATCTTCTGCTCCAATGAAACCAACTTGCTATGAACGGCCTGTAAATCAACCGATTCTTCCAACTGAGCCGTGCTGACGTAGCGCGAAATATTCAGGTTGTAGCTATTTGTACAGTGTCAAAATAAATGACATTGAGACGAATCCATGTCGCTGAACAAAACCTTTTTTGTTGCTAAATCACTGAGCGAGTTCGCTCAGTGATTTAGCATCCGACCATCAGGATTGCCAATCTGGCTTTAGGTAGAAAAGTAAGCCAGATTTAGCTTTGCTTTTTGAACGACGCTAATGTGTCTCTACGACAAATAAGAAGTCACTGTACACTTATCTTCGATACTGACAGATGTGATTGTAATTGTTTTGCAAAAATTCAGCTGCGACATAGCCTGTTTCTTTCAGTTGGGGAATATAAACCTGAACCCAAAAATGGTTTTCTGCAAAGCCCTCACAACCAAGGACGTATACCTCGTCATTGCGGGATAATCGAGCGAAAGGAGCTCCTCCATTACCTCTTAGTGTTGGTAACATCCGTGCATTGACATCATTAGCAATGACCAACGTCGGTGATTGTCCTTGAATCAGAAGTTCAACTGTAATTTCTCTAGGGTTAAAAAGCAATTCAGCGGCATGAGCAGGAACCGCTACTAGAGGAAGTGCTACTAATACGGGTAGCAGAATAAATTTCATAACTTTTTGTCCTTGAAGATAATTCTAGACAAGTGAGGCGTGTTTAGAACTTCAAGTCATAGTGTGTTCAACAGTACCTATATTATTAATAACAATCGGTAAAAGAAGGAACAGGAACTTGATACGCAACTTTAACTACGTTATGAAATAAAAAACTGAAAGGCTGTGAGAACGAGTATTTCAGCGGAGAGATAGGGATAAAATGATTAGTCGCAGGGATGACGAATTAAGCGCGTAAAGGGACGATCACCTGAGTTGATAGCACCTTAAAGATTGACAACGGAAGAATGCGGCTTCTAGCTGTTTGGGAGCATGATAGTAGCACTCTACTATTACATTCATCTCGTGAACACTCTGGAGAATTGGGGCGATCGATTCCTCGACCACTACACCGGAAAAACTGCTGTCACCTACTCGAACACTTTGAAGCAATCTTTTGAGGCGATGAGCGAGCGGGGCCTGGAGGCGATCGGGCTGCGGGATATTAGGTCATGGTTAGATGAGCTGGACTGTGCCCATACGACGCGGGTGAAACACCTCAATATCCTGAAGGCGTTTTTCAATTGGGTCATTGAGCAGGATGATTCCCCTATCCGTCGATCGCCCACTGGCAAGCGGTTCTTGCTGGCGGCTCCGCCGGATACATTGCAGGAAAGGATTCTGAGTGAGGCACAGGTCGCGGCTCTCATCGATGCAGCTGCGCCTGGGCGCGATCGGTTGATGCTGAGGCTGATGTATGAGGCGGGATTGCGCGTCAGCGAGTTGTGCGGATTGTGCTGGAAGCATCTCAAGGCGGGTGAGATTTCTGTCTATGGCAAGGGCGGGAAGTCGCGACGGGTTGGTATCTCGCCCGCACTGTGGGAACTACTCAATGCCGATCGGGGGACTGCGGGTGAGCCAGCCTTTGCTTCCCGTACCGGAAAAGCTCTGAGTCCTGTGGATGTTCACCGAGTTATTAAATCTGCGGCTGCGGCTGCGGGTCTGCCCGATGGGGTGAGCTGCCATTGGCTTAGGCATTCGATCGCTAGTCATGCCCTAAATAATGGCGCAGCTCCGCAATTGGTTCAGCAGTCGCTAGGACATAGCTCGCTTGCGACGACAACGAAGTATGCTCATATCCTGCCAGGGCAACGGCTGGGGGATTTTGTAAAAGTGTAGGGGCGATCGGTTACTTCCATCTGTGAGCATTGCAAAGATAAGCCGATCGCATTGTGCCCGGTTTCCCTTTGGCATAGGATAGCGATCGCTACCCCCGCAGCAATTCATGAGATAAGGACTTCCAGGTACTTTGAGTAACCTGAACAGCAGCTTCCTTGCAATTCACAATGAGTAGGTTGGCTTTTAGATAGGTGATTAGTTCTGTGATTTCCTCTTTAGTCAACTGAACCATTTTAGGAGTTAGCTTAAGGGCATGAAGCCAGAGTTTGTGCGGCTGCCTGATTAGTTCCCCCGCCCCTGGGGGTGTTCTCCTTAAACTTCCTAGCTCATTGATGAAAGGAGTAATGTTAACGGTTAAGATCTGAAGCTTATCTAGTAGTTGGGCGATGTCGCGGTCGAGCATGCGGGCGATGTCGAGGAAGAGGGCGATGTCGCGGTCGCGGTCGAGGATACGGGCGAGCTCGAAGGCGATGTCGAGGTTGATGTCGAGGGCGAGGTCGCGGTCGAGGGCGAAGGCGAGGGTGCGGGCGAGCTCGAGGGCGAGACAAATTGCTGTTGCTCGTTTAGCAGCTGGATGATAATCCCCTTGGGAATTCAAGGTAATCTCGTCAGCCCAGTGAAGCAATGCCTTGACCTTTCTGCTTTGAATGAACGTTTGGGTTTGCTCATACATCTTGACCAGTAACTTATCTGCCCGTTTCAGTCCTGCCAATAGCAGGAATACTTCCCGCCACCGTTCATCGGTTAGATGTTGTTCGACCAACTCGTGAATCTTGTCATTGTCATCAGAAATATATTGCGCGGTTAGAAACTCCTGAACCGTTAGATGAGAGAACGAATAAATGTCAGTTACCCGCTCGACCAGAAGGCCGTGTTGCACCTCAATAGATCGCAGCACAGCGGCTCCATCGATCGAATGTTGATCGGGTAGCATATCCGCTAGAATGCGCTCGATCTCACCCGCAATCTCCCGTTTCTGTAGGAATAAACGATCCTCCTGAAAGGCATTGTGGGCAATCTCACCCAACATCAATTCCTTGCGTCGTGTATCAAGACCTTTATAGACGGACTCTTGTGGAATCCCCTTTTCCCCCGCCCATTCCTCCAAGAGAACGCGCAGTGCTCGCTCATATAGAGTGGCACGGTTAGTCGGGAACTGCCCTGCCCGCTGGTACAGGAGACACACTAGTGTTAGAAGAAGTGGGGTATGGGTCAGTTCCTTTGCGGCTGCATAGTCTTTGCTCGATAGCTTTTTCCAGCACTCCTGTCCTCGTTGTGGATTGCCCTGAAACCAGTTGATGATGAAGCCCTGAATTTGCTCATCATCAAAGTCGGCGATTGCGACATCAGTGAATCGACGAAAGTTGTGGCGGTAGGCAGCAATCCGGCAGGAGGCAATGAAGCGGTTTTCGCTGTAGCAGTCTACAAAATTCTGGATATGAGTGATGACATCATTAGTGCGATCGCTTGGCACCTCATCCAGTCCATCTAATAGGACGAGCAATTTGCCCTGCTTCAAGGCTTGCTCCATGATGCGTCCTGGGTCAGGAAAACCACATGTCTCAAGCTCACTGACGATCGCAGCCTTGATGTCGATATCCCCTGAGCGAAAGTTTTTCAGTTCGATAAACACGGGCATGCATTGATGTTGGAAGCCTTCATTCTGCTTACCCTTCAGGGCTTCCAGTCCCATCTTACGCAGGAAGGTGGATTTACCCATACCGGGACCACCAAGCACCATCAGGTATTGGGTCTGATTGGCAATTTCCAGACCAGAGCGTTTCTGAGGTTCACGCCGCATCCTGAATTTCCGTTGATTGCTTTCCCGATAAGCCTGCTCTAATTCCTCAATTGAGTTAAAGTCGGTTATACCAAATTCATCCAGGAACTGCACTGCAACGTAGACCGACTCCAACGACACTGGTTTCTGCATCCCCAGTACCTTCAAAATGCCATGGCGATCGCGGTAGTTCCGCACATATTTCCCTGATGCGCTGAATATGCTCTGCTTGACTCGCTCATCGAGACGAACATTCCCCATCTCCCAGCCAGTCTTTATAACTAGTCCAGTTAGGGCTTTAGCAGCTTCAGGTAGTAGCGCGTCGAGTCCAATGGTCATTGGCGAGCAGGAAGTCACTATACATCGAAGATACTTCAAGTGCAGGAAAATGTAGAAGACTTGCCCGTTGCCTTACCGGGCTGCTCTAACGAATTTGACCTGCTGATGTCATCGATCGACTCACTATTCTTATGTAAACGGAGAAGCGATCGTCCCGTCTTCGAGGGCAAGCAGCGGATTGTCTGGCTGCGGGTGCTTCGAAAATACTGCTCATGTGGGCAGGATGTCCACTTAGCACTGCTCCTATCCTCAATTCCAGCATCTCAAAGGCACTTGTTAGGATGACGTGCTACCCTCGAACTTCAATCTAACCTTCAGGATCAAACAGGTTGAGCACAATAACATTTCACATCGCGATCGGTATAAAGGCACCCATAGCAGAAGGTAAGTATTGCGTGGACGCTTTTGAAGTTGAGGTCTCTTATCCATCAGAAATTGACCTCGGTCATGGACCTGAAATGCTACCGAACGGATTGAGCACTTTATTTTTAGTTACATGGGAAGATGAACAGGATGCTGGTTATCTTCAAGCACAAACACATCTTCGAAACTTAGTAGTTCACAGGGCGCTAGAAGCTATCAATAAGTTATTCCAAGCTTACAAGCTTGTGCGTATAGGTCACATCGATGGTTGTGGAGTACGAACCGTTGGCATCTACGACACTTTGTTCTACTTTTCCGAGGTTGACGGCAAGTCAAGCCGCGACCAAAATGTCAGATGGCGAAGGCACGTCGCCAGAAGCTATGCTGTTTCTCCACAAGCTCCGTCTTTTCACGATCCATTCGATACATCCGCGCTCGCCATACCCCATATCGGCGGCACTACTTATCCTGTAGCGAGGCGTTATATCAGATGCTATGAGCTTCTAGAGCACGGATTCTACTCTGAAGCATTCATCATTGCCTTTTCTGTTATGGACGACATTGTGCAAGAAATGCTGCACGAACAGCTCAACTTGAGAGGCATGAGCAGCAAGACAGACAGAGATGACCTCCTGCGAGGTATTAAGGAAAATCGCCTGAAACTCTACCTGGGACCCGTTTTAAAGTTAGCTACCGGAAAATCTATCTCGGAACTGTGGGACAAATCCGAGAAAGCGCTTAAATGGATAAACAAAACAAGAAACGAGATTGCTCATGCAGGCTTCAATGCGGATTACAACGCGGCTGCAGTTGGCATATACGCGTGCATCAAGCTGCTTCACACGCTCCACAGCGAAGGGCTGCTCGATGCCGAGTTTCCAGTTCAGTTTTTCAGACACGCCAAAATAACAGCTTGTTGGACCTTAAATCCACCAGAATGGGTGCCAAACAACGAACAAGCGAACAAGACGAACTATGAATCCTAATTGCAGGTCTAGTGCTAACTAAGAAATTTTCAGCCTGCGATCGGGATTTGAGGCTTTAGCAAAAGGTCGCGAGGATCGACCGACTGCCCATCTGGGCGACGAATCTCAAAATGCAGGTGAATTTCGTATTCTTTGCCCCCACTGCGCCCTATGCCCCCGATTCTGCGGGTTTCATGGCTTGCGGGGAATAGATTTTAAGGTCATTCCCGGCATAGCGTGTGAGTGACCCGATCCGCCACTCGCATGCAAAGGTATCGGCACGCAGGTTTTAGAGATGCCGATAATGCTGCCCGATGGGGTGAGCTGCCACTGATTGAGGCATTCGATTGCCAGTCATGCTCTCGATGTGGGTGCGCCTCCTCCGCCTGTTCAGCAAAGTCTGGGTCATGCTTCTTTAGCGACTACTTCCCGCTACGCCCACATCAAGGCGGGGCAACGGTTGGGAGATTTTGTAAAGGTGTAGAGTCTGAAATACGCAACTGGGTGTAATTAAGGAGTTATTCCTAAATCTTCACAGTTATGGTTTGGGTTAATGTCAATGCCTGCTGGCAATTTTGTTTTATAAAGCTTTGATTGGCTAAGTTGTTCCTTTGTTAAACACTTAGCATTCTCAAGGTCAGCTCCCTGAAGCTGTGCTCCTTGAAGTTGTGCTCCTTCAAGGTCAGCTCCCTGAAGCTGTGCTCCATCCATAATGGCACTTCTAAAGTCCGCACCCGTTAGGTCAGCGTCTTTAAAAAAGGCTATCTCAACGTTAGCAGCCCTGAAATCAGCTTTAATAAGAAGAGCACGGTTGAATTGAGCAACATTAAGATCTGCCCCGCAGAATTTGGCATCTATAAGATTCGCTCCAGTGAAGTTAACTCCAACAAGGTCTGTGTTGCTGAAATCGATACCTTGTAAGTCAATTCTGCGATCGCTTGTGCGTTCTTTGTATATTCGATCCATTACTGTAAAGGCTGTCTGGATATCAGTTGGGAGTCTAATAGGTTCCTGTTTTTTCAATGTTTGATTGTCTGTTGCCTTCACTTCAAGTGAAAAACGTTCGTCTTTTCGTTTTGCTGCATACTCCCGAATGAAACTACTGAGAACTTCTACAATTGTCCAGCAATCTTCTGGTGAGTCTTTAGCAATGCGTTCAAGAGAATAAACCCCTCCTAGACGTACTTGTATTTGATCCTCATTACCTAGTTGGTCAATCGCTTTGCTAAATCGTTCTGTTACCTGTTTAGCATTGGCAATCTCAACATTTCTATTAGCAATTCTAGAATTTTTGTTTGCAATTGCAGCATTTCGGTTAGCAACTCTAAAGTTTAGATACAGGACAATACCTCCTGCAATTGTGGCGAGTGTTCCAATGCCGCTAGTAATAGCTTTTACCCTTTCCAAAGAAACGTCGAACTCTCTCTTGTTTTCTTCTGTAGGGTCTTTGTGAACCTGCGCTGTGTCTTTATTGAGCCGGATGACGGCTGGAACTAGAAAAAGCAGAGTTATTCCAACTGGTATGAAGATTAGGAACCATCCAGATTTAACTGTCTTTTTTATTCTTTCTATCCTAGTCCGCTGCATTGAAATCTCCTATTCTTCGCCAATCTTGGCACAAAGTAACGGTAGAATGCGGTTTCCAGACCCGATTGTTTGTACTATACTCTGGTTGTTGAATTATCTGGAATACCGATGAACAAAGGCGAACTGGTAGACAAGATTGCCGAAAGAGCGAACGTCACAAAAAAGGAAGCGGATACCATTCTGACCGCTGCGATCGACTCCATCATGGAAGCGGTCGCTGATAGGGAGAAAGTAACGCTGGTCGGCTTTGGTACGTTTGAAGCACGGCAACGCCAGGAACGGGAAGGGCGCAATCCCAAGACCGGGGAAACGATGACGATACCTGCCTCCACCGTTCCGGCATTTTCGGCTGGGAAAGTTTTCAAGGATTCTGTTGCCGGTTAGCTCGATCCTCCTTCCCGTCCGGCTCCGCCTAGTCTGCGGCGGGGCGATCGTCCCTGTGTCCTTTCCTTCTATTCGTGTTACATTTAGCTTATTACCTTTTAAAAGTGACACGAATAAATGAACCTTTCGGAACTCAAAGCATGGCTGGCGGAACTGGAGCGGAAAGCTGCAGCAATCCGAGGATCGGGCGAGTGCCTGCAAGGTGTGCGGCTGGAGTTTGCGCCTGGGGGCGGTACTGCATCTGCATCGGCGAAACAATTGCCCAAATACGCACGGCTTCGGGCAGGACGGGGAAAGCTGCTGCTCAGTGGCAAACGATCGCAGTATGTCCCCTTAGAGGAGATTCCCGAAATTGAAGCGGCAATCGAGCGGGGGAAAAGGCTTACGGCAATTGAGAAGAAGATCGGGCAGGTGAAGGTGAAGATCGATCGGCTAGAGGCAAAGGTAGCTGCTCTAGGTGGATCTGTGTAGTCCCCTGGGTAGCGAAGCTGCGACGAAGTGCTATGCAACGCTTGAAACTTTTGATAGGAAACTCTGAAAAAATTTCGTATCTCCCGTGACTTCTACTAAAACAATCCATTAAGCAGGTGCCAGACTAAAGTATCTATCAGCTTTCACTTCTCTTTAAAAAGAGATTATTATTAATCCGATCCATTACCTTGATTGCACCTGCAATCTTTTTTTCATTGTTAGATAGAGTATATGCTCTTCTCCGTATCGTGACAGAGTGGTGTTCACAATAAGCCATGCTCTTCTCCTCACTCTCAGTCAATTTGCCATAGGTATAAGTAGCTAACATAGTACGAAAACTTTGAGGAGTCACAGGAACCACTGTTCCTCTATCAAGTTCGGGAGTAAAGCGAATAAAAACAGACTGGATCATTTGCGTGATCCCTCCTCTACTAAAGGGTTGACGGCTTCTAGGACCAGTAAAAGCGTAACTGTGTTCTGGAGCTAAGGCGTCTCTCCATCCACACCGTCTACCATTTTCATCAATGTACCCTTGCCATGTGGCGTGCTTATCAGAGTAATATTGAGCCCATTTACCTTCTAGATCTTCTAATCCAAAGAACCACATCTCTAGGTACTCGTATAAAGTCTTTCCATCCATAAATTGCTGATTGGGGATAGGGTACCAGAATGACCCGTATTTCTCATCCGTCTTAAATTCATAAACAGCAAGCCACCACCGAGCCTGTTCTGAATTTTCCAGTTTTGATTTTGGAATCAGTTCACCATGAACAAAATCCCCATGCAGTAAGAATACTCCATCAACTTTTTCATCAACCTTCAGCGTTTCTATAAATTGGAGACGACGATAAGTCTGTTGCCGATCGGTTGGAATCAGCGTCATTAAAAGCAAGATTAATGCTACTTGAATAGAATGGGCAATTCCTGTAGCATGGCGTTTGTTAGGATAAAACTTTCCATTATGCCAATGCGGAAATGATAGAATATATCGCTGATCCGCCTTCTCACGCTGCTTTTCAACAACTTCAACGGCTTCCTCCCACGTAAGACAACGAGCACCAACCCTAGCCTTTTGTTGTTTTCGACTGATGGGGAACTCAGCCTGCTTTTCCCTCAATTTCTCAATGATTGTTATGTCTGAGAAAGTTTTAGAGAAAGTTTGTGAACAGTACACATACTCTGTAACTTTAATCAGCGCATCAATATAAAGTCGCTTAGTTCCATTCGCATAACCATTCGGCTCACCAACAGCTTTTCGCTCCCGATCAAGCCATTTGAAATATTCGTCTATCCAGTTTAGAACCTCTAGAGCTTTTTGCAGAATATGCCGTTGAGCCCTTCCCTCAACTGAAGCCAATCGGGACTCGACCCGATCGGGATACTTGAGTTTGCCACTACTGTCCAAGGCAAAGATTGGATCATCTGCGAAGTCCTGCTCTGTATAGTGAAGTTTTACGAATGGAATCAGATGGTTAAGCCTCAGTTCAGCTAGTTCAACCCCTTGAATCCGGTGAAGGTAGCCTAACATTTGAGAAACTTTTATAAGTAACTCTGGTTGGCGAGCTTGATGCTTAACATATCTAGTAAATTCATCAATTTCTTGTTGCAGTTCTAGGTTGCCTAGTATTTGGTGTCCTTCAACATTAATGTAGTCACCAGCTACGGTACCAAGCTTATAAGCAGCAATCTTTCCTGCACCTGTTAATGAAAAGTTCCAATCTCTTCGGTGATTGGCTTGGCTAAAGCGATAGCCTCCCGGCTGATTTTTAGTTGGAGGAGTAGTGGTTATTCTTGGTTCATTTAACCAACCCTGTGTCTTGCAAAACTCCAGAAATCTTTTAGCATAACTACGATTTCTACTTCTTCCTCTTTTAGATACAGAAAGAAGAGTACAGCCCTTGTCTACTGCATCTAAAACGCTTCTAACTTTGTACACTGGAAGAGATTTAAGAAATTCTTGTGCTGTTGGATCAACCTTTTGTCCTGCCTGTGAAATAGGACCACCCCAACCAGGGACAGCAAACCGTTCTACTGCTGTTCTCACCATAGAAAATCTATTTTTGTCGCAATTTAATCCATAGTGCTCAATCCCCTCCCATACAGATTTCGGAAAAAAATGAACAGGTAGCTCAGTTGCTTGTTTGCTGTTTGCAGCGGCAGCTTCTATGTCTATCTTTTGTTTCGTTTGGATATGTCCTAAAAATACAGTTTCATTAATTGTCTCCATCACCCTTTGAGCATCAGCAATTTGTCGCAGGTTATCAGTAAAGGTGTAAGTTCCACGACGAATCGCAACAGAATGGTGTTCGCAATATGCCATGCTCAATTCTTCTGCATTCGTCAGGATGCCATCGGTATAAGTTGCAAGCATAGTCCGAAAACTATGCGGCGTTACTGGTGTAATCCGCCCAGCATCAACTTGTGGACTGAACTGGATAAAAACATCTTGAACTAGATCTTTGAAACTAATTTTATCGAAAGGTCGTTTAGTACGAGGCATGGAGAAGGCAAAATCATGGCCCGGATAGAGTGCTTCTCTCCATCCCTCTTTCCTTCCATCTTCACTAATGAAGCCCTGCCACCTAGCTTGTTCTCCTTCATAGTATTCTGTCCATCTTCCTTGCAGATCATCCAATCCGAAGAACCACATCTCCAGGTATTCATAAAAAGTCTTACCATCTGAGAAAATTTGATTTGGGAGAGGATACCAGAATGGCTCATAGTGCTCCACTGTTTTGAAATCGTAGATTGCCAGCCACCATCGTGCTTGATCTGGACTTTTCAGTTTTGATTTAGGAGTTAATACATCCCCGATCATGTCTCCCCATAATAGAAATACTCCCTCGACTTGTGCATCAAGTTTCAAAGCCTCCCGAAACTGAAGCCGACGATAGGTTTGCTGTCTATCACTTGGAATCAGCACCATCAGCAGGAGGATGATCACTTTTTGGATCTCACTAGCTACGGATGCAGGAGTTCTTTGTCTAAGCTCAGGTTTTCTATTTTGCAATACCTCATAGAGGCGGGTATCCGCCTTTTCCCGTTGTAGTTCAACAACCTGAACGGCTTTTTCCCAGGACAGACAGCGATCTGCAACCCGTGCCTTCTGCCGTTTGCGATCTGGAGCCAAATCAGCACTCTTTTCCTTCAATTTATGGATAATTTCAATATCTTTGAAGTTTTGAGTAGTCTCTTTTTTATAGATATATTCAGCAACTTTAATCAGTGCGTAAATAAATTGCTGTTTAGTACTATTGGCTAATCCGTCTTTTGCTCCAGCGTTTGTTCGGCATTGATCAAGCCAACCAAGATACACATTAATCCAATCAATTAATGTCTTTGCTGCGTGTTTTATTCGTCGCTGTGCAATATCTTGCTGTAGCGATAGCTCTTTTTCGATCTGCTCTAGGGATGGAGAACACCTAGAGCCTTGTGAATCAGTAGGTAGGTTGTTTTCAACATCATTCTCAGTATAGTAAATCTTTACAAATGGAATAAGGCTTGTGAGACTTAATTGATTGATGTCAACACCTTGTATACGATGTAGATAGCCCAACATTTGTACAACTTTTTGTACTACGCCTTCGGCACAAGCTAGATGCTCAATGGACTGGCTAAATAGCTCCAGGTTCTTCCAGAGAAACTGATTGATCAATTGATGTTCAAAGACAAACAGGTCTATAGTGCCAGGAACTTGAGAAGCACATTTTGTAGCCAGGCACATCATTGAGAAGCAAATCGATGAGACAATGCAGTAATCTTGGGGCTGGGTGCCTAGACTGGTAGTAGGGCTTAGTTTAGCTCCTGACGTCGAGACATGGTAGATCCTTCTTTTTCCATTCTTATTTCGATAGGTATAAAGCTTTTTTGAATTCTTGTCAGAAGGTGCCTCAGTGGCAGAAGCATGAAGTAGCCACTGTTTTTGTTCGCAATACTCTAAAAATTTCTTAATATAGCTCCGATTTTTTGATTTCCCTCTTGCATCTAGTCCTAGAAGATCACAACCTTGCTCTACGGCTTCGATCGCAGTCAATAGTCTTGCCACTGGAAGGTTTTCTAGAAAAGCTTGAGCCTCACTTGTTACTTTTTTCCCATTCTGAATAACAGGACCGCCCCACCCGGCAACAGCGTATCGCTCCATTGCCGTTTTAACCATAGCAAACCTGCTTTTTTCACAGATTTGACCATATAGCTTGATTGCATCCGACACTGATTTTGGAAATAACTTATCTGTGCTTATACTCACTGTTTTTACTTTTAAGTGTATAAAGAGTTACTAAGCAAGAGCAAAGCTAAAGCTCGAGTATAATTCATTTGTATCATAGATATTTATAAGATTCAGAAGGATAGCTCGCATTTAGTTGAAAACAAAAATAGAAATTTAGAAGCTATGAACTTTATTCTAGAAGAATTTCCAGCATTTTTTACATCTTGATATTCTATAAGTTGTTCTATTTCTACGAAATGGTGTTCTAAATCAGTTCTATTAATTCTTAGAAACCCTTATTTTGTTGGTTTTGTGAAGAATTGCTAGTGTTCTAAAACTGATTTTCTTAACCTATAAGGTTGATATTCTGTTTTAGGTAAAAATTGTCACACCCTATATTGAATGCAGATGGACTAGTCCGAGCAAGCATTCAATTGGGCATTTGTATGTATCCGTCCGAACTGGAATTGTGTTGACTGAGCTTGACAATCGCCCACCCAACTCATCTGTAGAACTAGATTTGAACCCTCAAATTCATCTGACTATCAACAATTGGGGGCTTAACATGTACGCTTGAATGAATTTAGTCGTGGCAGTACTAACGTTGTTACATTAGGTGCCGTTACTCCAAGAAATGCGATCGAACCGTGCTGGATTTGCTGCGGTGTACCTCACCGTGTGCTGAATGTTCTTATGTCCTAAATACTCTTGAATATCTCTAGTAGGTAGTCCCTGTTCTGCCAGATAGTAACCACAACTATGTCGAAGCATGTGAGGATGCACAGGTAACGGCAAATTAGCTAGTTCTCCGACTCGTCGCATAATCTTGGCAATCGCCCCCGTCGTCATCCCCTCACCTCGCTCATTGCTAAACACGAAATACCCTTTCGACTGCTCCTGGCGCAGTTGGCTCAGTGCTTCCAGTTCATCCAGTTGAAGCCGGTGCATCCCGCTCATACTGCCTTTTGACCGGGTGATAGCGATCGTCTTCTCATCAAACATCACCGCATCCCACTTCAGCAGGCACGCTTCTCCTGCTCGTAATCCATGACGAAACATGAGCAGCAGCAGTGTGCGATCACGCAGCCGATGTCTTCCCCGCTCACCAGCTGCCTCAATTAATCGATGCACTTCTTTCGGCGTGAGGTGTTCACGGCTACGGTAGGTCAAATTGGGTTTACGCCTCAGCTTAGTACCTGTGTTCTTCATTGGAGCATAATACAGCAACTGTCCGTAAAACAATCATTTTACAGACAGTTTTATGGGCGCAAAACCGCATTCCGCCGTTGGGCACGAAAACAAGTACTAAATTTTGCTCCTTATTGAGAAAATGCTCTTCTTATTGACAATCATTGTTGCTTTTTCGTTAATTCATGCTTTCCGGCTTTTAACACTCCATCAAGGAGAATCAATATGTAGCACAGCTTCTGAAACAACTAAAGCGTCCGATAGCGGCAAAAATTAAATTAAGAAAAAAGAAAATTACGGTAGCCAGTATCTTGAGGCAGACTGGGAACACTCTAGGCGGAGAACAGTTTATGTTGTGTTTCTAGCTAATCTATGCTAAAGAGCTATGCGAATCTGGCTTGGTTTAGTACTTCTGTCTCTGGCTGTGCTATTGGTGCTACGACTAATTGCGAGCGTTCAGCAGAGATATAGCCTTCCCATAGAGGGGTTATATCTTGCCGCCAACAGGCTTAGCCAGTAAAAATACTTATATCAAAATCTTAGGTGTTATTTCCTAACCCTCACTAATTAATTAGGATGACGACATGGGGTGCGAAAGTGGCTGAACTCTGTCCATCTTCAGTTCTAGAAACAACCTACTCCCTTCATCGAAGCCAAGTCGAAACCCTGTATCATGGTCTATCAGTTTTTTGAAAAACCCATCCTGAATTCGCCCTACGAGTACCCTGCACAGCATTGGGAGCTCGACCAGGATGGGCAGCCAACCAATCAAATTATCTTTCAGCGTCGATCAGCTGAGTTTGTCACGCCAATTCCCAAACCCAAGAAGCGTAGGCAATCCCAGGAGGTACAGCAAACCCTGTCACTGTTTGATACAGAGGGCATCTCAAGCGACTCACAGCAATACGACCTATCGCTCTACATCAACAGTATTCGTGAGAAGGTCAGCGCCTGGCGGCAACTGCCAAACCCAGAGGACTGGAAGGTGACGCCAGAGACAGCAAGGCTCCTCCAGCACTGGCGGCAACATGAATTCCAGGGGATTCGCCCCTTCTTCTGTCAGATAGAAGCTGTAGAGACCGCTATCTGGTTGGCAGAAGTTGCACCCAAGAGCGGCAAAACTGGACAGGCTTTTCTTGACCATCTGGACAAGGTGAATGCGGAGGCTAACCCAGAACTCCTGCGGATTGCTTTGAAACTGGCAACCGGAGCAGGTAAGACCACAGTGATGGCGATGATCATTGCCTGGCAAACCGTCAACGCAGTGCGGCATCCTGGCAGCAAACGGTTTACCCGTGGTTTTCTGCTCGTCACGCCAGGGATCACCATCCGCGATCGCCTGCGAGTTCTTCAGCCTAATGACCCGGATAGCTACTATGCCACCCGAGATCTCCTGCCCAGCGATATGCTGGCAGACCTGGGTAAAGCCAAGATTGTCATCACCAACTACCACGCCTTCAAGCTGCGAGAACGGCTACAGATTGCGACTGGTACTCGAAAGCTCGTCCAAGGGCGGGGACCAGAACTGCAAACCCTAGAAACAGAGGGGCAAATGATCCAGCGGGTGATGTCTGAGTTGATGGGGATGAAGAACGTCCTGGTTATCAACGACGAAGCCCACCACTGCTACCGGGAGAAGCCCGACAATGATGATCTAGACGATCTCAAAGGCGATGACAAAGAAGAAGCCAAAGATAACAATGAAATCGCCCGTCTGTGGATCTCTGGAATTGAAACCGTCAAGCGCAAGCTAGGCGTGCAGCAGGTCTATGACCTCTCGGCAACGCCCTTCTTCCTACAAGGCTCTGGCTATGCTGAGGGAACCCTATTTCCCTGGACGGTGAGTGACTTCTCGCTCATGGATGCGATCGAGTGTGGCATTGTCAAACTGCCCCGTGTGCCTGTAGCGGACAATGTACCGGGAGCAGAGATGCCCAAACTCCGGAATCTGTGGGAGCACATCCGCAAGAAGATGCCTAAAAAGGGCAGAGGCGCTGCTAAAAACCTTGATCCCCTGAGCCTACCCGCAGAACTGCAAACGGCTTTAGATGCCCTCTACGGTCACTACGTCAAAACCTATGAGCTATGGCAGGAGCAGGGTGTTAGTGTCCCTCCGGTCTTCATCGTGGTCTGCAACAACACTGCGACTTCAAAGCTGGTGCATGACTTTATTTCCGGCTTCTATCGAGTCGATGACAATGACACGGAATCATTTCACAATGGGCGACTAGAGCTATTTCGCAACTATGACGACCACGGCAACCGACTTGCACGACCCCGTACTCTGCTGATTGATAGTGAACAGTTAGAGTCAGGCGAGGCACTCGATAGCAACTTCCGGGAGATGGCTGCCGATGAGATCGATCGCTTCCGGCGAGAACTCGTGCAGCGCAGTGGTAACTCGGCAGAGGGTCAAAACATCAGCGACCAGGACTTGCTGCGGGAAGTGATGAACACCGTGGGCAAGCCGGGACGATTGGGTGAATCAATTCGCTGTGTAGTGTCAGTGTCGATGCTGACGGAAGGCTGGGATACCAACACCGTGACCCATGTACTAGGGATACGCGCCTTTGGCACCCAGCTACTGTGTGAACAAGTAGTGGGACGGGCGCTACGTCGCTATTCCTATGACCTGAATGAGGAAGGACTATTCAACGTTGAGTACGCTGATGTGCTGGGGATTCCCTTTGATTTCACGGCTCAGCCTGTGATTGCCAAGCCAGCTCTACCCCGCAATACGGTGAATGTCCATGCTGTGAAGCCCGATCGCGATGCGCTGGAAATCACCTTTCCCCGCGTGGAAGGTTATCGGGTGGAATTGCCGGATACCGCATTGACTGCCCAGTTTACCCAAGACTCACTGCTAAAGCTAACGCCTGCCCTGGTCGGGGCAACTAGAACCCGCAATGAAGGCATTATCGGTGAAGGAGTTGAGCTCA
>NZ_JAMPKZ010000035.1:0-38451 GCF_039962215.1 Leptolyngbya sp. ST-U4
CTGAACGGCTTCAACTTCAACCAGAGCATTCTGGATTCGCAGGGACGGGTGGTGAACACCTGGGCGGATGTGTTGAACCGGGCGAACCTGGGCATGGAAGTGATGCACGAGCGTAATGCTCACAACTTCCCGCTCGACCTGGCTGCGGGTGAGGCTGCTCCTGTTGCAGTCACCGCTCCCGCTATCCACGGTTAAGCTCTCGCTGCTTAGCAATCAAGGCACTCTCCTCAAGGAGGGTGTCTTTTTGGTTTATAGATGATGTGGTGCAAGCGCGTGAGTAGACGCAAAACCAAACATGCTCAACAGCGATCGTTTATGGTGGAACGGTTTAAATCTGATAACCAGAAATAGAATAAGCAGTACAAAACCAGTACAAAGAGGGCTAGGATAGAACCCTGAACATCCTGCTTACATGCTTATGAACGGAATCACGCGCCGCCTCTCTGTATCGGAACTCAGCGAGCAAATTCTCGAAATGGCAAAGACGGGCGTGTATCGAGAATCCGTGTTTGAGGCTCTGCGTCCTTGCGCGACCAAGCAGCAGGTTCGGACAGCCATCGCTCACGCAAAGCGGTTTGGGCTGAATTCTGTAGCCAATCTGCGCGATCGTGAACTGGGCACTTACTATCAGCTCGATCTGGTGAAGTATCAGGCAAACCAGCATTTGCTGCACGCTTCGGAATATTTAGGCAAAGATGCCGATTTGCTAAAGCGGGTGACCGAGGCTCAGCAAGCTGCGCGACGAATGTTAGCTTACGCCAGAGGATTAGCGATCGTCCTGGGGTTGGCAAGTTTGAGCTGCGCTATTTTAGGGAAACCGCAAATCGGTTTGATGCTGTTCAGCAGTACGATCGCGACTGGAATATTGTGGGCACTCCAGCGAGCGACTCTTCCCTGTGAAGAGAGCCTGAAGACGGCTGATCTCTCCAAGTAACGATATGTGCTGTGGTTGAGTTTCGCTATCTTACGACTACGCTCATCCGAAAACTCAAATCACTCGATGTGCAACTTCTTTAAATCCCTGGTGGGGTGATTGTCATGCCCATCCAAATTGGGTTGCCAGGACACCGATCCGATAAAACATCCAGAGATTTCTATGGCTGTATGTCGCGTGAAATTTCCTGTTTTCAGTGATGCGTCAAATTTTAAATGGCAATGGCAGTAGATAGCACATGGGCAGGAAAAAGCTGAATCTTGGGGAACTGAATTCGATCGCGCAGCAGCGTTTTGGTTACGACAAGCTGAAACCTGGTCAGGAAATGGCAATTCAGGCAGTTTTAGACGGACACGACACGCTGGCAGTTATGCCTACCGGAGCGGGAAAGTCTGCAATTTATCAGCTTGCTGCCTCAGTAATGCCCAGAGCGACAGTGGTCGTATCGCCCTTAATTGCGCTCCAGCGGGATCAGATGCAGTCGA
Source organism: Leptolyngbya sp. ST-U4 (assembly GCF_039962215.1). NCBI lineage: Bacteria > Bacillati > Cyanobacteriota > Cyanophyceae > Leptolyngbyales > Leptolyngbyaceae > Leptolyngbya > Leptolyngbya sp. ST-U4. Next base: position 1,420 of record NZ_JAMPKZ010000035.1, read on the forward strand.
TCGCCCAGCAGGATGTGGGAGCCGCAGCAGTGGTTAACTCAGCCGTGAAGCCATCCGATCGCCAAGAAGCATTTGAGAACTTTAAGCAGGGCGACCTGGAATTTCTGTTTTTGGCTCCAGAACAGTTTAACAATCCCGAAACGCTAGAGCAGCTTCAGGCAGCACAGCCGTCGCTGTTTGTGGTAGACGAAGCGCACTGCATGAGTTCCTGGGGACATGACTTTCGCCCGGACTATTTGCGGCTGGGAACGGTAATCGAGGCACTGGGGCATCCACGCGTTCTCGCACTAACGGCAACGGCTGCGCCTCCAGTACGGGAAGAAATTATGCAGCGACTCGGCATGAAGAATCCGGCAGTAATTGTGCGTGGGTTCGATCGCCCCAATTTGTATTTAGACGTGCGTCGGTTCGACGATGAGGCAGAAAAACAGGACGCGCTCATCAGTTGTGTTCGGCAGGCAGCGAAGCCAGGAATTGTCTATGCGGCAACCCGCAAGCACACTGAGGAAATTGCCCAGAAGCTTCAGGAAGTTGGGCTGCGATCGAGTTTTTATCATGCCGGAATGAAATCGAGCGATCGAACTCAGACCGAAGCCGCATTTATGCAAGACGAAATTGACGTTTTAGTCGCAACAACTGCCTTTGGCATGGGCATGGATAAGCCAAACGTGCGGTTTGTGTTTCATGCCAATATTAGTGATTCGATCGACTCCTACTACCAAGAAATCGGACGGGCAGGACGAGATGGCGACCCCGCAGAAATTATCCTGTTCTACAATCCTGATGATTTGAGGCTGCGCCGATTTTTTGCAAGCGGTGGACATTTAGAAACCGAAGAGGTGAAGCAGGTTGCAGAAATACTTCAGGAGCAGGATGAACCCGTTACCCCTAAGGAACTCCAGGAGCAAACCGAGCTATCTCAGGGCAAGCTAAAAACAGCTCTCAGTCACCTCAACGCAGTAGGCGCAGTTAAAACTCTGCCAACAGGAGAAGTGGCGGTCAGTGAGGAAGTAGAAGACTTGGAAGTTGCAGCCGCAGCCGCCGTTGAGGGGCAGGAAAGACAGCGACAGTTCGAGAAATCGCGCCTAGAAATGATGCGAAGCTATGCTGAAGTGCAGGATTGTCGGCGGGAATATTTGCTCAACTATTTTGGCGAGGAGTACCAGAAGCCCTGCGACAACTGCGACAACTGCAAGAACGGAGTGATTATCGAGGACTCGGACCGTCAGCCTTATCCGGTTAACAGTCAGGTCGTGCATAAATCTTGGGGTGTGGGTACGGTGATGCGCTACGAGGGCGATAAAGTAGTCGTTTTGTTCGATCGCGTAGGCTATAAAACGTTGGGCGTTGAAATTGCCGTGCTGCGGCGGCTGCTCGTTCGGTTAGACAAGTCTTAGCGTCATTCGTTATTGGTCATTCGTGATTAGGTATTCATCCTTGGTACTTATCATTAGTACTCATTACAGGACAAGAGCCTGATAACCTGTGACGATCGCACTCTGCATTGATTTCAGATTTCCTTCAGGATTCGCTCCGCTGCCCGCTAAACGTAACATTCTGCAACGTATAATAATGAGGCAGTGAGTACTCCAAAGGGTAGAGCGTTCAATGCGTGTTGCGATCGCAGGAGCAGGGCTAGCAGGTTTGGCTTGTGCCAAATACCTGGTGGATGCAGGTCATACGCCCATCGTGTTTGAAAGTCGGGATGTGCTGGGTGGATTGGTTGCCGCCTGGAAAGATGAAGACGGCGACTGGTACGAAACTGGACTGCACATCTTTTTCGGTGCATATCCCAATATGTTGCAGCTATTAAAGGAGCTGGGCATCGAAGACCGACTTCAGTGGAAAGAGCATTCACTGATTATGAATCAGCCGGATAATCCGGGAGTGTATTCTCGCTTCGACTTCCCTGATATTCCAGCTCCCTGGAACGGCATTACCGCCATCCTCCGCAACAACGATATGCTGACTTGGGAGGAAAAGATCAAGTTTGCGATCGGCTTAGTTCCCGTGATGCTGCGCGGTCAGACATACGTCGAGGAAATGGACAAATATTCCTGGACTGAATGGCTGCAAAAGCACAAGATTCCAGAGCGGGTGAACGAAGAGATTTTTATCGCGATGTCTAAGTCGCTAAACTTTATCGGACCCGATGAGATTTCTTCTACGATCATTCTCACAGCAATGAATCGCTTTTTGCAGGAGCGGTACGGCTCAAAAATGGCGTTTCTGGACGGTTCGCCAACCGAGCGGCTTTGTCAGCCCATGGTAGACTACATCACCGAACGGGGCGGTCAGGTCTTGCTCAAGAAGCCCTTGAAGGAGATTCGCCTCAATGCCGACGGCACGGTAAAGGATTTTCTGATTCGCGGACTGGAAGGTGCATCCGATGAAGTTGTGACTGCCGATGCCTATGTGTCTGCAATGTCGGTAGATGTGCTAAAAGCCCTGCTGCCGCAGCCGTGGAGGTCTGTAGACTACTTCAAACAGCTCGATGGACTGGAAGGTGTACCCGTGATCAACCTGCATTTGTGGTTCGATCGCAAGCTGACCGATATCGATAACTTGCTGTTTTCGCGCTCTTCGCTGCTTAGCGTTTATGCCGATATGAGCAACACCTGCCGCGAATACGAGAATCCCGATCGCTCGATGCTGGAACTGGTACTGGCTCCGGCAAAGGACTGGATCGACAAATCAGACGAAGAAATCGTAGCGGCAACAATGGCAGAGCTACATCGACTCTTCCCTGATCACTTTGGTACAGAAGATTCTGCCAGACTGCTGAAATCGAGGGTCGTGAAAACGCCGCGATCGGTTTATAAGTCAACTCCCGGACGGCAGGAATATCGCCCGGATCAGGCAACCCCAATTGCAAACTTTTTCCTGTCGGGCAGTTATACAATGCAGCGATACCTTGCCAGTATGGAAGGAGCAGTATTATCTGGTAAACTGACGGCTCAAGCGATTGTCGATCGACAGTCTGAACTGGAGCAAACTGCAGCAAAATTAGAGCTTACTGCTTCTGTTTAAGCACCCTGGCAGCAGATAGCGAACAAATCCTCGCAAATTTCCCAAACTGCCGCCAATTTTGTTGCACCTCCGTAGGAGAATAGCTGATAGCTGATCGCTCCGAAGTTCCTGCGCCGAAGTCAACCCTCAGCTTGCGATGTAATGCTGCAACTGCCTGAATCTCCCCGTGTTACTGCCCTAACTCCTCTAGAGGTCTCCTACGAAATCTGTCGTCGGATTACGGCAGAGTATTCCAAAACGTTCTACCTCGGTACTCTGCTGATGCCTGAGGCAAAGCGCCACGCAATCTGGGCAATTTATGTCTGGTGTCGGCGCACCGACGAACTGGTCGATGGTCCTCGTGCGGCGTTAACCACCGAGGAGACGCTGGATCACTGGGAGCGCAATCTAGAAACTCTGTTTACCGGACAGCCGCTCGAAGATGTAGATGTGGCTCTGGTCGATACGCTCGATCGCTTTCCGATTCCGATTCAGCCCTTTCGCGACATGATCGCCGGCCAGCGAATGGATCTGTATCGATCGCGCTATGAAACCTTTGAAGAACTAGAGCTTTACTGCTATCGGGTAGCAGGCACCGTTGGCTTGATGACGACCCCGGTAATGGGAGTTGATACTCGTCACGGAACTGCTCCCTGGGATCAGGGCAAACCGCAGCATAATCCTACACCTCAGGCAGTCGCACTGGGCATTGCGAACCAGTTGACGAATATTCTTCGGGACGTAGGAGAAGATGCCCGTCGGGGACGAATCTATCTGCCGCTGGAAGACCTGGAGCAATTTAACTACAGCGAAAAAGACTTGTTTAACTTCGTTGTGGACGATCGCTGGCGTGCCCTGATGAAATACGAAATTCAGCGTGCCCGCAAGTTTTTTGCCGAAGCTGAATCGGGAATTAGTCAACTCAGCCCTGATGCTCGATTCCCAGTATGGTCTGCCCTGATGCTGTATCGCGGGATTTTGAATGCGATCGAGCGAAATCAGTATGATGTGTTTCGCAAGCGGGCTTATGTACCAGGGTGGCAAAAGATGCTGTACCTGCCCATCTCGAAGCTGAAGGCAGAAGTGCTATAGCGGTGCTTGCGCTAGGGTAAGAAAGTTCTTTGTGGATCAGGCTAATTCAATCAAATGGATGAATTGCCTGACCTGGAGTAATTCAAAACCTATGAAAGAGTGGATTTTACCCACGACCGCCGCCATTTTTCTGTGGGGATTTTGGGGTTTTTTGCCCAAGCTGACAACCCGCTATCTAGCACCCAGCAGCGCGATTATCTTTGAAGTCGCGGGTGGTTTGCTACTGGGTGCAATCACCCTCGCAGGACTTCAGTTTCGCCCACAGCTTCACCCGTTAGGTATTCCTTTGGCAATGATGACCGGGCTGCTCGGTGCAGGAGGGGCATTTTGCTTCCTCCAGGCAGTCGTGCATGGACCCGTAACGCTGGTTGCGACCCTATCTGCCCTTTATCCGGCAGTGACGCTCGGCTTAGCCCATTTCTTTTTGCATGAGGCGATTACCTTTCGGCAAGCCGTTGGCATTGGGCTGGCATTACTGTCGGTGATTTTGGTTGCTGCCTGAGCACTGCCCTGGCTTAGACCTTTAATTTTTAATTAAGGATTTACTAATTATCAAAGGACTAAACGGCTTCTGGATCGATCGCGTGCTGCTTTAGTTCGTTCAGCGACACGTATTCCAGTGCAGAAGCATGGGTTGAGGCAAGCACCACGGGCGGCGCAACGCCTGCATCCAGGGCTTCTTTCCAGCGCGAGGCACACAGGCACCAGCGATCGCCCGGCTTCAGTCCGGGAAAGTTAAACATCGGCATTGGCGTAGACAGGTCATTGCCGCGAGATTGGGTGTACTGCAAGAACTCTGCTGTCACTTGAGCGCAAACCACATGCGCCCCCACATCGCCTGCTCCAGTGCTGCACATGCCGTCGCGGTAGTATCCGGTTATGGGGGAAGTGCAGCAGAGTTGCAGTGGAGTTCCCAATACGTTGCTTGCGTTTGCCATGATGAGTTCCAAAGTTTTTCTATTTCTTACAGTTTATAGAAACTGAAAAGTAGTGCGAAGCAGTTCCCCTTTGAAGTCACTGAGCGATCGCATCAGCGTTAAGGGAAAAGAACTCGCCAATTTTCAAACATTCTCTAAACCGTATCGCAACCCCGTAAACTGAAAAAGATCGATCGCGTCAGGAAGCCGGCAACCGTGCGCCTAAAAGAGTTCAGTACCAGCAAAGTGAATTCAGCCCTGCTGCTGACGCTAATTCTGCTGTTGGGCTTGGGGCTACGCTTCTGGAACCTTGATGCGAAACCGCTCTGGCTGGATGAAGTGCTGACTGCCCTATTTACGATGGGCAAAAGTTCGGCAGATGTGCCGTTGAATGTCTTTTTTTCGCTGACGGATCTGGAGCAGATTTTTTCGTTTCGATCGGGGGTGTCCTGTCCGCAGATTACTCAAACCCTGGTGCACGAATCGGTGCATCCACCGCTGTTCTTTTGCCTGATTTATCACTGGCTAGCCTGGCTTCAGCCCAATTCGAGCAACTGGGTCTGGGCAATTCGATCGCTGCCTGCCCTATTTGGAGTGGGATCGATCGCCGCACTTTACTGGCTAAATCGAGTCGCGTTTTCGCCTGCGGCTGCCTGGTTTGGGGCTGCGCTAATGGCAGTTTCGCCGTTCGCGGTTTACCTGTCGCAGGAAGCTCGTCACTACACGCTGCCCATGCTGCTCATCACGCTGGCTCTGGTGATGCTGGTCAAGATTCAGCAGTCGCCCCGTACCTTTACACCCTGGCTTTGGATAAGCTGGACGGGAATTAACCTGATCGGGCTGTACGTTCACTATTTTTGTTTGCTTGCGCTGATTGCCCAGATTGGAACGATCGCCCTCTGGATGTTCTGGCAGCGACGCGAGATTCTGCGCCGTCACTGGGTAGGGTTGGGGTCAGGCATTCTTGCGCTGGGGGCGGGCTATCTGCCCTGGTTTCCGATCTTTCTCAGTCACCTGAGTCGTCCCGAAACCGACTGGCTCATTCCCTACAAGCCAGATTGGACTGATCGGATCGCGCCGCTGTATCAAACGCTGGTAGGCTGGCTGCTGATGGTGATTGCCCTGCCGATCGAGGAACAGCCAGACTCGATCGTTTACTTTTTCGGCAGTATTGGGTTAATTTTTGCCCTCTGGCTAGGATGGCAAATTGTGAAAGGAATTCGACGGCAATGGCGAAATCAGCTTGTTCGTCCGCCGCTGCTGCTGCTGAGTGGATTTGTCGGCTTTGTGCTGCTGGAATTTTTTGCGATCGTCTATCTGCTCGACAAGGATCTGACCATTGTTCCCCGCTATAACTTCGTTTACTATCCGGCGATGGGTGCGTTATTAGGAGCCGTTTTAATTGGTGGGCAAGATCAGAGAGACAAGACTTCAAATCGCGCTACACCGATCGTTCTACTCATTGTTGGGCTGCTTAGCAGTTTACTGGTGGTGAACGGTTTTGCTTTTCAAAAGTCTTACCGTCCGACACGCGTCGCTCAGGACATGGCATTTGAACCAGACCAATCGCTGGTGGCTATGGTTAGCTATCGATCGCCGCAGGAAATTGCCTTGGGACTCAGCTTTGCCCTGGAACTTCGCAAGCAGTTTCCGCCCGATCTAGTCAATGACCGCGTGAGATTTGCCTTTGTCGATCGGACTCAGGGATACAGTCAGGTTTGGCGCACCCTGCCCCAGCTTGCTCAGCCCTTGCCGATGCCGCTCAATCTCTGGGTCGTTGCGTCTCCCGGAATGCGAACCAAAGATTATCCGTCTCGCCTGCGGTTGTCTAATCCGGCAACTCCCAATCGCAAAGCTCTTTGTCCCGTTGATCCAGAAGAATTTCATCGGGTTGGCTTTCCTTATCAGCTTTTTCGCTGTCGCTCGCGTCAGGAATAAAATTCTGTTTGGCTTACATTCGATCGCCTGACGATCGCCTGATAAACGAACTGAGCTAGATGCTCTCCCTCAAACTAACCTACAGCAGGGATAGATCCTAACAACGCAAATACTGCAAACCCCAGAAATTAGTAAGGGCAGGGATTAACCCCGCCCTAGTAAAAGACGAAATATGATTACATCGTTTGATCTGCGTTGATGCGACTAGGCTGCTTAGAAAGCAACGATTCGATGCCTAAAGCTAAGGGTAGGCAGTACCAACCCTAAGGAGCTTACGCGCTGATCGTCGTCTTATAAAGCGCCTCACGCACTGCCATCATCGCTGCCACCAGCTTGTCAATTTCTTCGCGGGTGTGCAGAGCATTGGCAGTAATTCGCAAACGCGGCTTGGCGATGAACCAGATCGGCGATACCCAAATGCCATGTTCATACATGAGCTGCCGGGCGAAGTGCTTCGGGTTAATGTCAGTCGGCAGCACCACGGGAACGACGTTGGTTTCGCCGATCGCCTCAAAGTCATGCTCGACCAGTCTTGCCCGCAGATAGCTCGTATTCTCGTGGAGCCGCTTCACCAGAGCCGGATTTTGGCGCACCTGACGAATGCTTTCTAGTGCTGCTGCTGTTGTTGGAGCGGGAAGGGAAATTGTACCGATCGAAGTCGGCGAAACATTCAGAAGTGGCTTCAGCTCAGCACTGTGAGTGCTGATAGCGGCTCCAGCAGACGCAGCGAACTTCGAGAAGGTGGTCATAATCAGCGGATTCACCCCTTTGTCGATCGCGTGCTGGGGCAAAATGCCGAAGTAATCGTAAATGCCGCCACCGTGATCGCCCAGTGCGCCGCTGGCATGAGCCTCATCCATCACTAGAACACTGTCCTCATAATTCGCGAGGATGTCGATCATTTCCGGCAGGGGAGCAATGTCGCCGTCCATTGAGAAGACCGCATCGGAAACGACCATAATGCGATCGTCTGGGCGAGCATGCCGCTGCAATTTCCGTGCCAGATCTGCCATATCGCAGTGACGGTACGCCCGCACCCGTACTCTGGGGCTGTGGCCAAACATTTTGCCCGATCGGGTTCCGGCGTTTGCCAGGGCGGAAACGATGCAGCCGTGGTTGAGAATGTCAGTCATGATCAGGGTTTCGCGGGTGTTTTGGAACCCCGGAACCGGAATCGCCAGATGACAGAAGGCATCCATTAACGCCTGCATTGCCATCCACGCATTTAGGAAAAGCTGCGTATGGGGCAGATGCTTGAAGGCAGAAATTTCGTCTTCGAGCTGCCGATGCAGGTCAATTCGACCGCTTAGCACCGAGCAAGAGCTGTTTGACGTGCCGTATTGGAGAACCGCATCGATCGCCGCCTGCTGCACAGCCTTGTTTTGAACCAGTCCCAGTACATCGTTGGTGCAGAAGGTCAGGACGGTACGGCGAATGCCTGTTGCCGCCTCTTCGATTTCAACTAGATTCCCCGCTTTGCTGCCGTGACAGATGTATTCATCAGGGTCTAGACCACTTTCATACCAGCGTTGAACGTATTCCTTAACAACTCGCACAGTTAACTCCCCTCACCTCAATTCGTTGTTGTGAATGCATGTCCTTGAGTTCAGTTGAGATTCGCTGAACCCGATCGAACCTTGTGTTTCAAGTTCAACCCTGGCAGGAAGCGGGATTGACTGATTCATAATACTGACACGTATCCTTGACCGATCGATCAATCGAAAAGTTGCCTCTGCCCATCGCTCCTGCGCTTTAATCAACCTTCTTTGGCTTAAAGAAAGTTTATAGTCAAAAGTGCCACTAATTAAACGTTTGTAGAGCGGCGGTTGGTACAGTTGCAAGACAGGCACAGTTCGCTTAAACCTCGCTGCTAATACGTCACCGTAGGTGCGGGCTGTGCCGCAGGGGTGGAATTCGCCTCCTGCAAAGCTCCTGAAACCGCTCCAGACTCTCCAGCCTGGGACAGGCGTTCAGCCTCCAGGCGCGATTCCTCCGATTGTTGGATGAATTGCTCATATTGACGGACGATCACGCGCTGAAGCGCAATGATTGCCGGATTAATTTCGACATAGCGACGCTGCGAATTCAGCCGATAGTTGCGCTGCTCGCTTTCCATCATCTCCACGTCCTGCTCTAGAAACTGCATAAACAGGAAACGACGTACAAGCGGCACTGCTACAGGCTTAAGCGATCGCAATAACCATTTCGGCAGCCTGACCAGCGGCAAACAGAGCATCGAAAACGATCGGGTCTCAGTTGGACTCACCGGAAGCCGCATCAAATACAGCGACGACACCCCTTCCATCGTGCTGTGGTAGTGGGGATATTGATACTGAATCGTCACCACTCGCTGGGTCACGCCATCGCTGTCGGCACTGAGCCCCAAAAACTTCGACAAAAAGCCGCGATAAGAAACACGATACTGTGCCTCGATCGAGCCTTCCGATTCGCGCAGCTTTAGCAAAACGGGATCAAACCAGCCTTGCAGATTGCGATGCAAAAAGCCGTGGAACACATCCATCGTGTTTTCGTTGCAGATCGAGAAGTGTGCCTGAAACCGTCCCGTAATCGGAATGATCAAGCAGTTGGGATCGTCGTATTCGGGCACTTCGGGCAGCGATCGTTCGGTTGCCAGTACCGGGTTGCCCGGAAAAACCCAGACGATGCCGTACTTCTCTTGAGCGGGATAGCTGCGTGCCTGGGCACAGGGCAATTTTTGACCCTTCGGCAAATAGGGAATGTTGACGCAATCTCCCTGGGGGCTAAACTCCCACCCGTGATAGGGACAGACCAAGCGATCGCCCGTCACCTCGCCTTGGTGCAGCTCAATTCCTTTGTGCGGACAGGCATCTTCCAGGGCATAAACCTGACCCTCTGCATCCCGATAAACGGCGATCGGCTGCTGCCACACCCGCACCGGAATGACCCGACTCCGCTCCAGTTCATGCGACCAGGCAACCGGATACCAGTGGTTGGGATTGATACCAACCTCACGAATTTTGTTTTGAACCGTCTGACCTTTCAGCGTTGTCGCCAGTTCCATGAGCGTACCCTACACCATGAGCAACAGGGGATCGGACGAGATGACCCACTTAGACTGAGTAGAATTACTTGTCTTTTTAGCCCCTTCGGATGGATTGTGAACCATTTTTGAAGCGGATGCAAGTCATCATCATACTGATCGGTATGACGAGTCGATCGACTGATAGGTTTCTGGCCGGTTTCTAAGGGATGCAACCTGGAGCGAAATCGTTCGTCTCATGGGGTTAATGGTTCACGGGTTAATGCAAGAGAATTAGGGGGAATCATCGGGGATTTAAACACACCCTAAGCGGGCGGATCGGGAAGTCGTAACGGTTCACGCATCTTCTTCAGACTCCCGGATTTTCTAGACTCGATCGCCTCGGGCTTCAGAATCACCTTACAGCAGTGTCAAACAGCATCATTGTAAAATCTGGTTCTCCAGCCCACCCTAAAACAGACTGCAAACAACGCGAAAGACAAACTGAATGAATACCCTCGTTTTGCCCTTGCTCAAAGCCTACGGTGCAGCCGCTAAAGCCAAGCTAATTCATCAGGCGCGTGACCCGATCGCCGCACAAGATACCTATCTGCAAACGCTCCTGCGCGTGCAGCAGGACACAGAACTGGGGCAAAAGTTTGGGCTGGGGGAGGTGCGATCGATCGATGAGTTTCGCGATCGCGTGCCGATTTGGTCGTATGAGGACTATGAGCCGTTGATGCAGCGCATCGCTAATGGGGAACCAAATGTGCTGACCGCTGACCCGGTGGTGTATATCAACCTGACGAGCGGCACCACGGGCAAGCAGAAAATGGTTCCGGTGACGCGGCGATTTCAGCGATCGTTGGGCAAAGCAAACGCGGCGAGTTTTGGGTTTATTTTTGAGGCAATCGAGGAACAGCGCAGACAGAACAAGCCTCCGGTGCATTTTGGCAAACTGCTGTCTACTAATTCAGTGAAGCTTCAGGGGCGCACTGCCGCAGGCATTCCCTACGGTCCCGTAACAGTGGGCAGCTATCGAATGAATCGCCGACTGTGTGAGCTGGCATTTGTTCAGCCGTTTGCGGCAATGGAAGTTGGCGATAGCCTCAGCCGTCACTATGCTTGTATTCTGTTTGCGCTGGCGAATCCGCAGGTGCGGGGAATGTCATCGAATTTTCCCATGTCGATTTTGCGAATCTGCCGCATTCTGGAGGAGAACGCTGAAAGCCTGATCGAGGACATTGCCAAAGGCACGATTGCTCCCTGGCTGGAGCTTGCACCAGAGATTCGATCGAATTTAGAGAAACGCTGGCGATCGAATCCAGAACGTGCTGAAGAACTGCGATCGATTCTGCGATCCGAAGGCAGACTCACGCCCAGAGCGGTCTGGTCAAAGTTCTCGTTTATCGGCACGGCGAGAGGCGGCACATCGGACTTCTACTTTGAGCGATTTCCCCAATACTTTGGTGATACACCTGTGTTTGGTAGCGTGTATGGAACAGCCGAAGGCACGTTTGCGGTCTATACCCGTTTCAACCAGGATGGTGCGGTGCTGGCACTTGACAGCGGCTTCTATGAATTCATTCCCTCCGATCAATGGGAGGCGGCAGAACCGAAAACGCTGCTGGCTTCTGAGTTGAAGGTGGGCGAATATTACCGAATTCTAGTCACTAGCTATAGCGGCGTGTATCGCTACGACATTGGCGATGTGATTCAGGTGGTGGGTTTTCTGGAAGATACGCCCATGATTGTGTTTCGGCATCGGCGCGGCGGGCTACTTTCTTCTACAACTGAGAAAACCACGGAATTTCATGTGGCGCAAACGCTGCAACTGCTTCAGCAAGAGTTTGGTTTGACGCTGGATGATTTTTGCGTGACGCTATCCGATTGCGAGTTTCCGGCTCGCTATTTGCTCAATATCGAACTGGCTCCGGGTCAAACACTGGCTCAGGCGCAGGAATTTTTGCATCACTTCGATCGCCTTTTAGGAAAATTTAACCATCCCTACGCGACAGTGCGATCGGCTGAGGTTCCGCCCCCGTTCCTTCGAATTTTGGCTCCGGGGAGTTTTGCGATCGTGCGGCAGCGGCAGTTATTGCGGGGAGCATCGGATACGACGCTAAAGGTTCCGCATTTGAGTGAGGATCGGCAGTTTCTGGCGGGTTTAGTGGTGATCGAGGAGGTTCAGTGGTAGGGGTTATTATTTCACTGGAATATCTGATTTAGAGCGACTCATGAGCACCCAAAATCCGCCCATTATCAAAGCAACGATCGCCGCTGCATAAAACACGCTCACGACACCACTTTGCTGAATCACCACACCATAGAGCGTTGGAGAAAGAAACTGTCCTAAAAAGTTTGTCCCGGTGGCGATCGCTAAAATGCTGGACTGAAGTTCAAGCGGAGCCAGGGTTGCCAGAGCTGCATAATGGCTGGGAACGGCAATCCCCAAGCCTGCGCCAAACAGAAACGCAAGGGGAATGAAAAGGGAATATGCTTGAGCCTGCGGGATAAGCACAGCAGCAAGGGCAAGCAGTCCTAAGCCGAGCGGAATCGCGGCAACTATGCCAAAGCGACGATGCAGCCGACTGACCACAAGGGCAGAACTCAAGGCTGCTCCAATCGCCTGAGATGCCAGTACCAGGGCGTTATCAATCGTGCTTGTGCCGAGCGTGGTGGTCAGGTGCAGCGGCAGATAAATCACAGCAGCGAAAGCGGTGGCGGCGGTAATACCCAGCGTCAGCAACAGACGTAGAACTTGGGGCTGGCGGAGCAGCACTTGCGCCAGATTTTTTTGTTGAGCGGCTTTGGCTGCCCTTGGCGCGACTTTGCCCTCGCGTAGAAACAGCAGCGCAAGCAGCGCAAGTGGAACCCCTAAACCGTATAGATAGAAAGCAGACCGCCAGTTTTGCGCTCCCGTCCAGCCGGACATCAGTGGGTAGACAATGTTTGCCAGCGTTAGCGCAGTCGAAGCGTAAGCAATTGCCCGCGATCGCGCCTGTTCATCGGGATACATCTGTGCCAGCAGTCCCAGGCTGGCGGCGGCAATGCCTCCTGTAGCGGCTCCCAGCAGGGCGCGAGTGGTCAACATCGGCAAAAAGCTGGTCGTCCAGGCTCCCGCAATCCCAGCGATCGAAAATGCCAGCAGTGACCCGATCAGCACTCTGGTTCGTCCCAGGCGATCGGCAAGAATTCCCAGTACCGGACTGCATAGTGCCACCGTCAGATAATGGGCACTCACAAGATAGCCTGCGAGGGTTTTGCTGAGGGCAAGCTGCTGTACAATTTGCGGCAAAACAGGCGCAATCACCGCTCCGGGCATGACGGCTAACGATCCAGCAGTCAGCAAAACAATCAGCCGGTAGTGACGCTGAATCCAGCCTAGAGAAAAGGGGTTTACGTTCGTCATGCCAGAAGGAATGGGAGAGTCGTTGTCAGATTGTCAGAACTGTTTCCCGGCAAGCGGGAGAACACTGCTGCGATTATGACGAGTTTTTTTTAAATGTGCCGTAATCCGACAACGCTAGAGCATTTGCAAAATTTGCCGAATCCGCTGCTGGCGATCGGGTCGAAACAGAGCTGCGATCAGGCTGCCGATCGTATGAGGAACCGCACAAACCGATCCCAGATAGCCCCGACAGCGTCCCCAGAAGAAGACGGCACGAGGAGTTGGATACACCCGCCAGAAGCGATTCACCGAACACACCATTTCATCGCCCAGGGCCGAGATCTCGTGCCACCACCCTGCTGGAATGTAAAGCACTTCGCCTGGATTCAAAATCACTTCGATCCGGTGCTGCATCGCCGCTTTAAGTTTAGGAAACGCTTCATAATCTGGACGATCGGGATACACCTGGCTAAACCACGATCGCAACCTCAAACCGTGCCACAAATGCACATAAAACGGAAACGGATAAAGGTTGCTGAGCTGCGATCGAGGAAACAAGACCACGCGCTTCGAGCCATGAAGCTGAATCAGCGTCCCATCCATCACGTCATAGTGCAGCGACTCAACATGACCTCCTGGTCCTACCCAAAGGTTCATTGTGCTAGCAGGCTGAGTGAAGCCGATCTGATTCATCGCAGTTTTGTAGTCTTCGATCGCCTCTGTCTCGATCAAGGGCGTATCGTGAATTGGGCATTTTGCCAGGTAAATATCCTGCTCGTACGCTTCGCCGCTCTGTAATAGCTCTGCGTATTCCAGAAATGGTTTCGTTTGGGGTGCAACGCCGCTGCCAATGCTTGTCCACTGGCGTTTATCTTGCTGATATCGCGCTTTGCCGTAGTAGCGCAGCACAAATTCCTGATCGCTTAGCAAATGGGAAAGATAGTCGATATTCCAGTCGGTATCGGGCTGAAATACCCCAGTCAAAACAACTGGAATTCCTGGTTTCTTATACTTCTCAAAAAAGCGATCGCCTCTCAGCTCAGAGATAGCAACTCTGGCGATCGATCGACTGAACTTAGAGATATCAATAGATTGGGTACGGTTCGCTGTCATAAGAAAATGTGGCAACTCACTTCGTAAAATTAGCTAGCGATCGAGCGATACCAGGGAATAGATTTGAACAGGTTTAGGGTAAGTAGAAGGGCGATCGAAATTCTCTTAAAATTTTCCCAAAAAGGGAGAGTTTGAAACAATTAACTTAATTTCTAACTTGATTTGTTAACTGAGTTTGTTAACTTAATCCATCCGCTTAATCGATTGCAAAACAACGCCCAGAAACATTTCGTTCCCCTTTTTTAAGCGAGATTAGGGGAATTTCCTTCCCATTACCTGATCGCATTCCTGCCGAATGGTCTGCCGGTTTGCCTCCAGTTCCTCCGTCCAGGGAAAATGCGCTTTGCTGAAAAATACCGAATCTCCAATCAAAGATTGCTTTGCTGCCTTCTCTTCCAGCCAGGAGCTGATCGCATTCCCGGCGGTTTTGACTGCACCGTTTATCACTCAGCTTTGCTCCCGCTCAACTCCTCGCCATGCCCTTATTTTTCTACCACAGCGCGATCGAGGGCTTGTGTCAAGTCAGCCACCAGATCATCAGGGTTTTCCAAGCCGATCGACAATCGCAGCAAATTTTCTGGTGTTTGGGTTCCTGCCCCTTCGATCGAGGCACGATGTTCAATCAGACTTTCAACTCCTCCCAGACTGGTCGCCCGCGTCAAAAGTTTCACCCCCGCCGCCACTGCAAACGCCGCTGCTCTGCCGCCTTTCACCTGCACAGACAGCATCCCGCCAAAGTCGCGCATCTGTTTTTTGGCGATCGAATGTCCCTCATGCTCAGCTAACCCTGGATAATGAACCGCTTCGACTGCCGGATGCTGAGCCAGCGCAACTGCCACTTTCATCGTATTTTCCGAATGTGCCCGCATTCGATAAGGTAGGGTTTGAATGCCCCGCAGAACTAGCCAGCAGTCAAACGGGGCCGCTACCGCCCCACCTGTGATCTGGATCTGACGAATTCGCCCAAACCGATCGTCGTTCGCTTGCGCCACGACCGCACCTCCCAGCACATCGCTATGTCCACCCAAATATTTCGTCGTGGAATGAATAATTAAATCCGCCCCCTGCTCAAACGGTCGCTGAAGCACCGGAGACGCCCAGGTATTGTCACAAACACAAATCGCGCCGTGCTGATGGGCGATCGTTGCCACTGCCGCAATGTCTGTAATTCGCAGCATCGGGTTCGAGGGCGTTTCCGTCCAGATTAGCTTTGTATTAGAGCGAACCGCCTGCTGCACCTGAGCCAGGTCCGTCAAATCCACAAACGAAACTTCTAACCCCCACGGAATCAGCACGGTCTTGAGCAATGCGGTTGTCCCCGAATAAGCATCCAGCGGCGCAATCACATGCTCCCCTGGCGCAAGCGACTGAAATACGCTCATCGTGGCAGCAGACCCCGAAGAAAACGCCGCCGCCGCCGCTCCAGCTTCCAGCGCAGCAAGACACTCTTCCAGCATTTCTCGATTAGGACTCGCCATGCGCGTATAGAGAAATCCATGCGGATAGCTGCCGTCTGGCTCTCGCTCAAAGGTCGTAGAGAGATACAAAGGAGTCGTTACGGCTTTAGTGGCAGGATCGATCGATCGACCCGCATGAACGGCGAGGGTTTCAATATTCATGAAATTGGTCTGAATTAGGGTAGACAATCAGGCGTTGCTGAGAGGATGTTTGAGGAGTAGCAGATATCCTGGATTGCCCCTTAGCTCTCCCAACTTCAAGAAATTTTGAACGAGAGCGAAGTTGGCTCGGTTCCCCTCCGAATTAGGGAGCGAGGAGGCGGTTCGGATTAGGGGTATCGCGGCTCAAACGTCCTCTGAAGCTTTAGACTAGCGCGATTCCCCTTCGGGAGAACTGCGAAGCAGCCAATTCCCCTTGCACCTCCTGTCCTTTTCCTACCTTTCAGTTGCCATGTTTCTTTTCTTCTCTAAACTGCTGCCGCTGCTGATTTACCCGCTCGGACTGTCCTGCTTTTTGCTGATCATCGCTCTGTTTACGGTCTGGAAACGTCCCCGCTTGACCGCAGGCTGTATTGGGCTTGCTCTGGCTCTGCTCCTGCTTACCAGCAATCGATCGGTTTCCGCCGCTCTGGTTCGATCGCTTGAACAGCAGTATCTTCCGCCCGCAAACCTGCCCACCGCAGAGGCGATCGTTGTTTTAGGCGGTGCCACCAAGTCCCAAAGTCCACCCCGCCCCTGGATTGATGTCATGGAGGCAGGCGATCGACCGATTCATGGAGCAAGGCTATATCTGGAGGGCAAAGCTCCTCTGGTGATCCTCAGCGGCGGACGAATTTCCTGGCAGGGCGGCGGCGATCCTGAATCGGCAGATATGGCAAAGTTGGTCGAAGCGTTAGGGGTTCCCAGGTCGGCGATCGTTCAAGATCCTACTTCGCTCAACACTCGCGAAAACGCTGTAAATGTAAAGCAGCTTCTTCAGTCGCGCCGCATTAATCGAATTTTGCTGGTTACGTCTGCAATGCACATGCCGCGATCGATTCAGATCTTCAAAAAGTTAGGAATCGAAGCCCTTCCTGCCCCCACCGACTTTCTCATTGCTGACCAGGAATTTGCTGCCGCTAACGGAAGCAGCGAAGCCAGACTGCTCAGCCTGCTGCCCGACATTGATGGTCTCTACGGCTTTACCCGTGCCTTGAAAGAATACATCGGCATCGTGGTTTATCGATTGCGGGGCTGGCTCTAGGGCAACTGGTCGCTTACTACCAGAACCGTTACGCTAAAAGAACCCCCGATCCCCCCTGCTCCTATGTCTGAGTTTCCCCATCACATCATCCCTACACCCCAGGCAGACGTTGCCGAAGTCTTCACTGTCTATCAAACCACCCACCAGTTCTATCACGAAGTTCAATCGCGCGAAGAGTGGGAACAGCACTGCCTCTGGTATGCCCGGGTTGCCGCAGAAAATCGGCGCGACTTCGAAAAGATGCAGGGTGAACCCAGTATCATCGGCTGGTTCTACGGCTGGAGGAATCGCTAGCTCCTTGTGCCATGGTTAAAATCTCTCGGCGAAAGGCGCGGACTGCTTTTGACAAGGTCGAGAATTCCATCGGGATAGACTAGTCACCCTCCTGAAGATCCTACCCATGCCCGCTGGATCAGTTTGAACTTCTCCCACGCTCCTCGGATTCCAGTCGGCTGGTCTATGAGCTGTTGGAGTAGCGGGGTCATGGCGATCGCTTCACTCCCTGTAATATCTGAGTAATATCTGATCAAATCTTGTGCCACTCCACAACACCGCCCGGTTTATCCACCAGCGCAATGCCTTGAGCCTTCAGTTCATCTCGGATGCGATCGGCTTCGGCAAAGTTCTTCGATTTTTTCGCTGCCTGCCGTTGTTCAATCAGCGACTCGATTTGAGCTGGGTCAATGGCGATCGTTTCCTCAACGGGCTTTGCCTCCAGTCCTAAAATTTGGGCGAGGCAGACCAGGGTTTGCCACTGTTCGCGCAGGGTTTGTGCATCGGACAAGGCTTTGCCATCGTGAACCAGGCGATTGCTCTCTTTTTGAAGCTCCTTGGCTAAATCGAAAATTACCGCCATTGCGCCCGCCGTATTCAGGTCATCGTCCATTGCCGCCTGAAACTGCTTCACGGCTTCGCTATCGGGAATTCGCATCGCTGCCGGGTCGCCAAACGCGGAATCCTGCGTATCTGTCCAGCCCACAGACTCGCCGTGCTTGAAGCCAAACAGCAGTCCCTCGGTGAGCGTCTCCCAGGCATTCGTCGCCGAGGTCAAGCCTTCTTCGGTAAAGTCGAGCGGTTTGCGATACTGAGCTTGCAGCAAGAACAGGCGAACTGCCATCGGATCAGGCGCGTTTGGGGAATCTAGCAGTGCGCGCACCGTCGTAAAATTTCCCAGCGATTTTGACATCTTCTCGCCGCTCACGTTCAACATTCCGTTATGCAGCCAATAGCGGGCTAAGGGATGCCCGGTTGCCGCCTCCGACTGCGCAATTTCGTTTTCGTGATGCGGAAAGATTAAGTCTGCGCCGCCCATGTGAATGTCGATCGTCTCCCCCAATTCTTTACCACCGGCATCTGCGAAGCACTCGCGCACCATTGCTGAGCATTCGATGTGCCATCCCGGACGACCCGATCCCCAATCTGATTCCCAGGCGGGTTCTCCCGGCTTTGCGGCTTTCCACAGGGCAAAGTCAAATGGGTCTTTTTTCTTTTGGGCATCGGGATCAGCCTCTACTCGACCGCTTGCGCCTGCTTGCATATCTTCTAACCTGCGCCCAGACAGCTTGCCGTATTCCGCGAAATTCCGCACGCTGTAATAGACATCGCCTTCGGCGGCGTAGGCAAAGCCCTTTTGCTCCAGTTCGTGAATTAGTCGCTTAATACCGTTTAGCGTATGGGTCGCACGCGGGTACTCGTCTGCCTCCAGAATGTTGAGCCGCCGCATATCCTCAAAGTAGGCTTGCGTGTAGCGATCGGCAACTTCCTGCATCGTCGAGCCTTCTTCTCGCGCCCTGTTCAGAATCTTGTCGTCAATATCAGTAAAGTTCTGCACATAGCGCACCTCGTAGCCGCGCCAGCGCAAATATCGCCGCATCGTGTCCCACACTACATAGGTTCGGGCATGACCCAGGTGGCTGTAGTTATACACCGTCACGCCGCAGCAATACATCTTCACCTTACCGGGTTCGATCGGCTCAAACGGTTCTTTGCGTCGGGTTAGGGTGTTATACAGCGTTAGAGTCATAAGTATCTGTTAAACCTCATCTTTGAGGAAATCAGCAATAATAAGGAAAAGAGGCATTCGCAACCGTCAGCATTCCAGAAAAGGATGTCACGTTGCAAGCTTTCCTTCCTATTCTGACGCTTTCTCCTACGGGTTATGACATCAGCAGCCACGACAAATTCGCCCTTGAAGATGGACAATGCCAAGCACGGGCTTCCGGTGACGATTATTACCGGATTTCTAGGAAGCGGTAAAACGACCCTGCTCAACCACATCCTGACAAACCAGGAAGGGCTAAAAACCGCAGTTCTTGTCAACGAATTCGGCGAGATTGGCATTGACAACGAACTGCTGATCACCCTGGATAACAGCGACGATAACATGGTGGAACTCAGCAACGGCTGTATTTGCTGCACCATTAATAACGATCTGGTCGAAGCCGTTTACCGTGTTTTGGAACGCCGCGATCAGATTGATTACCTGGTCGTTGAAACTACCGGACTGGCTGATCCCTTACCGATCGCCCTCACTTTCCTGGGAACCGAACTGCGCGATTTAACTCGTCTAGATTCGATCGTCACTGTAGTTGACTCCGAGAACTACAGCCTTGATCTCTTTAACAGCCAGGCAGCCTACAACCAGATTCTCTACGGCGACATCATTCTGCTGAACAAAACCGATCTGGTCGATGAAGCAAACCTCGATTTGCTGGAAGTCAAAATCCGGGATGTGAAAGACGGAGCCAGAATTCTCCGCACTAAAAAAGCTCAGGTTCCGCTGCCGCTCATCCTCAGCGTGGGCCTGTTTGAGTCCGACAAGTATTTCGCGCCCGAGGAGAAGGGACACGATCACGCGCATGATCACGACCACCACGATCACGATCACGACCACGACCATCACGACCACTCCGCCTGCGACCATGACCACGGACACTGCGAGCATGACCACGACCACGATCACCACCATCACCACTCCGATCACCTGGCAGTAGACGGCTTCACCTCAATCTCAATCGAGAGCGACAAGCCCTTCGCCATCAAAAAATTCCAGAACTTCCTCGACAATCTGCTGCCTGCCTCGGTCTTCCGCGCCAAAGGCATCCTCTGGTTCGACGAAAGCCCGAAGCGTCACATCTTCCACCTCAGCGGCAAGCGATTCTCTCTTGACGATGAAGAGTGGGGCGATCGTCCCAAGAAAAATCAGATCGTGCTGATTGGTCAAAATCTGGATCACGACACGCTACGCCAGCAGATTCAAGACTGCTTCTGTGTTCCCTCAAGTCGCGGCAAAGGCTTCGGCAAGTAATTGACTGCTGGAATCGATTCACGCTGCATAGCAGTTTCCCCAATGGAGTAATCGGGTGGGTTAGTTTCCTGCCCGATTTTCACTTTAAGACCCTGAATCTAACCCTTTGTCCTTATTTATTTCCTTTTTGTTGAAGATAAAGTGGGCATCTTGTCCCATTGGTTTGAGCGATAACCTGCTGAATAGGGCGGGCAAGAACGTTCACCTTACAAGGTATTGAATTTAAGGTCGTTTGCTTTCTCTGAATCTTTCCGACTATGCGCGTTGTTATTCAGCGAGTCACTGCTTCTCAAGTCACTGTTGATGGCGAAATTATTGGCAAAATCGGACGTGGCTTAAACCTGCTCGTTGGCATTGCCAACACCGATACCGAAGCAGAGCTAGATTGGATGGTGCGAAAATGCCTTGACCTGCGCCTGTTTCCGGGAGAGTCGGGCGACAGATTCGATCGCTCTATCCTGGACATTCAGGGCGAAATTCTGGTCATCAGTCAGTTCACTCTATACGGAGACTGCCGCAAAGGAAGACGACCTGGATTCGATCGAGCAGCTACTCCGACTTCTGCTGAGCAATATTACGAAATTTTTGTGCAAAAACTACGCCAGAGCAAGCTCAAAGTCGAGACAGGTCGCTTTGGGGCAATGATGCAGGTCTCGATCGAAAACGACGGTCCAGTTACGATTCTGCTAGAACGCGAAGCCTCAACTGTGGAATAATTCCTTTTCTCTTTGAAGCTTTCTCGATTGCGAAGCCCTAGAGCAACGCGATGCGCCGTTCAAAAACTGTATCCATTGATATAAAATTTACTAATTAAATTTTCCTCTGTAGCGGTTGACACCTTATTAGATCGATTGCTAATGTGAACCAATGTTACATTAATTCCCTGGATCGATTAACGTCTATGGCAAGTCTTGCCGTTTCGACTCATCAGCAACGGGTGCAGCTTCACTACAGATCCTCTGCCTGTTCCATGACTCCGCTCACCGTGTTCTGCGACTTTGACGGTCCGATCGTGGATGTTTCTGAACGATACTACAGCACCTATTGCCAGGGGTTAGCCGCTGTGCAAGCTGCCACCGTTGCTCACGGAGCTTCAATCCCGCTTCACCAGCTCAGCAAGTCTCAGTTCTGGCAAATGAAGCAAGAGCGTACGCCCGATCGAGAAATCGCGATGCGATCGGGGCTTCAGGGAGAACAAATCGATTTCTTTCTTCAGCAAGTCAGCCAGATTGTAAATCAGCCAGAGCTGCTGCATCAAGATACGCTCCAGTCCGGTGTTCGTCATGCCCTATCGCTGCTCCATAGCCAAGGGGTTCGGCTTGTTTTGGTAACGCTGCGCCGTCAAAACCAGGCGGCTCAGTGGCTGCAAAGCGAAGGATTAGCCCACCTGTTTAGCCAAATTCGCGGCACATCCGATGATTCCTTTGCTTACGTCAATCTGGCGGAGCATAAAACAAATTTATTGAGCAGCGTCATTGCCGAGTGTTCCTGGAGAAATCCGGGTACGATCGCGACTTCTGCCTGCATGATTGGCGACACCGAAGCTGATATTCTCGCAGGTCAAGCCGTGGGAATTCCGACGATCGCCCTCACTTGCGGCATCCGCAGTCAGTCCTACCTTCAATCCTTCCAGCCCACCGCCATTCACGCCAATCTGGTTGCAGCCGTCTACGATTTGCTCAACACGCGTCGGCTCCTCGCTTCGGTTATGGGTTAGCGGCTCGCTTCTGAGTTTTATGGCTTTTAAGGTTGCCAGGGTAGCAACTGCTCACCTTGCCGATCGCCTTGAGATCCTGTCTGCTTAGCATCTTGTCTACTTAGCCGTAAGAAAATGGGGTCAGGTCCTTACACCTCACCCCGCAACCAATGGAGCTAACTAAATGGAAAATAACTTAAGCTGCACGTCCGTCATATCAAGGAGCCAGTACAGCTTCAAGTTCAGTCAATCCAGCGTGCATTGCCCAGTTCATCAGCAAGAAGCTTAAACAGCGAACGAAGGACTGACAAGCCAATGGCTTTAGCCGATATAGCTTGCTTCTGCTTCCAGCATTTTGACTAAACTTTGGTCACCGCTTGCTCGCGCAGCTTCAAGGCGACGCTCTAGATTACGACGCAGATTTTCCCGGTGGAGCTGAGCGGTTTGTGTGATGGATTGATGACGGTTTCTGCTCATTGTGAACATCCTTGGCTGATATCTTGTGGTATTCCTCTACTCCAAAGATATCATTTTCTTGGCGAGACTGTAGTTCTTGCTACTAAAATTAAAGATCGGGTTGCCGTAAATCATACGACGCTTTCCCGATCTTCCTGAAGTTTTCAAAAAGCAATTTCCACTTTAGGAAACTGCGATACTATTTATTGTTCAGACTGCCTCTGCCTCACTCAGGAATTCCCTGCTTCTCGATCGATTAGCGCAGCCCTATCCAGGTGAAAAAGTCCTGCCGCGTAAAGAATTCTAGAATCAACAGCGCGACAAAGCCAATCATGGCAAACCGTCCATTGATAATTTCGGCATAGCGTGTCCAGCCAAAAGCAGGCTCAGGCTGAGGAACAACTTCTGGCGCATCAGTTGAACGAGTTGGCGTTGCAGGGGTGTCAGTTGAAGCAGGCTGTGGGGAAGTCATCGCTTTCTCCTCATTGGTCAATATCTGACGTCGATCGGCTGAATCAGACAATTTCTGCGAATTCTGCGAACTGGAGGTTGTACTAGCCGCAAATCCTTTCCCACTATAGCCTGCCAATCTGCGTTAAATTTCCCTGCGCTAAATCCTCCTGCGCTAGATAGAGAGATCAAGCTGTCCCTGTTTGACCTGTTCCTCGGTTTCTAGATTTCGCTCCTTATCCGCCAGCATTGCATCGATCTGAGCAGCAGGCGTTTCTGAGGCAAGCTTGTGGGCAAAGCGAGTGGTTTCCGGTAACCGATACCGGGTCGTGCAGCGCAACACAAAGTCGATCGCCGTCGCTAAGCTAATCCGATGTCCGGGGGAAATGTAAAGCGGTTTTGTGCCCGGACGAGTTCGCAGCACTGCCCCGATCGTTTCCCCGCGATGTGTTAGAGGCTGCCACGCGCCTTTGGTATCTAAAACTTCCTCATACTTACCCACCAGTAGCGATTTTCCTACCCCGATCGCAGGCAGGTTAATTAGCAGCCCCAAATGACAGGCAATGCCAAACCGACGCGGATGAGCTGTTCCTTGTCCATCGCATAGCAGCAAATCAGGCAAAGTTCGCAGCTTCTCCAGGGCATCCAGCACCGCCGGAACTTCTCGAAACGACAGCAAGCCGGGAACATAGGGAAAACTGGTTGGACGACGGGCGACCGATCGTTCCACTAAACGCAGGTCAGGAAAACTGAGAACGGCAACGGCTGCTCGCGTTGTATTGCCTCCATCTTCAAATCCCACATCCACTCCCGCCACCGATCGTACTTCGCCCAGCTGATCAATCGTGATGATGTTTGACTTGAGCCGATGCTGAAGCTGCACAGCTTCTTCTGAGGACAAATTCCAGGCGTGGCTGTATTGAGTTTCTATCATTGAATCTGCACCGCGTGAATCGATCGATTACGTCTGCTTCTCCTTATTAGTGTAGAAACCGATCGCAAAAAAAGGGCTTGGCAGCACCAAACCCTCGAAATCAAGACAGACATTCAGGACAAATAGACCCTCATGTCCTTTTAGAACGATAGCAAACGATCGGAATTAACGACCCACACCGACATAGCGGAAGCCCGCCTGTTCCAGAGCTGCCTGATCCAGGAAGTTACGACCGTCAATAATCACAGGATTGGTCATCAGTCCTGCCATCTTCACGTAGTCGAGGCTAGCAAACTGCTTCCATTCTGTCACCACGACCAGTGCGTCACAGCCATCTGCCAATCGCTCAGCGTCGGTTTCAACAAAGACATTCGATAAGCCATGCCGCAGACCGCTCTGAGAAACCAGCGGATCGTATGCCTTCACTTTTGCCCCCAGGCGATGCAGGCTTTCAATCAGGTCAAGGGCGGGTGCATCTCTCATATCGTCTGTGTCGGGCTTGAAGGTGAGTCCGAGCAATCCAACCGTCTTACCCTTCAGAATCTTGAGCACCTGCTGAAGTTTTTCCAGGGCGATCATGCGCTGTCGCTGATTCACGCTTACGGCTGCTTTAAGCAACTGAGCCTCATAGCCGTAGTCATCCGCAGTATGAATCAGGGCAGACACATCTTTGGGGAAGCAGGAGCCACCCCAGCCAATACCTGCATTCAGGAACTTGCTGCCAATCCGAGAATCCAAACCAATTCCTTTTGCAACCTGCGTTACATCTGCCCCAACTCGATCGCAAATATTGGCAACTTCGTTAATGAAGCTAATTTTAGTTGCCAAAAACGCATTCGCAGCGTACTTGATCATCTCCGCGGAACTAATGTCTGTTACCAGCACAGGAACCGTCGGCAGCGATTTATCTTCCGCGAACTCCCGCGAGACAATCGGTGCATAGAGTTCTTTCATCATCGACACGGCTTTCGGGTTGTTGCTGCCCAGCACGATGCGGTCGGGGTTAAAGGTGTCATAAACGGCCGATCCTTCTCGCAAAAACTCTGGATTGCTCACCACGTCGAACTCCGGTTTGAGATCGGTCAGCGTTGAGCCGCCAGTGCCGACAAGAGCTGCCTGCTGCTCAGCTACACCATCCAGCACAATCATTCGTACCCAGTCGCCAGAGCCGATCGGAACCGTTGATTTATTGACAATCACCTTATAGCCGCCGTTAAGATGCGCTCCGATGCCACGTGCCACAGCTTCAACATAGCGGGTATCGCTCTCACCATTCGGCAGGGGCGGTGTACCAACAGCAATAAAGAGAATGTCTCCGTGGCGAACGCCTGCACCCAGATCGGTCGTGAATTCAATCTGTCCGTTCTGGATCGCTGTCTGCATCAAATCGGACAGCCCTGGTTCAAAAATAGGAGACTGTCCTGCCTGCATCAGCTTGACCTTCTCTTCGTTGTTGTCAACGCAAATCACATGATGCCCAATGTGCGATAAACAAACGCCCGTTACCAAACCTACATAGCCGGTGCCGATGACACAAACACGCATAGTTTCTCCTCAAATTTACTGAAACTTGCTGAACAATAGAGCCTGCAAATGGCGGGTTGACTTGATTCTGAGATGAACGACGGCAGATAGGGACCCAATGCCCAATTCCTATGCCATTGACTAAACCTGAGCAGGATGAGTGCCGGCTTGTGCGGATTGATCAATCGACTGATCTGCACTCAGCCTTGCCCGGAAATCCTCGATCGTGCGCTGCAAACCCTCTGTTAACGGAACGGTGGGCTGCCATCCAAGATGGGTTTGAGCACGGGTAATATTTGGCTTGCGACGACGCGGATCATCTTGCGGTAGGGGCTTAAAGTCGATTGGCACATCGGGGTTAACCATTTGCTGAACCGCTTGTGCCAGCTCTAGAATCGTGTACTCATCAGGATTCCCCAAATTTACGGGACCGATAAAGTCACCGTTCATCAGGCGCATCAACCCCTCAACCAGGTCAGAAACGTAGCAAAAACTGCGCGTTTGTGATCCCTGTCCGTAAACGGTAAGCGGCTGCCCCTGAAGTGTCTGCACAACAAAGTTGCTGACAACACGTCCGTCATTTTCCAGCATTCTTGGACCGTAGGTGTTGAAGATGCGAGCAACGCGAATTTCAACATCGTTCTGACGGTGATAATCAAATGCCAGGGTTTCTGCGACCCGTTTGCCTTCGTCATAGCAGCTCCGAATTCCGATCGGATTGACGTTGCCTCGGTAATCTTCCGTTTGGGGGTGGATTTCGGGATCGCCATACACTTCAGAGGTGGAAGCCAACAAAAACCGAGCTTTCACCCGCTTTGCTAGCCCCAACATATTCAGTGTTCCCAGGACGTTGGTTTTAATCGTCTTAACAGGATTGTACTGATAGTGAACGGGTGAGGCTGGACAAGCGAGATGATACACCTGGTCAACTTCCAGACGAATCGGCTCGGTAATATCATGGCGAATCAGCTCAAAATTAGGATTACCCAACCAGTGAGCAATATTTCGCTTGTGCCCCGTGTAAAAGTTATCTAAACAAAGAACTTCATGCCCCTGCTTCATCAGGCGATCGATCAAGTGAGAACCAATAAATCCGGCGCCGCCCGTGACTAGAATTCGCATCGTCATGTTGCTTTTTCCCTATAACTGCCTTTCTCTCGATTACCTTGCGCTTTCCTGGGGATGATTTCCTCCTGATTCCGTCGATTACATGTAGAAATCTAGTTTTCTAGGGATGCTGTTCCTGGTTAAAAAATACAGCATTCTCAGGAAATACCCGTTGATTTTGTCTGCAAAACGAGATCTTATTGCAGAAAATTTACTCGGTTTTATATTCTCTTAACTTAGAAGAGATTTCCATTTATTCTCGTTCAGACTGAGCAGCATTATTTGCTGTTTGTGCTGCTGAGGTTACTTCAGCCCAATGTGAAAGTGCTATAGGGACAATCAGTTAGTCTAGAACGGGCTGCAAGATTATCCTGGTATAAAGCAGTGTTCCCAAAGCGATGCTTTGTTTGATAGTGCTGAACGACTGCTTTAATTAAGTTGCTCTACGGAGTGCTACTCTGCATATAAATCGTTTTGGTGGCGGATACTTCTCTCTCTGGAGTTTGCAGCAGCAGCGAAAGCGACCCTACTGTAAGCAGCGTCGTGAACATGGCAATCAGGAGCGGCACAACGATTTCTTTTAAGCGATAAGCAGACATCATCATAAAACCTCAAAAGACGGAAACACCCTGAATTGAGCTTCAGCCCTAGATATGTCCCATAACATACCCGAATTACAACCGTGAATACCGTGCCCCACCAGACAGGGTGACTAACCCCATTAATTCAAGCTGAGTTAAGGCACTAAGCACTTGACCCGGCAGCAGCCCAGTTTCTTGAACAATTCGATCGACCAGAACGGGTTCTGCGGAAACGGCTGAAAACACCTGCTGTAGGTCAGTAGCTAATCCTTTCAGCGGTTCAGAGTGATTCACCCCATCAGGGGGGCGGCGAGGCAAAGCACTTTCGTCCAGGGGGGAATCGATCGATGAGTTAGACAGCAGGGAAAGCTGACTGGTGAGATTGGAGATTTGATTTCTAGAATCTTGATTTTTAGGATTTTGATGGACAGCTGCTCGATCGACGGCAGCACATGAAGACACAAGTTGCGGCAGCGATGCTAAGTTTTCTAGCAGCTCAGTTTCTCCCAGGATGAGGGCGGCTCCCTGGTTCAGCAGTTCCAGACAGCCTCTTGCCCGCGAATTGTCCAGCGAATTGGGCAGCACATAGACATCGCGCCCATACTCATTTGCCAACCGTGCGGTAATTAGTGCCCCAGATTTTTGCGGAGCCTCTAGCACCAGCGTTGCTCGGCATAACCCTGCAATAATGCGATTTCGACGCGGAAAATGAACCCGATCGGGCTGGGTTCCCGCCGGATATTCACTCAGCAGTAAGCCATGCTCGATAACTCGGCAGGCAAGCTCTTTGTTGCGCCAGGGATAAACCACGTCTACTCCCGTTCCCATGACCGCGATCGTGCGTCCTCCCGCTTCAAGACAGGCATGGTGGGCGATTGTATCAATGCCGTCTGCCAGTCCAGAAACGATGGTATAGCCTGCTTCAATCAGCGCAGTTGTAATCCGGCGCGTCCAGCGTTTGCCATACTCAGAAGGGCTGCGAGTGCCGACGATCGCGATACAGGGCGTTTGTCCCTGATTTTCTATCAGATCGACTGTGCCGCGATAGTAAAGGATAGGGGGAGGGTCAGCCATTTCCAGCAACAGTCGGGGATAACCCGCATCAGCAGGTGTCCAGAAGCAGGGATTTTCCTGCTCATGCTGTTGCAGCAGATTATGGGGATCAAGAGCCGATCGCGCTGCCCCGATCGATTCAGCCGTTTGCCAGCCGACGCCTTCGATCGCTTGCAAATTTTCGGCAGGAGCAAACCAGGCAGCAGCCAGAGAACCAAAATGCAAATGCAACCGCCGCAGCAAGATTGCCCCTACACCAGCAATGTGGGACCAGGCAACCCAGTAAGCGCGATCGTCTTCCACGATTTCCTTTCCTTCAGGCAGGCTAAACGCAAGTCAGCTTAAAATGCCCAGAATCGCGAAAGTCAGAACGATAGCTGTTTACTCGAATGCTCGCAATGATGATCAGATTCAAACAGGTTTCGATCACCTTTGCTGCTTGAGATACTCGAACACGCTTTTATCGCCAATATCGGGCGGAATTTGTTGGATCACTTTTCGGAATGCAAACACAACAAACAACCCTGCCCAGCTTGCCAGCAGAGTTTGTTCGACCTGGAGCGGCAGCAGTCCGGTGAGGTGTCCTAAGAGCAGCAGCGGAACGATCGGCGTAAGCAGCTTAGTTTCTAAGCGATCGAAGCAGAAGGCTTCTTTAAAGAAAATTCCGGTTAGGGCAGCAAAGGCAAATCCTATGCCCAATAGCGTGAGCGGATAGCGATAGACCGTGGACACAAACGGTTCAGGGCTAAAGTGAGCCACAAAAAGCGAAGCGATCGCACCGATAAGCCAAAATGCTTGCAGCGTTCGGTGTAGGACTTTGAGATAAATGTGAATGGTGAACAGGCTGATGCCCAGACCGATCGTAAACAGCGTGTAGAGCGGAGTCAGAAGCGACTGGATGAAGGGCTGATTCCCCTGAGTGAGTGCCAGGGTTGAACCGATCGCAAAACTAACTGCCGCGATCGTGAGTCCACCACGGTAAATGATTACTTCTCGGCGATCGTCTGGGGTGATCGTAAATTCGCCAAACTGCCCCTGATAGACCGGTGTGCTGCGAAGCACTTCTCCCTGCGAGGTCATCGTTTCAGTCTGCATTGCCCTCTTTCCTCAGCTTGTAGTTTCCGATGCGTCCACTTACTTCGATTGTAGTGCTGCTTCTCTCGGTTCCATTCATGCAATCAATAGAATAAAGCTATCGCGCTTGGAAGAACTCATGCTAGAAGCAGACCCAGAACCTGAGGCACAGCAGGGCAATCTCTACGAAACAGACTTTTATGCCTGGAAGTCCAAGTAATTTGGTTAGACTATTTGAGCAAGACGAATAGTTTTAATCTTGTAAATCTACATTTCAACTTTCAAGTCAATCTCGTCTTCCCAGTTGAGCCGTAGCTGAAAGTGAGCATCACCCCCATTAATTGCAATTTCGACCCAGCCGTGACTGCCGACTAATGCAATTGGATTCCCCACTTCCGCTTCCCCATAACGCTGACAGCCCGGAATCGATCGCTTCTTTACTCGCACCGACCAGCGTTTATTCTGAACTAGTTTACCGGGAATGTTGGTGATGACATTGCCAAATCGATCGATGTGCTGAATCCTCCCCTGATAGCCTGCTGCTGTTGTTTTATAGGACACAATCGAATTTTGAATTAAGGTATCTGAATCGATGATTTCTCCAAGTTTTGTAATTGAAACTCCAAGCGCGAGATGTGCGGCAACCGGAGCAAAAATATCTCGTCCATGAAAAGTGTTGCTAGGGTCAGGAACGCGCCAGTACTGACGATCGCTTAATTCAACAGCCTGAACAACTGCTTTTGTCGTCATCAATCCTGTAAACAACCCGTTATCAGGACCAACCAGAAATCCATCTTCTAGCTCGATTGCAACTGCCCGACGATCGCTGCCTACCCCCGGATCAACAACAGCAACATGAACCGTTCCCGACGGAAGATAAGGATAGGCATTGAGTAGATTAAACTGCGCCGCTGTAATATTTTGAGGCGGAATTTGATGGGTTAAATCAATGACTCGCAAACTTTGATCAATGCTGGCAATTACGCCTTTCATCACGCCGACATAAACGTCGTTTAAGCCAAAGTCAGTCAACAGCGTAATCAAGCGATTTGAAGGCATAGCAGTACATAGTTAGGGGGATGGGAGTGCCTGGAAAGATGTGAAAGCGATCGCCCTGCCGTCGTAAAGTGTCACCTGGTTACGATCGCTACAATTCTGGCTTGATGCCCAAGGATCTCAACTGCTGCACCAACCGGGCTGCCCGTGCTTCAGCCTGTTGCGCTTGTTGCTGTGCCTGTTGCGCTTGTTGCTGTGCCTGTTCTGCCTCTTCTTCGGGCGACAGCACTAGAGTTTCCCCTTCTGTAAAGTAGCGCAAGACCCCCTCGCGAATTCCTAGATACAATCCAAGCGAATAACTCCACAACAAACCTGATGCGTTAGGGGCAATGGGTTCATACTGCTGATTGACCAGACGGTAGCCTGCAAACTCTAACGTTTCGGGCGAAAACCAGAAATACTCTGGGGTGCGAAAGCGATTCTGATACAGTTCCTTCTTCAGGTTGCGATCTGTTCGGGCAGTTGAATCCGACAGGAGTTCGATAATCAGATCAGGATATTTGCCATCTTCCTCCCATACGACCCAGGATCTTCGCGGTCGTTTTTCGGTGTGCTTGACCAGGAAGAAATCTGGTCCGCGAAAATCTTTGTTCTTGAGCTGTTGTCGGCTGAAATAAATGGTGAGGTTTGCACCAATGAAGAAATCGGATCGATCGCGCCAGAGCCATTCTAGACAAGCGACTAACAGTGCCAGTTGAGTGTAGTGTAGAGAACTCTCCATTTCTGGCTCATCACTCTCTAATTGAGTTGCATCGGGCATCAAGTCTGCCAGTTGTTGTGCGGTGAGTGACATCGAGGCATTTACTCCTGAGCCAGAATAGTTTTTATTCTATAGCTGTATCAGCGACGTGAGTACAAAGGGGGAAAGGACGAAGCCAAATCGCTAGTCCCCGTCCCTTATCGGCTTCAGCGTCCACTGCCGCATATATTCGTAAAGGGCAATTGCCGCCGCTGTTTGCACATTGAGCGATTCCACCATGCCAAACTGCGGGATGCTCACGGTTCGATCGCATTTTTGCAAAATCTCTGGCGGAATGCCTGTCAACTCTTGACCCAGCACTAGAACCGATCGCTGCCGAAAAGCAAACTGCGGTAAAGGTTCTGAAATCGGACTCACAGATAATCCAACAATCTCATAGCCTTGCTGTTGTTGTTGGGTAAACCATTGGGGCAAGGCATCGATCGCGCAAGCAACGATCGGCTGCCACAGATGCGCGGAAACCGCCACGTTCCGAAAGGCATTGTGTTGCACGATCGCCTTGTCTGCCAGCACTAGAGATTCCAGCCGAAACGCTTCAACCGTACGACAAAGGCTGCCCAAGTTCGCCGGATTTTGCACTAGAGAAGCACAAACAATCAGCGAATGCCGGGGCAGCACAGCATAGGAATGACGATCGCGGGGAGAGGTCAATCAGCGATACCGATTATCGTCCACCCACCACAACGTTATTAATTCGCACATGGGGACCACCAACGCTCACAGGCAGGGGAGACTGTCCACCTTTACCACAGCCGCCGTTCTTGTACACCGAGTCATTGCCGATCGCGTCGATATCCTTCAGGGTTTGGAAAACATTCCCGCTCAAAGTGACATCACTCACAGGCTCGGCAATCTCACCGTTGCGAATCATATAGCCTTCTGCCGCTGCAAAGGTAAACATCTCGCCGTTAGTTTGTCCGCCCAGCATTCGCACCGCATATACCCCTTCTTCCACATTGCGAATCATGTCTTCAAAAGCATAGTCGCCACTTTCGATCCCGGTATTTGTCATACGGACGATCGGGGGATAGAGGGCACTGAGGGCGCGGGCGTTTCCAGTGGGTTCCTCGTGCAGTTTGCCTGCGGTTTCACGGTTGTGGAGTCGCTGGGTGAGGATGCCGTCTTTGATCAGATACTTGCGCTGTGCCGGAACGCCTTCATCGTCATATTTCAGCGAACCGGGTAGACCGGGCATCGTGCCATCATCCACAACATTGAGCTGCGGAATGGCGATCGGCTTACCCAGTACCAGCAATTCCTGCATGCGGGGATTCTCATAAACAAAATCCGCCTCAGACAAATGCCCAAACGCCTCGTGAATAAACACGCCCGACAGATAGGGATCAAGCACAACAGTGTACTGTCCGCCTTTCACGGGCTTTGCCTCAAGCTGACGGACTGCCCGCTCTGCTGCACTTCGCACCTGTGCCTCGACCCCTTCTAGCACACCGTAGTCCGATCGCGAATGAATCGACTCAAAGCCCTGACGCACTACGCCGCCTTCACTTCTGGCAATAACGCCAAATCGTCCCGATACGTCTAGCCGCTCCTGGGCAATGCAAGAGCCGATCGAATTCACAAAATAAGTCGTGCTGAATCGATCGCTGTAGCCCGTCATCGTGGTTTGAATGCGCGGGTCAAACTCCAGCAAAATTTGGTTGTACTGCTCGACCAGAGCGCGTTTGGCATCCAGAGAGATACCGCGTGGATCTCTGCCCAGCTCAACCGCCACATAATCTTGAATTGGCGTCACAGTGGCGAGTTCGGTCGTTTCCTTGCCAACTAGCTTTGCCTGGGTGATCGCTTCTTCAATTCTTTGTTTCAGATCTGCCAGTCCGTTAAAGGTGACAAAGCTCCAGCCCCCGCAATGACAGGCTCTTACGCCTCCAGCTAGAGCAAAACTACGATCGACTGCATCCAACTGCTTGCCCCGATAGGCGATCGATGTCGATTCGCTTTGCTCCAGCCGAATTTCTAGATAATCGACCTGCTGTCGATAAGGGGCGATTGTCTCCAGCAACCGATCCTGTAGCGAAAGAGATGTAACCACCTGCGTCTCCCGTCTGCAATGAGTGTGAGCTTTAAGTTTGACTAAAGTTTGATTAATTAGTCTGATCGATCAGGGCAATGCTGTCCTTATTCCTCTAGTCTAAACCGGGATTCCCTTGATCGTAGATTGGTTTGGGCTTGCAGCGGTAGACTGGCCGAAATCACGGTCATGCTAATAAGACTTCCGGTCACAACCCAGGCCAGCAGAAAACCTCCCGAACCGAGCGAGCAAGACGCCGATTCTTCAAGAGACTCAATCCTGCATTCCTACATGCATTGTCTAGCTGACAGCAGCATTGATCACCTCGGTGTCTGCGGTTGCAACTTTCTGACTTTGCTCAAATGGGTCTGGCCGCCGGGTCGAGCGCACTAGTGCTAAAACATCGCCGATCGTGCTAGCAAGCGGGACTGCCAGGACAATTCCTAAAAATCCGGCAGTCTGGATGCCGATCAGGAGCGACAAAATTACCCAGACGGGGTTTAGCCCAACTAATCGACCAATAATGCGCGGCGAAACGGTGTTGTCGATAATTTGATCGGTGAGAATTGCCGAGATAAGAACAATCACACCTAAAGCTGGATTGGTGACACCCACAATCAAACTGGCAAGCAGTGTTCCCAGCACATCAAAGAAAGGAATCAGCACCATCAGCCCAATTCCAATGCCAAACAGCAGAAAAAAGGGAACTCGCAGAATGAGAAATACGATCGTCAGAACTGTCCCCTCAATCACAGCGACCGTCATTTGCCCCACATAGTAATTGCGAAAATTCTGGCTCAGCAGTCGTTGCCCTTCTTGGACCCAGTGCACCGGAAACCACTGAAAAATTGTTTTCCAGAAGCCGTCGCCGTGCAGCAACAAGTAGAGCGTTAGGGCGACTGTCAGAATGGCATTAAACAGGCTGTCTGCCGTTTCTAGCACCACCCCAATCAGCTGATTGGTAACATCATCAATCCCTTGAGGCGCGATCGCCTGGATCTGCTGGGCAACCCCCCTGACGTTAATGGGCAGCCGCCGCTCTGTTGCCCAGTTTTGAAACGATTCGAGCTGCTGGCTGACCGCGTTAACTCCATCCGGCAGGTGAGTAATGAGTTCCTGAAGCTGGATGAACAGGAGCGGCAGCAGCGTCGTTCCCAGAGTTGCTAGAATACCTAGAAATGTCAGAAATACCAGCAGAATGCTGTAGCCTCGCCCAATTCCTCGCTTTTCTAGAAACCTCACTGGGAAACTGAGTAAGAATGCGAGCAGCGTTGCCACTGCCAGGATCGTGAACGTCGAGCCAAAATAGCGAACTACCTGAAGAATAACCCACCCGTTTAGAACTCCGAGCGGGATTGCCAGCAAAATTACAATCCAGCGCGGCAGGAGATTGCTTAGGTTGTCCCTCAGCCGGGTAATGGGGTGAGTCATATGAAGCAACAATCGATCGTTAATATTGGCTATTTACCAACAACTTCTGACAAATTGCCTCTACGTTAGAGTGGATTTTTAGAGCTGCGGTAGAAGCATACAGCTCACTGCGTCGCTCAAGTTCGTCATTCCGCCTCATTGCCCCAAATGCTTATTTCGGTTGACTGCCTCTGGCGAACTTTCATTAAGGTTATCTATAGTTGTATCAATTAGTGCTAATACCCTTGCTTGAAAGTCCTGCCCCTGTTGCATCAATCTTCGGCTAATCCCTGCTCATTGCTGCACACAGATTTCTGGCAGTCCGTGATGGCTCTCTGCCCAATGTCTACAATTCATTAACTCCATTTCAATCTCAGAATCTGGTGTCTACCAGAACGATCGGTAAGCTCATTTGCTTTACCAGAATTTTTTGTACTCGATTGTTATTTCTACTTCACTAACCCAAGAGGTTCTCATGGCACTTTATGCAGAATTACACCGCCATTTAGGAGGCTCGGTTGTTCCTCGTGTCCTCTGGCGATATTTTCAGCGCAGTCAGTCGGATGTACCTGAGCGATTTAACCAATACGAGGATTTTGAGGACTTTTACACCCGCCCCCGCAATACTTTAGACGAGTATCTGGAGCTGCATACGCTGGTTGAAAAGGTCCAAACTAACGAAACGCTGCCGTATTTCATCTATCGCTTAATGCGCGGGGCGTATGTATTTGAGAATCTGGCGTACCTGGAGCTGCGCTATACCCCTTACCTGCGAACGCCCGACCACCTGAGCCAGTCCGAGCGGATCAACCAGATGGCAAATATTGTGGAAGTCGTTGGCAAAGCCAGCCAAGTCGGGGAATACCCAATCGTGACAAGCCAGATTCTCTGTATGCATTCCCGTCTACCTTACGAGGTGAATCACGCCATCGTGGATCTGGCGGCTCAGATGCGGCACTATGTTTGCGCGATCGATTTAGCGGGTGGAGATGCTCACTACGCCGAGCGGCTAGATGAGTTCGTGGGGCTATATGACTATGCCCGATCGCTTGGACTCAACACCACCGGACATTTATATGAAACCGAAGCAGGCTGCTACCCAGAGCTACTGCCCTACCTGATGCGAATCGGTCACGGTA
The DNA here is from genome assembly GCF_039962215.1 of Leptolyngbya sp. ST-U4. Lineage (NCBI taxonomy): Bacteria > Bacillati > Cyanobacteriota > Cyanophyceae > Leptolyngbyales > Leptolyngbyaceae > Leptolyngbya > Leptolyngbya sp. ST-U4. The sequence continues at coordinate 37,157 of NZ_JAMPKZ010000035.1, forward strand.
TCCAAATTCCCCTCAAGCATCCCGAACTGCTGCCCCAGCTTGCTAGGGACGGTCAATGCTTAGAGGTTTGCCCGACGACTTACCCCAAAACTGGAACGTTAAAGGACATTCAGCAATTGAAAGTCGTGTTCGATCGCTGCTTTGAAGCAGGAGTAGATATTGCGATTTGCACTGACAACGCCGGATTGCACAATGTTCGGTTGCCCTTTGAGTATGAGAATCTGTTAACTCAGGACATCATCAGCTTTAAACAGCTCCAAGCCTGTCAGGATGCCGCCTTCCGTCACGCTTTCGCCTGGAAATACAAAGAACGCCCAGCTTCAATCCTCAGCAACATTCTTAAACCGGAACTCAATCCTGCCCGGTAGCTGCGCTGAATTCGTCTTCTTATTTGTCTTCTTCATGGGTGGGCATCCTGTCCGCCCTTTTTTTGCCCTTTTAATTTACTCAATACAGAATCCTGCGATCGTCTGCTGAAGCTACTCCTGTCATGCCCCTTACAATTCACTATGAATCAGCCTCCTCAATCGGGTCAGCGGATTGTCGTAGTTGGTACAAGCGGCTCTGGAAAGACGACCTTTGCACAACAGCTTGCTGAACGTCTTCAAATTCCTCATGTTGAACTAGACGCATTGGTCTGGGAAGCCAACTGGACAGAGGCAGACCCAGCAGTCTTTCGATCGAGAGTCGAGCAAGCACTTCAAGGCGATCGATGGGTGGTAGACGGCAACTATAGCAGGGTGCGGGATCTCGTCTGGGGTCGAGCAAACACCTTAATTTGGCTGGACTATTCCTTTCCGGTCACGCTTTACCGTTCTATCAAGCGCACCCTCTACCGCAGCCTCACGCAGCAGGAACTTTGGAGCGGGAATCGCGAGACGATCGGCAAAGCACTGAGCAAGGATTCGATCGTCCTTTGGGTTCTCAAAACCTACTCCCGAAGACGGAAAGAGTATCCCGTTTTATTAAGCCGATCGGAGTACGCTCATCTAGAAAAAATTCGCCTAATGACTCCCAGAGCAACCTCAGAGTGGCTTTCGCAAATTCATCAACAGTCTGAAACCTGTTTATGAGTAATTACTCTCAGCATATTTACAAAAAGCAATAAACCCCCTAGACTATTCATTAAGGCAAGCAAATCAGCGCCTGCCCAAACCTTAAATCGCTTAAAGCACTCATCGAAAATATGACGACTACCTTACAGCGTCGCGACTCCGCGAACCTGTGGGAGCAGTTCTGCACCTGGATCACCTCCACCGACAACCGCCTCTACATCGGCTGGTTCGGCGTCCTCA
>NZ_JAMPKZ010000036.1:0-34893 GCF_039962215.1 Leptolyngbya sp. ST-U4
TAATCTCAAGTCGTCTTTGCTCTCTTGAATGTTGATTTTGCAAACGCCAACCATACTCGTTAGCCCTCAATTCTCCTCCTCCCATCTGTAGCATATAAAAATTGAATCGGTATTACTAAAGTAACACTGAAATATGTTCGCTAATTCCATCGGAAACTCCATAGGAATCTGCAAGAAGTTGAGTGTTGGAACTGACTACACTCAAGTGAACTAAGACAAAGAGAACTTAGGAGTTGATGATTATGTCCAAAGTGCCTTCTAACTACCCACACGAAAGGAAAAGAAATGGCTAAAAAATTTGGTGCAAAATTGACCGCCGACGAGGTGCTTTCCGACATTGATCTCAAGGGAAAGCGATTTCTCATTACGGGTGCATCGTCGGGCATTGGACTCGAAACCGCCCGCTCACTGGTCGCTCACGGGGCTAGTGTCGTCGGCGCGGTCAGAAACCTCGCTAAAGCTGAGTCAGCCACTGCATCAGTTCGTGATGCCGCTTTGCAAGGAGGTGGCAGCCTGGAGTTGATCAACCTCGATCTGGCATCCTTGCAAAGCGTTCGTGCCTGTGCGGATAAACTGTTAGCTAACGGCCAGCCGTTCGATTCCATCATTGCTAACGCTGGCGTTATGGCAACTCCGTTTGGTCGAACGGTCGATGGCTTTGAAGTCCAGTTCGGGACGAACCATCTTGGCCACTTTGCCCTGATCAATGGGATCGAGCCGCTGCTCACCGATAATGGACGGCTGGTGGTGCTGTCGTCGCTAGCGCATCGCGGTGCCGATATCGATTTAGACGATCCGAATTTTGAGCAGCAGGCGTACGATCCATGGGTCGCCTATAGCCGGTCGAAAACCGCCAATTCACTGTTCGCTGTGGAGTTTGACAGGCGGCATCGCGATCGCGGCATTCGGGCTGCTTCGGTGATGCCCGGAAACAGTCTCACGGACCTACCCCGCCATTTCTCGCAGGAGGAGTTGCAGGGACTTTTGCAGACCGTTGACGCAGCGCGCACCGAAGCGGGTCTGCCGCCGAAAGAGTTGAAAGAAATTCCGCAGGCAGCCGCGACATCGGTCTGGGCAGCAGTCGTGGCTAACAAAGACGAGATTAGCGGACACTATCTCGAAGATTGCGCGATCGCGCCGATCAATGACACGCCCAACCCGTTTGCCGACGGCGTCAGGTCCTATGCACTCGACGCGAACAAAGCCAAGCAGCTCTGGGCGAAAAGCGAGGAATTGATCAGCGCTGCGTCTTAAAGGTTATCGCGCACATCTAAACGCAATCATCCATTCCACTTTCGTACTTGGATGAACACTCACAAGAATGCCCGATTGACGTATAAGCGTTAATCACCATGCCTTACGTTTCCCGTAAACTCAACCAGGAAAACATCATGTCACAAAAACTCTCAGGAAAAGTTGCGCTTGTCACTGGCGGCACCAGCGGTATCGGGCTTGCCACAACCAAGCGATTTGTCGCTGAAGGTGCCTATGTCTTTATCACGGGTCGTCGTCAGACTGAACTTGATACTGCTGTAAACGAAATTGCTAAGAACGTGACTGGCATTCAGAGCGATGTCTCAAATCTGGCAGACCTTGATCGGCTTTACGCCACGATCGAGCAAGAGCAAGGTCGCCTGGATGTAATCTTTGCGAATGCTGGCGGTGGAGAACTCATCCCACTTGGATCGATCACCGAAGAACACTTTGACAAAACCTTCAACACCAATGTCAAGGGTCTACTTTTCACTGTGCAGAAGGCACTGCCACTGATGCCAGAGGGCGCTTCCATCATCCTGAATGCCTCAACTAATTCCATCAAGGGTATCCCAGCCTTCAGTGTTTATGGCGCTACCAAAGCCGCCGTGCGATCGTTTGCCCGCACCTGGACACTCGACCTCAAAGACCGCCAGATTCGAGTGAATGCGGTCAGCCCTGGTTTCATTCCGACTCCCGCTTACGATCTTCTCTGGGGACTCAGTGAAGAGCAGTTGAAAGAATTTGTGGCGAGCCAAGCTAACAATATTCCATTGGGACGAGCTGGCACACCCGACGAGATCGCCAAAGCCGTTGTCTTTCTGGCTTCAGATGACAGCAGCTTTGTAAACGGCATTGAGCTATTCGTCGATGGTGGCATGGCACAAATCTAAGAAGATGCTGTGTTCACACCAGCTAACAATGCAGCAGACGGTTTAAAGCCGCTAGCGCTGCGTTCGAGTTTCTTTGTCGCCGCTGATTTGAGCCATTGGGCGTTTTGGGTGATGTGAGGTGTGGAACGGATGACGGATAAACTTGAGCAGAACAAACAGACGGTCACAGCATTTTATGACCTGATGTTCAATCAGTGTCAGCCCGCAGAAGCCATCGAGAAATATGTCGGCGATGTGTACATCCAGCACAACCCAACGGTGGCCGACGGGAAGCAGGCTTTCATCGAATATTTCGAGAGGATGGCGAAAGAATATCCGGGGAAGTGCGTCCAGTTTAAGCGCGTCTTCGCTGAAGGCAATTATGTAGTCTTGCATTGCTACCAGCAATGGCCGAGCGACAACGACTGGGCAGGCATCGACATCTTCCGCCTGGATGATAAAGGCAAGATAGTCGAGCATTGGGACGTGCTTCAGACCATCCCGGAAGCGTCGGCTAACGATAACACGATGTTCTGAACAGTTGAGTGCTGGTAGGGTGAAGTCCGGTTTGTACAACGGCACTGTTTATTCTAAATCAAGGAGAGTTGGCACAGATGGAATCTATGAAAGCAGCGGTATTAACTGCGTTTGGTGATGCTGAGAAGTTTGAGATTGGGGGCCGGCAACGATTCGTGTAAAAATGGACCACTTGCCCTGAAACTCCTATGGAATGAGGATTTAGAGCACAGTAACTTCACCTTGTAGGTGCAGGAATAATCACTGTGTCAAAATCCAGTGTGGGTGGACAACGATCGAGATTGAGATCATAGATGCCGAAACGATTAACATGATGCGTCCAGTAGGGACTCAACGCTGCGACAGCCTCCGACTCAACTGGGTAGCCAGAGCGTGCTAGCTCCTGGAGTATCCGGCTCATTTCAAAGACGTTGTAGAAAATCAGACAATTGGCGATCAGGTGGTTGTACTTGATGATCTTGCGTTGGTCTTCACGATTGTTGGTAGCAATCACCCCCTCACCCCCAAAAGACAGCCATTTGGCAAAGCCATTAAACGCCTCACTTTTATTGGTTGCAGCTTGAATGGTGGCGCGCAGATCGGCATCATGAATGTATTGCAGCAAAAATCCTGTCCGCATGGCACAGCCTAGCTCATGAAACGCTCGATAGAGCTTGTTCTGACTGCTATTGGTACCTAACTTTCGCAAAATGGTAGAAGCAGCAATCTTACCTGCTTTAATCGATAAGGTAACCCGCAGCATATCGGGTAGATGAGTTTCAATCAACTCCCAATTCACCGTTTCAGAGAACAGTTGACCAATGTGTAGGTAACGGGTCGTAGAACTGAAACGGTAGAGGATTAAATCCTTCCAATTGCGAATGCGTGGCATCAGTTGAATGCCTAATAAATATGCCAGGGCAAACACTGTAGCACTTTGGGATTGAGTATCTCCATGAATCGTATCTGGTTGAATCTCAGATGTATTCTTCAACAGTCCATCCAGCAAGTACACGGCTTCCCACACGCCACATGGAATGAAATGGCTGAATAGAGCAATGTACGTATCAGAAACGTGATAATACCCAATCCCACCATAACCGCCATACCGAATGTGATATTCTGCCAGCAAGTTATCTTCGTAGATATCCCACTTGGTTCCGTCTACAGAGGCTCGCTTGCCATCTCCCCACAGCTTGGGCAAGCTGAAGCGGTTGTAAGCATTGATGATAGTGGCATTGGCTGCCTGAAGCTTATCTGGATCAATGTGGCGCTGGTGAGCATAAGCAACCTGCTTGCGGTCAAATCCTTTAAGGGATCGAGCTGCTTGAGTCGGTCCTAAATTGCAACCATAGCAGAAGGTACTCGCCAAGTAGCGGGCAGCAGGATTGTCCAGTTTGGCATCATGTCCCGACTTCGGCTTGAAGAATCGAGTCCAGTTTAGCCAAAGCTCTGTGTCTGTCAAGACATCGAGCAGATTGACTGGGGACAGCCGTTGAGCAATGAGTGCTTTGAGCGTGGCTACTCCCGATATGATCTTTGCCTTTGGCTTGCGAATCACTAGACGATCCTTCTGGTAGTCCACATCGACGTTGGTTGGAAAGCCAGCATCCGTAGCTTGAGCCGTTGTTTCCAACCACTGCTGAACATGGGCGACAAAGGCACTCGGTTCGGTCGGCAACCCCAGTTGCTTGCCATATTCACTCACCATTTCCTGGTATTGTTCCCAGGAAATGAGTTGCTGACCGTAATCTCCATATTCCCAACTCCCCTCAATATACAGATCGCCAGACTTCAAACCTAATAGCAGGTGAGAAAAGACGCACACCTCGAATGGACGGCGTTGCAGTGTACTGGGATAGGGAGTGCGTTTGCGCTGTCCAGTGACGAGAGCCCACCACTTCTGGGAAATCCAACTCAGGTCAAGCAGGTGGATGTGTCGTTCCTCATCCGTACCTGGGTGTTCAGTTTGCACAACTGAAACCGAGGCACTCCGACTGTGCCGATGTTGCAAGATGAATTTGATCGCTTCTATCAACGAGGTATTCTGCGTAATCGAACGCAGTGGCAGCACGTCCAGCAAGCGAAATAGGGCGCTGCGTTGGCTTTTGTAGAAGGTTTGTAGCAAGGGGAAGTAATTGTTACCGACATACGCCAGATGAGCATCGCAGGCTTCCAGAAGGGTGGGACCCTGGTCGCCAATCACCGTTTCAATGTCAGCAAAGCGTTGAGCGATCTCCCCTTCACCTTGAAACGCTGCAACCACATCTCGTAAGGTGGCAATCAAGCTATCTGTGCGAGCTTGAGTCTCCTGACGCAGCATGGCTAACGCCTCTTTGCCGCGATGATGCATTTGCTGCATCTGACGAATGAACATCTCTGCTAAATCATCCAGCGTTCGCGCATATTGAGCATTCAGCAGGGCAACGGCGAGCGTGTACCGCTTCAGGATGCTCATTTGTCGCATCCGAGGAGCATCTAAAGCCTTTGCTTCCTCAGCAAAATGCTTCCGTTTAACTTCTGGCAATTGGTTGAGCACTACTGTGCCAATTTGCAAACCCGCTAACCAATGCAACCGTTCAACCAGATCTTTGAGGTGGGTGATAGTGGGCTTGCCAGGATCTCGTTTGACTTCATTCTAAAGTGTCTTTCCTGTTTCTGGATCTGCTCGAAACAACGTATCGATTTGACGACGTTCGATCTCACTGACAACTGGTTGCGGGTTTTGCATAAAAGTTGATAGCTTTATGGAAGCCTTTAAATCTCAACAAATGGGCAACTTCCGTGGGAAGATTGGTGACGTTGTTTTCTGGGTAAGCGAGCAACCAGTGCCATCCGCAGAAACGGAGTCACGAATAAAAGAGTTAGAGTCACAAGTTTCAGCCCTTCAATCAGAGGTCTGGGAGTTACGCACCGAAATTGCAACTCTAAGGTCTAATGTTTCCAGCTTAGAGAACAATTTTAGAAACTTTGATCATGGCTTTTCCGCATCCATCCTATTTCTAGTAGGTTCCTTTTGTGCGCTGTGGGCGCAAAATACCAGACGTAATCCCTGGCTATGGTTTTTCTTTGGGATGCTGCTTTCCCCTATTTCACTGCTGGTGCTGTTAACCAAAAACTCAGCAGATCAACGACGATAAACTCTACGTCAATCAACAGAATGAAGTTGTCCGAGTACTTCTAGTGGCATCATGCTTGAACGACTTGGTGTGATCTACGGTCGGCGTTGTGTCCATTCTTCCGACTTACAGCGAACGTCTGTTCCTCCCAATCGGCTGCTCCTAGACAGGAGTAGGGGCGATTGTGTCTAGGGGGAGTGTACTCGAACTTTCCACTTCCACATGACCAGGAGGTGGGAAGGTACAAATATAGCTATTTGCAAAGTTATCTGGATGAGGCATTGGAGTAAAATCCCACGGGGAAACAGGCGATGCACTCACAGATGCACAGAGTTGATAGTGCGTTGAACTAGGATTTCGCCCTGCACTAGAATAGACTCGCAGATAATAAGTGCCCGAATCTAGGGTCGTTTTTATCGATTCACTGCTCCTGTCTCGGCGGGCGGATGCAAACAGAACCTGTCCTTTGTCATTGAGGAGCTGCAAATTTGCATCTGCTTTTAGCCGAGCCAGCGAGAAGTTGTTGCTGCTCCGTTGGCTGAGGGTAAAGCGGAAGAAATCGTTGCTGTCCGCACCACCAATTTGATCCTTAAACCTCTAGCTGTTCAAGGGGTTGATTGCTCTTGCACGACTTAGAGTATTGCCAACGCGATCGCCAGCCATAAATGCAGTTCAGGAGGGTACAGTTTAAGCCTTCCCGTCATTCTCTACAAAGTAAAAGTTAATAATTTCGTTACACGGGATCTTTAAAGGCGAGTGATTTAACGTCAAAAGGATGCGGAAATTGCGCTAGTAATTTGACAGAAAACCTGTCGCGTATCTTGCTTTTCGGACTCTTACGTAAATCTGGTGAAAAGGGATGGGATTGCTGAAGCAGTTAACGTCGCTCAAGGGATTAAAGTACTTCCAGTCCTAACTTCACCTAAAACGCGTAGGAGTCTGAAAAACGGGAAACGTGACAGTAGAGTAACCTGATTCATCAGGGTTTCATAGTTGAAGAATGTGGTAATTCTCATGAAACCCTCTCCTCTTCTATCTCTGCAACCTTTTGTCCTATACTCAGGTGGACTATGAGTAATCCAAAACTGTTAAACGAGCCAGAGGACAACTCGGAACTTCTCAGGATGTTCAACGAAGATCAGTCCGATCGTCAACCGCCAGCAGGACAGGCGATCGATTGGTTTATAGTGGGTTCCAGAGATGCAGTACGACTAGCACGAGTAAAGTAGCGGGCGTAGTGTCTACGTCAGTGGGATATATGGGAGGACATTTCGAGCATCCCAGCTATCTCGATGTTTTGTCTCGCATTACAGGTCACGCAGAGGTTTGCCAGGTGGAATATGACCCGTCGCGCGTCAGCTATGACGAATTGCTGGCACTCTTTTGGCAGATCCACGATCCCACCAGCCTCAATCGCCAGGATGCAGCCCGGGGAGAACATATCGATCGGTCATTTTCTACCACACCCTTGACCAAGCGACGCGATCGCTCGATAGTCCAAAGAGCGTCTCGATCGCTCCGGCGAGTACAACAAGCCGGTTGTGACTCAGATTGAGCCTGCGTCCCCATACTGGTTAGCCTCCGAAGAACACCAGCAATATTTGGAGAAGAAACAGCGACGGCAGACTCACAGCAATCAGCCGATCGTTTCCCCGTAGATCATGCAGCCCCTTGTCGGATAATGAATAGGGAAAAACGGAGCGTTACAACAGGGGATGAAATGACCCAGGCGAAACAGGGCAGTGACTTGCAGCTATACGATTGTTTTCAGCAAACTAAACGGCAGCGAGTCAGCGACGGGGCGATCGTGCCCATTCTGGAGGGATGTAGTTCTGCCGCTCGAATCCTGGTGCTACTGTGGTCGCAGTTGGGGGATTTTGACAATCTTGAATATGCCTGGTGGTTGCAGCGGGAGGCAAAATCACTTCGAGAGGCAGGCATTGCCATTCGTGCCGTAGGAATTGGCGATCGAGGCTCAGGAGAACAGTTTTGCGCCTACACAGGCTTCCCTGCGGATTGCCTTTTTGTTGATCCGAAAGCCGAACTGCATCAGCAGCTTGACCTCTACCAGGGACTATTGCTGAAGTTACCCCTGCTCTCACCCGGACAAAATGCCTGGCTAAACCTGCTCTTAATGTGCGCCGGAATTGGCAGTCCAGGAACGCTCTCCGAAGTCTTTCGCGGCTATCGAGGCGACCGGAAAGCTCCTCAACTGATTGCGGATGAGGAAACGGTGAAAGCACCCCCACTTCCGCCCCTGAAAGGTTCCTCGTTTCGATGGGCAGGCGGCAAAGGGTATCAGCGTCCGTTTGAACTGGCGACGCTACGTCTGCGAAACATGGGCGAAGTGTTGAGTCACTGGAAAACCTATGTACCCGACTCTGCTTATCTGACGCAGCGCGGCGCAACATTTCTGTTTGATGCTGAGGGTCAGTTGTTGTACGAACACCGCGATCGTGCCATTCTGGGTTTTGCTGAAGATAAGAGCAAACCGCTGTCATTTCTCACCGTGCGATCGGATTAACGAACGGTACAACGGCAGATAGCATTCCAATTCAGCCTTCTACGGCTTTGGGGCGAGGCAATTCCTCCAATCAACAGGAATTCAGCGGGGTCAGGACTTTGACATCTGCTCTAGCAGTCCTTTCAAGGCAGCATCCTGCCGTTCTTGCATTGCCTGGCACACTCGCTGCCACAGGATCTGATCCTGAATGTGAATGCCCATTGCTTCAGTCGCCTCTTTCGCATCCTCCGGTTTACCCTCGGCAATCAAGGTCAGCAGAAATTGGATCGCCTCTGGCTGCCGCAGTGTAGAGATAGCGAGAATTCCTGTTTTGCGAAGCTGCGGATCTCGAATGCCCTGCCACCAATCCCGCAGAATCAGAAAGGCTTCGTTTAATTGCGACTCAGACAAGGCTAACACTGCAGCTTCTGCCTGGTCTGCCTCTGCTAATGCCATTGCGGTACGAGCATAAAGGACATCCTCGACCAGAGGGAGGGACTGCTGGGGTGCCAGTTGCAGCAGGGCAAGTAAACATTCTGATAGCACAGGTGAGGTGTCGCCGACTTTGACCCGCAATCGCAAAAGCGGTACTCCCTGATCATTGGCGCTATAGGCAATTGCTCGTGCTGCCCCAATTCGAGCCTCTGGTTCTGGATCTGCCAGTAGATCGCCTAACTCGACTATCACTTGAGGATAATTCATTCGCACCAGCCCTAATGCACAGGTGCCGCGCAGTCGAGGAGCCGTGTCCGTCGTGCCACCCCAGATGGGTTCTGGCTGAACGTGCCGAATGCCTTTGAGGAACAGCGTTTCGTTGCTGTATTCCAGGCGATACAGTGTATCTGCTATGGCTTGTTTTGCCAGACAACCAGGATCGTTGTCCTTCGGTTTAATCAGGAAACGATCAAAAGCATCCACGAGATCGGGAATAAAAGCATACAGTTCCGCTTGAGCCACGATGCCAGCCGCTTGAGCAGCAGCAACTGAATATTTGCTGCTCAGAACTTGTTGCAGCACCGCTGAGGCTGTTTCTGAAGTGGGGTCAGGGCGAATCTGGTTCAAACTTGCGGTCAATTCTTCCAGTTTGCGAGACTTTGCCATCGGTGCTTGCCCTCCCGTGATGGATTGAATTGGTTCTGTTGGGTCTGGACAGTTCTGGGGCTTTATGAAATAGTACTATTGTTCACGCAACACCATACAACGATTACATTGCCCCTAGTCATCGCGCTGGGGGTTTTAATGATCCTGAGCGGGCAATCGCTTGCTAAAGTGTGAACGTTACAATCAAGAAGCAGCAATATTATCTATGGCGAGCGGTAGACTCAGAGGGCAATGTGCTTGATATTTTGATGCAACAGCATCGAGATACGAAGGCAGCTAAGCGGTTTTTCTGCAAGCTCCTCAAGCAGCAAGGCTTTGTGCCTCGGGTGCTCGTAAGCGACAAGCTGAAAAGCTACGAAGCTGCCCAAAAGCAGATGCTCAAGAGCGTGGAGCATCGACAGCACAAGGGGTTGAACAATCGAGCAGAGAACTCGCATCAACCGACTCGAGTGCGAGAGCGGCGGATGCGGAAGTTTAAGTCACCGGGGCAAGCCCAACGATTTCTGGCTGCGTTTGGACCGATTCGAGACCACTTCCACCCGAAACAACATCAGCTAACAGCTCATCGCTACTGCGAACAAATGCGTCAACGAATTGAAGATTGGCAAGAGATTGTTGGGTTGAAATCTGCCGCATAATCCTGTGATTCCACCTCACTAGAGACTACCGTGCTTACTCTTAAATTTTTCTGGTTAAGTTGACTGCGAGGATAGAAGAGTCTTTCTGCTGCCAATCTGACCCATAAGTTGACCGGCTCTGTGCCTTTGTATTGATTTGTCGATTGGAAGTAGAAAGACTTTTGTTGCTGGTGTGGCTTGGGCATCGTGACCTGATAGGAGCCTGTCTTAAATAAAGTCTCATCGCAGTCTTGTCCATTGCCCAGTTCTGCAAGCAGTTCTGCTCTTCAACCAGGCGGTAAACAATGACACAATCTACGACCGATCCGAATGCAGTGATCATCGGCGTTGACACGCATAAAGACACGCATGCTGCAGTTGCTATTAATGGCTTAGGTGCACGTCTAGGAGATCGCATCATACCGACTACTCAAGCCGGATATCAACAATTGCTGGAGTGGGCAAAGACATTCGGCGTGTTTGCTGCGTTTGGTGTGGAAGGAACTGGGTCGTATGGCAAGGGTTTAAGCCAGTTCCTGCGTCGTCAAGGACTGAAAGTGGTGGAAGTCAGTCGTCCTTGCCGCCGGGGTCAGCAACGGTTGCAAGGCAAGGATGATCTGCTCGATGCAGAAGATGCCGCTCGCCAAGTGTTGGCTGGACAAGCTACAGCAACTCCGAAATCGAGCGAAGGTGGAGTGGAAATGATTCGGATTCTCAAAGCAGCACGAGATACGGCAGTCAAAGCCCAAACTCAAGTGATAGTGGCACTCAAAGTGATCATCGTCACAGCCGATGCAGCGTTACGGGCACAGTTGGAATCTTTGTCCACCCCCCAGTTGGTCAAAGCCTGTGCACAACTCGAAGTTGGGACACTCGATACACCGATGGCAACGATGCGCTATGCCCTCGCTGCAATGGCAAAACGCTGGACACAGTTACATGACGAGATTGAAACGCACACCCAGCATCTCACGACCCTCGCCCAAGCAGCAGCTCCTGAATTAGTGCAAGCGTTTGGCATTGGAACGGATACGGCTGCTGAGATGCTGATCACCTTTGGGGATAATGCGGAGCGTGTGCATTCTGAAGCCGCCTTTGCCAAGATGTGCGGCGTCTGTCCAATTCCAGCGTCTTCCGGCAAAACGCAGCGCCATCGCCTCAACCGAGGCGGAAACCGTCAGGCGAATGCCGCGCTATTTCGCGTGGTCATTGTGCGAATGCGATGGCATCAGCCGACCCAGGACTACGTTGCCCGTCGGATAGCACAAGGGTTGTCGAAACGAGAGATTATTCGGTGTCTCAAACGTTATGTCGCAAGAGAGATTTATCACATTATTCGCAAAAGCACTCCCCTCCCCAAGTGCCTGACGTGATGCATTCTTAGAGTACAAAAAGGACTTGACATCTATAGGAGCATCAGTACCCGACCAGTGGCAAACCTACGAGTTTGTGCAGATTGCGAAGGGACAGGCAGCTTGGGAAACGGATCTGGCGATGCGGGCAAACCGCCTGCTGATTTGTGATACTGACCCGCTGGCAACCCACGTCTGACATCGCCGCTACCGAGGAACTTATTGCCCAGCCGTTGAACGGATTGCTGAGCGTTGTCACTATGACCTGTACATTCTGACTGCTCCTGATTTTGCCTTTGTGCAGGACGGGACGCGCGAGGGTGAAGAGATTCGGCTGGAGATGCACCAGTGGTTTATTGAGGTACTGAACCAGAAAAGCAAGCCGTACATCACCGTGCAGGGAAAACATGAGCAGCGAATGGCAGAGGCGATCGCAGCGATTGATGCTTTGCTTGTATTTCCGCCTTTAGCCGCCTGAAGTAGGGATTTCACTGTTCTCCTTCCCTGCAGGGGACTTTGCGGGCGGTATTTCGGCTGGAGGAAGGACAGACTCCTGTTCGCCCCGTTGATTGCTGCAAAACTTCGAGGCGTCCTGCCTAATTGAAACCAAAATTTACAGCAAAATTGATTCAAAAAATCAGGAATTGGTTAGGGTATGGGTGATGTCTCTCTATATGAAATAGAAATTCTCAAGGAGGTGGAGGATGACTGTATTCGTAGCCGATCGCGTCACGGCAAAGACACTCACGCTTCAATCGCAAGCCACAGTGAGTCTCGTTCACTCCTGCACCATTTCGGCAAGATGATTCGAACTCTTCTGTGAACCTTGCACTGTACAAGTTATCACAGAAAGGAAATCCAATGAATTTAGAACAATTAGGCTGGAGCGATCGTTATGCTTGCAGCTTTAGATCTTACTACGACCAAGGATTTGCGGTCGGTCGAGTTGCTGTTGAACATCGTAATTCTTACTTGCTTTACACTGAGCAGGGGGAGCAACTGGCAGCAGTTTCTGGTAAGCTCAGGCATCAAACGACTGGCATTCAGGACTTCCCAGCCGTTGGAGACTGGGTGGTGATTCAGTCCAGTTCGATAGACCATCGCGCCACAATTCACGCAATCTTGCCACGCAAGAGCAAATTTTCTCGCAACGTTGCAGGTAGTACGACTGAGGAACAGGTGATTGCTGCCAATGTCGATACCGTATTTCTCGTTTCTGGGTTGGATGGTGATTTGAATCCGAGACGGATCGAACGCTATTTGATTCTGGCATGGGAAAGCGGTGCCAGCCCGGTGATTGTATTGAACAAGGTAGATCTCTGTTTGCACGTTGAACGACGACTGGCAGAGATAGAAGCGATTGCCATTGGTGTTCCAGTTATTGCTTTGAGTGCCACACAAAAACAGGGAATGGATGCGCTCCAATCCTACCTACAAGCCGGAAAAACGATCGCCCTGCTGGGGTCATCGGGTGTGGGTAAATCCACGATTGCAAATCAATTGAACAGTGAGCCACTACAGACAGTTCAGGCAGTTCGGCGAAGAGACGATCGCGGTAGACATACCACCACGCATCGACAATTAATTCTGCTCCCTTCGGGTGCATTAATGATTGACACACCGGGAATGCGTGAAATTCAAGTATGGTCAGGTGCTGAGGGATTGACAGAAACATTTCCAGAGATTGAAACATTGGCGCAGCAGTGTCATTTTCGAGATTGCCAGCACCAACAGGAACCCGGCTGTGCCATTCAACAGGCACTCGCTGACGGACATCTCGACCAAGGACGGTTCCTGAACTATCAAAAGTTGCAGCGAGAACTATACTATCTGGCTCGCAAGCAAGACCAACGAGCAACTCTGGCAGAGAAGGAGCGGTGGAAGAAAATTCATAAATCGCTCCGCAACCACCCCAAATACCGGGAATGATGGTTCGCTTAATACTCTATGGATTTAATCCATTATCACACCCAAACTACTCGTGGAAACCAACTTGGCATATTTTACCAGTACGCCTCGTGTACACAGTGCAAGGTACTCATGAACACCGAATGGCAAAGGCGATCGCTGCGATTAATGCTTTGCTCCAGCTTCCGCCTTTAGATGCCTTCTGAATCCTGCGAGTACAGTACTCTGGTATACTCTGCCCCATGGAGTTGACCTAAAAGCTAACGCGACCTGTCGTAATCAACTGAAATCTTGCAAGCAACGATACAACTGACAGAAACAGTGTCCCTCAGGGGGTGACAGCGAGGCAGAAAGGTAAGGCTGGTAGCAGACAGAGACGATCTGAAGCCGAAAAAATAGGGTGAATCCGAAGAATCACCCTCAATTTCAAAAAATGTTGCCTTCATTTTATCAGGCTTGTCTACAAACGCAACTGAGTTCAATTCAATTCATAACCCTGCAAATGCTGGTCGCCCTGCTGCAACGGGAACGTTGCGTGAGCATTGAGCGGTTAGCCACCTTATTTGCTCAACCCATTCAGTTTGAAAGTCGGCGGCGGAATCTTCAACGGTTTCTGCAACTTCCCCAGTTGAATATCAAAACCTTGTGGTTTCCGATCCTCAAATATTGGCTCAAGCAACAGTTTCATCGAGGGCAACGGCTATCGCTGGTGATTGACCGGACTCAGTGGAAACATCATAATCTGCTGATGGTCAGCGTCGTTTACAAGAAGCGAGCTATCCCACTGTTCTGGGATTGCCTCGACCATTGCGGCTCAAGTTCGCTCTTCGAGCAACAAACCGTTCTGCGGCCGGTGTTGAGTTTGATGCAGCGCTATCGCTGTATTGTGCTGGGAGACCGGGAGTTCCACAGCGTTGCGCTTGCCGATTGGTTGCGTCAACAACGGGTCGGATTCGTCCTGCGCTTACCCAAAAGCACGACGGTCAAGTCCCAACTCAGACGCTAAATGGTTGTGTCGCAAAAACGGGTCAATGGTAGGGTAGACAAGCCAGTTGTGTCGCAAAAACTTATTAGGGACAAACGATTGGTATCGTCTGCATTCCCTTAAGCAGCAATTCCAAAGATTACTTCAATAAACTTCGATTGAGAGATACTATCCCCTTGGTTAATTCCATTCACTTGTCCTTTGCGAATCATATTCATCGCTTCAATGCCACTCAAGGTTCTTCTGGCACTATTAAACGACTTAAATCCCATCATCGGCTTCACGATATGCTTAATGTTCCGATGATCTTGCTCAACTACATTGTTTAAATACTTGCTCTGCCTTAAGTCGGTCTCTTTTTCAATCGTTCCATCTTTTTGAAGTGCCTCCATTGCCACTGGATAAGCTGCATTCTTGTCCACATTAATGACTCGTGGAGACCCAGTGTGCTGTGCTTTAAGCACTTTACGGAAAAATTGTGCCGCTGCCTTGCCATCTCGTTTGGCACTCAACATGAAGTCCAGAGTATTCCCCTCCGAATCGACAGCACGATACAGATATTTCCACACTCCCCTGACTTTGATATACGTCTCGTCCACGCGCCACGAGTCGTTTGTCGGCTTCAAGTGAGGTCGAATGCGTTTGTCCAGTTCTGGGGCTCTAACAATGGTAAGGTGACTGCCGAAGCTTCAATATGAGTCAAGTAAGCCAGGCTCTGAGGGGAGGGGATGATCGCTCCTCTTGACTCTCCAGCCTACTAGAGAGTTTAGAATGAAAGCATGGCATTAGTGAGGTAGCTATGCTAGCCCAAGAACAGTTACAACGGATTGGTTCAGTTGCGAAAGAGAGCGGACTGCCAATCAAAACGATTCGCTATTACGATGAGTTAGGGTTGCTCAAAACTTTTGGCAGAACAGAAGGCAACTATCGACTGTTCAACTCAGATGTATTTGGTCGTTTGCGGTTTATCAAACGCGCTCAAAGTTTAGGGTTAAACCTGTTAGAGATCAAAGAATTTCTAGAAGTGCATGATCAAGGTGATTTACCGTGCGATCACATCAAAGTGAAACTAGAAGATAAGCTCTCACAAATTGAGCAGCAAATCCAGCAATTACAGATTCTGAAGCAGGAGTTGAACGGGCTTCTATCTGGTTGGGAAGCTATTCCTGAGCATCCTGAAGAAACAATCTGTCCGATTATTGAACGAGCATAAAAACTCTTTGAGTTTAATAATTTTTCAGCCTATGCGTTATAAAAACATAGGCTATTCTTGTTGGTGTTATTTTGAAATCATATTTAGAATAAGCAAGCCGTGTTTTTGTTTAATTTTGATTCTTTTTTGATTGCTTCTATTGACTCTCCAGCCAACTAGAGAATTTACGCTAATCCTAGTTGGAAAACTTCGATTGATTGGAGGTCTGCCATGAGAAGTTATCTTGAATCATTCAATGGTTACGCAGAGAAAAAGGAGCCATCACAACTCTCAGATGGGTTTAGACCCCAGTTTGAGGGAGTTAGCGATTGGTTCAATCACACCGTTAACGCGATCGCCCATGCCCTGCTCAGAAACTCAGATCCATTCATCTGGCAGAAGACCGATCGCAATGGCAATACCTGGTGGATTATTGATGATCCACTCACCGGAACTCGCTTCCACGCTGTGTCTGAAGAAGAAGTTCGTGCCTGGATTGAACAGCGTTATTATGCTCAACCCAAGTCCTCTGGAAATAATTCGAGCGATTTCAATCCACCTCTAATTGAACGGTGGTGAAATATGCAATCATCTGAACTTCCAACATCTTCTCAAAACGATTTACAACCATTGCCAAAGGATTCACGAAAGCGAGCGCCCCTCGGGTTACTCCTCATTGTGTTCCTACTGGGTGGCGGTGGAATTGCTTGGTGGCGTGTGCTGCCTCCAAATGATCAAGCCACTGCAACGGCTCAACAAGCACCGATGCCTGTTAAAACCATTGCATTACAGGCAGAAACGATTGAGGAGCGGTCAGAATTTGTGGCAAATTTACAATCCCGCCGTTCTGTAACATTGCGTCCCCGCACTCAAGGTCAAATTACCCAAATTCTAGTAAGTCCTGGACAACGGGTAGCATCTGGAACAGCGTTAATTCAGATTGACCCCTCTGAGCAGCAAGCGGTTGTTAACAGTGCCTATGCGAGTGTGGCTTCGGCTCAGGCGAACGTTGATAACGCGAATGCGGTACTGCGATCGCTACAAGCTGAGCGATTGTCCAAAGTAGCAGAGATGCAACTGAGCCAAGTTGAGCACGATCGATACGTTGCTCTTGCCACCGAAGGAGCTGTTTCTCAGCAAACGCGAGATCAGTATGCCAGCCAGTTAGAAGTTACCAAGGCAAGTTTGCGAGCAATTGATGAACAGATTCAAGCACAGCGAGCGGCTGTAGCCCGGGCTGAGAAGGCAGTTCAAGAAGCACAGGCACGCATTCAAGCACAGCAGGTGCAGCTGCAATACTTCCAAATTACAGCTCCGTTTGCTGGAGTGGTGGGCGATATTCCAGTCAAAGTCGGTGACTTTGTGGATACCTCCACATCACTTTTAAGCGTTGCAGAGAATGACCAGCTTGAAGTGAATTTCTCAATTCCGGCTGAACAGGCATCGCGCCTTCAAATTGGTAGTTCTGTAGATATTACGAATGGGCAAGGACAACATCTCGGCACCAGTAAAATCTTTTTCATTGCGCCTAATACGGCTGGCACAACACAATCCGTTTTAGTAAAAGCCTTGCTGAACAACGCAAATGGACAACTGCGAACGGATCAATTTGTCAGAGCTAACGTGAGTTGGAACCAACAACAAGGTGTACAAATTCCAACAACGGCTGTGACGCGCTTAGGTGGAGAAACCTTTGTATTTGTCGCGGAATCCTCTAAAACTGGATTGGTCGCTCGACAACGGTTAGTTGAACTGGGCAGCATTGATGGAAACAAATATCATGTCCTGAACGGATTAAAGCCAGGAGAGAAGGTCATTGTCTCCAATCTATTTGCATTGAGAGAAGGAACCCCGATCGCGCCACAGTAGGGCAAAACTTCTACAGCAAAATCCCTCCAAGATTCAACACTTATCTTCCTTACGCTTCGTCTCACGCAGGATCTAACCCACTTCATTCCCTGGGTATTCGATATGTTTGTCAATTTTTTCATCAAGAAACCCGTCTTTGCGATCGTATGCGCGCTCGTTATTCTCATCGTTGGGCTGATTAGCATTCCAACCTTGCCCATTGAGCAGTACCCCGACATCAGCCCACCCCAAATTACAGTGACCGCAAATTATGTGGGTGCCAGTGCTCAAGTCGTTGAAGATACTGTGACAACTGTATTGGAGCGACAGATTAACGGGGTAGAAGGGATGCGCTACATCAGTTCCACCAGCAGCAACGATGGCACCAGTAGAGTTATCATCACGTTTCAGCAAGGGTATGACCTGAGTGTAGCGGACTCTGATGTGCAAAATCGGGTACTGCAAGCTGAACCCCAGTTACCTGAGGTGGTGCGACAAACCGGGGTGATGGTCTCCAAGCAATCGAGTGCGATCGTTCTGGCAATGGCACTTTACAGCGAAGATGACCGCTACGACGACACCTTCATCAGCAATTATGCCGACCTGTATGTGCTGGATCCACTGCGGCGAATTCCCGGTGTTGGCAATGTGGTTGCGTTTGGCGATCGCCGTTATGCCATGCGAATTTGGTTAGATCCGCAACAGCTAGCCAGCCGCAGCCTGACCGCTCAAGATGTGATCACTGCCCTGAATCAGCAAAATTTGCAATTGGGGATTGGTAGTATTGGACAACCCCCCGCCCCCGATGGACAACTGTATCAAATCGACTTGCAAACAGACGGTCGCCTAAAAGAAGCAGGTGAGTTTGAAAATTTGATCCTCAAAGCGAATCCCGATGGCACAACCGTCAAGCTTAAAGACGTAGGACGGGCTGAATTAGGAGCTGAGAGCTACAGCACGTTCGCCAGCTATAAAGGACACGTTGCCGTCGGCTACCAAATTCTGCAAATTCCGGGCAGCAATGCTTTAGAGATTGCCAAAGCCGTCAAAGCGGAGATGCAACAACTGTCACAAAACTTTCCACCCGGATTGAGCTATGACATTCCCTATGATTCCTCTCTGTTTGTGGAGGCATCTTTCCGAGAAGTAATCATCACGCTACTTCAATCCGTTGGGTTGGTTGTACTGGTCATCTTTCTGTTCCTACAAGATTGGCGCACGACCATTATTCCGGCGGTTACAATTCCCGTGTCGTTAATTGGTACATTTGCCTTTGTCAAACTGTTTGATTTCTCCCTCAATAGCCTCACATTGTTTGGTCTAACTCTGGCAACGGGCATGGTAGTGGATGATGCGATCGTGGTGGCAGAAGATGTGACTCGATTAATTCAAGAGAAGGGATTAAGTCCGATTCGAGCCACGGCGGAAGCGATGCGTGAGTTATTTAGCTCTGTGATTGCCAGTGGAATTGTGCTAATGGCAGTTTTCATTCCGGTAAGCTTCTTACCCGGAACGGCTGGACAACTGTACAAGCAGTTTGCCCTGACCATTACCTTCTCGATCGCCATCTCAACCTTCAATGCCTTGACCCTAACGCCAGCCCTATCTGCTCTCCTACTACGGGAACAGGCACGACCCCGTGGAGTTTTGGGGTGGTTGGCAAAGCGAATCAATGGATTTCTGAATTGGCTACGGCATAGATATCAGCGATCGCTTCAGGTTCTCACCCGCTTCAAGCAAGTCGTGATGATCTTGTTTATCGCCTCACTGGTGCTGACGGTAGGGCTATATTTGCGAGTTCCCCAAGCCTTTTTGCCGCAGGAAGACCAGGGGTACTTTATTAACCTAATTCAGGCATCCGATGGTGCTTCCCTCAACTACACCCGACAGATTGTGACGCAAGCAGAGCAAATCTTACTCCAACAGCCGGAGATTCAAGGTACGTTTGCAATGGGCGGGGTTGGCTTTAGTGGTAATACGCCCAACCGAGGATTAATGTTTGCCCCTCTAAAGCCTTGGGATGAGCGTCAAGAGCCAGAACAGTCTGTCTCTGCTATCTTGAGTCGGGTGCAGGCACCTTTGATGGGAATTCCTGAAGCTCCAGTCCTAGCGGTCAATCCTCCCACAATTCCCAGTCTCGGCAGCACTGGAGGGTTTGTCTTTCAGTTGCAGGATCGGGGCGATCGTAGCACTAGTGACATCAGCGCTCTAGATCAAATCAAAATGGAATTACTGACTCGCGCTAACCAAACCCCTGGATTGCAAGGAGTCTTTAGCACCTACACCGCCAATGCTCCACAGTTACGAATTGAGGTTGATCGCAATAAAGCAGAAGCCCTCCAGGTGTCTGTTGAGGAAATTTACAACACCCTGCAAACTTACATTGGCTCCCGGTATGTCAACGACTTTAACGCCTTTGGTCGCACCTATCGAGTGTATGTCCAGGCAGATGAGCAGTTTCGGTCTAATCCAGATGATATTGGTCAGTTGTATGTGCGATCGCATCAGGGAGAGATGATTCCTCTCAGTAATTTGGTGACTATCACTCCCACAACAGGTCCTCAAACCATTAACCACTACAACCTGCATCGTGCCATTGAAATCAATGGGGCTGCTGCTCCGGGTTATAGCTCTGGGCAAGCGATTCAGATCATGGAAAAACTTGCGGCTGAAGTCATTCCCGCTAACATGGACTTTGAATGGTCTGGGATTTCCTTAGAAGAATTGGAATCAGGTGGGCAAGCCCCGTTAATCTTTGGCTTGGGTGTGTTCTTCGTATTTCTCGTTTTAGCAGCCCAATACAATAACTTTGTTGATCCGCTGATCATTATGTTGTCTGTACCCCTGGCGGTCTTAGGCGCATTATCAGCACAGTGGATGCGGGGATTGTATAACGACATCTATTGCCAGGTAGGGCTGTTGATGTTAGTTGGACTAGCCAGCAAAAACTCGATTCTCATGGTGGAATTTGCCAATCAGCTACGATCGCAAGGATTACCCCTGACAAAAGCCATCATTGAAGCGTCTCAAGATCGCCTGCGCCCCATTTTGATGACCGCGATCGCCGCTTTACTGGGAGCTTATCCAATGTTGTTTCCTACTGGAGCAGGTTCTGCTAGTCGTCAGTCATTGGGAACCGCAGTCTTTGGTGGTACGTTCGTCACCACGTTTCTCAGTCTCTTTGTTGTTCCTGTTCTCTACATTGTGATCGGCAAAATTCGAGAGCGAATGATACGACCAAAAACCATTCAACCCGTTGATGAGTGGGTGTAGTCAAATTAGGCAAAAATTTTCGATTGAGGGCTTGGCTCTCTAGCTAACTAGAGACTCTAGGATTACAACAAGGGTTAAAAAGTTAGCTGCTCAAGAAAGCTACTTAACTCCAAGCTTTTTCAATACACCTTAATACCCACCTTGTTGAATCTATTTCAGATGTAGAAATGAATCGGTTTATTACTGCGATCGCCATTGTTAGCACATTATCCATTGCTCAAGGTTGCACACAACTTGCTCAAGTTAAGGAGGAACCCACTATGACAACCACAACTCATCCAAAGGCGGCTCATGCAGAAGAAACAAATCACAGTCATCCTATAACTCACACTGCAAGTCATGGTGAGCATGGAGGTGATCATGCAAACACTTCTGCATCAACTCAAGCAAAGCTCATAACGACTGGTGTGATTACTCCTAATGCTTCCACTATCCTTCAGATTGATGTACAGGATGAGAACGGAAAAGCGCTCGCCCAGTTCGATCAATTCCAAGAGCAGGTTATGCACCTAATTGCTGTCAGCGATGATTTGCAAGTCTTCCAACATCTTCATCCTGTGTACAAAGGCAATGGACGATTTGAGGTTGAAGTACAGTTTCCTCAGTCCGGCAATTACACGCTGTTCAGCGACTATCAACCGACAGGACAAACTGAGCAAGTTTCTGTGCTGAAAACCCAAGTTGCTGGAAATACTGCTCCTGTGGCTCAGGCCGATTGGAGCCGTACCAAAACTTTTAATGAAACTATTGTTGGTTTTGCTCCAAACCAAGCCACAGTCCGAGCAGGGCAAGAGGTTGTTTTGCCCTTTAACCTACAAGATGCAGCCAGTTATCAACCCATTACTGATTTACAGCCTTACTTGGGTGAAAAAGGACATCTGGTCATTCTGCGTCAATCTCCTACTTTAACGCGAGAAAACTACATTCATGCTCACGCTGTGCAGAATACCCCCGCAAACCAAATTCACTTTGCAACACGCTTTCCACAGCCCGGAAGGTACAAATTGTGGGGACAGTTCAATCGCAACGGTGAAATTATTACGGCTGATTTTTGGGTAGAGGTCGTTGAGTAGTATCATATCTCCGCTTCTGGCTGCATGATTGGGATTATGCTGATCAGACTCACGGCTCCATCGTCCATCACCAACATCCTGTATTGCCTTCTCCTTAACCGAGGGAAGGCAACGTTAGCGAGTAAGTAGCTAGGCAGATTTAAGCGTAAGACGCTCCAATGTCCACCCACCTTGTTGACTGCGATGCTCCATGCCTTCAATAATAGCATTCGCTAAGTCATACTCATTGTCGAAGTTTCTACCCGCAATTTCATGCGTTTTGAGTTGATGCCACTGTGTCTCAATCAAATTCATTTCTGAACTGTAGGGTGGCGAAAAAATAAATATAACCCTTGGGTTTGCCATTGTTGCCAGTGTTCACGGGCAAGGTAACTGGTATGGGCAGAGCCATTATCCTGAACAATGACGGTAATGCGTCCTGTTTGCTGCAAGGTCTGTTCGCACTTGAGGGCAATCTGCTGCATCACTTTGACATACCGTTCTTTGGTAAAACTGCCTTGTCCCAAAGCATAGTCAAACGACTCCTCCACCTGCCATATGCCGAGAATGCTGATGCGATCTCCGTAGGTCTTCACCTGCTCAATCCGTTTTTGTGTCCCAATGCGAGCATAGCTATAACTCACAGGACTCTCTAAACAACATCCCGATTCATCCAGGTATTTGAGATCCAGGTGCCCTTCCTGTGCCGCTAGTTGCAACGTAGCTAGGTCCGCTTGCTTCAGAGCTTTTGCCTCAGGGTCTTGCCGACCTCGTTGGCACTGTCTTGTCCGTTTCCACACAAACCCCTTTTTTTGAGCACTCGACGAATTCGCTCAGCACTCAGCTCTAGTTGCCGCTCTTGCTTCAGTTTCAAGGCGAGTTGCAGACTGTTGTATGTCCTCGGCTCCTGCTCCAGGCATTGTTCCAGATAGAGCAAATCAGCCTCTTGCCATTTGGGTTTAGCTCCCCGTCCAGGCGCGTCCCACAGTCCCCCTAAGCCATCTTGTTGCCACCGGCGCAGCGTTTGGCGCACCGTGTTCTCCTGATACTCGAAGATCTCGGCAATGGAAGGAACGGTCCAGCCCTGGGCATTCAATCGTAGCATGTGTGCCCGATCACGAGTCCGTTGAGGAACTGTGGTCGCAACCCGCAATTCGCTCAACGCTCGATCTTCTTCTGCACTCAATTGAACATGTACGGGGGCAGGCATAACTGACAAAATTCTAGAGGGGGTGCTCCCTTCTATCTTACGTTTAATTTCGACTGCCTACTTACGCTAACATTTCATCCTGGTTTGATTTTTTTGTCTTATAGTGCCGATGGAGATGAGCCAATCTTTCTTAGGAGCCAGATATGCAGTTGAAATTAGGTATCAGCATTGCAGCCGTTGGCGCACTCAGCATTGCGGCATTGGCTAGTTTGAACGTATCTAACTTATCCCATGCACAATCGCCCTACATAACACAGATAGGTAGCTCTATTCGAGGCTTGAGTACGCAGGAAATTAATGATCTGTTAAATGGACGAGGAGCAGGCTATGCTCGTACTGCTGAATTGAACAGCTATCCAGGTCCTAGACACGTCTTAGATTTGAGACAAGAACTAGTCTTGTCTTCAGAACAAGAGCAGCAGATCGAAGCCATATTTAGGCAGATGAATACAGAAGCGAAACAAGTCGGGCAGAACATTGTTGAACTTGAACGGAAATTCAGTAATGCTTTTGCTCAAAGAACGATTTCAGAGTCCGAAATTGAAGAGCAAACTCAGGAGTTAGCAATGCTGTATGGTCAATATCGAGTGATCCATCTGCAACCCCATTTGGAAGTCCAACGGTTACTTTCACCTGAGCAAATTGCCAAATATGACGAACTGCGAGGTTATAGTGATGCGTCGGTTCAACCTACTCCTAATTCTCCAGCACACCATCATTGAAGAGGCGATCGCTCTTCCTATCCCAACTTCACGCGCCGTAGCAGCATGGCATTAATAGCAACCACAACAGTGGAGACACTCATAAATAAAGCCCCAACAGCCGGAGAGAGCAAAATTCCTAAAGGATAAGCCACTCCTGCAGCAAGGGGAATCCCAATCACGTTGTAACCTGTTGCCCAGAACAGATTTTGAATCATCTTGCTGTAGGTTGCTTTCGCGAGTTTCAAGGCATAAGTGGCATCTAATGGGTTACTCTTCACGAGAACCAAATCCGCAGACTCGATCGCCACATTGGTTCCTGCCCCGATCGCAATTCCTAGATCAGATTCAAATAAGGCAGGAGCATCGTTAATGCCATCACCGACAAAAGCGGTCGGTTGTTCTGCCTTGAGTCGCCGGACTAGTGCAGCTTTGTCTTGGGGCAATACACGGGCATAGTAGCGATCGATTCCTAGCTGCTCGGCAACGGTCTTTGCCACTGCTTCCGCATCTCCGGTAATCATCACTACCTGTACATCCATCTCTTGCAGCCGTTGTACTGCAATACGGGCTTGCTCACGTACTTGATCTGCTAGTCCAAACAACGCCAGAACTTGGCGATCGTCAAGCAATACAATTGCGCTTTCTCCTTGTAATTCTGCCGTCTTTAGTCCTCCTCGAATTGGATTCGAGACAGTTAACTCCAATTCTTCTGCCCATTCGGGTCGTCCGACCCGGTAGCGTTTACCATTGACTGTTCCTTCAACGCCTTTACCTGCAACGGCCTTAAATTCACTTCCCTTGGGTAGCTCCAACTGACGGTTGTTGGCTTCCTGCACGATCGCTTGTGCTAGAGGATGTTCTGATAGTGATTCTAGAGCTGCTGCGATCGCTAACGCTTCTGTTTCTCCAATCCCTTCTGTGAAAATATGTTGTACGCCAAATCGCCCCTCTGTGAGCGTGCCCGTTTTGTCGAAGGCGATTGCTCGAATGTTACGTGCCCGCTCAAATGCCTCTCGTTTACGAACCAAAATGCCATGCTTGGCAGACATTGAAGTGGCGTTAACCAGCACCAGAGGAATCGCCAATCCTAACGCATGAGGACAGGTGATCACGAGAACGGTGACTGCACGGTTGATGGCAAACGTGAGGGCTGAACCGACTGCCAACCAAACGACAAACGTTAATGTACCAATCCCAATTGCAGCCAAGGTAAGCCAGTAGGCAAGCTGATCGGCTAACGCCTGGTATCGACTGCGAGAGGTTTGTGCTTCTTCTACCAAGCGCATAATTTGACTTAATGTGGTCTGCTCTCCAGTGCGGGTCACTCTTACAGTTAGTGCACCTTCACTGTTAACTGCTCCTGCAACCACCTCGTCACCAACCTGCTTGGTTACGGGACGTGATTCTCCTGTTAGGAAGGCTTCGTTGACGCTGGAGCCGCCTTCAATTACTTCTCCATCAATTGGAATCTGTTCGCCAGGACGGATCAAAATCGTGTCATTTCCACTCAAATCACTCACCGAAACATCTTCAATGCGTCCATTCACTAGGCGATGAGCAACAGAAGGGACTAGATCGGCTAAATGCTCTAATGCACGGCTGGCTCCCTGTACCGATGCCATTTCAATCCAATGCCCCAAGAGCATTACATCCACCAGTGTTGCCAGTTCCCAATAAAAAGATTCTCCCTCTAAGCCTAAGGTAACTGCTACGCTGTAAACAAATGCCACCGTAATCGCTAGCGCAATCAGCGTCATCATTCCAATCTGACTGCGTAGCTCATACCAGGCTCCTCTAAGAAAAACCCAACCTCCGTAAAAGTAGATGATGGTACTTAGGAGTGGGCTAACCCAGCCCGAACCTGAAAACTCAATGGCTCGATAGCCAAACCACATTTGAAAGTGAGATGCAAAGTAAAGGACGGGCAGGGTCAGTAGCAAACAGATAAAGAATCGACGTTTGAAAATTTCTGGGCTATGACCGGCATGTTTATTGTGACCCATGTGGTTGCCGTGTCCCGCATGGTGATCTCGTGCTGACGCAAGCTGTTGTTGGTGTTCATGATGCCCAACATATTCTTCTGCCTGCTGAAGCTCGTGATGCCTTCCTTGGGGGCCAGAATTTTGATGCCCGTGATGATGGTCATGCTGCATAACCCCCCCTGTAAATGCTAGAAGTATGATGCGAAACCAGATATCACCATCTCAGACAGAAGTACCTTTTGCTGTATCGATGCTCCTAATTCTCAAATACCACATAAAAGTGAAACGGGGATGAGGTTTCTAATTTTATTTATAATTCGTTATTCATGAGTTGGTTTGCTAATTTCATTGCACCTCAATCTAACCACTATGAAAGAGGAAGTGCTAAGAGTTCATGCTGATTTTAATTTTTGTGCTAAATACTACAAATTCAGTTGTTGCGAAGGAGTGAACTTCTATGAAACGTCTGATTCTCGCAAGTCTCTTTGCTGCTGATCTTAGTGCTGTGTTTGCAGCAACAACCCAAGCTCAAAAACTGCTTTCTGACGATTCCAATCCTTCTGATCTTGGCAATACTACTGTTGATACCAGTCAGATAATTAATCCTACTCCCCGACGATAGTTGGCAATTTCTATTCTCTAAATTCAAAGTAGCCCTGGAGAAGGCTGCTCTAATTTAGGAGATGAACAAGGTGGCTTCAGGAGAAACAAATTTCATCCTGATTTGATATTTCCATGCAATACTGCTTTTCAACTTTTGTGAAGACTTCGAACCTGTACTGTTACCCCTGCCTCAGGAAATGCCGATGGCTCTTACTCCCAAACGCTCTGATCTAATGACAAGAGATCGCTTTGCTGGAATGTGTCTTAGCCTGCTGCTGCTAATGACCTCATCTGAAGTATTCGCTCATACAGGGCACGGTGACGAGTTTCATCAGAATCAGTCGGCTCAGTCAGCAAGCGCGATCGACATTGATGCTGAAACAGCAGAGCGGATGGGATTAAAAGTAGAACCCGTAGCCCGTCAAGCGTTAGCATTTGGGGTACAAGCAACCGGACAAATTGAAGCTTCCCCTAGCAAAAGGGTAAGAGTTACGAACCCTGTAGGTGGAACAGTGGTCAAGCTGTTGGTGGAACCAGGGCAAACTGTTGAAGTGGGGCAGCCCTTAGCTGTGATCACCAGCGGCGAACTGGCAGATCTAAGAGTTACTGCACTAGAAAATTCTGCAGAGCGGCAGGGGGATGTGCAACAGGCTCAAGCCAACTTGCGATTGGCGCAACAAACCTATGAGCAACAACAGCAGATTGCTTTAGCTGCCATTAATCAGGCTCGGACAGAGGTGAAAGTTGCTCAAGAGCAATACGATCGCGACAAAGAACTGACAGAGCAGGGAGCAATTCCCAGACGAGAATTCTTGGAGTCGGAGGCGCACTTGGCAACGGTACGACAAGCGTTGACTGAGGCTGAAAGTCGGCTAGAGGTATTGGAAGCTCGAACTGAATTAGAGCGTGCTCAAACGGCTGTTCAGGTTACCCAATCTCGTGCTCAACTGAGTGCAGTCACTTACAGAACTCGACTGCAACAATTGGGAGCAGAGGCAAATTCAGATGGCACGATTACCATCAAAGCCCCTATTACAGGCACTATTGCTGATCGCGAAGTCACGCTCGGTCAATCGGCTCAGGATGCGGGCGCAATCCTGATGACTATCGTGGACGATCGCGTGGTGCTGGCAACTGCTAACGTCTATGAGAAGGATCTAAGTCAGGTCGCTCAGGGACAGCGAGTACGGGTTACAGTGTCAGGTCTTCCCAATCAGGTATTTGAAGGACGGATCACTACGATTGGATCAGCTGTCGAAGGAGACAGCCGGGTTGTGCCAGTAAAAGCAGAATTAGACAACGCTGATGGAGCACTCAAACCAGGAATGTTTGCTGAACTGGAAGTGCTAACTGACCGCACCCCAGAACCCGTTGTCGTCGTTCCTGAGTCAGCGATCGTTGAGGCAAATGGTCAGCAGCTTGTCTTTGTCCAGAACGGCAACACCTTTCAGCCCATAGAAATAACGCTGGGCAGACAGGCTGGAAACTTGGTTGAAGTGAAAAGCGGACTGTTTGATGGCGATCGAGTTGTGACTCAACGGGCGAATCAACTATACGCTCAATCATTACGAGGTGGCACGGCAGAGCCAGAGCAAGCTGAAGCAGCCGAAGCAACTACAGTGCGTGCCCCTTTGCCGTGGTGGGTTGTCATCCTAGGAGGCGGGATGCTAGCGATCGGTACGTTTGTTGCAGGTGCTTTCTGGTCCAATCGTCGCAACCGCAGGCAACTCACTGCAACGATTAACCAACTGGAACATTTAGAAGGTTCTCACAACGGACATCACGCTCAGTCCAGGTCTGATTATGAGCCTGCTCTCCGCTCAGTAGAGGCTCATCAGCCAGAGTCTGAAGCTCGAACTCCGCCTCACCAGCATCACTGAGTTGCGTCCTAGCGATCGCTCTTAATTTAGTCAGTGATCGCCCTACTAACAATTAAATTCCTATGCTGAGTTCTATCATTCAATGGGCCATCGCCCGCCGCTGGCTGGTGATTTCGGGCGCAATGATCCTAACTATCTGGATCTTTCGCACCATTATTCAGATGCCGCTGGATGTATTCCCCACGTTTGCACCACCGCAGGTCGAAATCCAAACGGAAGCACCGGGACTGGCTCCAGAAGAAGTGGAATCGTTGGTGACATTGCCGATCGAAAGCGCAATCAATGGCACACCAGGCGTGAGTGCAGTACGGTCTTCCAGTGCAGCCAGTATTTCAGTGGTGAGAGTAGTTTTCAACTGGGGCACCGATATCTATCAAGCCCGACAGCTTGTGACGGAACGATTGCAGTCTGCTGAAAGCAAACTGCCAGAAGGGATTGAAACCCCGCAAATTGCACCCATCAGTTCGCCCATTGGCACGATCGTCACCTATGCCTTCACATCCCAGACAATTGACTTGATGGAAATGCGGCGAATTGTTGATTGGCAAGTCACAAATCGCCTTCTAGCAGTGCCAGGAGTCACGCAAGTCATCGTGTTTGGTGGCGATGAGCGGCAGTACCAAGTTCTAGTATCCCCAGAAAAACTACAGGCGTTCAACGTTTCCCTTCAAGACGTATCAGAAGCAGTGGCGGCGGCAAACGTGAATGCGCCAGGGGGGTATTTGATTACGCCCGATCGCGAAAAACTGATTCGAGGCATCGGGCGAATCGAAGACATTGAAGCCTTGAAGCAATCTGTGATTACGGCTCGCAGTGGCACACCTGTCAGAATCACAGATGTTGCCGATGTGAAAATTGGCGCAGCCGTGAAGCGCGGAGATGCCAGCGTCAACACCCAAAAAGCGGTCGTGGCGATCATCAACAAACAGCCCCAAGCCGACACGCCGACCGTCACCCGCGCCGTTGAAGCCGCAATGACCGAGGTAAAAGCTGGGTTGCCAGAAGGGATCCAGGTAGACACGACCTTTCGCCAAGAGACTTATATTGATGCGTCGATCGAAAATGTGCGGACAGCCTTAATCGAAGGCAGCATCATCGTTGCCTTGATCCTGATTCCGTTCTTAATGAACTGGCGCAACTTGGCGGTCTGTTTGGCGGCGCTGCCTCTGTCTTTACTGGTTGGTGTGCTGGCACTCAACTGGCTCGGACAGGGCTTGAACACTATGACCCTGGGAGGATTGGCAGTGGCGATCGGGTCTGCGGTCGATGATGCGATCGTGGATGCCGAAAACGTCTACCGCTGCTTACGAGAAAATAAATACTCTCCCCATCCCCGCCCGGTTTTAGAGGTCGTGTTTGATGGGTGTCAGGAAGTGCGCGATTCCGTATTTGGAGCCACCATTATTACGATCGTCGTCTTTTCTCCTATCTTTGCACTCACAGGCGTAGAAGGCAGCATTTTCATCCCAATGGGGTTGGGCTACTTGGCAGCGGTATTAGCTTCCAGCGTTGTCGCCTTGACCGTCACGCCTGCGCTCTGCGCGATTCTGCTGCCCTATGGTCGCCTGCCTGAACGCGAACCCTGGGTTGCTCGGTTCTTCAAAAGAATCTATTTACCACTGCTCACATTTTCAATGCGGCGATCGACCGTTATTTTAGGCATTGCAGTGGCAAGTCTAGTGGCGGCGGCGATCGTTGTGCTCTCATTTGGACGCATCTTTCTCCCAGAATTTCAGGAGCAATCGTTGGTCAACACGCTGCTGCTTTATCCCGGTTCATCGTTGGACGCAACGAACGGTGCTGCATCCGTACTGGAATATAAGCTGAAGGATAATCCTAACTTTCAGAGCATTCAAGTGCGGTCAGGACGGGCAGCCGGCGATGCTGATGCCGCAGGTGTGAATCTAACTCACCTGGACGTGGAGTTGAGCGAGATAGGGATGAGAGACCGCGAAGCCAGTGTGGAGCTGTTACGCGAGGAGTTTAGCAAAGTGCCGGGAGCCGCACCCAACGTGGGGGGCTTCATCTCCCACCGCATGGACGAAGTGCTCTCAGGGGTCAGAAGCGCGATCGCCGTCAAAATCTTTGGACCTGAATTAGAACAACTTCGTACTCTGGGACAGCAAGTGAATGATGTGATGCAATCGGTTGAGGGCATTGTTGATCTCCAGCTTGAACCACAGATTCCAGTTGAACAAGTTCAGATTCAGTTCGATCGCGTTGCTGCTGCCCGATATGGTTTAACCATTAGGCAACTTTCAGAAACGATCGAAACAGCGCTCAATGGACGAGTGGTTTCACAAGTTTTAGAGCAACAGCAAACCTTTGACTTAGTGGTGTGGTTGGAACCAGAAGCCCGCCAAAGCCTGGACACGATTGGTAACTTAATGGTTGATACGCCCGGTGGCAATAAAATTCCGCTGGCTCAGGTGGCAACGGTTCAAGACGGCACAGGACCGAACACGATTAACCGTGAAAACGTCTCTCGCTTGATTGTGGTAGCCGCTAACGCTCAAGGGAGAGATTTGCGATCTGTCGTAAACGATATTCAGGCAAAGGTTAATCAGCAGGTGCAGATTCCTGCAGGTTATTACATCCAATACG
This sequence comes from Leptolyngbya sp. ST-U4, assembly GCF_039962215.1. Lineage (NCBI taxonomy): Bacteria > Bacillati > Cyanobacteriota > Cyanophyceae > Leptolyngbyales > Leptolyngbyaceae > Leptolyngbya > Leptolyngbya sp. ST-U4. The sequence continues at coordinate 30,576 of NZ_JAMPKZ010000036.1, forward strand.
CAGGACAATTTGAAGCGGAAGCACGGGCATCTCAAAACATTTTGCTCTTCAGCGCGATCGCCTTTGTCGTGATTACGATCATCATGTATCTCTCGGTGAAATCAGTGGCTTCCACCGCCATGATTATGATTAACCTGCCTCTAGCGTTGGTTGGCGGCGTGATCGCTGTTGCACTGACAGGAGGCATCTTGTCGATTGCCTCGCTGGTAGGGTTTGTGACGCTGTTTGGGGTTGCTACCCGAAATGGGTTGCTGCTGGTAGACAACTACAACACCAAGTTTGCCGCCGGAATGCCGTTGAAAGACCTCCTGATCCAAGGATCGATGGAACGGCTCAACGCCATTCTGATGACGGCGTTTACCTCAGCGTTAGGATTAGCACCCCTTGTCTTAGCAGGTGGACCTGGAAAAGAGCTACTGCAACCCCTATCGATCGTTGTTTTGGGTGGACTATTTACCTCTACCGCCCTGACGCTGCTGATATTACCCGCGCTTTACGCGAAGTTCGGCAAGTACCTTTTCCCCAAAAGGTCGGTCGTTGAGAACGGCAAAGTCTCTCAACCAGAGATGGAGCGGATTCAAGGAAATGTTTAACCGTTGGGTCAGCAGTTTTTTCACCCACTAACACTGCTTTGTCAGAGCCGACTTCATCTTGTCAGTTTTTCATTTAACTCATTCAAGGAACTAAGCCATGAAAGTTAACAAATTCTTTACCGCTATTGCTGTTAGTTTGGGGCTGCTGTTGGGAGCCTGTGCTAGTGGTGGAGAGCAATCTGCTTCGGACGCTCCTGCGGCAAGTCCGTCTGTAGCAAGCTCCCCTGTGGACGAATCTCCTGCTGCATCCCCTGAAATGGCAGACCATTCTGCACCTGCTCAAGGCGGGCAAGTGGTTGAAGTCGGAGCGTATCACTTAGAGCTAGTTGCAGCACCAGAAGCAAGCGGAACCCACTTGGATCTTTTCCTACAATCTGGTGATACTCATGAGGCAATCGAAGGAGCAACGGTGACAGGTCAAGTTCAGCTACCCGATGGCTCTCAGAAGGAAGTTGATTTTGAATATGATGCACAGGGCAAGCACTACACAGCGTTATTGTCTGAAGCAGCATCCGGTGAATATAAAGTTGCTGTTCTCACTGATATCAACGGTGAAAAAGTGAACGGACGCTTTAGTTTTACTAAGTAGATAGGTTTTTATCAGGAAGTTTAGCTGCCGTTTTAACAATTAAATAAGGCAGGCTGCTTGCATTCTCTATCTTAAAATTGGGAATACAAGCAGCTTTATTTGATCAGATGGAATTCCGGTTTTAAGCAGTAACAATACCCATATATTCTAGAAATACTAAACCTTTGTAGTGAAAACTTACATGCTACGTTTATTATGCAAGCTGTTTATTGCAGTAGAAAGTGTAATTTCAATCACAAGTTTCATCCTCATTTCACATTTTTTCGTCATACTTAAAAAAAGAAACCAAAAGGAGTATATCCATGAAGAAAGTAATTTCTGTCTGTCTGATTGCTGCTACTCTTGCTGTTGCAATCCTGCCTGCTAATGCTACTTCTGGGAAGTATTCTTCTCAAGAGGAACATCGTCGCCATCATCGCGAACAGGTGATTAATAACTAATTTACAGCTTCTTGAGCTATGAATTAAAGCTAGTGTGCAGTGAATAATATCAGTTTTGAATGCTTCAAAAACGCTTGCTTTCATTAGGAGGTTTTTGAAGGTAAACTGTCACTGTTTCACTAACCGGATTGTTTGAATACTCTACTCGATTATTTTATTAATTTGAGTAGAGTGTTTGTTGATAAACATTTTAAGGAATTAAGCTATCTCTAAATTTCAGGATTTTAGACTAAAGAAGATAAGGATTGAATTTGTTGAAACAATATATGGGCTTTACGACTAGAATTGCTTAAAGCAGTTAAATCTTTAAGAAGATCTTGAGATGAGGGTTTTGCTTGTTGAAGATGAGCCAGATTTGGGTGCAGCTCTAGAGCGATCGCTCAAACGCAAGAAGTATGTAGTGGATTGGGTCACGGATGGTACCGAAGCGTGGCGGTTTCTCGAAAGTTCCCGGATTCCATACACTGTTGCGATCTTTGATTGGTTGGTGCCAGGACTATCTGGCATTGAACTTTGTCAACGACTCAGAGCCAAGCAGAATCCATTACCTGTACTGTTGCTGACGGCAAGAGATCGAATGGAAGACCGCGTCATGGGACTCGATGCCGGAGCCGATGATTACTTGATCAAACCCTTTGGCATGGCAGAATTGCTTGCTCGGCTGCGGGCGCTCCAGCGGCGATCGCTCCAAATTCAGCCCCCTCAACTGCAAGTTGGCAACCTCATTCTCGACTACAGCACCTCAACGGTTTCAATTTCCACTCCTGTAAGAGAGTCACAGAAAATTCTGCTGACTGCTAAAGAATTTCAGCTGCTGGAATACTTTATGCAACACCCCAATCAAATTCTCTCTCGTGATCAAATCATTGATCGCATCTGGCAAGCGGAAGCAGACTTCAACAGCAATGTGGTGGCAGCTCAAATGCGCTTATTGCGGCGGAAACTGACAGAGTATGGCTACGATCATCTGATTGAAACGGTTTATGGCCTGGGCTATAAGCTCAATACTCATGAAACATAGCCAAATTTTTCACACCACTCGACTGCGATTAGCAGGGCTATATGCCGGAACGATGGGAGTTATTCTCACGATTTGTGCTGTAGGTTTTTATGAAGCAATGGCACATAGCCATTTCTCCGAGTTAAATCACCGGATTGAAACGGTTGCTGGAACGCTGCATGATGGACTAGAAGCCTCTTTGCAAGAACCCAGCAAACTGGAGCCTGTTGTGCAAAAATTTGTTCCGACTCTATGTATTGCTGGAACAGATTGCTCATCTAACTCTACAGCCTTACATTACCTAGGAGTATTCCAGGAGAATGGCTATTACATTCGCTTCTTAAGTTTGTCTGGACAGTTATTAGCCAGTGGGGGGCAGGTGCCAACTGACTTACCCGCCCAGATCGAAACCGAACTTTGGCAAACGCTAGAAGCCCCTGACGGAACTCGTTATCGGCAACTGTCCTTACTGCTCAAAACCGCAAATCAAGATTCCTGGGGATATATGCAGGTCGGGCGATCGCTGTCTGAACTCGATGGGCACATGGTTTGGGTCAGGCTGAGTCTGCTGATTGGCTTGCCCAGTGCCATGCTGCTCGTTGTGGTTGCCAGTTGGTGGCTTGCCGGACAAGCCATGCAGCCCGTCTATAGGTCTTACCGCCAAATGCAACAATTCACCGCCGATGCTGCCCATGAACTCCGCACTCCATTAGCGGCAATTCAAGCAAATTTAGAATCGACCCTCACAACTGATGCAAGCGATGCCGATGCCTGGGATACCCTTCGTACTGTAGAGCGCCAAAACAGTCGTCTATCCCGGCTCGTTCATGATTTGTTGCTCCTCTCCCGTATGGACTTGCAAGGACTTCCTACTAAACAGAATGCCTGTAATCTCAATGATTTAGTAAATGATTTAGTTGAAGAGTTTTCGGCACTCGCACTTGCTTCCAACATCTCACTAACAGCAGACATTCAGACAAATACATCAATTACTGTATTTGGCAGCGAAGAGCAACTCTATCGTTCAGTGGCTAATCTAATCACGAATGCAATTCAATACATCCCTAGTGGAGGTAAAGTCACCGTTCACCTCAAGCAAGAAGACCATCATGCGTTGATTCAGGTTCAAGATACCGGAATTGGCATTCCACATAAAGAACAAGCACGGATATTCGATCGCTTCTATCGAGTCAATAGCGATCGCTCTCGTCATACTGGAGGAGCAGGCTTGGGTTTAGCCATTGCACAGGCGATCGTACAAGCTCATCAAGGCACAATTCAGGTACAGAGTGAGCTAAGCAAGGGAAGTGTTTTTAGCATTCGTTTACCATTAAGAAGCAATTTTAAGATGGCGTAACTTTTGAAGCAATTTTTGGAGTGGGTGCTTAAGACAACGAGATTGACATCGAGCGTTTGTCGTTCCGTCGTTTTGCGACACAACCCAAACAGATCAAGCATCGGATGCTGTCCGCCTACTTGATTCAGCAGCTTAAATTTCCGTCCGTTCTCATGGTGCTTGCGTAAGTCCTGTTAGAATTTTCGTCTGGTTGGGGTATGGCAACGATTCTGACGAAAAAGGGTCATATAGCTTTACGGATACACGTTCGAACAATGGTTGAAGGCAGCATCGACACAATCGCGAAAGCTATCAAATTCATCCCAGCGTTGACGCATCCAATTCTTGAGCACGAACCAC
>NZ_JAMPKZ010000037.1:0-31714 GCF_039962215.1 Leptolyngbya sp. ST-U4
GCCAATACAGACCGCTTCGTCGGCAAGCTGCACATGAAGCGCGTGGCGATCGATCGTGGAATGCACTGCCACGGTTGCAATGCCCATCTCCTCGCAGGTTCGCAGGATTCGCAGGGCAATCTCCCCCCGATTTGCAATCAAAATCTTTTCAAAATGCATGGGTCGTCGGCTGAGGGATAGGGTCGTTGACCGCTTCCGAATTTCCGTGGCAGATGACGCGCTTACAGCAGCAGCACGGCGACAGCGACATTCTTAAACCGGGCTTCGAAAGTGATCCAGGAAATCATCGTATCACGCGACGGCTGAGGCGATCGGCGTTTCAGACCTCAGCTTGCAGCGCAGCCCGTCCCTGATCAAGGGCGATCAGCATGGCGCGGAATTCAATCTCTCGCTGGAGTCCGTCAATTTCAATCACTCGATCGCCCTCTACCGAATCACTCATTACAATTAGCAGCACCGGATCGGGCTGTTTCACCCATAGCGTTGCCTCGATCGCATCCAGGGAAATCTGGGCAAGCGGTTTGGTATTGCGATAAAAGGTGAGCCGGTTGCGGTTTAGCAGCAGATGCTCTTCAAAGCTGAGCCTTGCCCCCTGAATCAGCAGGACGAGCAGCGTGAAGCCTAACTCCAGGGCGATCGTCCATTTCCACGGTGGGATGAGCAGCCCGATCAGATCAAAGAGCGAACTACTCTCCCCAGGCGCGATCAGCAAGAAATGAAGAAATGCGCCCCAGTACACCATAAAGTTCGACATCCACAGCACAAACAGCAAAAATCCCGTTCTTTGCCCAATCTGTTGAATCAGCAGCCAACCACTAATCCACCGCCAGCGCGAAGAAATTTGCCACTGCTGCGCGGTTCTTTGCACCTGGATCGTTTTTGGAAATGTCTCAGAAAATTCGATTAGTCCGTCGGCTGGACTGCTTCGCATCATTCCCTCGTCGATCGGCTCCCAGGCAAATTTTCCCTGCCCTTCACTCTGCTTGAACGCGATCGGCACATGGAGCTGTCCTGCAAGCGATCGAGCAATATCAAGGGCACGGCTGACCTGCCTTTGCTCATCGACTAATAGCTCTGAGGCATCGCATAGCCGCAGATTGATTTGCCAAACCACGCCGAGCCGATCGTCAAACACGCCGCCGTAAAGTTCGCTGCGGTGAATCGTAATCTGTTCAATTTCGGTTTGCCTCAGCTTCAGATGATTGTGCTGTCCATCGGGAAGCTGCTGATCCCAAACCAGCCAATGCTCGCTGCCATGTAGGTGAATAATGCTGCGGCTGCCTGGCGATCGAAACCGATACCGAAATTCATACAGCGCAATCTGCCGATCGATCGTCCAGATCAGCAGAAAGGCGATCGTGATCGGCTGCTGTAATGTACCAAAGCGATAAACCATCAGTGAACAAACGCACAGCAGCAGAAAGAGCAACGCGGATAAAAGGCTGTCTGTCTGTTTTCCCTTGACCAGTTCAGCCCAGACCACTTGCAGCAGCAGCTGATAGAGGGCAGAAAATCCTTTTTTGATCAGGACGATCGGCTTCAGGAGTGGCGCATAGGCAGGCGGTTGGGCAAAATACGCGCTGCCTTGAAAGTGCATTTTAGGCGGCATCTGGGACGACATTTGGGGCGGCATGATTAGTTCTCACGCTTCAGGCGTTTATGTCAAAGATGCCCGAATTGCGATCGAAACATTAGCCAATGATTGTGACTCCACAAAGCCCAGCCTTGTATTTCTGGAATTTCCGATCGCTTTTATCTATCGAATCCGCCTATCTCGAATCCGCCTATCTCTAATCTACCTATCTGCTCAATTGATTCAACCAATGCTCAGCGGGCGATCGCTAAACCCTTGAACAAACCCTTGAACTGTTTTAATCTATTCGGGTTTTCCCGAATTCTGCTCGATCTTTTCGCGCTCTATTTATTAATGAAGGATGATTAATGAAGGGGAAATGAGGGGGATTTGAACCGCGTAAGCCACAGGTCTAATCCCCTTCCCATCGCTGCCTCAGCCATTTCCTCAATCAAGCGGATTCCATGCAAGCTCAAATTTAATTGGGACGAATTCTCGATCGGTTGAGGCTGGATACAATCGATCGCAATTGAAGTTGCTGCTGATGATGGAGGAGCCGCACGCTGCTAAGACCTTAAGCTAAAGCAGTTCATTGAGCTTCGCACCGTCCTGTGATGCTTGCGCTTATGCCATTCGGATGAGCTGTTATTGTTCACGGTCGCTCACTGTCACGGTTGCTCACTGTCGCTTAAAGGACACTCTCATGGCTAATCAAGACTCGCCAGCACACCCTTTAATTGTCGTGGGTGGTTCAATGGGAGCAATTCACGCATTAATCCAGCTATTGCAACACCTGCCAGACAAATTTCCCGCAACGATTTTTGTGGTGATGCACACTCAGGCACGTCAGTCGCTTGCACTTGCCCAGACGCTACAACCCTGGAACGAAATTCTAGCCTGTGAGGCGATTGATGGCGCGAGCATTAAATCCAGGCACCTCTACACTGCAGTACCAGACCGTCATTTGCTCCTGTCTCTAGAAGGAATGCGTGTGGTCATGGGTCCGAAAGAGCACGGATTTCGACCCGCAGTTGACCCGCTATTTCGCACCGCTGCTGAACACTACGGCAAGCGAGTCATTGGCATCATTCTTTCCGGTGGGCTTTGGGATGGGACAGCAGGACTCGCAGAGGTTAAAGCTCGCGGAGGCGTTACGATCGTGCAAGACCCCCAGCAAGCCCTGGTTCCCAGTATGCCCCAAAGTGCCATTAACTACGGTGTTGCTGATCATATTCTCCCGATCGCCGGGATCGCCCAGTTGCTCGTCACGCTCATTCAGCAACAGGCGCATGAATCAAAGAACGCGCTATGACCCAGAAAGAACCCAGACCCGATGCTGCTCATTTAGAACAGGACGCTCTTGAGCAAATGATGGCAACCAATTCGCCTGCTGGTCTAGGCTGCCCAGATTGCGGGGGATCACTGTGGCACGTGAACAGCGGCGGCATAAAGCGTTACCAGTGTCATGTGGGGCACGCTTTTCTTCCCGAAAGTTTGATCAAAAGCCAGGGAGAAGAAGTCGAACGGCAGTTGTGGACAGCGTTACGGTTGCTGCGAGAACAAGCTGTTGTGGCTCGTTGGCTGGCAGCAGAAGCGCGATCGCAAAAGCGTCCAGCCCAGGAGATCGAGCAGATTGTGGCACAGGCTGAGCAAGCGTTGCACCAAGCCGAGACATTGCATCAGATGTTGCTGAGTAGTTCGGTGAGTCCGGTATTGGAAACTCGTTCAGAGTCACCGATATCTGATCTGCCAATGAACCAGTGAAACGAGGCAAGTCAAACGGGGCAAATCAAACTGCCTTTTACCCCTGGACAAGGAAGGGCGATCGCGACGCTGCTGTACAGTCCCTTTTTAAAGAACCCTCTTTAAAGAAAATTTCCTCAATCTACCGAAGGTTAGAGGGTAGTAAAGCACTGCATCTAGAATACTGGGACAGGGCAGTTTTTGCGGTTCTGTTTTGTTCTACCTGTCCTAATTGATTCGCTCCCCAATTGTTGCCTCCCAGGATTGCTGTGTCTGCTTCCAACTCCCGTATTCTGATCGTTGATGATTTGATGGACAACTTATTTCTGCTGCAAACCGTTTTGGAGGCAGAAGGATACGAAGTTGACATAGCAGATAATGGTCGGTTAGCGGTAGCAATGGTGGAAGCCAATCCGCCAGACCTGATTTTGCTAGACGTGATGATGCCTGGTATGGACGGATACGAAGTGACGCAGGAAATTCGCCAGAGGCAAGACCTACCCTACATTCCAATCCTTTTAGTGACGGCACATGAAGAGCCTAAAGCGGCTGAAGGGCTGAATTTAGGAGCTAATGATTTTATTCGTAAACCGGTCGATTTTGACGAACTGGTGGCGCGGGTAAAAGCTTTTCTGCAATTCAAAGACAGAATGCATCCTGTCTGATCGCGATTAAAATTTCCCTTGCTGTTCCCAATTCTGGGGGAAACTGAACCATTGCTCCGTTGCAAAGTCCCCCAAGTTGACTCATGTAAGGGGCGATGCAGCACTTTTGATCCCTCTAAAGCAACCTCCTAAAGGAATCCGGGTCACAATCTATTCCTTCCAGTTCATTCTTTTTCTTACCCCTGACCGAAGAAATAGGGCTGAAGAAGTTTCACGATGTGAACTGAAAAATAAAATTTTTATCATGTCTGCGATTGATTCTTTTAATTCTTCGCACTTTCCCGCCCCTTATATTCTGGTTGTGGATGATATCGAAGACAATCGAGCACTGCTGCAAGTGCTACTGGAAGGTGAAGGGTATGTGGTCGAAACTGCGTCAGAAGGCTATGGTGCGATCGCCAAAATCGAACGCCATCCTCCAGACCTGATCGTGCTGGATCTGATGATGCCTGGCTTAGACGGCTGCGGCGTTGCCGAGTGGCTCGCACAAAACTATCCATTTATTCCGGTTCTGGTGGTGACGGGCTGTTCTGAGTTTCCAGATTTCTGTCATCGATATCAATTAGTTGCTGACTGTATCCGAAAGCCAATTACCTTTGAGGAGTTGCTTGAAAAGACGCGAGCTTTTGCAGCAGCCTCACAACATCGCAGGCAATCTATCTATCACTTTCTGGATCGAAATTAAGCCAGGGGTCAGAATCAAACTTAGTCTTTTGTAAGATGAACCAGCGCAGCGTAATGCCTGATGCTCGAAGGCTCACTGCGTTACGGCTTTACCTAACACACCCTACGGTTAATTACTGAGCGATGGTTCAGTTTCCCCGGGATTGGGCGCAGTTCGAATCATCGTATCGCTTTTCAAAAGTCTGATTAGACTCGATCGCCGCTCAACTGTCGCTACGGTAGGCAATATCGTAGACAAAAGGTGATGGGAGAACTGTAATGAGCGAACTATATCATTAGGCGAACTATATAATGAGCGAACTACGATAGACGAACTCTAATGGGCAAACTAATGGGAATGGGCAAACTAATGGTCAAACTGTGATAGGCAAACCGCGATCGTTTACTTTATTGCAAGTGTAAGAACCAGTAGTGTCTATATATTGCTGATTCAAATCTTTATGGACTTGAGAAACTGGTTTCTTGCTCCCGATTGCCCTGTCGACAGAGCTGCTTCCCATCGCCAGAGTTTAAAGATTGCGCGAGTTGCCAGTGGTCTGGTCGTGCTGTTGGGATGCCTGGTTCTGCTTGGCTGGAGCTTGAATCTCGCATTTCTAAAGAGCGTGATTCCAGGGTCGGTGTCTATGAAGGCGAATACAGCCCTTTGCTTTATTTTGGCTGGCGTGTCGCTGGGGCTGCAAACTCGAACCCGCCGCTCTGCCACGACTTCCCTTGCAACAGGCTGTGCAGTTGCAGTCGGTGCGATCGGTTTACTGACGAGCAGTCAGTACGGGTTCGGCTTCAATCTTGGGATCGATGAACTGCTGTTTCGGGATACTCCGCTTTCTCCGGCAACGTCTCATCCCGGTCGCATGGGCATCAATACCGCTATCAACTTTGTGCTGACGGGTGCCGCCCTCTGGTTATACAGTCAGCGAGAGAAACTAAGGCAGCGATCGCATCAGCAAGCCAGGTTCGATCGCATCACTGTGGCTCAAAGTTTAACGGCGGCTGCGGGTTTAATTGCGCTACAAGCGATGGTGGGCTATGCCTATAGGGTTCAAGTGCTGCATCGGGTCAGCAGTCTGACCACCTCAATGGCAGTTCATACTGCGTTCGCGTTTATCCTCCTTTGTGCAGGGATTCTGGCACTGGAAAGCGATCGGGGACTAATGCACACCCTGACTCGTCGAGATTCGATTGGAAGTGATGTCGCCCGCCGATTTGTGCCTGCCACGATCGTGGTGCCGCTGGTTCTGGGGTGGGTCTTTTTACAGGGGCAAGATTCAGACGCTTATGACCCAAACTTCGCGCTGTCGCTGCTGTCTCTATCGCAGATTGCTGTTGCGCTGGGGTTAATTTGGCTGAGTGCTGGCACGCTCGATCAGCTTGATCAGGAACGCAAGCAATCTTCCGAACGGCTGCGCCTCAGCGAGGAACGACTCCAGCTTGCTTTGCAAGGATCAAAGCAGGGAATCTGGGATTGGAATCTCATCACTGGGGTTTTGACCTGGGACGATCGCTGCAAAGAAATTTTTGGACTGCCGCCCGATGTTCCCGTGACCTGGGCATGGCATCTCGACGCGCTGCATCCTGACGATCGCCAGCGAGTGTCTCATGCGGCTGCGACTGCGTTACGCGATCGCGCTGAGTTTGACGAGGAGTACCGCATCTTTCAACCGAACGGCACAATGCGTTGGGTACTGGCACGCGGACAAGGATATTCTGACGCTGCTGGGGAACCTTGCCGCATGTCAGGGACGGTTCTCGACATTACCGAGCGTAAGCACATCGAAGACGCTCGCAGAATCGCCGAACTCAATGACCAGTTCCTCAACGACCTCGATTCGCGACTGCGCCAGCTTTCCGATGCGGACGCAATGGAATGGGAAGTGGTCAGTCGATTAGGCGAATACCTCAAGGTCGATCGCTGTCTGTGGCACAACGTTGACCTGCAAGCAGATATCATCACCGTCGAGCAGGATTGGCGATCGCAGGCAGAAATGCCCAGCATCGTTGGCACGTATCGCTTATCCGAAATGATGTTGCCCAACATAATTCATCAATACCAGCAGACCAGCCACCCTGCTGTCGTTCGGGATGTTGCAACCTGTGAGCATACTGCGCCTTTTGCTCAAAACTATAGGGGGCTGGGAATTCATGCCTTTGTCGCCGTTCCCTGCGTAAGAGCAGGACGCTGGGTTGCCCATCTTACTGTCAATTCCGCCGCCGTGCGCTCGTGGCGATCAGATGAAGTAATGCTCCTTCAGGAAGTGGTGGTGCGGCTCTGGCCGCTGATCGAGCAAACGCGAACGATGCAGGCTTTGCGCGACAGTGAAGAGCGGCTGCGCCTGGCTTTAAGGGCTGCGAACCAGGGCTTGTATGACCTCAACGTTCAAACCGGAGATGCGATCGTCAGCCCCGAATATGCCTTGATGCTAGGGTACGATCCAGAAACCTTTGAGGAAACCAACGCCAGATGGCGCGAACGCCTGCACCCCGACGACTGGGAACCCGTCAGCCGTGCCTATGAAGAATACATTGCTGGGAAACAAGATGAGTATCGGGTTGAATTCCGGCAGCGTACAGTCAGCGGCAGCTGGAAGTGGATTTTGTCGCTGGGCAGAATTGCTGCTTGGGATGCTGAAGGAAACCCGCTGCGGATGCTGGGCACGCACACTGACATTAGCGATCGCAAGCAAGCCGAACTCGAACGTGAAGAACTGCTTGCCCGTGAACAGGTCGCCCGCCAGGAAGCAGAGCGGGTAAACCGCCTGAAAGATGACTTTTTCTCTGCCTTGTCCCACGAACTGCGAACGCCCCTCAACCCAATTCTGGGCTGGACGAAAATGCTGCAAGGGCGCAAGCTAACTCCCGAAAAAGTGGCTCATGCACTGGAGACGATCGAGCGCAACGTGCGACACCAGATTCATCTAGTCGATGATTTACTGGATGTCTCGCGGGTGATTCAGGGCAAGCTGCGGTTAAGCTTTTGTCCGCTCGATTTGACACTCATTCTGACTGATGCAATCCAAACGGTGGAATTTGCCGCGCAAGCAAAATCTGTCACCCTTCAGTTCAACCCTTCAGAGCCGATTTACACGATGGGCGATGTCGATCGGCTGGGACAGGTCTTCTGGAATCTGTTCTCGAACGCTATTAAATTTACCCCAGAGGGCGGTCAGGTTGAGATTCAACTGTCGGTTTCTCAAGACGGCTTCAGCCGCTTTGCTCAGGTTTGCATTGCTGATACTGGAATTGGGATCGCGCCTGATTTTTTGCCCCATGTTTTTGAATACTTTCGTCAGGCCGAGGGCGGCTCAACGCGGAAGTACGGCGGCTTAGGGTTAGGGCTGGCGATCGTGCGGCATTTAGTCGAACTGCACGGCGGCACAATTACCGCAGATAGTCCTGGGCTAGGACAGGGTGCAACGTTTATCGTCAAGCTGCCCCTGCTGAACGAAGGCGATCGCTTTGAGCCAACCGATTTTGGCAGGCAAGCGGCAGACGACGGAGACAGTCATGGCTCAGCTGCCCAGGCTGCATCGCCCCCGGACGCGATTGCTTTATTCTCTGGGATGACCACTTCGTTCGGTGCTTTGGCGGGCGTTCGCATTGTGCTAGTCGATGACGAGCCAGATAATCTAGAGCTGCTGCGCTTTTTGCTCACCCACGAAGGCGCAATTGTCACTGCCTTTACCTCGCCTTCAGAAGCATTGCGGCACATTGCCCAATCTCCGCCCGACCTATTAATTAGCGACATTGGAATGCCAGAGCTGGATGGCTACGAGTTCATTCAACAAGTTCGATTATTGCCATCGCCACAATTGCAGGCTATTTCAGCGGAAGCTACACTGCCAAAGACGGAAGCTGCACTGCTGCCAAAGGCAATTGCACTCACCGCTTTTGCCCAACCCTCCGATGAGCAGCGAATTCTTGCAGCAGGCTTTCAAGCATATCTCCCGAAACCGATCGACCCGCTTCAGCTCATTGCAGCCGTCAAACAGATTTTGTCTCAACCCTGACGTTCAACCCTAATCCTCAAGCGAATAGAGCATTGCGCGCCTTCTTGGAAGAATCCATTTAATAAAAAAATGGGCAGAAAAAAATGGGCAGACAAGATTTGTCCAACCCACCGTGATGTCTGTAACGTGATGTTTGTAATAGGGCGATCGATGCTCAATTCAGACTCTTCATCCGCAGAATCGATCGCCTAACGACAGAATAAGCGACAGAACAGGGCATAGAACAGCCGGAAATTACATCATTCCCATGCCGCCCATGCCGCCCATACCACCCATACCACCCATGCCGCCCATGCCACCCATGCCGCCCATGCCGCCCATATCAGGAGCAGCGGCTTTCTTCTCTGGCTTATCGACCACGAGAACTTCGGTGGTGATCACCATGCCTGCGATCGATCCGGCATCTTGCAGCGCAGAGCGAACCACTTTAGCAGGGTCAATAATTCCGGCAGCGATCAGGTCTTCATAGGTGTTGGTCAGGGCATTGTAGCCGTGGTTGAAGTCCATATCCCGGACTTTCTCGACGACGACAGAGCCTTCTGCCCCTGCATTGTCTGCAATCTGACGCAGTGGAGCCTCGATCGCCCGCAGCACAATGTCTGCTCCGATCTGTTCTTCTACGTTGAGGGTTTGCTTGAAATCTGCCAGATTCTTAGAAACGTGCAATAGCGTTGTACCGCCACCAGGCACAATTCCTTCTTCAACAGCGGCTTTGGTTGCATTGAGCGCATCTTCCAGGCGCAGCTTCCGATCCTTTAGCTCCGTTTCGGTTGCAGCTCCCACTTTAATGACGGCAACGCCGCCCACCAGTCGCGCCAGTCGCTCTTGCAGCTTTTCGGTGTCGTAGTCAGAATCGGTTTCTGCCAGCTCACGCCGAATTTGGGCAATCCGCTTTTCGAGGGCGGTTTTGTCGGGGGCTTCTGCCACGATCGTCGTCGTATCTTTAGTGATGGTGACGCGCCGCGCCGAACCCAGCATTTCTGCGGAAATGTCATCCAGGCTCAAGCCAATATCCGGTGAGATGACCTGCGCGCCAATCAGAACGGCGATGTCTTGCAGCACTGCCTTGCGTCGCTCACCAAACGACGGAGCCTTGACTGCCACCACGTTCAGCACACCGCGCAGCTTGTTCACCACGAGCGTTGCCAGAGCTTCGCCTTCGATGTCTTCGGCAATCAGCAGCAAGGGTTGTCCGGCACGAGCAACGCGCTCCAGTACCGGAACGAGATCTTGAATATTGCTAATCTTTTCGCTGGTCAGCAGAATCAGCGGATTTTCCAGCTCCGCGATCATTCGCTCTGCATCGGTGACGAAATAGGGCGAGATATAGCCGCGATCGAACTGCATCCCTTCCACCAGTTCCATCTCGGTTGTGAGGGACTTGGATTCCTCGATCGTGATCACACCATCCTGACCAACTTTGTTCATTGCCTCAGCAATCATGCCGCCCACTTCGGGGTCGCTGCCTGCTGCGACGGTCGCCACCTGCTCGATCGCATTGCCTTCAACAGGCTTTGCCACATCTGCGATCGCGTTTACAAGCTGAGCGATCGTCTTCTCAATGCCGCGCCGCAGCGCGACCGGATTGCTGCCTGCCGCCACGTTGCGGAGTCCTTCCCGGATGAGTGCCTGCGCCAGCACGGTTGCGGTCGTGGTTCCGTCGCCTGCCAGGTCTTTCGTTTTTGAAGCAACTTCCTGGATCAGTCTTGCGCCTGCGTTTTCGAGCGGGTCTTCTAGCTCGATTTCTTTGGCGATCGTAATTCCATCATTCACGATTTGCGGTGCGCCGTACTTGGCTTCTAGTACCACATTTCGACCCTTCGGACCTAACGTAATCCGCACTGCATCTGCTAGCGCATTAACGCCGCGCTCCAGTGCCTTCCGCGATTCCTCGTCGAATACTACAATTTTGGGCATACTTCTCTACCATTGCTCCATTGTTGAATTTAGCACTCCAGGCGATCGAGTGCTAATTTTGAATGGAGGGAAATCCGAACTTTAGTGTTTAGAGCTTACCCCTGGCTGCGTTTGATGTCCTCGATCGCTTGCTGAAGGGACTCGATTTCGCGGCGGAGGCGATCGACTTCGCTTTCCCCAGTTGCGCTGATAGAGTCAGAGGGCTGCGGCGGCACGTTGACCGCTCCCTGATTGGTGCGCGGATAGTTGCCTGTTTTGATGCGGCGATAGTCTTCTGAGGTTGCCCAGTCCTGGAGGTATTTCACCCGTTCCACAGTAAACGGATGGCTCAGTGCGCCCTCAGAAATATTGTTATACAGCAAAAATTTGTAGACCTGGTTCAGTCCGTCCTGGTCGAGCTGCTGATAGCGATCGGACTGGCGAATAAATTCTTCCAGGTTTAGCTCGCTAGCATAGCGGACGCTTCCCCCCGCAACCCGCATCATGGAATGGAGGATTGGGTTCAGGTCATCGGTGACGAGCAAGGCTGCGCGATCGGCAGAGAGTTCAGCTTTTCGCAGCCATTCATAAAAGGCGGCAATCAATCCGGTGCTGATCAGGCTACTCAGCCCAAAAGTTGCTCCCGCCAAACCAAAGACCAGATTAATCGCCCAGAGTGCCATTTGATTAAGCGTGGTATGTCCGCATTTGATGTGTCCTAGCTCGTGAGCAATGACCGATCGCAATTGGGCTGCTTCCATCAAATCAAGCAAGCCCGAACTCAGCACCATACAGGGGCGTTCCTGTCCCAGCGCATAGGCATTGGCGATCGGAGATTGGGAGACAAATAGAATCGGCTCTGAGCTAACATCCAAATCGCGCACCGCTTCTTGAAAGATCTGATAAATCGAGGCGTATTGACGTGGACCGACCTCGATCGCATTCCCGGTTAAAAAGACCTGCCTCGGACGCTCGTAGATAAATTCCACAAACTTTCGCGCCACCAGATCAAAGCCGGGAACACTCCGCAGCGTTTGTTCTGCCTGAATATCAAGCGGATGGCGAAAAGCAGTGCTGGAAATTCCAGAATAGGTCGGCATAGGTTAAGCGGCGGTTAAAAGTTGGGATGCTTCAGCGTTAGCGTAGCGCAGCGATTCCTTCAGCAACAAAGGTTACAGCTCGTCAGCTAGTCCAACACACTGCTCAGACATCCTCTCACTTTATTCCTTCTGAGGGATCTCTCGCCAGAGTCACTCTTCAACACTAAGAAGTGAAGTGCCAGAGAAACCCACATGACTTCCAGCGAATCCAGTCCGTCAAATTCAAATCCGGTATTCAACACGCCGCAGCCGACTGAGCTACAGTCCGAAGAAACAAGAGAAGCGGTGCTAGAAAGGCTAGCTGCCCATCAAAGCCAAGAATCAGACGCGATCGATCCAGAATCAACGCCCAATCCAAACGCAAAAGATGCCGCCTTCCTCGATAATGTGGATGGGCTGGAGAACCGCCATATTACCCGGTTAGACAGTCCTCCAGGTTGAGTAGTTTCACTAGCGAAGAGCCTGACTGGAATTTCGTTCGAAGTTCGATTGCAGGGTTAACGCCAGATCTGTATCAGGTTCTACCACTACCACTTCGACTTCCCGTCTGTCGCGCAGCAGCACTTCGCCCAGCACGCCGACTCCAGCTCCACCAAGAATTTCCAGGAAGTCAATACTGCCGAAAATTTCTCCCAAAACTGCGCCTGCGGCTGCCCCGATCGCCGCTCCCCGGAAAATGTTGGGATTGGTGCGGCGGCTCACGGTTTCGGTTCGGGTGATTACATCCGAAGTAGCATTGATCGCAACGGGTTCTGCGTCTTCAAATAAGGTAATTTCTTCAGCCACGAACTGAGTGCCACCCGATGCAGGCTTCAGCTCTCCCTTAATCTGGCTGCCTGCCGGAATGAGCACACTGCCTCTGGTGCTAGTGATATCGCGAGCGACGGTCAGCGTCACGGGCACGGTTTCTTCTGGAGTCAGAACGATTTTCTCTGATTTGTCATAGCGCACCGGAATCTGTGTTCCTACGGCAACCATCGGCGTACGCCAGCTATCGGGGAATCGCTGGGCGATCAAATATCCTTCGGACGAAGCGGCATCAGATTTGGCGATCGACAAGGGAAGGGCGACTGTTGAAGCGGCAATGGTTGCCAGAGTAACGGCTAAACCAGACTGCCAGGGATGAGAAAGCTGCATGGGTTCCTCCAAAATCGAGATCAGTTGAGATCCGCATCTGGATGCTGTTGACTTCAGCAAAACCAGAAAGTTCCTCAATTTTGCTCTAATGTACCCAAATTATTCCTAGCGGGATGGTGAGGCATCAGCAACTACTTCCCGACAGCCTGCAATGCCCAGAGCAGGGTTTTGGCGATAGGCAGCTTCGGGAACCCAGATGCGCACTCGGCGATCGGCAGCGATCGTATAAAGATAGTCCACATCCGGGTGATAGTCTACGCCCACCTTGAGATTCGAGAAATCATCCTCGCAGAACTCAAAGCCAAACCGCACCACCATTTGAGCCACTAAACACTCTGGCGTATCGCTCGCTTCTCCAGAGGCATCCCGCTCCTGCCAAAAGGTTTCGAGAAACGGGGTGAGAATCGCCAGCACCTTGTCCGGTGTTCCTCTGCGGCTGGCATAAACGATCGCTGGATTCCCTTCAACAATCAGATGATACGATTCTGACATTGGCTTACTCCTGCTCGATTCCTGACTGAATTTCTGATTATCTGATTACAAGGTTTGACGCTACTTCTGAGAAACACGGTGCTGGAGTCGATCGGCAGTCCGTAAAATTTGACCTGCCAGCACTGCCGCCCCAAACCCGTTATCAATATTCACCACACCGATTCCGGCGGCGCAAGAATTCAGCATGGTCAGCAGAGGCGCGAGTCCGCTAAAGCTGGCTCCGTAGCCAATACTGGTGGGTACGGCAATCACCGGACAGCCTGCCAACCCTGCCACCACGCTCGGCAACGCCCCTTCCATCCCTGCCACCACAATCAGCACATCCGCATCTGCAATCACCTGCCGATTGCTCAACAAACGGTGAATTCCTGCCACGCCCACATCCCACAGCCGCTTCACCTGAAAGCCCGATAGCTCAGCTGTCACCGCCGCTTCTTCTGCTACTGCCAAATCCGCCGTTCCTGCCGAGAGCAAGGTAATTGTTCCTGGATAGCGGGGTTTGAGATCCGGGGGAACGATCGCCGCAATCCGAGCCAGTCGATAATATTGCAACCCTGGCACGCGCCCCTGAATCTGCCCATAAACCTCCGGCTCGATCCGCGTTGCCATCACGAGGGGGTTTCGCTGCCGCATCGTCTGCATGATTTGCACAATCTGCTCTGGCGTTTTGCCCGGTCCCCAGATCACTTCGGGAAAGCCCGTTCTGAGCGATCGATGGTGATCGAGATTGGCAAATTCATCAACGGGTTCAAAATCAAAATGCTTGAGCCTGTCCAGAGCCGCTTCGGGACTTACCGCGCCTTGGGCGACAGATTGCAAAAGATGGTGGAGAGCTTCGGGGGAGGTCACAAATCGTAAAAAGGAGAACAGTCACAGTTCTTTCCTATTCTACTGGGAGTGCGATCGTGCCGGTGACTTTAAGCGTTTAGAGGTCTTGCCCTGGTAGAGGATTGGGAGTAAATTCGTGCTGTGGTTTAGAAGAGCCGATGACTATCGCCTTCAGGAAGCCCCTAATCTGCGATCGTCTCCAGCAAGCTAATTTTCGATGAGCTAATTTTCGATGAGCTAATTTTCGATTTGCTTTTGCCCGATGCGCGGTTCCGTTCCTGCCAAAAGTCGCCGGATGTTTGCTTGATGCCGCCAGATTACAAAGAGCCCACCAACGATCGCCATGAGCTGATAGGGCAGCGGATAGCCCAGACCGATCATCAGTGCCATGCCTACGATCGCCGCAATAATCGATCCCAGTGACACAATGCGCGCCAGTGCCAGCACGATGCTAAATGCTGCCAGTGCCCCCAGCCCAACCTGCCACGACATCGCCAGAAGTACCCCCAGTCCGGTTGCTACGGATTTGCCACCCGTAAACTGAATCCAGACTGAGCGGCTGTGTCCCAGCAGTGCCGCCAGAGCCGCCAAAGGAACCATCCCGTCTAACCAGGTTTGTGGATCAATGCCCGCAGGCGCAGCAGTAATTATAGGCAGCGAGAAAAACCAGCGCGTGAAAGCGATCGCCGCCACACCCTTGCCGATATCGATTAGCAACACGGCCAGAGCCGGAAGTTTGCCGATCGTTCGCAGCACATTCGTTGCGCCTGTCGACTTAGAGCCATGTTCGCGGATGTCGATGCCCTTCAGCAGCTTTCCCGTCCAATAGCCCGTCGGAATCGATCCACAAAGGTAGGCAACGAAGAGAACCAGGACGCTGTATCCGAACCAAACCGCCATGACGCTTGCTCCTGCTGAATGCAATTCCAGTGTACAGCGATCGATTCCTCAAAAATAAGCTCAAAAAATAAGCCTCATGCCCGCAGACACAAGACCTATTTTGTTTCAATCATTCAGGGTTGCCTTTTAGAACAGGCGCGAACTATCGCGAACTATATCGTTCTTCTGCCCAGGGTTCGCCGCGATGGTGGTATCCGTTGCGCTCCCAAAAACCCAGATCGGTGCGATCGAGGAATTCCAGCCCGTTGATCCATTTGGCACTTTTCCAGGCGTACAAATGAGGCACAACCAGGCGCATCGGTCCACCATGGTCGGGCGGCAGCGGCTCGTCAAACAGGGTATGGGCAAAGAAGTTTTCTTCGCGCAGGAAGTCTTCCATTGAAATGTTGGTTGTGTAGCCGCCGTAGCAATGTTCCATCAGGTGAACTGCCTTCGGATCGACTTCGATCTGCTGCATAAAATCGGTGACTTTGACCCCACGCCACTTCACGTCTAGCTTCGACCAAGTGGTGACGCAGTGAAAATCAGCGGTGAACTCCGTTTGCGGCATTGCCATGAAGTCCTCCCAGGTGAAGGTTTTGGGAGTGGCTAAGCCCCAGACTTTAAATTCCCAGGTATTAATATCAACCGTTGGCGTTTGTCCGTAGGTGAGTACGGGAAAGCCGCTTGCAAGATGCTGTCCGGGCGGAACACGGTCTTTTAGCTCAGAGCTTGGTTTTTGGAAGAATTTGCCTAGCATAAGCCCAGTAGAGGTAAGTGAGGGAAAGACTGAACTTGCGGTTGCCGATGCGATCGATCACCTATGACCGAAATCTTTTGACTAGAAGCTAATCTTAGATCAAAAATACAAACGCGGATGGCTGAACGCAATGGCTGCATTGCGCTAGGTACACGAGTTTTAACTGCACCGGCTTTAACTACACCAGTTTTAGGCGCAGCAGTTCTAGCCGTCCCTCTACTGTCAACCTAGCCCTACTCTTCTTCCTCTTCCTCGTTCTGTGGATAGACGAAGCTTGTGGAACGACCTGTCAGCACAGACTTGCCCAGGGACAATGCTTTTTGCGCTGCGACAGAAGCTTTCCGCTTCCAGGTGGCTTTGCGCTTATCGCGCTTGGATTTCGAGGTTTTCTTCTTAGGAACTGCCATGGCCGGGAGAAACCGCAAATTACACTACAACCTTTCTAGTTTAGCAGCAGTCGGGCGATCGAGTTCAATTGTTTTTCGGAAAAACTCACCCCCAAGCCAAACAGGTAGACTGGATGAGAAACGGCAACAGAAAAACAGCACTCCGGGCACTCATGACAATTTTTACGCTGCGATCGGTTTCCAAAGACTTTGGCATCAAAGAAATCCTTAGAGATGCCAGTTTCAGCCTGGAAGAAGGCGATAAGGTGGGGCTGATTGGCATCAACGGTTCCGGGAAATCGACGCTGCTGAAAATGATTGCCGGGCTGGAGCCGATCGATCGCGGCGAGATCTGGAAAAATTCGGGCACAAAGATTGTCTATTTACCGCAGCAGCCCGACATGGACGAAGACCGCACGGTGATTGATCAAGTGTTTGCCGACGGCGGTGAACAAATGACGCTGGTGCGCGAATACGAAGAACTTTCTGACAAGCTCACCCACGGGCACGGTGACCCAGAGCGGCTGATGGCCCGGCTGACTCAGGTGACAGGAAGAATGGAGGCGATCGGCGCGTGGGATGCGGAAAACAATGCCAAGAGTATTCTGAGCCAGCTTGGAATTCAGGACTTTGAAGCGCGAATTGGCGATCTGTCGGGCGGCTATCGCAAACGAATTGCCCTGGCATCGGCACTGCTCTCTGAACCGGATGTGCTGCTGATGGATGAGCCGACAAACCATCTGGACGCGCTTTCGGTCGAGTGGCTGCAAAGCTATCTCAATCGGTTTCGCGGCGCGCTGCTGCTGATTACCCACGATCGCTATTTTCTCGATCGCGTCACGAATCGGATTATTGAACTTGATCGGGGCGAGCTGTTTAGCTATAGCGGCAACTATGCCTACTATCTGGAGAAAAAAGCCGAAGCCGAAGAAGTCGCAGTCAGCAGTCAGCGCAAACACGCCGGAGTGTTACGACGCGAACTCGAATGGCTCAAACGCGGACCCAAAGCCCGCAGCACCAAGCAAAAAGCCCGGATCGATCGCATCCGAGAAATGCAGGGGCAGGAGTTTAAGCAGGCGCAGGGTAAGGTTGCCATTTCTACCGCAGGTCGGCGGATCGGCAAGAAAGTGATCGACCTGGAGAACGTGGGGAAGGCGTTTGGCGATCGTGTTTTGATTAAGGGCTTTACTTACAGCTTTAGTCCTGAAGATCGGGTGGGCATCATCGGCAGCAACGGAGCCGGAAAATCGACGCTGATGAACATCATTACCGGGCGGCTGGAGCCAGATGGGGGCAAAGTTGAACTGGGGACAACGATTCACATTGGCTATTTCGACCAGCATTCCGAGGATGTGTCGATCAACGAAAATCAGCGCGTGATTGATTATCTCAAAGGCGTTGCAGAGCTGGTAAAAACGGCAGACGGCAGCATCATTACGGCTTCCCAAATGCTGGAGCGATTTTTGTTTCCGCCGAATCAGCAGTATGCGCCCATTAATAAACTTTCGGGCGGCGAAAAGCGACGGCTCTTCCTGCTGCGGGTGCTCATGGCTGCACCGAATGTGCTGATTCTGGACGAACCGACGAACGATCTGGACGTGCAGACATTGGCGGTTTTAGAAGAATATCTGGAAGACTTTAACGGCTCTGTGATTGTGGTTTCTCACGATCGCTATTTTCTCGATCGCACCGTAGACACCATTTTTGCCTTTGAACCAGGCGGCACCCTGCGCCAGTATCCGGGCAATTACACTACCTATTTGGACTTCAAAAAAGACGAAGAGCAGAATACTGTGGTGAACGGGGCGGAGAACAGCACAAAGAATCGTTCCGCACAATCTGTGAATGCACTTGAGAAAGAGGCGGAGAAATCGGCAGATCGATCGCAGCAAAACGGAAATTCTCGCAAACTGTCGTTCAAAGAGAAACGAGAATACGAAACTTTAGAAGCGCAGATTCCTCAGCTTGAAACTGAAAAAGAAGAACTCGAAAAACAGCTTTACAGCAATCCGCCCAGTGACTATGCCGAGATGCAGCAGCTCACGGAAAAGTTAGCCCATTTGAGTCAGACGATCGACTCTGCAACAGAACGCTGGTTAGAACTGGCTGAACGTTTAGGATAACGAACGGGATAACGAACAGAGGATGGGATTAGTCCAGTCTCAGCCATCTTTCCAGTATCCGCACTAGCCAGCGACAGTTTTCTTCGCCCAACCCTTTGCCAATAAAGATCTCGGCTCGACCCACTTGCAGGACGACTACCCTGGCATCATATCGGTGTTTGCCGCTGCCAAAGGTTTTCATCGTTTGAAAAATATCTTCAATGGCATGGGTTGGAGCTGCATCCATTGAAATCAATCTGCCAAAGGGACGCTTATAGATTGAAAAGTTTTGGCGATCGAATTCGACAAAGGTGGGCAGGAATTCCCAGTAGACCATTACACAAATCAGCAAAACAATCAGGAGCGCAAAGAACACCACTGCAGGCATTGCGATCAGCGCTGGCAGAACCGGACTGAGGATGCGTCCGACGACCATCAGCGCAATTGCGATCGGGACGAGCATGAAGAGCTGCAAGCGATTCGTTCCAGGGATGGTAATCAGCAGGTGTTCCGGGCTTTGCTGCACAGTAATATCTGCCCCGGTGGGTGCAACGAACGATCGCGTTTCGATCATTTCCTCAATTTTCTCAGGCGGCGATAACACGGGTTTAACCCGATGCACAGGCTGAGAAGATTCAAACTGTAACGCGGTCAGTGCCGCCCTTGCAGCCTGGAAGCGATCGCCCACATCCGGTTCTACCAGTCTGCTGATCCATTGCTCGAAGCTGGGATTGAGGCTGACGCGATCGGCAAACTGAATCCGTAAATCTTTCTGGGGCAATTCAGCCGGAGACAAACCCGTCACCAGATGGATCAGCGTTGCCCCCAATCCGTACAAATCAGAAGCCGGAACTGCTCGCCCGCCAAACTGTTCAATTGGCGCATAGCCATAAGTCCCGACGATCGTGAACGTTGCCCCCTCTGCCGCAGCCCGATCCTGAACTGCCCCAAAATCCACCAGATAAAGCCGATCGCCCTCACCCAAAATCAAATTACTGGGCTTGATATCTCGATGCAAAACCGGAGGGCTAAGTTCATGCAGATAGCACAAAAGCTTCAACAGACTGGTGGCAATGTGCCGCACCTGGGTTTCGCTAAAGTGTTTTCCCTGCTGCAACAGTTGCTTGAGCGATTCTCCTGGCAGATAATCCTGCACTAAGCCAAACCAAAACAGACGGTCTTCAACCGTGAAGGAATCCCGGTATTTGGGAATTTGGGGATGATTGAGCTGCTGCAATACTAGAGCTTCCCGCTCAAACAGCTTCAAATCCTCCCACTGCATACTGTCGCCCAGAGACAGCAGCTTGATCACCACGGGTTCTGGAGGTTGCAGCACAAGGTCGCGAGCGAGCCAGGTTTGCCGCCCAGTTGTTTTTCCAAGCGGGCGATCGAGTTGATAGCGTTCTTGAAGAATCTGTCCAGTTTGCAGCATAAGCGATCGAGGTGCGTTGAAGCGGAAGAAGGAAAAGCAATCAGACTGTTGCGAAAAAGTTGCTAAGAAAGAGTTTTCCCCAGCACTCTGCTAGGAGACACAGGATGAGGAGACATAGTGCTTTTTTCAGATTGCTTGTGAGCGCATTACGAGTCTGGAATTCGATCGCTTCGAGAATCCTTTGAATGACTGGATCAATGATTAGATTCAGTACAGCTCTAGACAATGCAGGTTTGAATTCGTGAGTATGTTCCTGAATCGCCTCTGATCCACCGCGAAGAATCGCTTCCACTTGATTTGTTGGCGCATTGCCACAACGCAGCCATACGGCCTTCGGCGGTGAACCATACAGACGGCTTCTTTCTGCAAAATCTGCATCCTGTGACGATACAAAAGTCGTTTGCTCTAGCTTCTGCCAGCAGTCGATCGCGTTCTAGTTCAGCTCGTTTGTGTTCGGTGATGTCGATCGCTGCCAGAATTCCATAATCGGGGCGAGGAGGCTGAGTCGATCGATCAAAGAAAACCTGTTTGCGAACGCTCAGCCATCGCACCTCCCCGGTTTGCCAGAGGACGCGATGTTCGTGGGCGAGGTAGCCTTTCCCTGCCGGATCAAGCACCTGCTGCATCATTTCCAGCAGTTCTCTGCGTTCTTTGGGGTGGAAGGTAGCAAATAAAAGGTCTGTGGAAAACTCTCGAAAACTCTGATCGCTCTATGCTGTCTGTACGCCTTATGTAGCGGTCTATTCAGGCATCTGGTTTTACTTTTCAGAAATACAGGATCATAAGGCTCGATGATGCGGTTATTCTAAGAAGCAAGTTCAAGAGGTTCATCTGTACCTAACTCAACTAGATCGCGACTTTACCGACCTAACGACATGGACAGATTGTGATCAGAGAGAGTTCGTACGATCCGATCAGTGGCTTTCGATACTCTTTGATCAGACCAGGAGAACGATTCAGTTTCACCTATTACATACGGAGGATCACCATGAGGCGATTATTTTATCCACCCTGACAAAAAAATCGACAGCCCCAAGAGATCAACCCTGTGCCATCGATTTAGTGATTAATAATGTTGTGTCAAGACTAGCACGGGTTGATTGACTGGGTGAGTTTTTTTGACGTTCCAACGCAAATACTTACCTTCAATTAATTCAAAATGGAAAACATTTCTGATTTGTACAATCCTAAGATTGCTGAGTCTAAATCTGCGTCTGTTTCTGCTCCTGCTTCTACTTCAGCTAAAGAGAGTCAGCCTGCACTGATACCAAGTGAAAGTGTCCAACCTTCCTTCAATATGGTTGCGGCTCGATTTATCGATAAGGCGGACAGTACAGCAATCCTGCTCATAGTTGTTTTTAGCGGAACAGCTTTGCTTTTCTATGTTGTGAGTTCTTTCGTTCTTCGTCTTGTGAGCGACAGGAAGTAAGGCGGTAGAGACTTATAGGGGCATTTCTGCCCCTGTCGATACTTATCGACTCTGGACGGTGATAGCTTCGGGCGTGAGTCCTTTTGAAACTAGAATCTGGACTGCGTTGCAAATTCCCATATCTGGGTGTCAGTTTGCTCTGCTAGCTTATGAAGCTGAACATGACTGCAATCCGAAAAAATATCTGACAGCCGAGTTACAAGCTTGCGGCTCAAATTTTGATCAAACAATAGCTTCAAATCGTACCTACCGAAGCAACAAGACGATGTTCACGATCGGCAGCAAATTCTAAACAAGCTCTGATATCGGTTTCTGTCAGTTCGGGAACATCCAAAATCTCAGCATGAGACATTCCCGCCGCCAGCCAGCCCAGGACATCATACACAGTGATCCGCATCCGCCGGATACAGGGTTTGCCGCCTCGCTTGTCTGGCTCAACGATCGAATGGGTTTCAGCAAATTTTGACCTGATTCAGTAATTCCCACGATATTATCCAAGGAATAGGGTCGTTCAATTGCCACTCCATTTATCTATGCAAAAACGAATGTTTCGCCGCCAATTGATCCGGTTTCTAATTTCGCTAACGGCTGTGACGGTGACTGCGACTGCTTGCGGTTCTCAGTCTGGAACGGATACAGGCTCAACAGCAAATGGAGGTCAGTCAGGCACTCAGCAAAAGGTTGGCGTTGTTTTAGGCACGGGCGGCGAAAATGACAAGTCGTTTAACGAATACACGCTAAAGGGAGCCAGAGAAGGTGCAGAGGCTGCCGGAATGGGATTTTCCTACGTTAGCCCAACGAGCAACAGCGATTTTGAAAAGAACATCGAAACCCAGATTTCTGAAGGCGCGAATCTAATCGTTTCAGTGGGTTTCCAGATGGGCGACGCGACGGCGGCGATGGCAAGAAAGTATCCCGACGTGAAGTTTGTGATCATCGACTATGCCTACGCCCCAGAAAATGGCGGAGCTGACCCTTATCAGGGCGACCTGAAAAACGTCACCAGTCTCATGTTTGCCGAAGATCAGGCGGGCTACCTGGCGGGCGTATTGGCAGGCTGCGTCAGCGAAACGGGCAAAGTTGCCACGGTTTCCGGGATGGAGATTCCGCCTGTGGTGCGGTTTGTGCAAGGCTTCCAGAGCGGTGCGAAGTCGGTGAATCCCAATATTGTTGCCTATAACCAGTACATTCCTGACTTTGGCGACCCGGCGACAGGAAAATCGGTCGGGCAGAACTTTATTAGCCAGGGTGCGGACGTGATTTTTGGCGTGGGCGGCAACACGGGCAACGGTGGACTGCTCGCAGCGAAAGAGGCAGGCAAGAAGGCGATCGGCGTAGACGTAGACCAATATCTCTCTTACCCAGAAGTGAAAGACGCGCTGATCACCAGTGCCGTGAAAAATATTGATCTGGCAACCGCAAACGCCGTGAAGGAATTTGCTGCGGGTCAGATCCAGCCGGGAATTCAGCAAGCAACGATCGAGACAGGTGGAGTCGGCTTGGCTCCCTTCCATGAATGGGACAGCAAAATTTCCCAGGAGTGTAAAACGAAAGTGACTCAGGCAACCGCAGCCCTGAAAGCCAATCCCCAGCTATCAGGAGCGAAATAGCGTGTCTGCCGTTCTGGAAGCGCGAGGGATCAGCAAGCGATACGGTCGGGTGCTGGCAAATGATGCAATCGACTTTATGGCGCGATCGGGCGAAATTCATGTGCTGTTGGGCGAAAATGGCGCAGGCAAAACCACGCTGATGAACTTGCTCTACGGCTTAGAGCGTCCTGATAGCGGCGAAATCTGGGTGGATGGAAAACCGATCGTCCTTACCAGTCCCAGAGATGCAATTCATCACGGTATTGCCATGGTGCATCAGCACTTTATGCTGGTTCCCGTGTTTACAGTGCTGGAAAACGTAGTGCTGGGCGTGGAGCAAACTCGCGGGCTGAAGCTGGGCAAGTTGGGCAGGCTGGAACGGGGAAAACCAGAGCGACGGATTCGCGATCTGGCAGCTCAGCTCAGCCTCGATCTGGATCTCAACGCCAAGGTTGCCGACCTTCCCGTCGGAATTCAGCAAAAGATTGAGATTATCAAGGCACTCTATCGCGGCGCGAGAATCCTAATTCTGGACGAACCCACTGCCGTCTTGACTCCTGCTGAAACCGCAGAGCTGTTTGATCTGCTGCGAAAACTGACTCAGCAGGGCTTGTCGATCGTCATGATTACCCACAAGCTAAAAGAAGCTCTGGCAATCGCCGATCGAATCTCCGTGATGCGCCAGGGTCAGATGGTAGGCAGGGTTAATCCGAGAACGGCAACCGAGGCAGAGCTGGCCGAACTGATGGTCGGACGCAAAGTGATCTTGCAGGTCAACAAGCCCCCCGTTCAGCCCGGGGAACCGATCGTCATTGTGCGCGATTTGCGAGTCTTAGACGATTACCCCTCCGGGAAACTGCGAAGCAACCGCCAGCACATTGCCGTGAACGAGGTCAGCTTCACGATTCGCGCCGGAGAAATTCTTGGCATTGCCGGAGTCCAGGGCAACGGACAAACCGAACTCTCGGAAGCCTTAGCAGGTCTGCGTCCGGTAGCATCGGGTCAGATCACGTTTCTCGGTCAGGAGATCACGACTGCCAGCCCTCGGACGCTGATCGATCGCGGCTTGGCGCACGTCCCCGAAGACCGGGGCAAAAACGGCATCGTCAAATCCTACTCCCTGGCAGACAATATCGCCCTCTGCACCTACTACAAACCTCCTTTCGCCAAGGGATTGCAGCTCCGAGAAGGCGCGATCGTCCGCCAAACCACCCGCTTGATCGAAGAATTCGACATCCGCCCCGGCAACCCCAACTATCCCGCAGGCTCGCTCTCTGGCGGCAACCAGCAGAAGCTGATTATGGCAAGGGAACTCTCCCGCGACGCCAAATTTCTGATCGCCTGTCAGCCCACCCGTGGGGTCGATATTGGCGCGATCGAGCTGATTCATTGCCGCATCATCGAAGCTCGATCTCAAGGAATGGCAGTCCTGCTGATTTCCTCCGAATTGGACGAAGTGCTTGCCCTCTCCGATCGGGTTGCGGTGATGTTTCAAGGACGCATTATCGAAACTTTGTCGATCGAGCAGGCTTCTCGCGATCGAGTGGGGCAACTGATGGGCGGCAGTACCCTTTCCTGACGAAGCAAAAGATTCAGCATATAAACCCAAGGGAACCGAGCCAATCATTCTAAGTTTCAAAGTCCCCCAAAGTTGGGGGATTTAGGGGGCAATACAGCACTCCTCACTCCCCTCAAACACCCTCATCTCCCCACTCATCTACCCCTTTCCCACCCGTGCCCTCTACCCTCAAACCCTACCTCCGCCAATTCGGACTTCCCCTCCTCGCCATCCTGACCGCGATCGTCATTACCGTTCCCGTGATCGGCTTTGCGCTGGACTGGAACTGGGCGAAAATTGCGACGGCCTATGGCGGATTACTGGATGGAGCCTTGTTTAAGCGATTTGCCTTCGCGAATACCTTGGTGGCGGCGATCCCGCTGATGTTCACCGGGCTTGCGCTTGCCCTGGGCTTTCGGACGGGCGTGTTTAACATCGGCGCACCGGGACAGTTTTTGATTGGCGCGACCTGTGCGGTTTTTGTGGGATACGCGATTCCCCTGCCACCCCTGATTCACCCGATCGCCGCACTCATTGCCGGGATAGTCGGAGGCGGATTGTGGGGCGCAATTCCCGGATTTCTAAAGGCGCGGTTTGGCTCCCATGAGGTGATCAATACGATCATGCTCAACTACCTTGCATTTTTCTTGCAGGATTGGCTGGTCAAGAATCCGCTGAAAGACCCCAATCCGGCAGTCATCCGCACTCCAGAAATTTTAGCAACGGCAGAACTGCCCCGCTTTTACGATCGCCTCCATATCGGTTTATTTCTGGCACTGCTAACTGCGTTTGGCGTCTGGTATCTGCTGAGCAAAACCACGCTGGGCTATGAGCTTCGTACGGTGGGCAGCAACCCGGAGGCGGCAAAGTATGCAGGCATGAAGCTGGGACGACTCACGGTTCTCAGTCTTGCTTTATCGGGCGCCTTGGCAGGGCTGGGCGGCGCAGTACAGATTTTGGGAGTTGATCGCGCGATGCCTGTGCTGTATTCCAGCGATTACGGCTTTGATGCAATTCCGGTGGCTCTGTTAGGGCAGAATCAGCCGATCGGCGTGGTGCTTTCTGCGATTTTGTTTGGCGCATTGCGAAATGGCAGCGACCTGATGCAGCTGCGATCGGGTGGCACGGTAGCGCGAGAAGTGATTTTTATTGTGCAGGCAGTGATTCTCTTATTTGTGGCAGCTCCGGCGATCGTGCGCTGGCTCTATCGGCTGAGATTGCCGCAAAGCGAGATCGAAAAAGAAGGTGGACTGACGCGAGGATGGGGCTAAGATGGACGACCTGAGTGGATTTCTGAAGCTGGCACTGATTACCGCAACGCCGATCGCTTTAGGCGCATTCGCCGGAATTATGTCTGAACGGGCGGGCGTCGTGAATATTGCGATCGAAGGCATGATGCTCACCGGGGCAATGGTGGCCCAGTTAGTGGCAATGTACCTGTATCAGCCGCTTCAGAGCGTTTTTGGCGGTGCAGCAGTTCTGGTGAGTTTGCTATTGGGAACGATCGCTGGAATTGGCTCTGGGGCATTGCTGGGCGGTCTGCACGGCATCACCTCAATTCGCTTCAAGGCAGACCAGATCATTAGCGGCACGGTGATTAACCTGCTGGCGTGGGGCGTCACAGGCTGGGTGTTTCAACGCTGGATGACCACCGGTGCGCCCACCTCTCCTGGAACCTTTCCACGGCTGCCGATTCCGTTGCTGAGCCAGCTCCCGATCGTCGGTGATTTGCTATTCAACCATCAGCCGTTGGTCTACACAATGTTTCTGCTAACGGGCGTTCTTTACTACGTCCTGTTTTACACACCGTGGGGTCTGCGGATGCGGGCAGTGGGCGAACATCCTCGCGCAGCGGATACGGTGGGGATTAATGTCCCGCAGGTCAGGTATATTTGCACGATCGTTGGAGGGGCGATCGCCGGGCTTGCCGGAGTATGGCTGACGCTAGAGCAGGTTGGAGCCTTTTCACTTCGCATGAGTGCCGGACGCGGATTTATCGCTTTAGCCGCCATGATTTTTGGTCGCTGGCATCCGGTGGGCGCACTGGGAGCCTCTTTGCTGTTTGGACTCGGAACTGCAATCCAGATTCGAGCCGCTAGCCTCACTGCAACCGATTCCGCCCTGGCGTTGATTCCCTCCCAGGTGTATCAGGCAATCCCCTATCTGCTGACAATCGTGGCTCTGGCTGGGTTTGGCGGCAAAGCGACTCCCCCTGCGGCAAGCGGTCAACCCTACGAAAGCCATCAATAGAAAATCCATCCCCCCGATTTCCGTCGATCGAAAGACGTGATTCCGCCAGAGGTCGTTACGGTGAAAGTATCTCTCATCACCCGAATCGTCCTCTATGCTCACCGCGACGCCTAATACCACCCCGACCCTCGAAGCCGCGCAGCAAGCTTTTCAGCAGTTTATCCAGTCCTGCTCGAAATCCGATCGCCTTGTAACGCTGCATGATTCAGATGCAGATGGACTGACCGCCGGAGTCGTGTGGCAGCGTGCCTTTGAACGCATGGGCTTTGAGTCTGTGGTGCGGGTTGTGCCCGATCGCGAACGCAATGCCTGGACGACCGCAAACCAGCAAAAAGTACAGGCAGCCAACCCTGATCGTCTGTTTGTGATGGATCTGGGCAGTCAGGATCAGGCGGTGATTCCGGGTGTGCCGACCTGCTTTATTGACCACCACCATCCCGCAGGCGTGCCCGCAGGCGATACGCTGATCAGTGCCTACACCTGGGAACCTGTGCCCAATACGTCTTTAATGATTTGGGAGCTGTGTCGATCGCTCGTGGATATTGCTGATCTCGAATGGATTGCAGCGATCGGAACTGTGAGCGATTTGGGCGATCGTGCCCCGTTCGAGCTGCTGACTTCTGCCAAGAAAAAATACACTGCTAAGTATCTCAAAGAAGCCACTGCGCTGATTAATGCTTCGCGGCGAGCAGGCGAATACCATCCTGAAATTGCGGCTCAGGCATTGCTGAATCACATGAATCCGAAAGAACTGGTCAACTCAACCGCGCCCGAAGTCGAAACCCTGCGCCAAATGCGATCGGAAGTGAAGCAAGAACTCGAACAAGCCCGCCGCGCTGCTCCCACCTTTGCTGGAAAAGTTGCCCTGATTCGGCTGCATTCGCCCTGCCAGATTCACCCACTGATTGCCCAAAGCTGGCGCGATCGACTGCCCCAATACATTGTGATTGCCGCGAACGACGGCTATCTACCGGGACGAGTTAACTTCTCTGCGCGCTCGAACAGCCAGAATGTCCTCGAGTTTCTGCAAAGCCAGCCCATTAGCGACGGCGAAGGCTCATTTGGGCACGGTCACGATCAGGCATCGGGGGGAAGTTTGCCCGTCGATCGCTGGAATGAACTGCTGAAGCAGCTTGGCTTTTCAAAGCAGGTTTTCGCAAAAGCGTCTTGAGCCGACTTGAAGTTTGATAACCCGTGCCTGATTCAGGGAAGATGTCATTGCTCAGGCTGGGAGTCTTGAGCGAGAGCTTGAATATCCTGATGGGCGCATTCTAGCTTTGTTTGTGTTGCTTTTGTTTCTCCTTTAGAGGACTCCATTTCTCGCACCTGCAAGCCATCCCTTTTCACGGGCAGGTTTGGCTGTTTTGCCTGGCAGTTCGTCCGGCGATCGACGTTGCTGCCTTCTGCGATCGCTGGGAGCTAAACGATGGTAACCTTTACAAAGCTTTAGGAGATCTGAAAAAAAAGGGCATTGTCATCTCTATCTCCAGCCAACTGAACCTTCAACTCTCCTAGTCTTCTCTGGAGTAGAACTGCTGCTTGCCCAACTTCAGGGTGCGCGAAGCCGGGTACATTATCTGTTGTGATCTGGGCTGATAGTGGAAAGCAGGAACCGGGCTCTATCCACTTTGCTATGGTTACTAACCTTTGGATTGAGCAAAAAGGTAAAGGTTAGGGCATGATGTCATCCAATCTTAAATTCAATCCAGGAAATAGAGTGGAGGCGATCGCCTCTCCCATCTGATATCGTTGTTGAGCATATTCCCCATTTACCAATTGGCAAACAATAAACGTAGGTTGTTTTGGTTTCCCGATAAAGGCAATTCCGCCTAAACCCCGGAAATCTACAATCCAATACTCCGAGATGCCCAGCAGTGCATATTCTTCCACCTTACGGGCATAATCATCCTGCCAGTTAGTACTCACTACCTCCGCTACTAACCGAATCGCTTTACCACTTGTTAAAACAGGCTGTTTCTCCCAAAGCGGTTCTGTTAGCCAACTCAGCTTCATCCAGCACAATTACATCAGGACGGAGGGCTGTCGCTTCAGTCTCAGGTGGGCGAATCAAGCAGTTTTTAGGAATTGTCCATTTCAAGTTCAAACGCAAGATCTCAGCGAATAACCTCCCAGCCAGTTTTCCTGAAGTGGATTCGTGAGGTCCGGTTGGTTCCATGTCGCGCAGTTCACCATCGATTAGTTCATATCGTGGGTCATCGCCATACTGTCTTAGAAAGTCTTCAAAGGAGAGGATTTTAGAGGATGTGTAAGTCATCATTCACCCCATTGGGCTTAGCTTTCAAATACAGATCAAGTACCTTGTTCCCAATTGCTTCCGCCGCTTTCTCAAACACTGACATTAGATCCTCCCCAGTACACGCTTACATTTAGAGGGCATATAAAGGGCTGAGACTCTCAAAAAATGGTGATTTAAGGTCAGCAGAGCAATACCTCCTAGCTTTGCTAACTCGATAAGGGCTTCTAAGCATTCCACTCTCCACTGCTCTAGCTGGTCCTCGTACTGAATCAATTCCTCACGCTCAGCTTTAACTAGTTCGCCCTGCTCACAGCGATTGCGCAACTCGTTCAACTGCTGCTGCTCATCCGTAGGAAGACAACGCTGGAGCACGTCAATCAAAGCCACTTCTTCAAGACTAGCTACAGCTTGCTGCGTAGGTTCAGATAAAAACTCCAATAATTGCACCAAAGCAGTGAACCGATTGGTCAGCAACCGCTCAATCAGTTCGATCGCCCTTCTACAAATATTGGTAGCTGGAGTCATAGAACGCTAAATAGATTTGTGCTTA
This sequence comes from Leptolyngbya sp. ST-U4, assembly GCF_039962215.1. Classification (NCBI taxonomy): domain Bacteria; kingdom Bacillati; phylum Cyanobacteriota; class Cyanophyceae; order Leptolyngbyales; family Leptolyngbyaceae; genus Leptolyngbya; species Leptolyngbya sp. ST-U4. Next base: position 29,315 of record NZ_JAMPKZ010000037.1, read on the forward strand.
ATCCCAATTGTACTAAAGCTCATCCCAAAGCTCCTCAGGTAGGGTATAACCCAAACTTAAGATTTCTTGTTTTGACAGGTGAGGGCAATAGCCGTTCATCTGATGAATTGAAGGTAGTCTGGACTGTAAAAACAATTCAGGAGCAAAAGGTTGCTGTGGAGTGTGAAACATTAAGTCGTCGCGTTTTTCCACCAGCTTGGTTGGCACGGTATGAGTGAGCAACCGAATAGAGTTGAGAATTTCCAACTCTCTCAACTACTTGGACAATACCTCAATCTTGAAAAGTTCTGCACTTGCACTCAAACCTACCAGAAGTATGCCGATCAGATTGATCCGTACCCCGAGAACTTAGAAGAGACTATCCCAGCACTAAAAGCTTTGTGCCAACACATCCTTGACCCCGCGATTACTCACTTTGGCATGGAGCAATTTCAGTTAACCTACGGATTCTGCTCAAAGGATCTGAAGCGGTTCCTGGCTCAGAAAGACCCAGAGACAGGGATTAAGAATGGACGGGTTGATCCGAGTCGTGACCAGCACATGGCCCATGAGAAGAACCGAAATGGCAAGTATTACTGCGATTGCCTCGGTGCTGCCTGCGATTTTCGGATTGTGAAGTTGGAGAGCAATCGTCTTGTGGAATGGATTCTGGAACAGCAGTTACCGTTTGACTCGCTGTACTACTACGGGGGCGATCGACCCATCCACATCAGCTATAGCCCAAAACAAAGGAAAGCTATTTGGGTATTTACCGATGGAGGAGTACCCACAAGGAAAGGGATTGAGCATTGGATAAAAGCACCAACTTAATGGAGCTAAAACTTTATGTTTCCTACTGATGGACAATCACAGAGTCCCTACTCAATTCAATGTAATTGTGCTGAGATAGCAAATTAACGATGAGGGATAGATTTGTAGTGAAAAGAATTTCTAAGTCTGCGTTTTTGATATTTCCCGTTGTGACGAGCAGAAGTTTATAGAATTCATTTGATATCTTTTTAGGGTGTAGCTAACCGCTTCAGCATGAGCCGGATAAAGCAAAGATTGAGCTTTGCCCTCGCATGGTCTAAAGTCCACTCAAAGTTCTTCACTAAACTCTTGCACCGCTCCACCCAAGCATTCGACCGTTCCACAATCCATCGAGTGGCTACTCGGACAAAGCCAGATTTACCCTGAGCCTCCTTTTGCGCCTTCGACGGTTTGGGAGAACGCTCAAAGCGAATCTTCGTCATAATCTGGGGATAAACGTTTTTAAGCGCTTGCTTGATCTTGTCTGGATGATACCCGTGGTCTATGAGGATTGTAATCTTGGGAATATTGACAGGTTTCGCTTTGAAATAAGCGATATTGTTCGAGAGCATCTCAATCAATCCCTGGTCATCTGTCACATTTGCTTTGGTGCAGTGGGTAAAGAAGGGAAACCCTAAGGTATCCACTGCTAGATGTCGTTCCATTCCATTAGTTGCTTTGTAATGACAGAACCCTTTGGAGGCAGCACTCGCATTGCAAGTGTTCTTCACTGCCTGAGAATCAATGATGATTAGGGTTGTCCACTTCGGTTTTTTTGAACCTGTTGCCGCACTTTTTGATGAAGTGCCTCGAGAATCTGGTCGAGAGCTCCAGTTTCCCGCCACTGCTTGTAGTACCAGAACACGGTGGAGTAAGGGGGCAGATCTCTCGGCAGGTCACACCAGTTACAGCCATTCTTGAGCTGGTAGAAGATGCCATCAAGAATTTGACGTTTAGTCCACAATGGTGGTCTAGTCTGCTTCTTGGACGGCAAGAGTGGCTCAATAATTTTCCATTCTGCATCGCTCAGGTTGCTGGAGTATGCCATTTTTGCTTTAGTTTAATCCATCATCCTCAAAGATCTCAAATGAGTTCTATAGGAGTTGAAGTTTTCAAGGGCAAGGGCAAGGAAAATCATTTAACCAGCGGCATAATCGGTAAATTGACGCATAAAGGGTGGTTGAAAACCGAGAACAATGTCTTGAGTGGGAACGCCCAGGGCAACCAGTTCCGCTGCGATGTCATCTTCTGTGCCATTCCATTGAATCCAGATTTTGTTGTCTTTAATATCTAAATGAAGGACAGGTCCAAAAACATGGCGTTTGTTATGCCAGCCAATATAGATAAGTTGGTAGTGATCTTGTGTTTGATCAAACAGCGTCTGCGCTTCCACTTCTTGGTCGCTGCCACGGTTTGCTTTTTCTGTTAGCAAGGTTTGAATAAAGGCTCGGTACTGATCTAAATTTGCCATTGCACGATCGCCTCCTGTTCAATGTCATACAGCCTTTTCCAGGCTGGCGAGGTACAAGATAGAGTAATGGAAGTGCCATCTAGAAGCTGCCTGACATGAAACCCTATTCCCGTGACCTGCGCCAGAAACTCGTAGAGCGA
>NZ_JAMPKZ010000038.1:0-31708 GCF_039962215.1 Leptolyngbya sp. ST-U4
GTGCGATCGCTGTAACCGTTGCAGGATGTGCGTTTTAGCGTTTCGTAAGTATTTGTGGCGATCGTCTTGTATATATACAACAATGGTGGGGGAGTAGTGCGATCGCTGTAACCGTTGCAGGATGTGCGTTTTAGCGTTTCGTAAGTATTTGTGGCGATCGTCTTGTATATATACAACAATGGTGGGGGAGTAGTGCGATCGCTGTAACCATTGCTAGGCATGCCTTTTAGCGTTTCGTAAGTATTTGTGGCGATCGTTTTTGTGGTTATGCATATAAGAAATACCGCTTGTTGTGCCTATGCGTATACAAATATTTAATCAAGTTATGTGTAAGAATAAGAGGGTATAAGCAATTTGTATCAGTGAAATGAGGGCGTAAATCCCAGTGAAAAGCTATTGTCTTGAGTTGCGTATCTTGCTTGAACTGTTGCATATAAATTAAATAGCGTATATAATATGTATGTGTATAAGAAAGCACAAATATGAATAGAGCAGAAATTATTAGCGAGTATCGCGATCGGGTTGAGCGAGGGGATAAGAGAAAGCTTAGCACTGAGGAGCGCGCTGTGCTGGTGCAAGACTTCATCGATCAACTGCAAACTCTCCGATCGGCAAAGGCGATCGAAAAATTGTGCCGCGATGAAATCGAACTGCTGGAAGCGGGGTATGGGGCTGGCACGAACAGCACGACGAACTATCTTTCTGCCTATCGTAAGGCGATTGCCCAGGCCGCTGAGCAGGGCAAATTGCCGATGACGGACGAGACTTCTTACCTGTTCAACGGACACAAACAACGGACGGGTGAGCCGATTCAGTCGCTCAATCATCTTGCCTACGATTTGATGCGCTACGATAACGCGATCTATGTGGCGAACCGCAAACAGACCCACGTTGGCAACAACCAGAGACAGGACACCCCCCAGCCGTTTAACCCCGATCGATATTTGGAGAAGGCGATTGAACTGCTGCAATCAGAAGAACCTGAAACGCTGGCAGTGGGCATCGCTGCGGTGACGGGACGCAGGCATACAGAGGTTGTGGTGTCGGGCAAGTTCAGCACGACCAAGCACTCTTACGTTTTGATGTTTGACGGGCAACTTAAGAAGGCTGACCCTGTAGAGTATGCTATTTTGACTCTGCTTCCGGCTGCTCAGGTGAAGGAGGCGATCGACCGCTTTCGGGCCATGCTTCCAGTTGAAGCGCTGGCAGGACTCAAGAGCGAGGATCAGGAGGTGGCTGCGTTCAGAGCGAGGGTGAACACGCGGGTGCGTCGCTCCTTCCAGGACACGCAAATTCTGCCGCTGCTGCCGGGATTCCAAAGCGTGTCGATCCATCGACTCCGGGCGGCTTATGCCAGGGTCGCGATCCACTACTGGCTTCCGGGTCAGGGGGTGAATGAGCAGCGATGGTTGCAGTTCTACTTAGGGCACGTCGCTGCCGCTGATATGCGCGATGCTGCCAACAGTAGTTCAACTGCTCACTATTTCGGCTATCGCTTGGTGGATGACCAGGGTAAGCCAATTACGGTGACGGGGATCAAGTTGATGGCGAATCCCCTACCCAGTCCGACCCCACAACAGCTAGACACTCAGCAGCAAGCGAACGACCGCTTCGCGCAGTCGCCAGAGGCGGATCGCCTGGATTCTAGCACCCCAGTACTTGACCCCACTCCCGATGAGGAAGAAGCAATGTCCCCAACTCAGCACGAGGTTGAGACGATCGCGACCGATTTGCAAACTTTGATTGACCAGGAACCAAAGCGGCGATCGACGACAGCACCGCTGCCCGAATTCGCACCGGCGGCGACTGAGCAGCCGAGCAAGCCTAAGCGCAACCGACCCCGCTATCGCGACTTGCGCGTGAATGTGGTCGATTTGACGGCTGCTGCTGATCGCCTGGGGATCGATGCACCGGTCCGAGCGGGCTATCAATCTCTACTCGAACAAGTGCTGCAAGCTGCCGCTCAGCCTACACCCGCTCCGGCTGCACCGAACCCGAGTGAACTGCTTGCTCCGCTGCTGGAAGAACTGGCGGCGATCAAACAGCAAATGAATGCTGGACAAGCGGGAGCGGAGGTTGAGCAATTGCGCCAGCAGACTGAACAGCAACAGCAGGAGATCGATCGCCTCTGCGCTGAACTGAAGCAGGCGAACGATAGGCTCCAGACCATTGCTGCGACGGCTCAAGAATGGGCAGGCATCCAGTCTACTCCCACGCCTGCCCCCCCAGCAGCACCGGCTCAGCAGCAGCAATCTGTGAGCCAGCCACCCGCACAACCGCCCGTACAACCGCCTGCACCGACTCAACGCCCGGCTCCGGGTAGACCACCGGCAGGGAAGCTATCGCCATCCGATCGGGTCCCGATCGCTATCACCGCACTCATGGACTATAACCAGCACTGCCGCCCCATCGATCGCTGGTATTTATCGGGTAATATCATCGCTACCGCCGCTGGGGCAAATCCCGCCTTAGTCGTCACTCCCTGGCTGCAAAGCCATCCCGCTGCTGTGAGTCAAATTGACCAGCACAATACATCGATCGGGCTAAATCAAAGAAGCAATGGTAAAGAGAAGGATCGCAAGCAACTCAAAACTATTTACGATCGGTTTGTTGAGGGTAAGGCGATCCAGGAGTTAGAGGCGATCGTCCATCAGTTCGACCCGCAATCTGAGTGAAAAAGGCACTTGGGCAAAGACCTCAAGGCTACGATCGATCATGCTTATACAACGGCGCAGTGCAATCGGTTAGACCGAACGCGACAGGTCAAATAATGTGTTAATTGGTTGCCGAAAATTCGGACATCCAATCTGTTAAAACCGCTAATTTAACTGGATAAGCTTGGAAGATACATGTAGCAATACTTCTAACGATTCATCCAGTGGATGTTTAATTCGTTGACGAGGGCAAAAAGCGGGTTGAGTGACAGATGAGGGAGAGTCTTGCCTCTCTCATCCTAGAAATGCGGTATTTGCGAATTACACAAAACACAAATGGTGTAATTTACAAAATGTGGAAAAGAAACAATGGAAATGTGTCCCGTACCACCCTAGATGGACTCTTACGCAGATTGGGTGATTTTGAAGTTGGAAACCCTCTGAACCCTTGAACTGACGTTTGCGCTCTCAGCGATCGCTTCTGCGCTACGGCGCATCGCGCAGCGGCGCAGAAGCGATCGCATCCCTTTTTACCAAAAGTGAGTATGAACCCGAAAAGCAGGAGACGCGACATCAGCCGTTTTTGAAAAACTTGGAGGGAATTGAAAAATTTTGGAGGGAAGGTGTTCCGTTAAATTTTCCCTCCAAGGTTCGATCGCTCCTCCATATACGGGGCAAGGGTTTCAACCATTTTGGGGATGGAATTCCTCCAGATCTGCAACTGTCCCAAAGAAACTCGAAGCCCGCTCTACGCAGGGAATAATAAAGGCATGGTCGGGGGTCTATACCCCCCTCCTTGTGGTTTGGGCATCCTTTACGGGATGCCTTTTTTTATGCTTTACAACTGTTGTCGTGTATCTCGCTCGTTGGACTCTTGCGCAATTTTGGTGAAGTTAGTACTGGAAGCAATCTTGATCCTTGAGCTTACATTGCCTTTTCCAGCGATCGCATCCCTTTTTACCAAAAGTGAGTATGAACCCATTTAGCAAGAGACGCGACAGCCGTCAACGAGCGCAGCATCGCATGAGCTTCATCCTTCGCTACAGCAGAAGCGGTGGCGATCGCATCGCGCTGCGGCACTCGCGTAGCGGGCAAGTCGATCGCTTCGCGCTGCCGCCTTTGGCGGGTCGCATTAGTATCTTCTTCCACAGCTAACCTCGATTCGATATTGTTGCGCGTTGTTCAGTGAGAGCTGCTGTCCTTAACTCTATGCCAACCACCGGACAAATATTGTGTTAATTTGTTGCCCTTATTTTCGGACGCTTAATCTGTTAAAACCGCTAATTTCACTTCATGGGCTTGAAGGCTATGTATAGCAGTACTCCTAACCGTTCATTCCAGTGGAAACTTAATTCGTTAACGAGGATATAAAGCGGTTTAAGTGACAGCTGTTCTACACAAGCAAAAAGATGGACAGCTTAGGTAGTAATGATTGCTGGTATTTTTTCAGCATCCCCTAGGCTTTGTTGCATAAAGGGGTTGCGGAAGGGAGGTGATAGGGTTGAAGTACCACCAACAATCGATCACAGCAATGAGCTACCACATCCGCAACTGGTCTGAGTATAACGCCGCCCTGAGACAACAGGGAAGCCTAACATTCTGGATTGATGAAGCCGTGTTAGAGCAGTGGATTGTTTCTACCTTAAGCGGCAAACCAGGAGCCTCAAAGTACTATAGTGACCTTGCCATTTGTACAATGGCAACCGTCAAAGCTGTGTACAAGTTAGCTGGACGGCAGTGTCAAGGCTTTTTAGTATCCCTCTTCGAGTTGATGGGCATAGAGGTGCCTGTACCTGAGCACAGCACCTTGTCGCGACGGTTGAGCCAACTTTCGGTCAAATTACCCGTCCTTCCCAAGAGTGGTACTCGGCATGTGGTGGTCGATTCAACTGGAGTCAAGGTGTATGGAGAAGGAGAGTGGAAAACCCGTCAGCATGGTGTCAGCAAACGGCGCACCTGGCGCAAATTGCACTTGGGAGTAGACGAAAAAACGGGAGAAATCCTGGCAGCAGTCGTGACCACCAATGACATCAGCGATGCCGAAGTGCTCAGCGATATTCTTGATGGAGTCAGCGGTGAGATTAAGCAAATTTCTGCCGATGGAGCTTATGACCAACGCAAATGCTACGATGCCGTGCGAAAGCGCAAAGCCAAAGTGGCCATCCCGCCTCGTAAAGGAGCCCGAATTTGGCAACACGGCAACACCAAAGCAGAACGCCACAACCGAGATGAGAACCTACGACGCATCCGTAAAGTTGGGCGTAAAGCCTGGAAACGAGAGAGCAATTATCATCGTCGTTCCCTCTCAGAAACAACGATGTTTCGCTTCAAAACTATCTTTACTGACAGGCTCAGTTCACGTAAATTTGACAATCAAGCAGTAGAACTGTTCATCAAGTGTGCGGCACTCAACCGCATGATCCAACTCTGCAAACCAGATAGCTATGCAGTTGAGGCTTAATTAGGGCTGGCTCAAGTCTAGCTCTGTCTCTTTTAGCAATCATGCAACAAAGCCCTTGAAAGACGCTGTTCCCTTGTCCAACTCCTTTCACTTGTCCTTTTCTGATCATATTCATTGCCTCAATCCCTTGCAACGTTCTTTTGGCACTATTGATTGGCTTGAACCCCATCATTAATTTAGTAATTCGTTTGATGTTTCTGTGGTCTTGCTCAACCACGTTATTCAAGTATTTCACTTGCCGCAACTCAATTTCTGCTGCCAGTGCTTCATCATCCGTCAGGATTTCCATTACCACTGGATAAGCTGTGTTATTGTCCACCTTAATGACTCGTGGAGCCTGAGTGTGCTGCGCTTTGAACACTTTACGGAAAAACCGAACGGCTGCTTTGCTATCTCGTGAGCGCACTCAACATGAAATCTAGGGTACTGCCTTGCGAATCGACGGACGCAAACAGTGTAACGCATGAGTTGCAGCAGTCAAGTCTTAATGTTCATTCCCAGGGTTGAATTTGCTCATGGGAGCTATTTCTATAACGGTTTTACTGGCATGATTGTGCTGCTGAGCAATTTTTTGATCCATGCCTATTAGACCATTATTCTTTCGTCTGAGCTTTCTTGCCCTAACGCTAAGTTGCTTGGTTTCACCTGCTGCTGCTCAGTCTGCTGCTCAGGCAGCCATCAATCCTAATTTAAGCTTGCCCTTTATCTTAGTGCAGGTGGCTGTCATCGTGGGGAGTGGAATCGTCCTCCACTATTTTCTGGGACAGTTAAAGCATCGATTGCTGGCGATCGCTCAGCGCCGTAGTTGGATTCAGGCAACTGACTCTGAAGTTCATGCTCCACTGGAGTTGTTTCTCAAACTGCTTCTCAGTGCAGCGCGATTGAGTTTATGGATTGGTGTTGCTCTGTATATTACGAAGTTATTTCCTGCTACGCGACGCTGGAGTAATCAAGCCATTAGTTCGATCCTCTCAAGCTTTACGGCTCCTGTGATGGTTTTAGGCAGACGGGCGTACTCCATCATCGACCTGCTCATCCTGGGCGCCTTACTCTTTGGCGTCATTATTCTGGCAGGCGTGCTTACCAATCTCCTACGTTCTCGTGTATTACAGCGCGCAGGCATTAATCGTGGATTGCAGGAAGTCATTGCGATGCTGACGAAGTATAGCGTGGTGACGATCGCCACAATTATTGTGCTACAGCTCTGGGGACTCGATTTAAGTTCTCTCACTATTCTGGCAAGCGCACTGGGTGTTGGGATTGGATTTGGATTGCAAGATATTGCGAAAAACTTTGGCAGTGGGCTTGTTCTAGTGTTTGAACGACCGATTCAGGTGGGAGACTTTGTTGAAGTTGGAGAATTCAAGGGTACGGTAGAGCGCATTGGTGCCCGTAGTACCGAAATCAGAACACTAGATCATGTGTCAATCATCGTGCCCAATTCACGCTTTCTGGAGAAAGAAGTAATTAACTGGAGCCACCGCAATCCCGTTTCTCGACTTCATATCCCGGTTGGTGTGGCTTACCATGCAGACCCTAAAACTGTTCAAACAGCGTTACTGGAAGCAGCGCAAAACCATCCAGACGTTTTACAAACGCCGCCTCCAAGAGTTTTATTTCAAGGGTTTGGAGACAGTGCTCTCACCTTTGAATTACTGGTTTGGACTGAAACGCCCAATCACCAATTCCTGCTCAAAAGCGATCTGAACTTTCTGATTTTTGAAGCATTTCAACGATGGCAGATCGAAATTCCGTTTCCCCAACGCGACTTGCATCTGCGTTCTGTTCAAGTTGCACCTGCACTGAGAGAAACTTTGAGCCAGCTCTCGTCCCTGTTCCCAAATGGCTTTGAAAATTCGCAATGAGCGAAAGCCTTACGGATTGCTATAGGGATTGACCAGCGAATTGGATCGTTGGTGACAGTGGTGATCGAATTGTTAGTATTGTCTTTGATCCAGCGTCTCTAAGACAGCTTGATATCGTTCTTCTATCATTTGTCGATCCCACTCCTCTGACAATCCCTGCTGGCTACCTCGTAGAATCATTTCTGCATGATGACGCAAAGCACGCTTTTGTTCTGGCGTTTTCGCATAGTATGCGATGAGAGCGATCGCATCTAACAGGTGCGACATAACTGCTGAATCGGATTGGCCATACTGGCGAATCGGGCTAAAGGCGCAATCAAACAAGTATTCTAGCTTTACGGGTTCAGCAATAACTCGCAGATTGTGGAATTTGTCGTAGCGGTAGGGCGAAGGAAAATCGCGTTGAACCAGTTGACTAAATCCTGCACCCAATCGATCGATGCAGCGAATCGCCGTAAACGGATCATTCACCGCTGGAGAAATTGCCCGCAGCGCAATCTCAACAAGCTGTTGGATTGGAAAGGCAATATCCTGTTGCTCAGTGCGCTCTTTACCAAAAATAAAGACTCGATTGATTTTCTTAAATAGTGCAGAAGAATAGCGTTCTTTCGGGTAAACCGAGACGAGTGGGCTACCGGAAATCAGGTATTTTCCAGGTTGAGTTTTCAGCCACAGCAGCCCATCTGTTTGACAAGCAATTTTCATCAGTTCCTCATCATCGATAGCTTGTAAATATCCCTTGTCCTGAGAGCGAACCAATGTCGATCGCGCCTCAAAATCGCTGGGAATTTCTCCGACAGGTCTTTGATGCTGTGCGCGGTGTCCAAGCTGTTCTGGAAATAAGCGATCGATGGCCCGATCTAGCTCTCTGCCGACATCAGTAATGACTTGAGAAACCTGAATAATGGTCGAGGCATGGTGAATAAAATAAATCAAAACCAGCACGCTGACGATCGCTAGCACCATTCCAACCGTAATAGAGAGCTGCGGCACAAACTGATTAAAATCCTCTCCGCGAATATTTCGCAGCACCAGCAGGCAGTAGAGAAATGTGCCAAGGAAAGTTCCTAAAACGATCTGATTGCCCATGTCCTGCATAAAGTTTCGCAGCAGGCGGGGGCCAAAGTTGGAAGCAGCGAGTTGTAGGGCAACGATTGTGATCGAAAATGCCGTTCCCGCAACGGTTGCCATCGAGCTTGCAATAGTTGAAAGCATTGCTCTGGCTCCATCTGGGCCTCCGGTATAGAGCCACCCCCAGTTCGGCGCATTTCCCGATCGATCAATCTCGAGCAGCACCAATGCCAGTACAAAAGCAATTCCTGCAATTAGGGTGGGTAAAAACCAGTAGCTCGATCGCAGCGTATCCCAAAACTTGCTGAGCTTTGTATTTTTCATGCGTCATTTGTCGTACGACCGTTGCCATCGCGCTGCGATCGACTTGTCGCTGCGCTCCGCGTCGTAGCGCGGTGCGATCGGATTTGTGCTAATTTTCGCAGTGAACCACCGATGCTACCTGATTTGGGAACTTCCTGCTTACCTGCGGGCCAACCTTCGCGCTGCCGAGAGCGATCGCCATCCGTTTCCTCGGTTTGGTCATGAAACAGAATTTGCTGTGTCGGGAAGGGGAGGTCAATGCCGTTTGCAACTAGTTTATTCTTAATCGCTGTAAGTGCCCGGTCCTGCAAATTCAGCACATCAGCACGGCGAGGCGGTTTAACCCACCAGCGAGCACGAATATTGACTGTGCTTTCTGCTAAATCTACAACGATCGCATCCGGTGCAGGATCGGACAAAATGCCTTCTGTTTCATGAATGGCTTCTAAAATTAGCCGTTTTGCTTCATCAATATCATCGCTGTACCCAATTCCCACATCGTACTCTAACCGACGATGCTCAAAGGCAGTATTGACGGTGACAGAATTAGTAAATAGCTCCGAGTTGGGAATTACAATCCGGCGACCGTCGTAGGTTCTAATCGTCGTGGCGCGAGTCTGGATATTCTCAACCGTGCCCTCAAAATCCTTGAAGATAATCTGGTCGTCTAGCTGAAAGGGTTCGGTGAGTAAAATCAGAATTCCCGCCAGAAAGTTTTGTAGGATGTCCCGGAAGGCAAAACCGATCGCCACCCCACTAATTCCCAATAGCTGAACGAGATCGCCTGCTTTTAGGGTGGGAATGACGATCGACAGCGAAACAAACAAACCCACTAGCAGAATAATCCACTGGGCAAGTCGTCCTAGAATTAGCCCCAAGTTACGAGCATGACGACGCTTCTGGGTTAAACGTCCCACCAGCCGCCGAATCATTCTAGCAACTACAAAGAAGATAGCAAAGACAACGATTGCCAGCACGATATTGGGAATTAGGGCAATGAATCCGTTAATCATGCCCTGCATCTTTTGCCAAGCAGCAGAAATTTCAATGTTCATTTTGAAAGCCTTCCGTTCACCTTCGCCGCTAATGTTATCCAGAAGTCATTGGAGTAACCTCTATCGAAAGTGGCTAGCGGAGAAAGGCACGATCGTAGCTCAAACCGTCATTTTTCCTGCTTCTGATGTAATAGAGCTTGAAGTTCACCTCTCAATGCCGTAATTTCTGCCTGTAGCTCAGCGATTCCCTTTGCTCCTGCCACCTCTGCTTCTGGATTTTCAGCATCTCGACCCACAAAAAAGGTGGCGAGGGTTGCAGTGACATAGCCAAAAACCGCAAAGGCATAAAGCGCCAGCAAAAAGCACAGGATTCGTCCCTCTGGCGTTTGTGGAAAGTAATCTGCTCCCATTGTGGTCATCACCATTGCTGTCCACCAGAGTGTAGCTCCGTAGTCAGTTAGAGTAGACTCAGGAACCTCATGCTCGAAGGCAAACATTCCAGCGGATCCAATCAGAGTAATGACTGCCGTTAATCCCACTACATAACCAAAGCCTCGGCGATTGAAGCTTGCCGCTAATACTCGCATTCCGCCATTCGCACGGGTCATCACTCGCAACAGTTGCAGTCCTCTGGCAGCACGAACTGTTTGGAATGCCCGCACTACTTTTACGACTCGCAACACTCGTAGAGCAGGCAACAGGAGCGAAATGGCAAGCAGCCAATTCCGTTTCAAGTAAGCCAACTTGCGTGGAGCCAGAAAAAGTTCCAGTCCAAAGTTGAGAATAAAGACAATCCAGATCGTAATCCCCAGTGTGTCCAGCAGGGGTGAGAGTCCCCAAATTAACTCAACCACAAACAGGACAAGCCACACAAAGCTGAGCAGCAGCATGGGAATTTCCAGCCAATTCTCAATCTGTTGCAGAATCTCATTCTGCTCCTGCTCCAAGACGCGTTTTGAGGACAAATTTGTATCACGGCTCATCAACTGATCCTCTCGTCATCAATTCTGATTGGGTGGTGCAAGAACGTTCACGCTTACTAAGGGAGTGATATTTTTATACTGCTCTGTCAAACGGGCTTGAATTGCCTTGGTGAGACGATCGCGGATTATCGCATCAGATTCAGTTGCATCCGGCGATCGCTGCACATACAAAACTGTGAGCAATGTATTTTGTCCCGAAATACTTGATCGGGTAAACCGTACGTTGGCTTCTACAAGCTGAGCTGAAGGCTCTTGCCCAATTACCTGGTGTACTTCTGCATTGGCTCGTTGACTAAGGCTCGCTCGCTGTAAATTCGGTGAGTTGGCGAGCTGCCACACTAATAATCCGATTAATGCCAGTGCTGTAATAAGTAGAGCAATAGGAAAGACCAGTTTTTTGCCACGAGTGTACCTTGCACCCCTTGTAGAGAGTCCAAACCTGCGAAACAAGAGAGCAGCGGATAGATTAATGCCACAAAGCTGTAGCAGCAATAAGAATAAACTGCCTGTCGCCAAATCCCATCGACCAATCGCCACTGCCATTCCCACAACCCCGGCAGGTGGAGCAAGCGAGGCAGCCACCAGCATTCCAGTTGCGGCTCCAGACACCAGGCTGCTGCGCTCCGACTGCACCAAATTTAATGCGCCTGCGGCTCCGGCAGCCAGAGGTAGTAATATAGCCGTTACTGATACCTGGCTGCGTTCAATCATCTGAGAAGTGGCGATCGACTGTCCGAATAGAAGGCTGAGGAGCGCAGCGATTGCTATCGTCAGGCTCAAGGCAGAAAAGTATCTCGCAAGACTGCGCCCTAAAAGTTTTCGATCGCCCCTTGCTGTTGCAATCGCAGCAGTCATCGCTGGACCTGCAAAGGGTGCGATTAGCATTGCAGCAGTTAAAAGATAAATCGTATTAGTAAAAAGCCCTATCCAGGCTACCACGCCTCCCAGGGCAGCATACCCTAAAAAGCCCTTCCAGGAGCCAACGCTTTGTAATCCCGACAAAAAAACTTCCACCGGACTACGAGGCTCAACATTCGTAACCTGTTCTGCAGCTTGATTGCTAGGTGGATGGAGTGCCATGACCCCAGAAGGCAGCAGGGTAATATGGACATCCGGCAAACTTTCCAATTGTCTGAGAAAATCTTCAACTCTGCGGTTAGAAATATACACAATCACTAAATCCAGGGCGTGATCGAGGCTATTCGCTTCAATCTGAACCAGATTCACGCCCTGATGATCTTTGGCAATATTCAGGACATCCTTGCCGTGTCCCTGTGGAACCTGAACGATAAGTTGCCGCATAATACCCTCCTGCTACTAACCATCCCGTACTGCTAAGAAATTCGATCTCTAGCTAAGGGAAGATTGTAGAGGCATGTTTTTTGATAATGGAGAGGATGACAGTTCATTTCGTTTAAATTCAATCCCCTGCTACTGATAGATGAGTTTTAGGACTAACAGATTTCACTAAATTTCTGCACAATTTCTCCACCTTCTAAGGGTACGCTCTTATTCTAAGGAAAATATTTAATTTCCTTATTCGTTACAGACTCTATGCCTTAACGGGTGCAGATTTGTCAATTTGCACAACACTACTTTATTCAACTCGAAGAATCGCTCTACTGCTCAATGAAACACAGCTATGTTCCAGCCGCGTTCACCAAGGTTTATGCTCGGCAGCGAGGTACACCAATTACACCCTCTGAATTTGCTGTATCTACTTCTGATCCTGATCAAGGTTATATTCAGTAACCCTTTAAACTTCCTCTGATGAATCCTCCTGAAGAAAAGAAGACAGTTCCCGGTTGAGTCTGCCTGTGCGAACCAACTCAGCATAAGTATCTGCTTCAATCGCCAGCAGTTCCTGCTTAAATTGTTCTGCTGCAAAGATGCGGAGGTCTGGATTTTCGTCCTGTAAGGTATCGATTTCTGCGGTCAATCGTTCGATTTCGCCATTAATCAGAGCCTCCTGATAACGGTAAAACTCCGGCTCAATGGCAGGGCGATTTTCTGGCTGACCTAGCTGCTGCAAAACCCGTTTCATAGCGGCTAAACGAGCGACTGTTTCCTGGAACTGCTGACGTAAGGGCTGATCACCCAATAAATTTAGCTTCTGCAGCAGTGGCTGAACCGTGAGTCCCTGCACTAACAGCGTGAATAGCACGACCCCAAACACTGTGGCAATGATTTCTTCTCGAGCAGGCAGAATCACAGGAACACTTAATGCCAGGGCGATCGATACAGACCCCCGCAGTCCACCCCAGAGCAAAACTGTTTGTTCAGGTAGCATAATTTTGGATTGGGTGAAGCGATTGCTGATTGCGCTTAAACCATAGATGGAGATTGCTCGTGTCACAATCATCGCAACGAGGGTAATGACGATCGTGCCCAGATTTTGTCCCAGGATATCGAAGCGAATCTGATCACCAATCAGTAGAAAAACAATCGAGTTTACGAAAAAGGCGAGAAACTCCCAAAACTCGCTAACAATAATTCGAGTGCGGGGATTCATGCCAATGCGAGAACCAAAGTTGCCTAAAATTAATCCGGTCGTCACGACTCCAATTACCCCAGAACCACCCAGATCATCAACAATCAAATAAGTGCCATAGGCAGAAACCAGTGTTAGCGACTGTTCCACTAGCGGCAGATCAAACCGCTGTGTCAAATAGGAGATGCCAAATCCAATCAGGCTGCCGCCTGCAATACCAATACCCATAACACGCATAAACTGAAGCACCGCCGATTGAACGCTCAAATCCGCTGTTCCAAGCGGCAGGGCAACCAGAAAACTAAATGCGACAACCGCGATGCCATCATTGAAGAGGCTTTCGCCTTCCATGACGATGCTAAGACGGCTTCCCACCCCCAACTCTCGAAATAGCGCAATTACTGAAACAGGGTCGGTCGCAGACAAACTGGCTCCCAGCAGTAGAGCAGTTGTGAGCGAAACCCCTGCAAACCAATTCAGCCCCAGCGCGATGCCAACGATTGCAATTACAACTCCTAGCACCGCAAACAGGCAAATGGGCAAGGCTTGCTCCTTCAATTTCGGCCATCTAATATTCCAGGCAGCTTCAAACAGCAGCGGTGGCAAAAAGATAGACAGGATCAAGGCAGGCGACAGATCGACTAACCGTACGTCGACAAACGCTAGCCCTAAACCGACAATCACCAGCAGCAAAGTGTAAGGAATGCGCCGAAACCAGCTAAACACACGGGGTAGCGTTGCCACACTTAGGGAGACGGACAGCACCAGCAAAAACTGCTTCAGATTGGTCTCGATCGTCATTTCAGCCGTCGCTGGATCAATTGCCATACTTCACCTTAATTTTTTTTAACCAACCTAATCTCTTCAAACTATTATCAAATAACTGCCACAGTCTTAAGGTAGGATGCTGGCAGAAATCCGCATCTCGTTACTTCTAGAATTTTGTGGCTTGAGGAGGAGCAGATGTCGAAAGGAATTAAACATCGGTTCAGGAATTTTAGAAGTCGAGGCGAAGCTCTAGTTCCGCTCCAGCAGCTTCAAACCGAGATACTAAAGGAATCTACGCCTGACCTATCCTATCTGATTTTAATCGTGAGTTCATGCCTGATTGCCACTTTTGGCTTGTTAGCAAACAGCACTGCCGTCATTATTGGCGCAATGATTATTGCTCCGCTCATGCTGCCTATTCGTGGCTTAGCTTTTGGTGCGCTTCGGGGAGACGTCATCTTGCTTCGGCAAGGCGCAATCGCAATTATTGCCGGAACTTTACTGGCAGTCGCTCTCGCCTACAGTGTAGGATGGCTGGTCGGCATCGAAAATTTTGGCAGCGAAGTTTGGGCACGATCGGAGCCGACGCTGCTCGATCTGGGGGTAGCAATTGTCGCGGGAGGCATTAGCGGTTATGCAAAGGTGCAACCCAAGATTTCAGGAAGTCTGGCAGGAACAGCGATCGCGGTTGCCCTAATGCCGCCAATTTGTGTGATGGGTTTGGGGTTATCTCAGGCAAACTGGTCACTCAGCCAGGGAGCAACCCTGCTCTATGCAACAAATCTACTGGGGATCATGCTCTCCTGTATGTTGACTTTTTTGCTCACAGGCTATGCTTCATTTCGCAATGCCCATAAACCGTTAACTTGTGCGCTGGCATTTACCGCCATTTTGCTGCTGCCGCTGGGTATTAGCTCTAGTAGATTAGTAAGACAGGCACATCTCGAAGCCACCATCCGGCAGACATTGCTCAATCGCACCATTACCTTTCAACGAGTCGAACTCCTGACCAGCAGAACCAACTGGCACACTACCCCGCCCGAAGTTAGGCTCAATGTCCGTGCTAAAGAACCCATTACTCCCAAACAGGTTGCCTTGCTGGAGGAGTTTTTGCAGCGTGAAATGGGACAGCCATTTACGCTCATTTTTGTGGTGGGACAGGTCGAGGAAGTTCAGCGAGAAACCTTTGATTCGCTTAATCAACGGGAGTATTAGTATTCATACTGGGCTGTAAAACTAAATTGCTCAAGAAACCCCTGACTTTTGCTAAGCCAGGAGTGTGCGGTGAGTTATGAGAAATAGCGGTACTTATTGGCATCCTATAACAGAAGCCCTGAAGTTTAAACACAACGACGGCTCAGTGATTCCCAGATAAAGATTGCAATCATTGCTCCGATAATCGCCACGATAATTCCAGGAATGCTCAAACTGGCGGCAGCAAGCTGTAGTGTTCCTGTCTTGATGATACTCATAATACTACCCTCAATCAATAAAACCCAAAATAATCCAAGCAAGGATATTCATAATTATGTTTCTAACACGCTATTACGTTTAAATTTTAATCGCTTACTTAATTATGCATCTTCGTCCGGAAGTTCTATCACTAGCCTCAAAATTTCATCCACTTGACTTGCTTATTGTCATAACCGTTTCGTTTTTAAAGTAAGAATATATTTTTTAAAAATTTGCAATCCTTTAATTCTGCTCTATCGGCTCTATTCTAATCACGTTGCTATATAGGTTCTCGACGAAATTCATGAACTAGCTCTGAACGCACTACTTTCAAAAATATTTCTAAGAATTTTTCATGGCTCTATTCCATCCAGCATGAATTTAATCTTTTCAAAAAGATACTCTGGGTCATTGGCTAACCTGGGAAAATATAATAATGTCAGGGGAACATCATGCTTTGCAATTGTATAGACAATCTTGTAGAGTTGATTGGCTAATACGGTTTCCTGTTGCTATGGGTCAAATGTGTGCTAAAGACCTCCATAAATTCCTTCTGGATAAAGGGAAGCGTCACTTCTTCGTGCTACGTCTCGCTGCCTTTCCGCTGCCGAAAGAGGTCTTGAACAGGGACAATCGCGTAATTAATGACAGTATCAGTGCTTTCTAGAACCTTATCAAGGTAATCACACAACCACGGATTCTTTATGATGTAGGGTACATTTTCCTGATGAATATCCCACTCCATCCCAGCATTGCAGTTTGGGTGAACGGCTGATGTAAAGTCATCAAATCCAGTATCAAGACCTAAAGCTGTAAATAGCCGAACTAGAAATGTTGTTCCAGCACGACCAGTCCCAGTAATGACAATATGATGTTTTGGCATAGCATCTGCTTTACGATTTACGACGCTTTTTGCGATATCTGGATTGGGAGTTACCCTGGAACCCAAGCGACTTTACTTGAGATTCTTGCTTTTTATCACTGTTGGTCTGCTGCTCTGAGTTAAGGACAACATACTTTTGATTGCGATCGCGAATTTTAGCATCCTCATCGTTATAGAAAAAGGATAATAAGGCAAACCGTTTTCCGCTTAACACAGGCGTCACTTCATGCAGCAGCGAACAGGAAAAGATGACGGCTTCGCCCACTCGAGGACGGTAGAGGCGATTACCGTATTCTGGAAAACGAAGACAGCCACCCGTATAATTTCCCGTATTCAGGTTGATTGTCATAGCAAAGCGACGATGGGCAGTGCCTTTGGTCGTATTGTCCCGATGGCGGTTAAAGAAACCTTGTGTTTCAGCATCGTAGCAAGCGACAAGGTAACGTTCAAATCGAGTAATACTAAATTGAAAGGCTTTCTCAATTTCTGGTTTTACCCGCCGCAAGATTAAATCATTAATGGCTTGTAGATGGGCTGTATCAGTAATATGAAAGTCCTTACGCTGCTTAAAATCGGCGTCCAAAACTTCTACTGTTTTGCCATCAATCTGCCGCATAAAGCCTGAATTTCTTCCTCCGTTGGCTTGATAAAGATGAATCAGAAATTCACAGAATTCTGGATCGATTACATCGGGGATGAAAAGGACGGGAGCCTGCCTGACCGCCATCATTGCTGGCTCTGGTACTGGAAGACTTTCGATAAAGCGAAATACATCAGCAACATGGCTTTCAGGATTCTCTAGGGGAAACACCTTGAGAACATGAAGATTCTCATTGAGGACCAGAGTTGCTGGGCGATAGAAATCTGGATTGGACTCATCTGGCAGTACGCCATATCGTAAGCTGACGAAGCGATCGAAATCCCAGATTAGTTTGAAATAGGACGGAATCTTGATTAACTCTTTCAGAACGATATCTTCTGGATTAATTGTGACTCCAAAGAATGGAACTTCGTATTGTTCAAGCTGTGGCTGTAGTGCCGCAAAATCCTGTAGAACCTTAGCGCAGGATTGGTTACTAAAGCGACCAAGGAAAGAAAGGATAATCCGATAACCACCTACTGCACTAAAGTGATAGGCAGGGTTGGAACTGGAGGAAGCTATGAACCAGGGAACTGGATCACCTGCGGCGAGAAATGTCATAAAGGCAACAGAGGAATTGACTCGATCCAATTTTGAAAGGAATTCAAATACTCCCTACAAGCAAGGATTCTCAGAATCTAGAACAGGTGGGGTAGATTCTAACTTTGATTCGTTCTTCAATACGTTTGCTGGTTCGAGAATTTGTTCTAAAGCATCTTCATTGAGCTCATAAGGTTCACAAAGCTCAGGCAGTCGATTAACTTCCAATCCAATGTATAAAGGGTAGTTTTCAAAATTTGAATCAGCGTGAATTTGAGGCATTGTTCGATCCTTCAATTCCTTATTCTGTTGGGTCAAGACGATCGACAAATACGGTCAAGAAGAGCATCGGGATTATTGGAATAAGACAAATTAACCATTGCGTGAGGCTGAGGGGAGCTGTTGCAAAGAGGACATTCATTACACTCCACTGGCTGAATAGAACTTGTAGAACGATCGCACCTAAAATGCCAAGACCGATCGCCCAGGCATCACGTATTGAAGTATTCCGGCCCTGAAATTTATCCATGATTGCCCGACCTAAATGGCTGACACTCAGCAAATACACAATTCGTCCGGCAACTAATGCCTGAATTGCCATTGTCCGGGCAACTGCAATATCTCCCGTCGTGCGTCGTGCCCACTCAAACATTCCGAAGATTAAAATCCAGTTGAAGACCGAAACCGTAGCAATGCGCTGAAACAGTCTGCCCGATAGCAAAGGCTCTCTTGGATCGCGGGGTGACTTTGCCATTGTGCGATCGGTTTTGGGTTCAAAAGCAAGGGGAACCGTCATAGCAACAGAGTTGACCATGTTCAGCCAAAGCACCTGGATCGAGAGAATGGGTAGATCTCTAGCAAGCAGGGCACTGATGAGGATCGTCATCGACTCGCCACCATTGACGGGCAGAATAAAGGCGATCGCCTTTCGCAGGTTCTGATAAACAGTACGTCCTTCTTCAACGGCTGCTTCGATTGAGGCAAAGTTATCGTCAGTGAGCAGCATATCCGCTGCTTCTCTGGCAACATCGGTTCCCCCTTTGCCCATTGCAATTCCAATATCGGCTTGCTTCAGGGCAGGGGCATCGTTCACTCCATCTCCCGTCATTGCCACAATTTCACCTTTCGATTGCAATGCTTCAACCAGGCGCAGCTTTTGCGCCGGAGCAACTCTGGCAAACACGGAGCCAGATTCAACCGCCTGCGATAGTTCAGAATCGTTCATTTCTGCGAGCTGCTGTCCGGTAAACCCAAACAGGTTACCTTTGCTCTGAAGCCCGATGCGATCGGCAATTGCAGTTGCAGTGGTTAAATGGTCTCCGGTGATCATCTTCACCTGAATTCCCGCTGCCTGACAGGCCTTCACTGCGGCGATCGCTTCCGCGCGAGGAGGATCAATCATACCCTGCAAACCGAGAAACGTGAGTCCACTGTTCAGGTCTGCGTGATCCAGCGTCGTCTGCTGCTTGGGCACTGTTTTTTCGGCAAAAGCCAGCACTCGTAATCCCTGTTCTGCCAAACGCTCTGTTTCAACGCCCAGAAGCCCCTGATACAGCGGCATATCATGCCCTGATGCATCGCGCATCTTCTGGCATCGACGCAGTATGGCTTCCAGCGAACCTTTGACGTAAATAATATTGCCAATAATATTGCCACCCGTCGTTTTCCTATCCGCCCCATGATGCAGCGTTGCCATATATTGATACTGCGATTCAAACGGGATGACATCCAGGCGAGGTAGCAACTCATTGAGCTTGGATTGGTTTATGCCTGCTTTTTGGGCAGCCACAATCAACGCTCCTTCCGTTGGATCGCCGATGACTGACCAGTGATCCTCTTTCCATTCCAGATGGCTATCGTTACACAAAATACCCGCAATCAGACAGTCTTCTAAGGCAGTATGGTTTGGAGAACCTACAACAGACGGAAGACGCTCATTCGCGATCGCCTCTTCTGTGACAGGTTGAATTTCTCCTTCCGAGTTGTATCCCACGCCGCTTACTAAATAACGCTGTCCGGCTGCATAGATTGCCTGCACCGTCATCTGATTTTCAGTCAGCGTTCCGGTTTTATCCGAGCAAATGACCGTTGCACCGCCCAGCGTTTCAACCGCAGGCAGTTTGCGAATAATGGCGTGTCGACGTGCCATGCGATTTACTCCGATCGCCAGTGTCACCGTCACCACTGCCGGAAGTCCTTCAGGAATGGCACTGACTGCCAGAGCTACCGCCGCTTCAAACATTTCTGCCCAGGAGCGTCCTTGCCCTAACCCCACAAAAAACGTGAGGGATGCCACAGACAGAATGATATACAGCAGGGTTTGGCTAAACTTGACGAACTTGCGTGTGAGCGGCGTACTCAGGCTGTGGCTATTGTTCAGCGATTGTGAAATCTGCCCCACTTCTGTTTTATTTCCAGTCGCCACCACGACACCACTACCCTGCCCAAAGGTAACGAAGCTACCTGCATACGCCATGTTCGTGCGTTCTGCCAAAGGTGTATTGCTGCCCAGCGGCTGAATGTCTTTCTCAACAGGAACCGATTCCCCGGTCAGCGCCGATTCATCAATTTGTAAGCCGCGCACACGCAACAATCGCAAATCTGCCGGAACCTTGTCTCCTGAAGTCAGCAGAACTAAATCGCCCGGAACCAATTCCTGTGAAGGAATTATCTGCCTTTTTCCCTCTCGGACCACGGTTGCTTCTGTGGTCACCACTTTTGCCAGAGCAGCGATCGCCCCTTCTGCTTTTGACTCCTGCAAATAGCCAATAATGGCGTTAATCAGCGTCACGCCCCAGATGACGATCGCATTTGTCCATGATCCCAGGAAAGCTTTAATCGCTCCGGCAATCAGCAGAATGTAGAGCAACGCCTGATTAAACTGCAGCAGAAACCGCAACCAGGCAGGTTTTCCGGGCTTTGCTGCCAGCTCATTTAGACCGTAATGTCTGCGCCGTTGAGTAACTTCCCGTTTAGCCAGCCCACGCTCAGCATGACTTTCGAGCAATCGGGCAACATCTTTACCCGATCGATCGTGATAAGTTGCAGTCGTTGAAGCGTGATTCACAATGATTTGCATAGCCTTTGGAGAGGAAGTTTCACTTGTGAATGAGGAAAATTCCAGAACTTCAGGGAGGAGTAGTCCCAAAGTTCTGGATGGGGTGATGCTTCTTGTTACGTAAGAAGCTGTAAGGAGTGCAACGGACTAGCGAGGGAGGAACTTACGTCCGCCCCTGTAGCACTGTGCTACCCAAAGACTACCAACTCAAAGTCAGGATGCCAGAAGGAAATCGGAGGGATTTCGGGGGGATTGCTCTTTTCAGGAGAACTGTTTGAGCCGGTAGCCCATGCCATGCACCGTTTCGATCAGATCATCGGGTGCATCTGCCGCTCTCAATTTCTGACGGAGGGTTCTAACATGGGTTTTGACCGCTTCTTCGGTGGGTAATTCTTCCCGCGTCCAGAGTTTTTCGATAATAATTGGGCGACTCATGACACGCCGACCGTTGGAAATCAGCAGTTCCAGCAGCGCGAATTCTTTCGGCGTTAAATTCAGAGGCGTGTCACGGTAAGTGACTTCACAGGTTGCTGGATTTAACTGAAGTTCGCCCCAAGTCAGCGTAGGATTGACATTAGGACTTCCCCGCCGCAGCAGGGCACGAGTTCGCGCCATCAGTTCATCTAGGTCAAACGGCTTGACCATGTAGTCATCGGCTCCGGCATCCAGCCCAATGATTTTGTCTGCGATCATATCTCGCGCCGTGAGCATCATGACTGGAATTGCGGCATTTCGCGCTGCGGCTCCTCTGGCTCGAAGCTGTTGACAGAAGCGGAGACCGTCCACCTTGGGCAGCGTTAGATCCAATACAATCAGGTCGTAATCCTGGGTATTTACCCAATCCCACGCAGCTTCACCATCCTCTGCCACATCGACTTTATACTGACGGTTTGTAAAGGCTTCCGCCAGCATGTTAGCAATTCGCAAATCGTCTTCCACAACCAAAATACGCATTGAGGTCTTAGACTTGGGATCTGAGATAAGGCATATTCAGGAGAACAGCGATCGGGCACCAATGTCCGCAGCCCTGCGGGATCGCCTTTCTCCTACTCTATTGTAAATTTCTCAGTAAATCTTTCAGGCTGCTATGGTGACGTTCAGTGTGCTGAAATGGTCAATGGAACGCAAATGGATCACAGCATCCTTTTGTCTGGCACTGCTGCTCTTGGGGCTGATTAATTTAATCTCCTATCAAAATGCAACCCAACTCATTCACAGTGCCGCCCAGGTCAAACAAACAAGCGACCTCCTCACTGCTTTAACTAGCGTTTCTGAAACGCTAACTGATAGCGAAGCTCGACGTTGGCGGTATTTTTTGTTAGGCGATCGAACAGAGCTGGATGCCTACCATCAAGCCATGCAGAATCTCACCTTCCAATTAGAGAAACTGCGACAGCCCTTATCCGATACGCCTGCTCAACAACAAAGGCTCAACCTGCTAGAAACACTTATTCAGCAGCGACAAACCCTGCTTGAGCAATCAGCAGCACTCTACGAACAGCCCACTCTGCTTTCCGCTGAAAATCCTTGGGTAGCGCAGACTAACCAGAACCAGGCACAAATTCGTCGAATCATTACTGAGCTACAGAACGAGGAGGAGCAGCTTTTGCAGAGTCAGGTCGAGCAATCTCAGGCAAACTCACAGGTGAGAATGGCGATCGAAAATCTGGGAACTATTCTGGCATTTGTGGGGCTTCTGGGTGTTTATATTCTGCTCTATCGCCAGATGTTTAAGCGTCAACAATCAGAGCAAATTCAGCAGAAGCTGGCGCAGGAGAAAGAATTGGGTGAACTGAAGCTGCAATTTTTCTCGATGGTTTCGCATGAGTTTCGAACTCCTCTCAGTGTCATCGTGGGATCAGCGCAATTACTTCAGGAAAATTTGAAAAGATTGGTTGAGCCTAGTAAATTAAAGAACCTGCTTCAGATACAGGCGTCTGCTAAATTAATGACCCAGCTCCTAAACGATATCCTGACTTTAGCAAGGGCAGATGCTGGAAAATTGCAGTGCAAACCAGAACTTCTGGAAGTACAGTTTCTTTGTTTAAATCTGGTTGAAGATATTCAACTTTTTAGCGAACAGCCAAGAACAATTAAGTTTCACAAGTACGGTACTCGTACCTATGCTTATTTAGATGAGAAACTCATTTACTCAATTCTCAGTAATTTATTATCTAATGCAATTAAATATTCTTCTCCAGAGTCTTCGATCAATTTCACGGTCATTTGTGAACCTAATGCTGTAATTTTTGAAATCAGAGATCAAGGGATTGGCATTCCTGAAGACGAACAAGCAACTATCTTTGAACCCTTTTGCCGAGGCAGAAATGTTGGCAGCGCACCTGGAAGTGGTTTGGGTATGGCAGTGGTTAAAAGATGTTTAGACTTGCATCAAGGTAAGCTGTTGCTAGAGAGCCAAGTTGGTATAGGTACAACATTTACGATTAGAATATCCCAGCCTGATAAAGTTGGTTTTCTGCCATGACGATCGAAAATCTTGAGGCAGAAAATTGAGCAGCAAGGTAGCTCAGGAGGCATTTAGGGAAATAAAGAAGAAGGAGCAAAGCCTGTACATCAATCGTTACGAGTTTGGTCCCTTTGGCTAACCAGCAACCATCAATATAGGTAAAACACTACTTACTGATCGTTTATGCGCTCAAAATTGCATCAGGCTAAAAGACAAGGTTCCAGTCATCTTCAATCAGATCACTGGAACCTTAACGCACTCAAAATTGAGCAGACTTCTTCAGACGCAATCGCAATTAAGCAAGCACAAAGTTGTTGCTGCTGAGGGTGCTGGCTTGAATACCCGCCAGAACTGCCAGCACTTCACTACTGCCTGCCGCCTGCACAAAGGCATTTGCGCTCTGATCGCCGCTTCCCTGAACCAGAGTTAGCTGTTCAAAGGTAAGTCCGCTCAGGCTCAACAAATCATCTTCGCTGCTGAAGTCGGTAATGGTATCTGTGCCTTCTCCGATCGCCAGCCTAAAGATGTCCTTGCCATCGCCGCCCGTTAATAAATCATCTCCTGTACCGCCATCCAAAGTGTCATTCCCTGTAGCACCTCGCAATAAATCATCACCACCCAATCCCTCAATGTAATCATTACCACCAAGCGCATTGATTACATCATTAGAACCATTCAATCCAGCAGTGCGGTTACTGCGATCGTTAAGGAAAGTGACCGTATTCGAGTTCAATACCGTATCGACATCGGCATCAGCATTGATCACATCAAAGCTATCACTGACAGCATCTTCCCCGTTGAAGATAAGATTGCCAATTTTTCCGCCTCCACTTCCCTCCAGGGATAAGTTATCTAGATTCTCCAGATCAAAGTCAGGCAGGACAGCTCGAACATTGTTAACCCCCTCAAAAGTGATGACTAGGTCTTCACCGCTCTGCGTGAGCAGCAGGTTACGAGCCGTTAAACCTTCCCCGGTAAACTGAAGCGTATCGACTTCAGCGATCGTTTCCTCAGAGGGACTCGTTCCCCGACCCACACCGCCAAAGTTACTGATCTGTGCGCCTTCTCCCAATCCGATTTGCGTTACGCCCTGCTGATCTTGAACATTCAAGGGATTTTGCAGCCGAATCCCAAACAGGGATTGATACATCATCCGGTAAATTTCAGTGTTATCAAGCGTGCTGGGCAGAATGTCAGCATTTAAGCCATAGGTTTTTGACACAATGCTACCTGGAAAGTCGGGAGTGCCAACCCAACCGACCGCAAAGTTGCCTAGCGGACCATCTAAGCTTGGTTGAGAGGGGAACGATCGCCAGGGATTTTCAGGGCTGGCAGTGCTGCCATTAATGCCATCCAGGTAGTTTGGATTATTCCCATTGCTGTTGACGAAAGGAACTTCCGGCTGCGATGCTGCAAGCTCAGGGTTGCTGGCATCAAAGTTCCCGGTTGGACGAGTGTAGGGCGCAAACTGAACAAGCTCCAGCCCCCCTGCATCACTGTCTGCCGCCGTCACGATCATAGTATTGGGGTCTTGAGTATTCACATAGTCCATCGCCACGCCGATCGCCGCATCTGCCCGTCGAGCCGCTTCGACTGTTCCAACAGCATTATTGTTGTTGGCAAAGTTGTCGGTTCCCTCTTCTTCCAGCACCACAAAGAAGCCATCCGGGTCGCGGTTGACAATCTTCAAGCTGGCATCCAGCATTTCAGCTACAGTCGGAGCCGTTTCCACATAGAGCGGTTGCGGATCGGCGGTATTGAGTCCCAATCTTTCTTCAGGAACGTCAAAGAAAGTATCCTCTGCCGCAAACACACCTAACAGTTTTTCAGGCGGATTTGCACCATTGACAGTTGCATTCATCTGCTCCTCGGTGTAAACCACGGTGTAGCCGAGGGATTCTGCCAGTTCAATCAGGTTAATCGTTGGACGACGTTCTGGGCGGATTTCTGAAGCATCGATTTCAGCCGTGACGTGAAATCCAGTTGTGCCGATCGGCAGCATATAGAGTTCCCCGCCGCCCATGATCACGTCCGTTCCAGAGCGAATCACCTGCTCAATG
This sequence comes from Leptolyngbya sp. ST-U4, assembly GCF_039962215.1. NCBI lineage: Bacteria > Bacillati > Cyanobacteriota > Cyanophyceae > Leptolyngbyales > Leptolyngbyaceae > Leptolyngbya > Leptolyngbya sp. ST-U4. The sequence goes on from NZ_JAMPKZ010000038.1 coordinate 24,692, forward strand.
ATTTCAGCGTACTTATCTCGTGCCCGAATGTTATTGCCCTGACGATTTGTTGTTTCAGCCGCAAAAGCAGCCGTTCCCGGCTCTGCTAATTGACCCGACTGGATCAATGCCGTCGCTTTACCCGCTTCGATCGCCTCCTCTAAAATCGTTTTGCCCCGGTTGCCCGACAGCGGAATCACCTCAGTATTGTCCTCTTCTAGCCCAAAGGACTCTGAGAACACCTTCACCCCATTGGCGTGGGTCACGGCTCCGGCATTTGACGTTCCGGTAAGCTGGTCTTCCATGTGTCCCAGGTAGACTCCAGCATTGCTCATCATGTCCCAATTGAGCCTGCCATCAGGACCCAGATCAGTGTTACGCAAAGCCATGTAGTGAGAAGGACTCGTGCCATCGGGGTGAATGAAAATTACATTTCCCGTCGTGCGAGTTGCTTCAGGAGCAGGAATCGGAGGCTCAACTCGTGAGGGCAATTCTGCATCAAACAGGGTTTCGTACATCAATTCGTACATCCCTGTGTTGTCTACCGTAGATGGCAGTTTTTCGGCATTCAAACCATGTGCCTTGCTAACGATCGAACCCGGCACATCCGGCGTACCGACCCAACCCACCGCAAACGGAAAAACATCCCCATTGGCATCAGGAGCGGCAATAAAAGGGGTTGTGTTTGTTCCCTTCGTACCGTCTAAAAGATTTTGGCGCGGTTCAGGATTAGGATTCACACCGATCGTACCTACCGGAGCAGTCGGATCATCTCGATCGACCACTTCTAACCCGCCTGCATCACTATCTGCTGCCGTTAAAATCAGCGTGTTGGGATTTCGTTCAACAAAATCAAGGGCAACCCCGATCGCCTGATCGGCTCGAATTGCTGCTTCTACGACACCCGAAGCATTGTTGTTGTTGCCGAAGTTATCAGTACCCTCTTCTTCCAGAATCGTGATCGAACCATTATTAAAGTTAGGATGACGCTCGACTAGTTGTTGCGTTACTTCCAACATCTCACCGATCGTGGGTGCAGTTGGAACAAAGAGCGGGCGAGGGTTGTCAGTATTTAACCCCAACACTTCTTCTGTGACATCGTTAAACGTATCCTCTGCCGCAAACACCCCCAATACCTTCGTTGGTGTCGTAGCGTACTTGTTTGCATCTAATAACTCAAACAGTTGATCACGGGTATAAACAACCGTGTATCCTTGACTCTTTGCCAGTTCAATCAGGTTTTCAGTAGGGCGATTGAGCGGATTAGTGCTAATGGCATCCAATGTAGCAGCACTACCATGAAAACCATCCGTTCCTACAGGCAGCAAGTTAATTTCGCCGCCCGCCAGAATGAAATCAACTCCAGATAAAATCACTTCTCTGGCAATGTCTGCCTGCCGTTGACGAGGAGGAACCCGTCGATCATCGATCGTCGTTTCGCCGACCTGAGCCACAAAGGCAGCCGTTCCCGGTTCAATAATTGCACCGGATTGCACGAGAGCCGTGACTTTATTGGCTGCGATCGCTTCTTCAACAATCGTTTGACCCACCCTACCCGATCGGGCAACTACCGGAGAGCCGTCTTGATTGAGACCAAAAGATTCTGCGTAAACCTTCGTTCCCGTCGCGTGGGTAACTGCTCCTGCATTAGAGGTTCCAGTAAGCTGGTCCTCCATGTGTCCTAAATAAACACCTGCATTTTCTAATCGATCCCAGTTAAGCCTGCCGTCCGGTCCTTGAGAGACAAATCGTGCCGCTGCATAGTGAGAGGGGCTCGTACCGTCAGGGTGAAGGAAAATAACGTGATTACCGTTCGTCATAAAACCTCAGAGCGTTAGCAAGTTGAAAAGCACAAGGGATCGTTGTGTTACCCGAAGGAACACGTCGGCAAGAATGGAAATGGTTTAACAAAACCCTAGATTAGGGGATGAAAACTGATGCTTGGAAAGAATTTTCAACCAAATTAATTCAGAGATCAGTTTACGACGTTTCAAAATCAAGACTAGGTAGATGCTTTTACAGCAAACTGATTAAGCTCGCCAGATAATAGAATTCAACAAAAAGATTAATACAGGTTTAAGGTGTTACTTTACAATTAATTAAGAAACGACTAAACAAAATAATCTATTTCCAAAGACAGATAGGGGAACAAATATTTTAGAGGGACAAGTATAGAAGGACAAATATTGTGGAAGAAATCATTGTCACGCCTGGAATTTGCAACTGGGCAGCTCGTATGTTCGAACTCGTATGTTCGAAACTGCCAGATCCAGTGGTTGATAGACTAAGCCCAATATTGCTTCAGTCACTGCGAGCTGAGAAGATCGCCTGTTAGCAGAGGAAGACAAAGGAAACTCGTCACGTCTTTAGAGGTGACTATAGAGCAATACCGCAGGCTGTAGTAGTTTCAAGCAGATGCTCAAGGGATGTAGAGGCAAGTGCATTGCTACAAGAGGACGTTGCCAGGGTTGCTGGAGGGAAGATGTAATGGTAACTGATGCATTTCACTGCCGTCAACGCCTCAACTCTCTACTGAGCAAAACTTTGTGAATTGACCGCTTAAGATGAAAACCGATGAAGAGTTGAGGTTGAATCAGGTACGTTTAGGTTTCGTAGCACTAAGTTACTGATAGCTGGATCAGATCTTCGATTCAGCCCTGATGGCAAGCAGTAACCCTTTAGCTTATAGAGGAATCAAGATTCCCTTCATCATCTTAATGGCAGTGGGCTTGACAATCACCTTTCTGCGCTACAAGCAGCCCGCTCATTGTGACACCCTCTGTACTGGCACTCAGCCCTGCCAAGCGGGACAGTGCAAGTTTGGAGAGCAAAGAGCAGGCTTTCCCATAACCTTTGCGAAATGCGGAAGGCGGTTCACTCCAAGTGGTTGGGGCAAGGCTGGGCTAGAAGATTATGCCTACGCGAGCCTTGGGGCATTCACTCTTAATGTTGCCTGCTCCAGTCTTACCTTGTAGCTGTTCTTAAGGTTGATTCGATGGCTTTTCTCTTTGTTCCGAGCATCATTCAGAATCAAAGGGTGAACCTTACCGTCTCCATTGGGAGTGAAGTGAGCCGCAACATTGTTTCACGATCGGGGTGCATTGCCGAATGATAGCCAGTTACTCAAATTCCCTATCCCCGTCGAGCCACTATGAAATCTAACGTGCTTTGTGTCAAGCTTCTCCTCCTGGTAGCCCTGCCCGTTCTTGGGATTCTCACCCCGGAGAAAGCGGTTGCCCTGCCTGCTCCAGATCTGAAAGCCAGATTGCTATCAGACATTGCCTTTCAATATGCAAAACTTGGTGATTCGCAAGAGGCCGTTGCTGTTTCCGAGCAAGCACTGGAGGCAGCGGCGGCAATGCAACCCTGCTTTAAGGCAAATTCTCTGGCAAAAGTAGCAGGCAGCTATTTGCTGGTTGGACAGGAGGCAGAAGGCAAGCGATGGGTTGCAGAGGCGATCGAGACTGCCCGCACTCAAGCGGCAACCGCATGTAGCGGCAGCGCCACGTCTCCAACCGAATCGTTAATGAATCGGGCTGGGGAATTTGCCGAAGCAGGACAATTTGAGTTAGCGATCGCGCTCGGCAGTGGGATGGGCGATCCACTTACCCTGTCAGAAATTGCAGCTGATTTGCTGGAAGCAGGACAATCTCAGCGAGCGGATAAGTTACTGAAGGAAGCGATCGCCCAAGCGCAAAAAATTGACGATGCCTACTACCAAACGCAAACGTTAAACAACATGGGCATGAAGCTGGCTCTGGCAGGACACCCTGAACCTGCAAAGGCGGTACTGGAACAGGCAATCACCAGTTCGGCAGCGCTGGATACCGAGAACCCTGAAACGGCTTCATTGCAGAGACACGCTCTCCTTTGGACGGCACGACAGTTTACTGAGCTAGGCGCAAATGATCAGGCGATCGCCGTCCTGGATCAAACCCTCCCAAAAATTCGCAGCCGCCCCGCTGACTCGTTCCCCCTTGACAAAGCGATTCAGCTTGTTGATGCGGCGCTTCTCTACCAGCAGTTGGGTTTGAACGACAAAGCAGTGGCGACACTGGCAGAGGCTTACCAGTTTGCTAGAGCCATTGCCCCTAATAATGCCCGACGAGGTCGAGCTGATGCAGATGCGCTGGGTCAAGCCGCAGTGGGCTATGCCAAGATCGGCGACTTCGAGCGAGCCATGCAGATTGTTCAGGAGATTCAGCCCGCCAGCGCACGACAGGGGACATTGGGAAATATTGCGATCGCCCATGCAGAGGCAGGCAATCTGGAAGCGGCGATCAAGCTGGCGCAGTCCAACCCCAATCGCAACGGCGCGATGATTGGCATCGTCAGACACTATTTGCAGCAAAAGCAGCCAGACCAGGCATGGCAGATTGTCCAGGCACAGCAGGTCAAAGGCATTTTGTCGGAAGTGGCAGTCGGGTATCTTGATGCAGGACAGCCCGAACAGGCACTGCAACTTGTTCAGGCTGGCAAGCTGGAGGGATTCACGCCAGACCTTGTGCAGGGTTATGCTCAGTCGGGGCAACCAGAGCGGGCAATGCAGCTTGCTCAAAGTGAAGGAATCGCATGGCTACTGCCCTCAGTGGTACAGGGGTTTGCCCAGCAGAAGCAGTTCGATGCCGCTTTGCAAACGGCTCAATCCATCGTTGATCCGGTCGATCGAGCACAGGCACTCATTGCGATCGCTCGTGCTTATGCTGAACCGCAAGCTGAGGCACAAGGAACAATTCAACGGTTCATGATGCAGCTGCAGGATAAGGTTGCAGGACTGTTTGGCACCTCCGATCGGGAAAGAGCAGCTGAGGTGTTAGGGCAAGCCTTGCAAGCGACGCAGTCTATCTCCTCAGCGAATTGAAGATTCTCACCCCCAGTACGTCAGCAGCCTTCTCCTACTCCGGTTCGAGTTCGAGACGAATCGCAGACTTTGCGGTGAGAGTTCCTTTCCGATCGCTGCGGTCTGAGCTTGACGCTGCTGCACATAAGCATCTACATCCCGGCCGTGTCAAGGGAACCTCACCCACTGTCATGCTTTGCCTCCCGAATGATGAGCTGCATTCTTGAGACTATGGCGTTCTTGAGACTGTGGTTGGGGTACCTTCTCCTGCTTTACCTCGGTTGTCAGATCGCTAAAGACATAATCGCTAAAGACATAGTGGGACTGAAGCATCCATTTATCAGAAGACAATCTGGGGTTAGAGTACAATCAAGACAATACAAGCGGTTGGGGTCATGCATGCGATCGAGCCAGTTGTACCTTTACAGGAAACCTTTAGCCAGTTCTTTAAGCGTGCTCGCTATGCAACTCGGAGCGATTATCGCCAACCGATTCCCCCGCCTGCCCTCTCTCAAGCAGATCAGCAATGGGGCATTGCCTTGCTAGCACCCCTGCAAGGTGGCTAATGGTGAAGACGTTGCCTGAGAAGTGCTGCAAGTGTGCCATGCTGTCGGCAGAGCAGGCGCAGAAGCTGCATGGTGAGGCAGGGGATGGCTGCTGGAATCCGTCAGTTTGCTATAGTCGCAGATCGTATGCTCGCAATCGCGGTCGTATCAATCAAACGCGCAGCCGCAAACGCAAGGAAGCCGGATTTAAAGAAATCCAGGTCGAATTTGAGCCGCTCAATCAATTGGTATTCGGCGTGTTGGTAGTATATCGCAGCGCAGGAGCAGACACTCCAGTTCACGCAATTGCGGCTGAGATTTGGCAAGGGCAAGAGAAAGTGGCGATCGTTCCTCCGGTTCACTGTGCAGGCATGGTTCCCAGCCAAGTGCATACTTATGTGGGCAAAATGCTGAATGTGCTGGAGGAGCGATACGGCATCAAGAAGTTTGCTAGCCTCACTCGGCTTGATCCAAATTTGTGTTCGATTCGTCCTTGTCCATTACAGGCGTGAGGGCTGAGATGCAACCAATCGAGCAACTGGAATTGCCGTTTTGGGAGATGTTGAAGGAGGCGACGATCGCGCCGGACGAGGCGAATTTGCAGCAATTACTTGATGTCCTGGAAAGCGCTCTGGCTAACCTGGATACCGTTGGGCAGTTGCAGATGGCAGCAGAAGCGATCGCCCAGATTGTGCAGGTGTTTCAGAAACGATCCGTACTCGCGTTTGAAGAGTTGGAGGCGACTGCCAGTGAGGAAGGTCCCGTCATGCCCTTAGATGCCTTCGATCGCTATGTGCGGCAAACGATGGAGGTTGATTTTGAGCTGTTCATCGAACCGATCGAGCGTTTGCCTAGAAAGATGCGAGAACAGCAGGAGCGATTACCCCTTTGGGGAATTGCGGAACAACCGGACGAAATGGGGTCAGTGATAGGGGAGTTAGACCAAGCTGCATTGTTGCAGGCATTAGATGAGCAGATGAGCCAGGCTCCCGGCTTAACCGAGGTAGAAGCTTTTAATAAGGCAATGGGCATTGCGCATGATGAAGATGTTTCGACCTGGACTGAAGCGATCGCCCAGTGCTTGCGGAAGCACCAGATTGCAACCATCCCGCTGGTGCAGCTTCAGCAAATGGTGCGGATGCCATTGGTGCAATTGTGGCTTGCATTGCTGCTAGGCGGGTTTACAATCGAGCAGCGGGGCAAATTCTACGAAACCGAGCAGATTTGGGTTCTAGTCGGCTGTTAAATGCGTCTGTTACTCCCCTTTCGCGGTATGCCCTCAGGCCCCTGGTTAGAAGTCGGCTTAGACAGCCTATTTTGCAATTCCTCGTCGCGTCAATCTTGAGGTTCCTAGATTAACCGCTGCGAGCGATCTGAGTGATCTGTAGGTTTGAAAGGGGTTGATCAAACGGCACGATCGCTCCTGCACTGCTAACCTTTAGGATAGATCAGGTATTTGCATCTAGTAGTCTGCCAAGGGAACTTTGCCTGGTGGGGTTATTTCTGGTAAGGTGACTCAAATCCAGGAAGATCATTATGGGTCAGAAGCGTTACATCGTCGATTTAACGGATGCCGAAGTTCAACAGCTAGAAACCCTGTTGAGGACTGGAAAGCACTCGGCTCGCAAACTGACCCGTGCCCGTATCTTGTTG
>NZ_JAMPKZ010000039.1:0-29934 GCF_039962215.1 Leptolyngbya sp. ST-U4
TTCAATCCGCATCGTTGGCAGCCCAAGCGCCGCGACTCCTACCTGTGTCCAAGTTGGGGCATGGTTGGGCATGTAATGGCGATATAGCCTGACCATCACCTCATTAACTTCTGGGGTAACCCACCAACATGGTAAGAATTGACATGGACAACATGCTCCCAGCCCGCCCCGGCAGTTGCCAAGGTTCGCTCTATGTTCCGAAACGCTTGAGCGATCTCGTCCGCGAGCGATTCGGGAATTTGCAGATTGTCATCCCAGCCACCTTGACCGGATATCTCCACGTGATCGCCAATTTTTACGGCTTGCGAGTAATGCAAGTTATTCAGCATGTATTCCCCATAACCGGGGGTAACAAAAAACTTGGGCTTATTCATGGTGTTCCTCATGTAATGCGTTTGACTCTATCTCGCGTTGCTGAAACGAGTTTGTTTCGGCATCATCCGATTTAGACCCTAATGTTCAGAATTCACTTGCTGTGTGATCACAATGATTTCTGCAAACACTAAGACAACTAATAGTCTCGAAAACGCTCTTAAAATGGCTTCCATGGTCCAGTCCTGACTTTGAACATTCCAGGTCATCCAAGGCTTGGTTACCCAAGCGCGATCGCGGCTTTTAAGGCAGATTGGGCGTTAGCGATCGCCAGATTACGAGCTTGATTCCCCAACCCTTAGATACGCCCATGCAACTTGTGGCTTAAGGCAGTACCAGCACCTCGTGGATTGCTGTCGCTGCATTTCCGCCTGTTTGGGTTCCACCACCAAACACAAAGATTCGGTTGCCAATTGCTGATGCTCCCAATCCATGTCGTGGAGTTGGCAAGGGCGGCAATGCCTCCCACACGTCGGTTTCCGGGTCGTATACCCAACTTTCGGCAAAAACTTTTTGCTCTGGAACCCATTGTTCGCCGCCAAACACGTAAAGCTTGCCGTTGAGTGCGGTTGCAGCTAGACCTCCTTGGGCTTGAGGCATCGGCGATCGCGTCTCCCAACGGTCAAGCTGTGGATCGTAGACCTCAAGATTTGGCACATTCACCTGCTGCGTCGTGCCATCAGCATTCCTAACAAACTGGCGACCCCCAACCACATAGATCTTGCCATCAATCACAGCCGACGCTGCACTATTTCGCGCTGTTGGAGCATCGGCACGTGCTGACCAACGCCTAGTTGTTGGATCAAATACTTCGTTTCGCACACTGTCGATGTGGTCATTGAACAGCCGAGCATCGTCAGTAGCTCGAACACGCCCACCAATCAGGTATATCTTGTCATCGACTACTGCGGATACGCCCTCTGCACGAGCCTCTGGCAGGTCAGTCCCTTCAGTCCAAGTATTAGAGGCAGGATTGTAGATGAACATGGTTGGCTGCGCCCGCCAATCTGGAAAACCACCTGTGAAACCACCCACACCATAGAGCAAGCCATTGACTGCCGACAGCGTAATGTGGTGTCGGGCTTCAGGAAGCGGTCTCAAGACTGTCCATGTATCGTTGACCGGATCATAAGACTCGAAATGCGCTGAGAACCCGGTGTTTGGGCTGAGTAAACCACCGACCACGTAAATTTTGTTGTTCAACACTGCTGGATAAAGTTCTTGCCGAGCGACCGTTGCAGGTGCAGCTTTAGTCCAAGAGGGCAACTGGCTTTGTGCTTGACTGAGCACGGGCGAACCTAACGCTATGAGTGAAAAGACCAACAGCGACAGGAAAATCAAATACCTAAATTTAAATCTATGCAACATAATGCAGTACTCCATCTCAACCGATCGGACGTGGATTTGGCAGGCGAACCAACCCGCTAAAATTCTTGCCAGGATACCAGGGCGTTTGGAGAAGGTTGTCAAAACCGGGAAGGCTTTCCATGTGTTCCACCATCCGGGTACGCATTGAATCATCAGGTAACGAGCCTCTCAATGCACCCATATTCTCAACAACGTGGTCGGGGTTTGTGGTTGCGGGAATCGCGCAGGTTAGAGCCGGGTGAGAAATCACATACTTGAGAAAAAACTGCGCCCAGTTTTCGCAGCCAATCTCGCCGGCAAAATCAGGGAGTGGTTGCCCCTTTACCAATTCAAAAAGACGGGCTTTTTCGAAGGGCATGTTGGCTAGGACTGCTGTTCCTCGTGCCGCCGCCGCAGGAAGAATTCTGTCTTCAACTCCACGCTGACGAATTGAGTAGCGAAGTTGAACAAAGTCCAGATCGCCGTTCTCAATCCACCTCTCAAGCGCAGCAAAATACAACGGATCGTGGTGAGTAACGCCCACGTAGCGAATTCTACCTTCTGCTTTCCATGCCTTTAGTAGGGGTAAAATCGCGTCTACATTCACCAAGCTATGAACCTGCATTACATCAATGCGATCGCGCGACAATCGTGTTAGTGATTGTTCAAACTGACGCTGCGCCTGACTAGGATCGCCCAGATACTCGCCAGTTGCCCAGGTTTTGTCAGCAATAAACAAATCATTGGTCAAGCCAAGTGTTCTAGCAAATTCGCCTACGTTCACTTCCGCCATCCCATAGAGCAACGAGGTATCAACCAATCGCCCGCCTGCATCCCAAAAGCGGCGCATTACTTGCTGAAGATGATCGCGTGGCTGATTAGACAAAGCATCAAAGGTCATAAACGTCCCCAGACCGATCGCAGGCAGTTTCTCCTTTGTGCGCGGGATTTCCTTCGTGATGATCTGCGATGGTTGGGTTGAAGCAGGTTGCGACGGTTGAGTTTGGGTTTGATTCTGTGCCTGTGCCGTCTTAAAAAGAGTTGGGGTTAGGGCAGCGGCGGCTGCACCAAATCCTAGCAATCCAAGTACCGACCGACGAGAAACATTTTGCCTAATTGCTGGACGGGTTGCCTTCATTGTGCGTTTCCTTTGTAATGTGTTGAAGATGAAATATGTCGAATTTGAATTAGGCAAAACCGCCGTTGGCGCGAAGCACTTGAGCATTGACCCATCCCCCGTCCGGGCCTGCTAGAAATGAGACCACACGCGCAATGTCGAGGGGTTCTCCAAGCCGTTCTATTGGAGCAAGCTTGCTGAGCTGCTCAATTTGCTCCTGAGTCTTGCCCTGAAGGAAGAGTTCTGTCGCAATTGGTCCTGGCGCGACCGCATTCACCGTAACGTTGCGACCCCGCAGCTCATTAGCCAACACCCGTACCAGTCCTTCGACTCCCGCTTTAGATGCAATGTAAGCTCCATAGCTTGGAAACGACTTAGCAATCACGCTGCTGGAGAGCGCAATGATGCGTCCGCCATCAGTGATATGCTTTGCCGCTTGAGCCAACACGAGAAACGTACCGCGAAGATTCGTTGCGATAGTGTTGTCGAACAGTTGCACGTCATTGTCAATGATGGGCGACAATGGCATGATCCCGGCACTATGAACGACAACATCGATCGCTCCTAGCGTGGTGATGGTTTGCTCGAAAAGCTGCTCTACCTCGTTCTCTTTGGAGACGTTGGCTTTTACGGCGATCGCATTGCCCCCCGTAGCCTGGATTTCACCGATAGCCTCATCAGCCTGTGCAGCGTTTGCTGAGTAGTTTACAACAACAGAAAATCCATCTGTTGCGAGTCGCTTTGCAATTTCGCGTCCAATTCCGCGAGAGGCTCCAGTCACAATTGCTGTCTTTGCCATGATTGACCCCGTAATGTTCTAGAGTTAGTTGGTTTATGGTGAGTAAAAAACTCGTTCAAGTCTTATAACTGTTGGGGTAGCGGTCGCCCCTTTACCAATTCAAAAAGACGGGCTTTCTCAAAGGGCATGTTGGCTAGGACGGTTGTTCCTCGCGCCGCCGCTGCAGGAAGAATTCTGTCTTCAACTCCACGCTGACGAATTGAGTAGCGAAGTTGAACAAAGTCCAGATCGCCGTTCTCAATCCACCGCTCAAGTGCAGCAAAATACAACGGATCGTGGTGAGTAACGCCCACGTAGCGAATTCTATCTTCTGCTTTCCATGCCTTTAACAAGGGTAGAATTGCATTTACATTCACCAAGCTATGAACCCGCATTACATCAATGCGATCGCTGTTGCTCTGCCAATATCCGTTGCGCCACCAGTCACTAAAGCCACTTTATCTTGAAGTATTATTCTGTTTCTCCTGTTTCAATCAAGCGATCACGGCACGGACTAGTCATCCTCGCTGTTCATTCACAGCAGATCAAACAGAGCGAAGCAACTTCAGCAACTCTTCCGCTGCGGGTTCCGAAGAGGCCGGATTCTGTCCGGTCACGAGCTTCCCGTCCACTTGGACATAGGGAACCCAGTTGGCGGTTTTACTGTAGATGCTACCCCGTTCCTTTAGCCGGTCTTCCAACAAGAAAGGCACGACCGTGGTCAAGCCCACCGCTTCTTCTTCTGCATTCGTGAACCCGGTCACGCGCTTGCCTTTGATTAGATACTCGCCGTCCTTTCCGCGCACATTGACCAACGCAGCCAGCGCGTGACACACTGCACCGACTGGCTTGTCGGCCTTCACGAAGGCTTCGATCAGTGCGATGGATGTCGCGTTGTCGGGTATGTCCCACATCGGACCATGTCCGCCGGGGTAGAAGACTGCGTCGAAATCGTCTGCGGACACGTCGGCTAGCTTTTTCGTGTTGGCAAGTTCAGTCTGCGCTGCAGTGTCTGTGCGGAAGCGCTTCGTTAATTCGGTCTGGAACTCGGGTACTTCGCTTTTCGGATCGAGCGGTGGTAGACCGCCCTTCGGTGAAGCCACCGTAATCGCTGCTCCCGCATCCTTCAGCACGTAATAGGGAGCAGCAAACTCTTCTAGCCAGAAGCCAGTTTTCTTTCCGGTATCGCCAAGTTGGTCATGAGACGTGAGAACAATGAGAATCTTCATAGCAAACCTCTTTTTTAAGAACTCAAACACGGCCTAGTGTGTAACCCTGACTTAACGGGGTGAATCACAGAGTTTTTTCACAAGTTATAGATGCGGCAGGACACTGATTAATTTTCCTGTTGTAGGAAGTCCAGTAACACGGGATTAACCTGATCAGCGTGAGTCCAGTTAATGGCATGCGGTCCGCCAGGAATAACAACCAGTTGACTGTTTTTAATTAGCTTCGGGAGTCTTGCTGCGGTGGACTCAAGTGGCAAAATGCGATCGCTATCGCCATGAATAATTAGAGTCGGTACATTAATGCGGGGCAGATCATCGCGGAAATCAGTCAGCCAGGAGGGTACACAGTCCAAAGTCCCTTTAGCAGAAGCCCCTGCTGCTACATTCCAACTGGCTTGAATCGCTTCATTGCTGATGCGACCCCGCTTTGCGGGCACTGCTTCGCTATCGCCCAGCAACACGTCCACATTGAAGAAGCCCTGGAAGAATGTAGAAAAGTAGGCTGGACGGTCTTCAACAATCGCTTTCATAATGTCATCGAAGACACTTTGATCAACACCCTCTGGATTGTCGTCTGTCTTTAACAGAAACGGTGGAACGGGAGCCATCAGCACAGCTTTCTGCACCCGCTCTGAGCCGTATTTGCCAAGATAACGTGTGACTTCACCTGTTCCCATTGAGAAGCCGACTAACACAGCATCCTGCAAGTCAAGCTTGGTCATGAGTGTATTCAAATCGGCGGCGAAGGTATCGTAGTCATAACCAAACGAGGGTTGGCTGGAAGCACCGAATCCTCGGCGATCGTAGGTAATTACTCGATATCCTGCATTCAGTAAAACTAAAACCTGCTTCTCCCAGGAATGTCCGTTCAATGGAAATCCATGAATCAGTACAATCGGTTGTCCTGTCCCAAGATCTTCGTAGTAGAGATCGATGTTTGCAGAGTTTTCTTGACCAACGGTAATGTAAGGCATGAGAGGTTTCTCCTTTGTAAATCGATGGTGAGTTTTTTTGTGTGTGAAAGCTTTGCTTGGAGGTACGACTCCTGTGCTCTTAGCGTTTTTCTAGTGTTTCAACACAATTCGATATCGAGCTTTTCCTGCTTCAAGATGAGCGATTGCTTCATTCACTTGATTAAAATCAAAAGTCTCTGTGACAGGTTCAATCCCATGGCGAGTTGCAAAGTCAAGCATTTTTGCAGTTGTTGTCGGGCTACCAAGAGGACTGCCCGATAAGGATTTTTGTCCAAGGATTATGGGGAACGCACCCATCTGAATCGCATTCGGTACGACTCCAACAAAATGTAACCGTCCTTTGGGACGCAGCGCGTTAATGTATATTCCCCAATCTAGATCTGCATTCACAGTTGAGAGAATAAAGTCAAACGAGTTGGCAACATCCTCAATTGCTTTAGTATCGCGAGAGTTGACGAAGTGAGTGGCCCCCAACTCACGGGCTTCAGACTCTTTATCAGGATTTGTCGAAAACGCAGTGATATCACATCCCCAAGCTTGTAGGAACCGTATTGCCATATGTCCCAAACCGCCAATGCCAATTACACCGACTTTATCAGTTGACTTCACGTCGAACTGAACAAGTGGGTTAAACACGGTAATGCCACCACAGAACAGTGGTCCTACCTTAGCTGGATCAATTCCTTCTGGCAGAGGAGTGACCCACTCTTCATGTGCCCGCACCTTATCAGCAAAGCCTCCGTACCGACCGACGATAGTCTGCTCTGCTGTTAGACACAAGTTGTGCTCGCCTGACATGCACCACTCGCAATGCATACAAGAATGGGAGAACCAACCTAATCCGACTCGCTGACCGATTTTAACGGTTGTCACACGATCGCCAACGGCTGCAATGGTTCCGACTACTTCATGACCAGGAATAAGGGGATACTGGCTAATGCCCCAGTCATTTTTTAACATACTCAGATCGCTGTGGCAGACCCCACAGTACTCGACATTGATTTCTACTTCTTCATCTTTTAGCGCACCCGGATCATATTCAAATGGCTCCAGTAATCCGCCTGCTGTTTTGGCTGCATAAGCGTGAATCATGCTTGTTTCCCTCTTGAGTGTATTCAGACTGAATTCTCACTCCAGTTGTGAGAAAACTTTCTTGGTAGCGGTAAAGCCGCCATCAATTTTGAGACTCGTACCTGTAACAAAAGCAGTTTCAGAACTAGCAAGATCAGAGACTATGCCAGCCACCTCGTCACCCTGTCCGTAGCGACCGAGGGCAGTCATCTTGGTCTGCTCTGCAGCAAAGTCGCTGTCTGCGGGATTCATATCGGTGTCGATCGCTACTTGGTCGCAACGTTTCGCACTGCCTTTCGACTACTGCGCTACAAACCCACCATCTACCATCAATGTTGCACCTGTTGTGAACGATGCCAGGTCAGATGATAAAAACAGGACTGCATTTGCAACTTCAAGCGGTGTTCCAATTCGTCCGATCGGGTGAAGTCCTGTTATGTAAGCTTTGACCTCATCCTGCCCACCTGTAGCTGCTTCAAGCATATCTGTTTGGATTGCTGCTGGTGCAACGGCATTGATGCGAATCCCCGCTTTGGCACATTGGAGCGCAGCAGCTTTGGTTAAACCGACTACTGCATGTTTACTCGCGGCGTAGAGGGGTTGGATAGGATATGCAACGAATCCAACCACAGATGCCATATTGACGATTGAACCACTTCCCTGTTTCAACATCTGAGCGATTTCATATTTCATCGACAACCAAACGCCTTTGACATTGACGTTCATTGTGCGATCGTATTCAGCTTCTGTTTGCTCAATCAATGAGGGGTTTTCGCCGACCGTTCCTGCATTATTAAAGGCAATATCTAACCGACCAAAAGCGCCAACTGCTTTATCAACCATTGCTTTAACATCGGCTTCTTTCGTGACATCTGCTTGCACAAAAATCGCCTCTCCGTCAGCCTCCTGAATCAATCGAACCGTTTCTTCACCTTCATCCATGCGACGACCAACCACTACCACCTTTGCTTGTTGTTGGGCATAAGCGATCGCCGTTGCACGACCAATTCCTGAAGTTCCGCCAGTGACTAACGCCACTTTATCCTGAAGTATCATTCTATTTCTCCTAAAATTAAGTCCGGTTGTTCTCTCTTGAAATGGATTGATTCACTGTGATTCCACGATCGATAATCAAAAATCAACTCACTGTGACTCCGCCATCGATCGCTAAAGGTTGTCCAGTGATGTAGCTCGCAGCATCAGAACATAAGAACACAACCGTTGCAGCAATTTCTTCAGGTTGACCCCTATGCCCCATCGGGATGCTCGACGACACCATCGAATCAAACTGCTCTAAAGTCATACCTATCTCTTGGAGGCTCTTAGGAGTAACTATTTCTGTGCCGCGAATATAGCCAGGATTGACGGCATTAATCCGAATTCCTTGCTTGGCATAATCGAGCGCAGCAGAACGAGTGAGACCCATCACAGCATGTTTGCTCGCAGTATAAGGACCCATTCCAGGTATCCCGATCAATCCCGCTACTGAAGAGTTGTTGATGATGACCCCTGCTCCTTGAGTCAGCATCTGTTGAATTTCATATTTCATGCAGAAGAACACACCCCGCAGGTTGGTTGCCATCATGCTGTCAAAGTCTTCAACAGACTGCTCGTGTAGTGGCTGTGGGAGTGTACCAAATCCAGCGTTATTGAAGGCAAAATCTAGCCTTCCGTAGGTTGCGACTGTTTTCTCTATCAGCGCCTTAACCTCTGGTTCACTCGATACATCCGATCGTACAAACAAACACTCCGTTCCTGTCTCACGAATCATCGCAGAAGTTGTTTCACCTTCTGCGTCGCGTCTACCAGAGAATACGACTTTTGCTCCGGCAGCACCAAATGCGATCGCGGTTGCTCGACCGATGCCCGATGTTCCGCCAGTCACCAAAGCAACCTTGTCTTTCAGCATCATGATAGTTACCTCTTGTTGTGAATGGCTGTGTCACTTTGTCAAAAACTCAATGAGCAATACGTGTAGGAGCCAGCAATAAGAAGCGCCTCCTACAACCAGGATGAGTACGATCCTGGTTGCAAAATGGTGGGTTTGGGCATTGATATTTGCTGGCTTTTACACTTAGTCGCGCTCGATTAGTGTGTTTGAAGGTAAGTTGGGATTGATCGCCCTACGCGCACTGTCAACGCCCACGACGGGAAGTGTACCCGGATCGAGCAAGCCAATTTGAACCAAAACACTCGCCTGATCCCAGTAGAGGTGTTCATGGGCTATCTTGCCGTCACGAAACCGAATAATCGCAACTACTGGCACTTCAACCCGTTTTCCGGTTGGAGCAACGCCGGGTAATAGCCATTCCATCCGAACGGTATGAGTGAACTTACCCACCATTTCATCGACGAGTTGATCCGTTCCGATCGTGCGCGAGATTGGGGTCAACTCCATGTCCGGCGGCATCTGTGGAATGAAGTATTTGGAATAAAACTCGCGCAGTGCTGGTTTCCCGACTCCCCCAGTCATTACCGGAATGTGGTTGACGTAAGCATCCTCAACCATCGTAGCGAGGGCATCTTCAGTACTGTGAGTGCCAAACTCGTACTGTAAATGCTCTTCCCAAAGTGCTTGCAAAGACTCCTGGGTTGGCGTCAAGTTGGTAGTTGCTTGTAAATTTGCTTGTTCGTCTACAGATTGCTGTTTGACCATGATTAAATACTCCTGGTTCTATCTATCTAAAGTGTCTTGAGTTCCAATGCTTGACTGCTTCCAGATTCTTGTGATGTTAGTGAACTTGTTTCAATGGACGTATAAGCATTCAGCACCTGTTTCGCGAATCAGTTGGGCGGTTTTTTCTCCTTCTGCGTCGCGTCTACCGGAGAATACTACCTTTGCTCCAGCAGCACCGAGCGCGCGCTGCTTCGCAGATACCGCAAGGGTCGCGGTTGCTCTGCCAATTCCCGATGTGCCACCAGTGACTAACGCCACTTTATCTTGCGGTATCATTTTGTTTCTCCTGTTTCAATCAAGATTGACTTTCCGAGATTTAGCTCATTTGTCCAATCGGTCGAACAATGATTTCATTCACATCCACCTCTGCGGGTTGCTCGATTGCAAAGGCAATTGCGCGCGCGATCGCATCTGCTGGAATCACTGCCTCACGAAATCCCTCCACCCACTCCGCCGCTTCAGCATCGGTGATCGTGCTAGCAAGTTCAGTTTCCGTCACTCCAGGCGAAATCACCGTGACCCGGATGTCTGTCGATTCTTGCCGCAGTCCCTCGGAAATCGCCCAAACTGCAAACTTAGTGGCGCAGTACACGGCTGCGGTTGGATAGACGTTGTGCCCACCGATCGAGGATAGATTGACAAACTGCCCTGATCGTTGCTGCTTAAAGAGGGGTAGCGCAGCAGCAATCCCGTGAAGCACACCGCGAATGTTCACATCAATCATGCGGTTCCATTCATCGATCTTCAGCACCTCTAGCCTGGAGAGCGGCATCAAGCCTGCGTTGTTCACCACAACATCAAGGCGACTAAATTTAGCTTGGGCAAACTCGACAAAGGCTTGCATGTCTTCGAGGTTGGTGACATCAAGGGTACGGTATTCTGCTTCGCCACCTTTAGCGCGAATTTCGGCGGCGATTGCTTCCAGTCGATCGGTGCGTCGCGCCCCTAACACAACCCGTAAACCCTGACGAGCCAGCAATCTAGCAGTTGCTTCACCAATACCGCTACTAGCTCCAGTAATCGCAATAACTTTGTTCTCAACAGTTGACATGGTGATTATTCCTTGTAGGTGATTAAAGCTGATTAGCAGTTAGACCGCTTTTAGGATGTCTGCCTGTACGACTTGGGCAAGCTGCTCCATATACAACCGCGCCCATGCGAGCGCGTTTTCTCTCAGTCCCACCACCACAACGCCTCGCATATCGAGTTTTGTGCCGTTGGTATGGTTGCCTTGCCAGTGCCACTCTGACCAACCCAACTCATCCGCGCTCGTATGGGTGGTTAATTTCGCCTGGATGTCAGGAACTTGAGCGAAGAGAGCAGTCCAGTTCTTTCGCACTTGTTCTGCACCAGTGAAGTTTCGCTCCGGATGGACGGGTTGTTCACCTATGAAGTCAGGAGCAAAGCAGTTCACGAATGCATCAATGTTATGAGCATTGATTGCAGCTTCCATCTTGAGCAGAACTGAGGAAGTGTTTTGAATAGGAGTAGTCTTTGTGTTCATGTTGTTATCTCCATTGTGTTTAGAGGTATTACTCGTCTGAGCCTTTATGCTGCCTTTGGCAACCAGGAAACCTTGTTGACTAACGAGATCACCGACGACCCTTCCGATCGCTCTGGGAAACGGGTTCAGATGCCTTATCACGTTTGAACACCTTGTAGGCGATCGCCAGGAATATGGGGACTATCACCAGCACCGATAGCGCCGCGTAGGTCGCGCGGAACTCGCTGACTGTGAACAGAGCTGGCGTGTTCACGGCGGTTCCAGGTGCGTTGATCAGGAGTATGCCGCCGATGTTGTTCGCGAAGTGTACGCCGATGGCGAGTTCGGTGGTTCCGTCAATCAACGAGACCACGGTCCATAACAGACCCGGAACGAGGAAGTAGTTGAAAAAGACCGTGAGCCAGCCGCCTGAGATCGCCTCCGGGTTGGCGAGGTGCGGCAGGGTGAATATCACGGCTGACGCGATCGCCAGAAAGATGCGGTTCGACCAGATCATGCTCACTCCCTGCACGATGTAGCCGCGAAAGAACAGCTCCTCGGTGGTGGTCTGGATCGCGATGAGGACCAGTGCCAGCGGCACGAAGAGCGCGAACGACGCGAGGTCGGAGTTGAAGGAAAAGGTGTCGGGGTAAAGAAGGTATTGTCCCAGCCCGCCTATCAGACACACTGGAACGAACCACGCCACAAACCCCTGACCGACGCGACGCCAGTCGATCCGCTCCCGCGCCGTGACGAGCGTCCGGGGGGGGCGGCGGTGGATACGGGTAACGGCGATGAGAACCCCCACGAGAAAAAACGCGAAACCTGCCATAACAAACAGGAACTTCCCGAAAGGACCAAGCATGTAGTAATCCGTCTGTCCACTGAGCGCGATCGCGACGAGTACGCTGGCACCAGTCCCGACCACCAGCCACGCAAAGAGGATGACTACTAATCCCAGAACATACCGCCACCCCCGATATTTACCCCACCTCGCAGCCTCCACGTAAGTTGAGTCTTTCACGTCCGTTCCGATTCCCTGCTTTCCTTTGATTGCTTTGATCCTCATCTTTGTCTCCTTGACTCGTGTATGTGTGTAGTGCTTGGATCTGACCGCTAGTTGCTTTTGCGATTGTTTTCAGGGTTCGATGGAATTACTGAGAACCCTTCCGATCGCTCTGGGAAACGGGTTCAGATGCCTCGTCGCGTTTGAACACCTTGTAGGCGATCGCCAGGAAAACGGGAATCAGCACGAGAGAGATGATGTCGTAGAATCTCGCATGGTACTCGCTGATGCTGAACAGGGCTGGTGCGGCGAAGAAGCTTCCAGACCAGTTAAACAAGAGAAAGTACGCGATGTTGTTGGCAAAGTGTGCGCCGATCGCAAGCTCGGTCGTGCCGTCGATCAATGAAACGATCGCATACAGCAGACCCGTGCCGACGAAGTAGCCGAGGAACATCCCGATCCAGCCACCCTCCTGTGACTCCGGGTTGGTGGCGTGCGGCAGGGTGAAGATCACGGCTGATACGATCGCCAGAAACACGCGGTTCGACCAGATCAGGCTCGCGCCCTGCACGATGTACCCGCGAAAGAAAAGCTCCTCGGTGGTCGTCTGGATCGCAGTGAGAATCAGCGCGATCGGCACGAAGAGCGCGAACGTCTTGAGGTCGGAGTTGAAGGAGAAGGTATCGGGGTAGAGGAGGTACTGCCCCAGCCCGCCGAGCAGTACCCAGGGCACGAACCCAGCCACGAAGCCATGACCGACGCGCCGCCAACTGATCTTCTCTCGCGCCGTGACGAGCGTGCGGGGATGACGCTGGTGGATGAGGGAGACGGCAATGAGAATTCCCGCGAGAAACACTGGAAAACCCGCCATGACCACGACGAAGCCCCCCACAGGACCGAACGCAGCGAAATCCAGCTGACCGAGCGCCGCGACACCCTCCTGACCGCCGAGGGCGAACGCGACGAGCGCACTGGCGACGTTGGCGGCGACCATCCACGCAAAGAGGATGATCATCAGCCCCAGAACATACCGCCACCACCGATACTTACCCCACCCGGCAGCCTCCACGTAAGTTGCGTCTTTCACTTCCGTTCTACTTCCCTGCTCTCCTGTGATTGCTTTGAACTTCATCTTTGTCTCCTTGACTCGTGCATGATGGAGTTAGCGAATCTGTTTTGGGGTCACTCCAGTCAGGCGCTTAAACTGTTGGGTCAGATGGCTTTGACTGGAGAAACCAACTTGTAGAGCGATATCAGAGATCGCCAAATCCGTTTTCGACAGCATCAATTTTGCTCGTTCCACCCGCTGTTGAATTACATACTGGTGTGGAGAAACCTCGATCGCTTGTTTGAATACACTGGCAAAGTAAGTCGGGCTAAGATTAAGAGTTTCTGCAAGTTCAGCCAGTGACAAGTCTCGCTCAAGGTGAGTCTGAATATAGTTGAGTACTTGTTGCAATTGGATGCGCGTTAAGCCTTTGTGCTTGAATTCAGTGGTTGACGTTGTAGTTGTTAGCATGATTCAAAAATTGGCAAGTTGTTTAATAAAACAGGCAAAAACTAGCCATCAAATTAGATAGCTTACTAGCACTCACAAACAAGTCAGATATGAATAGAGCTTAGTGACTTGCAGCGACAATGGCTGCCGTCAACTCTGTTATTTTCCAGCGTCCGGTATACCGAATGTTATTGATGAATAGGGCTGGAGCAGCCGTTATTCCACTCTTGCATCCACTTTCGATATCTTCATTGATGCGAGCGATGTGCACCTGCTTAGACAACTCTTTAAGAAATTGAGGGATATCAAGCCCTAAATTGTTGGCGTACTCGACAAGATAACCATTCTCTAACTTCTGTTGATGAGCAAACAAAGTGTCGTGCATTGACCAAAACTGTCCTTGGGCAGCGGCGGCTTCGGCAGCTTGAGCGGCCCGTTGAGCTTGGGGATGAATCTGTGCTTGCGGAAAATGACGGAAGATGAAACATAAATAATCTTCTCCAAAAGCAGCACTAAGCTCTCGTTTGATCGCTTTAATTATCTTGTAAACGTCTGCACTGACAGAGCATTGATAATCTCCATACATTACCAGCACCACGTCGGCATTGAATACACCTTGCATGTGATCCTGTGTTGAAGCTGGAATAGATAACAAACTACGGTCTCGGTCTTGATTCACTTAAACACCTCTGAGGGAAGCAATGGTAATCGCAAGCGATTCAACCCTCTTTCTGCGCTCTAGATGAAGCAAACTCAATGCTGTAACTCAATTGCTATTCGTGTTTGCCTAGAACTAAATATAGGCAATTGCCCGCTCACTTGTCGTCAGCTGAGAGTTGCAACTTTTGCTCACCAAAGCGAATGATGAACCAGTCCCTCTGTCAATGTCATCATCGCTCCAACTCTGGTTGGACTCCGGAGTCAAACTAAAGGGTGACTGGCTTACAAACTGACAATGCCGCGTTTAATCGCAACAATCACAGCCTGGGTGCGATCACTCACGCCCAACTTACTTAAAATTCGATTGACATGGGTTTTGACAGTATTCTCACTAATACTTAAAGCAGTCGCAATATCTGAATTGCTCATCCCTCGTGCCATTAAGCCCAGTACCTCTAACTCTCGTTCCCTGAGTTCTGGATTATTCAGACGCTGCACCAGTTTTGCTCCCACGTCTGGTGGAATGTATTGCTGACCACAAGCAACGATGCGAATCGCATTCAGCAACTCATTAGATTTAGTATCCTTAAGCAGATAGCCTTGAGCACCCGCATGTAGTCCGCGATAGATATCTTCATCTCCATTGTAGGTGGTTAGCACAATAATCCGGGCAGGTTTAAATTCAGCACAGATTGCGCTGATGGCTTCCACCCCACTAACTTGCGGCATTCGCAAATCCATTAGCGTTACATCTGGTTGATGTTCCCGAAAGCAATCGATCGCCTGTTGCCCATCTTCGGCTTGAGCAATCACTGTCATTTCTGGATCGCGGTTAATGATGGTTGTCAATCCTTGCCGGACAATAGAATGATCGTCAGCAATTAGAACCCGAATCATCGTGGATTGGCTCGTCATCATGCTCACCCTCGATTAACAATGACAATAATTTCTGTTCCTTGCCCTGGTTGGCTCTCGATTACCAGTTGTGCGCCAATGCGCTCTGCTCGCTCGCTCATGCCCAACAATCCAAATCCGCCGCTCATTGGAACGCCAACCACGCCAAAGCCTTGTCCGTCGTCTTTGACTTGCAAGCGACACTGAGCATTGTCATAGACTAACTCAATTCTAATTTCATTCGCGTTAGCATATTTGATTGCATTGGTCAGTGCTTCTTGTCCAATCCGCAGCAAGTTATTTTCCACCTCGGCGGGTAAGGAATAGGCGACCCCCTGAATTGAGTAAATGAGATCCGTATTGGTCGCCACTCTCATCTGGTTTACCAACCGCTCAAGGGCACTCGATAAATCACCTTCTTCCAGCAACTGGGGACGCAGGGCTGTCACCGAGCGACGCGCTTCAGACAGTCCAGTGCGGGCTAACTCCTCGATCGTGTCTAAATGCGCTTGGGTAGCTTCTACATCATCGGTTAACACTTGAGTCGCTGCATCAACCTGGATCAGAATGCCTGTAAACGCCTGAGCGAGTGTGTCATGAATTTCACGCGCCATGCGGTTGCGTTCTTCTAAGATTGAGGCGACTTCTGCTTGCTTTTGCAGCGTAATATCTCGCGCCAGCCAAATCACCTGTTCGTGCTGAATCGGGGCAATGCGAGCCGAAAACCAGATTTCTCGCCCAGCAAAGCAGTGACTGTATTCAACGGTGAGGACTTGTTGGGTTCTCAGCACCTGCTGAATTTGATTCAGGAATTCATCGGCTTGTTCTTTGGCAAAAAGTTGATGCAGCGTTTTGCCAGTACACTCCTCTCCATAGGATGAATTTCCTTTGATTGTGCAGAGCAATTGCCCTTCAGCACTGAAGATACATAGCGGATCGGGAATGGCTGAAAAGAGCGCCCGCAGCTCTGCTTCAGAAGCTTGCAATGCTGCTTCTGCTTGCTTGCGTTTAATTCCCAATGCCATCTCGCGAGCGGCAAACCCCAATGCCTCACAGTGAGACACCGGAATGGATTGTCGAGCAAACATCGCGATCACGCCAACCAACTGCTCATCCAGCAGGATCGGACAGCCTGCAAATGCCGCAATACCTTCTCGCTCTGCCCATTCGTGATCAATATATGAGTCATCAAACACATGGTTGATCAACAGTGGAAAGCTTTCTTGAGCAATTCGTCCAAGTTTCGGGCTATTCATGGACACTCGACTGTAGGTACCGTCAAGACGGGTATACATTCCCGCACTGGCTTGTAACTCCAAAACATCCTGGTCTTTATTGATTGTCCAAATTCGAGCAAATGCCGCATTCAAGTGCTTAACAACGGCTTCTGCACAGCGATGCAGCATCAAGGGTAAACTATCACTTTGAGCAAGGGCACTGTCCACATCGGCACGAAAAGCGGAGAGGATTGCCTGTTCTCGAAACTGAGCCTCGGACTGGCGCAACACCGCTTCTGCTTGTTTGCGATCGTCGATATCCGTATAAACTCCCAATGCTCTGATGGGTTCACCGAATTCATTCCAGGTCACAATTTTGCCGACAGAACGAATCCATTTCCACTGACCATCCTGGGTACGATGGCGATACTCTGTTTGACAATTGGGGACTTCTCCAGTAACAAAAGCATTGTAAGTTGCAACCATTGATTCTCTGTCGTCAGGATGCAAATTCTCAACCCACCAAGATTTGGTCATGTGAAACGTTGCTGGATCATAGCCCAGCATTAAAGGATATTCTGGGTTAACCACGATTTCTTCAGTTTTGATGTTGAGATCGTAGAGTCCCTGATTTGAAGCGGTTAATGCTAGGCGTAGTCGTTCTTCACTCATTTGTAGAGCGACTTCTGCTCGTTTGCGATCGCTAATATCCGCAATCACCCCTTCAATGTAGTCATCGCCTGCATTCAGATAAGAAGAGAAAAGTCCCCAGAACAATGTCCCATCTCGTTTTCGCATCTGGGCTTCAAAGTTTCGCACTTCCCCATCCCGCTTCAGCAACTCAATGACGTGTTGGCGATCTCTGGGATTGACATAGTAGCCTGCGGTGTGTTCAACCCCAATTATCTCCTCTGGTGAGTCAAAGCCATATAGATTGGCAAGGCGTTGATTGGCATTGAGAATTAATCCATCCGAAATGCGGTTTCGGAAGATGCCGACCTGTGAGTTTTCAAAGATATTACGGAACTTGGCTTCACTGCGTTGTAATGCCTCTTCTGCTTGTCTACGCTGGGTGGTGTCATTGCCCACCGATAAAATTTCAACAACCTCTCCCTGTTCATTGAAGATGGCTTGATTCGACCAGGCCATCCAAACTCGCCGACCGTCTCGACACAAATTTTCACCCTCACCTTGCGGGTACGATTGAGGATTACGAAGTAAATCACGGACAAAGGGTTTCATATCGCGTCCAGAGAGTTCGATGTCTGGAAGGATGGTTTCAAATACGGTTCGCCCTAAAATCTCGTGTTCTTCATAGCCCAGGAGTTTTACCCCATAATCGTTGATGTAGTGAATCCGTCCTTGCGTGTCATAGCGAATGATGACTGAATTCGCGGTTTGTAACAGGTTGCGGTAGTTCGCTTCACTTTGTCTCAATGCGGCTTCGGTTTGTTGACGTTCCGCGATCTCCTGCTGCAAGGCTTGAGTTTGCTCTTCTACTTTCCGTTCCAGCGTTTTGGTATAGCCTGCTAATTGTGCATACAACCGAGCATTGTCTAGTGAAATTGCTGCCTGAGCCATCAACAGTTTAAGGACTTGTAAGCAATCGCTAGTAAACACTCCGGCATTAAGATTGTTCTCTAGATAAAGGATGCCGATCAACTGGGTTTGATTGAGAATGGGTAGACAGAGGAGCGATCGCGTCTGTTGCTTTTGAATGTAAGGATCAGTTGAAAAAGACGATTCGCTGACTGCATCATCAAACGCCAAAGTTTCTTGAGTGCGTTCTACCAAGTGAATGACGGAGACAGGAATCGTTGCACAGTCAGCAACAGCAAGCTTTTCTAGGTCACACTGTTTACTTCCACTGCATTGAGCCATCACAGTGAGTTGATCCTCCTCTAAGAGAACCAAAGTACCAGTTTCGGCTCCTGCATTTTCGATTACCACCTGCATCAATGTGACAATCAATTGATCGAGATGGACCATTAAACTCTCCCCGACGAAGAACTGTCAGCAGTCTCCTAAAGTATATCTCTTGCTAAAATCCAGAAAATTAAGCTTCTGGGTGGATTTTCTGAAGGCTTTCCAATGACTACTACTACGTTCTCATTCGGGGTGGAAAAGGGGTACGAGGCCCACTTGATCCTTGAGCCGCGCTCACACTTCAACCTACTCAAAAACAATTTTTGCAAAGAAATTTAAGATCTTGAGACTCAGTTTAAATTATTGCGATCCAAAGTTTGCCGATGTAAGTTCTCACTCAGCCAAGCCCAACTTTCCTGCCTCTAGCTCCCATCTTGCCTCAGAGTCATTGCCTGGTCGCCGGAGCGCTTCACCCAAATGGGCGCCTCATAAAACTCCCCCCGCTGCTCTAACTGAAAACCGCCGAACAATACGCCTAACCATACCTCTATCCACGGCATCTCTAAGCTATCACTGAGTTCGGCGATCGAAACCGAAAGTAGGGTGGTCTGTAGCCACTCTAAAATCGCTGCTGTCCAGCTAGCCACATCTTCTGAATGGGCGAGCACCAAAATAGACTGTTTCTGCGCTGCTTCGTCTTCTGCTTCTAGCTGGTCAACCATTGCCAGCACTGCTGCTTTGTCAACGGGAGCCGCAATCGATTCTTTCGGTTTAGCAATCGGCTTTGCTCTTTGCTGGCGCGGTCGGGCTGGCTCCATCAAATCGCTCAAATCCACTGCCATCGCTTGTCGCACCACATCGGCAAAAAAGCCTTGCTCAACGATTGGATCACGGACTAACTCTTCCCACTAGATCATCAGCACCTCAGCTCGCACAGCACACAGCTCAGCAATCTGAAGCAAAGCATCTCCAGCAAACTGCAACTTTTGGGTTTCAGGCAGTTGTGCCGCTGCTGCTTCCACCTCATCCAACAGTTGCGCCACGTCAACCGCCTCCGGCATCTGCTGCGCCTGTTGCAACTGATCCCACAACTCCAATTCCAATTGTGTCGCTGTCATCCACACCCTCCTGTTTCAATAAACAGAAGATGCTCAGCATGATAGGAACAGGGGCGGATCGGGCACTGTGCGATCGCGTGCTGTTCCTCCCGCGCAAAACGTTCAAAGCCGCTGCGCCGCCCGTTGCCATACTGCTGGTAAAGCGCCTCCAAAAGCTGCCGTGCGTAGTCTTTCACCAGTCTAGGTGGCAGCCCAAAAGTATGCTGCGGCTGTGTCAGCGCGGTCGGCTTCTCTCCCACCCACAACTCCGCGCACATCGTATGAATCACAATGTCATCGTTGGGCTGACGCGGCTTTTCGACATACGTGTGCAGGACGACAAACAAAACGATGGGTACCGGTACGACCATCTCAGCTACCTGCGGCTGCCGCCGCACTCGGTTGCCGCGACCCTGACGATAATACGATCGCCGACTGTGGCAAACCGCATCATTCCAGCAGCCATCACCGTCTTGCGACCCATGCTGTTGTCGTGCCTGATTCGGCGTTAGCAGACTGCACGCCCAGCACTTTTCATTGAGCGATCGCCCCATACGCTCCTGCTCGAGAAAGCACCCTTATTATGCCTGAACCGTTTGTATTTCCGAGGAGTAGCAATAATAATCTTAGAATTGCTACTCCTCGGAAAAGTAAGGGGTTGGTCTGTCGCTGAAAGCATAAGTTTGGGGTGATTAAAGGGTTGCTGTCACCAGATGCAATTAGAGCAAATCCAGAGCCTGAGACAACGCAGTTAGGTTAATTAATAGAGGTTGATTGGGGATGCACTAAAAATATTAGTACGAAAAAACTATTCGTAATCCCTCTCCCTGCAAGGGTTTTAGCCTAATTGCATTCTATGACAGCTATGCTTCAATCACCCTAGCCAAGGCAATCAACAGGGTGTCCGACACAGAGCGGAAGCTCTTTAACTGCCCCTGCTGTTCTAACACCTGCAAGATTTCCTCAAACACGGGAAAAACCTGCTCAGGTGCCACGGGATTCAACAGGTCCCAGATCTCTACGCAGGCAGCAGCGAGGCGCAGGTTTATCGCCAATCTAGTTTGAGATCGCTCGATCAGATCACGGACTAGAAGTGAAAGAGGGCGATCGATTGCTGATTGATACGAATGATGATGGCGTGGGTGAAACCCCTGCTGCGCTGTTTTATACGGGTCGGATCAGCGCCAGTTCACTCGCTGGAGCGGTAAACGCCGCTTATCGAGACAAGAACTTTAAGCGACGGGGTCAGCAAAAGTTGCAGGCAAACGAAGCGGTCTTCTTACAGTGGCAGGGACGAACCTATCTGACCGTGAACGATCCTTCCCTGGCTTTGCAGCAAATCGCGATCTGCTGCTGAACGTTACAGGCATAGCGCTGCCAAAGCCAGAAACGAGAACAGGAATACTGGCGATCGACACTTACTTTAGCTGATATCGATCTCATCCCCAAAGACAGGTCATAGCTGATTCCATGCCCGAATAATCGTTTGTAAGGACTGGGGCAGGCTGTCCTGTTCGAGATCAATATACGCGACCGTGCTTCCCATTGCCTGAACAACAGTGGTGGGATAATCTGCCAAGGCAGCAGAGGTGAGATATCTCATGCCGTTCAGGTTGGGAAACTGCTGCTGCTGTAAGACCTGCTCAAACTGCTGCAACTGCTGCTGCGAAAGGCGTTTCGTCATCGGTTCAGCGTTAGAAGCCGGTATGCCTGTGCTTCTGCGATAGAGCGTTCCATCGGCAGTCAAAACCGTCTGAGTTGTACCGCCGCCTAGTCCCCCCGATACTGTCATCTGAAACACGATGTTTTCAGTTAACCCTGGATACTCTGCCTCGGATGGCATGAAGGAAGGCGTGATTTGACTGCCACTGCCGCTTGCCGTTGCATTTTGCACGATGCGCGTACCCTCTTGATCCAGGTGATAAATCCAGCTCTGGCGATTGCCCTCCACAATCACACGGTAGCCAGGAATGGCAATCCTGGTGCAGGCGCGTCCTGAGACAAAAATTCCCATGCAGCCGTCCCAGGTTCGAGGCTGAGACTCAATGACTTTGAGCGTATTCGCAGGAACATTGGCTTCACGGGCGATCGTTTCAAATAGCCGATCAACCAGTTGCGGCGGTAGGGTAGCCGTGTCCTGAGTTTCTAGCTTAATGACTTGCGCCCTTCGATCGGTGCGATAAACCCAGTTCTGCTGCCCATTCGAGAGTTCGATGCGCCATCCGTCTACTGTTGCCATCGCACATCGCTCATTGGGTGCAGCTAAACCCAAACAGCTATCTGACCAAGTTTCCTGGCTAAACTGTACAACCCTGAGATCCCGTCGGGGCAAATTAAACCGCTGAACTAAGTCGCGTCGGACTCGCCGGATAACCTGTGGCGGCAGTTGAATAGTTGTTCCTTGAGCAGGGTTCGATTGCTCAATAATTGAGCGATCCACAGGTGTACTGGCAATTGCCGCGGATTGAGCAACAAATGGGCAAGCTCCACTGGAGATGACCAGACTCAGGCAAGCAGTCGAACAAGCCTTATGAAACTGAGAAATTTTCGAGAATGAGAGGAAACGAAGCATAATAAAACCCAGTAACTGTTAAATCTAAAAACTCGCTTTTTCAACTTAGCCGTTGCTCCAGCATTAACAGAACGGGTTACTCAATTTGAAACCATTCGATAGTTCCCCCGATCGAAACCCTCCCCCTCCAGCAACTCGCATCAGGTAAGGCTCTGTCACTCCAACTCTACAAATTCATACCTATCCGGTTTAATGTGGAAGCTTACACGCTCGAACCGGGTACGGGAATGCAAATTGACCTTCTGGCTCTGGTTTATGCTTTACCAATCATCTCTGCCGCAATTTTCCCAGAACTCATCACCCCTGGTAGCCCTGCTCCCGGATGGGTTCCCGCTCCCACACAGTAGAGATTGGCAACATCCTCGCTCTGATTATGGGGACGAAACCATGCCGATTGGAACAGCGTTGGCTCTACTGAAAATGCACTTCCTTTGTAGCTGTTCAGTTCGTCCCGAAAATAGAGTGGGTTGATGACATGCTCTATGACAATATGCTGTGACAAGTCCGGCAGATAGTGCTGTTCCAAATATTGCACGATCGCATTTCGGTAGGGCTTTGTCCTTTCCTGCCAATCGGTTGCGCCATCTAGGTTGGGGACAGGAGCCAGGGCATACCAACAATCACACCCCTCTGGGGCAAGCGTCGGATCAGTTGCTGTCGGACGATGCAAATACAGCGAGAAATCGGATGCCAGATGCTTACGATCGAATAAGTCTACCATCCATTCCCAATAGCGCGGACCCATTAAAATTTCGTGGTGCGCCATCTTCTCATATCGGCAATTCGTTCCAAAGTACAGAACAAACAGCGACATCGAATAGCGCAAACGCTCAAGATGACGGTCGTGATACTTGCGTCGAAACTGAGCGGGAACCAGATTGAGGTAAGTCGAAGCAACATCGGCATTACTCACAATCGCCTCTGCCTGAAGCAACTCTCCATTCTTCAACGCAATTCCTGTTGCTCGTTTCGTCTTACCATCGATCAAAATCTCCGCGACTTCACAATTGAGGCGTAATCCTCCCCCCAATTCCTCAAACAGTCGCACCAATCCTCGGACCAGTGCCCCCGTTCCCCCCATTGCAAACCAGACCCCAAACGCCTGCTCCAATTTGTGAATCATGGCGTAGACCGCTGTGCTTTGGAAGGGATTACCGCCAATCAACAACGGATGAAAGCTGAAAATCTGCCGTAGCCGCTCATCCTGGATGTACTGGTTCACAAAGCCCGCCACGGACTTGAATGATTGTAATTGCAGCATATCGGGTGCAACCTTCAGCATATCAGTGAGGTGACTGAAAGGCTGGGTCATCATCGGTAGCCCCTTCTCAAACACCTGTTCTGATGCCCGATAAAAGCGATGGTAGCCCGCCACATCGGCTGGATTGAACTGCCGAATTTGCTCTAGCAGGTAATCGCGATCGCCGTTGTAGTGAAACACGGAGCCATCTTCAAACCGGACGTTGTAAAACGGGTCTAACGGCACCAGCGTCACATAATCCTCGGTTTTGCGGTTGCTGATCTCAAACAGCTCATGAATCAGATAGGGCGCGGTAATAATCGTCGGACCTGCATCGAAGGTAAAGCCCTCCTGTTGAAACACAGAAGCACGACCCCCAGCTTTGTCTCGTTTCTCCACGATCGTCACCTGATGTCCTTGTGCCTGTAGCCGAATTGCAGCCGACAACCCGCCAAAGCCGCTGCCAATCACAATAATCCTCATGAATCTTTTTTAGAACCTGCCAAATTCATTAAATCAGACGGAGCTTCCAGCAGCTTCTAATTTTCGGAATACAGTCGTCCAGCAGTCTTGAGAAACCTGAGAAAAGTTGGTATGGCTGAATCGTTCAAGTGCAACAGAGATTACCCAAAGAAAAAATTCCAGATTGTTACCAGGGCGTCAGCCGATGAACAAGCCCATGAGGAAAACTCTGCTTTAGCACCTGAAAAGCCTGTTGTACATGATGCTGAACCGGATGAGCAGGAGGGCAGGCTTCAGATTGTAGATGAAGCAAACAGCGAATTTCAGGTGTCGCAATTGCAACGATAAGACCCACAAAAGCGAGGATGAGACCCACAAAAGTCATGCGATCTGCGTCCATCCAACCTTTTTCTGCTTGAGGATTCATCTTCATTTCATTCCTGCTAACAACACATTAGAACCATAACTCTCATTAAGTGCTGTTGACCTCGGAGAAAACCGCAAATTAGCATGAGTGTTTAGGAGACTCATCCTACTGCTGCGCTTGATCAAGTTGACCGAATTTCACTACAGGTCAATCGATTGGTGCAGGCAAGCAGACTTTTTATATGACATCGTTACGCCATGCCGTCAGAAAACGGAGGTGGGCGATCGCTTTCTATCTAGCCTGATTTCCAGCGAACTCCAATTCGTTAACTCTTCAAGCATATAACAGGTCAAGTTGCCGCTTCAGGTACTCCAGTTCATTATCTGAAGAAATCTCTGTATTGGTTGTGCGATCATTCAACACATCGGTCGGATCACTGTTCGCACATCGAGGTGTGACAAGATCGCATACGGTTCCAGTAAAAGCGGACAAGCGATCGTAATTAATCCGATAGAACATGACACGCTTATAAGAAGTAATCCAATGTTGAGCCGTCTGAATCAGCCCAAGCTTTTTCAGATTAGCGATCGCCTTCCTTAAGCTATACTGCGTCATCCAGGGAAACTGCTCTTGCCAGGACTTAAGCGAGTTGTAAATCCATTTGCTGCCATCGACGATCCAACCAGACACGGCTGAATTGGTCGTCCAGTAATGTAACTGCTGCAAAAAAACACTCTCATCAAACCCCGTTCCAGATTTACCCAGCGTTTGTTTTAGCAAGCCTGCCAGTTGAGGGGGAATGGGAATAGAGTTTGCTTCCAACGTTCTATGAATCATGATCATCTCCTCCCTGCACGAGAAGGTTGATTCAACCGTTGCATCCGTCTTCCTGTACTCCGCACAAGCTGCCTGAGACGAACTATCTGTGCATCAATTAGCGATTGCTGCTCCTGGAGAACTTTTACCTGCTGTCCCCGCTCGATCGCCGCTCGGACTTCGCCCACCTGCTGATGGGAGAGATGCTTGGTTTTGACCTTGGGCTGACCCGATTTTTTATACTCGCCTGTAAGCCACCGCAATTGGTGGTAGGTGTATTGCTTCCCGTTTTTGTTCTTCGTGTAGGGTTCAATCCATTGGTCAAAGAACACGTCGCCCTCTTGCTCGATCGCCCGAATGTCTTGAGCGAGACGATCGCGTTCAGCCTGGAGCTTGTGCAGAGCAACGAGGTAGCGGGAGATCCATTGCAGTTCTGGGAATTGGTCAAGATCGAGGACGATCGAATTTCCCAGAACTTCTTCCGGTTCAGAGTGCGCTTGAGGAAAAGCCGGACGGGGGAAGGCAGTGAGTTTTTGCATAGGAAAGTTGACCCACAACAAGGGTGGGTTTCCAAAAGAGGACAAACAACAAGGGAGCGATCGCCTCTCTCCAACTGAAAAGGGCGATCGCCTGCAATCAAATTGATTTAGAAGGGAAGAACTTTGTCGTGCAGATCTTTCGTGACCAGGATTATCCAGTAGTGGTTGCGGTAGCCCAGGGCAACTTTGCCAAAACCCAGCCGTTCTCGATCCTGTTCCCAGCGGTGAACTGAGTGTAGGGCAGTTGTAAGGTCAGAAATTCGACAAAAGGCAGTCAGTTCTGGGTTTTCGGTAGTGGAGCGACACCCCTCCGCGTAGCCTTTGAGGTAGTGGGTGTTGTCTTGAAACTGCGGATGAGGGGCACGATGATTTATGCCATCGCGAAAACCAGCACTAAAAAGCTGATCCGGGGCAAGAGGTGTACCTTGCCAGGAATTTTTTGATACCATATTCGTGATTAGATAAACAACATTTAGAGGGCGATCGCAAACTTTGGACGGTGGGCGATCGCTTTCTATTTGGCTCCCTCTGCATTTCAAAACCAGGCTTGGGACTGGCTAAGGCTGCATTAGTTAGGAAGAATGCTGCTGTCCGGAAGCAAAAGCTTTACCGGATCACTAAATTAAGCGCATTAGCTGCATGAGCGCAGAACAAGACTTTCAGTAAACAAGCTTGCTATGGCAGATTTGCTTTGTTGTTTTGAGCACGTCGCTCTAGCTCGGTAATAATTTCTGTCGCCATTGCTGCAAGCTCGTCAGTCTCTATTTCTTCCACCCATCCCGGCTTAAACGTTTTTACGCTGCGGTTTGAACGACTTGAAGTTCTTGCCAGCCCTTCTTTTAACAGGAACCGGATCATCTGATTCAGATTGCGCTCTTCTTTAGCGGCAACAGCCTCTAAAGGCTCTCGAAGTCCTTCAATGTCAATGCTGATGCGATCCACTGTTTCCTGTCCAACTGGTTCTGACATAAGCATACTCTAACCCCTACGCTAACTATTGGTGCAATTTGGTGCATTCTGATGCAATCATGTTACCATGCTTCGTAGGAACTGGGGTAAGAACTAAACCCCACTTCGCATGAATTCTTTCAAGAGCCTAAGAATATGACGCAATACATGAATTCATCGGCGTTTCAACCGGTGCTAGACTCGATCGCCTTTTCCCAAGAAGCTGACCTGCCACCCGCCGAAACCGACCTGCCACCCATCCCCGAAGCTGAACGCGAGGTGGCTGCGACTTCCCCTGCCACTTCCCGCGAAGGTCGTACGAACCAACCTCCCTTATGGCAGCCTGTTGAACCTCAATTCACCAAAGCGATCGCCGAGTATTACGGTGTGTCGCGCAAATCGGTGCAGCAGTGGTTCCAGAAGGTCAAAGAAGCCTGCCCCTGGTTCCATGAATCTGACCTCAAGTTGCCGGATGAGCGGTACAGCCCGCTTTGTGTCGAACTGATGGGGCAATACCGGACTTCAGGCTTGCCCTTTGAAGCCTGGAAAACCCAACTCTGGGAGCAAAACGCAGAACTGGTTGCGGCATACCAGGCGGCTCAAGCCCAGACCCAGACTGCTGCTAACCCCCAAGTATGTGCTGGCATCACGCTTAGAAATTCAGAAGTGCCGCTTCCGGTTCAGGGAATTCAGCCGCTTCAGCTAACGGTTGTTGATTCCACTGATCGCCTAACTGAAGCGATTAATAGCCTCAATACGACCTTGCAGCAGTTTGTCAGCAACGATCGGACACTGGAAGATGCCTTGAAGCTGAACGCGACGCAAAAAGGCTCTCGCTTGGGGACAGAACTTGCGATCGCCGAGATTGGCAGCATGGTGCAGGCAACCGAATCGGCACGGGTGGAGCTGGCAAAAAAGCTGGGCTTACTATCTATTCCCATCGATCCCCCTCAACAACAGTCTGCTTGAAGTTATCGGTTGCGCTCGCCATCGCCGCCTTTTTCCTTACCTCGGTTGCGGTACTCTTTAGGGCTGCGCTTCCGAACTCTAAACTACCCCAGGTTCCTCCAGCTTCTCGCCTTCTCGCCAAGTAAAACTTCCCTGCCTTTGGCGATTGTTTCTACCCCTGCCGGAGGGTCGAAGAGGAATCTGCTCGGTCAGTTCCCAGCAGTCCGGCTCCGCTTCTCATGCTTTAGCAGTTTTTAGGACAACCCTGGCGATTCTATTTCTAAGTCGATCGCAAGAGACAGGCAGGAATTTTGTTGCTTCACTCGATACAAGGACGTTGACCATGAGCCATCCGGTGCGTGTTTCAGAAATTTTAGAAAGATGGAGCCAAAAGCCGCTCACGTCAGCCGACTACTGCCAAATTTGGGTCGGGCAAAAGCGGGGGATTTATCCTTTTGATCGTGGCTATCGAAAAGCCTGTGTCGCAGAGCTGCATCACGTTCTGGGAGTTAGTCCCAATACCGTGAACTGCTGGGGCAGCAATTTTGAGAAGTGCCAGGATGTGGGGACATTCCTGCATCTACGGTGTGTTCATATCATGAACGTGGAACGAGAAGTCCTTTCAAGCCTGCGGCAGCCCCGAACCGGAGCAGAAATTTTAACCCTGTTGACTGCACGACTCGAAACTCTGGAAGCTCTAATTTCCCCTGGTTCTGAAACCCAGAATTGGCATATTAGCGGTTGGCAAGCGTATGCTCTGTCTCTTGATCCTCCAGAATCCCAAAGTGTCGGGTGGGATCGATCGCAGCTTGAACAGTCGGCTTAACTTCCTCAGTCCGTCGCTCCCTGCGCTAGCAATAGAGCACTTCCGAGTGCTACCCAAAATTCTGAAGGCGGCATGACGGTGAACAGGGAAGCGGAGGCTGCGGTGGGATTGAGCACGATCGGCGGGTTTAGTCGTCCTTTCCACAGGAATCCTCGATCGACGATCGGGGGACGCGACGTAGAAAATGTAAGCCCTAGAATGAAAGTTAATTCTGTCAGTCCTTAAGAATTGCCCTATGGTGGACCGTCTGACGCAGGACTCTAAAATTCCCCCGCTGGAAAATGGCGATCGGCTCACTCGTTTCGAGTTTGAGCGACGCTACAGTGCCATGCCCCAACTCAAGAAAGCGGAACTGATTGAAGGAATTGTCTATATGCCTGCCGCATTGCGCTTCAGGAGTCATGGTCAGCCCCATAGCTGGATTATGGGCTGGTTGACAAACTATGCAGCCGTGACACCCGGTGTGTTAACGGGAGATGCGCCAACAGTGCGGCTTGATCTCGATAACGAACCGCAACCGGATGCAGTGCTGCTGATTGATGAGGCATTTGGGGGGCAATCACGGCTGAGTGAAGACGATTATATCGAAGGTGCGCCTGAACTGGTGATTGAAATTGCTGCAAGTAGTGCAGCGATCGATCTTCACGCGAAGAAAACTGCTTACCGACGGACTGGCGTTCAAGAGTACATCGTCTGGCAAGTCCTGGAGCGGAAATTAGATTGGTTTTATTTGAGTGAAGGCGATTACCTGAGCCTACCTGTAGACGCAGATGGCATGATCAAAAGTCAAGTTTTTCCAGGATTGTGGTTAGCAGTCGAGGCTCTGCTATCCGGAGATTTGCAGCAAGTGTTAGCGGTCGTGCAACAAGGAACGCGATTGCCAGAACATGCAGCATTTGTGCAGAAACTGGCTCGCTTCCCTCATTAACTGAATTGCCGATCAAAATAAAAGAGCATCTTGGATCAGACAGGGTTGCGTCAGGAAAACTGATTGAACTGGGGAAAGAGAAGACGATGGTACAGATAATCCAGGCGAAGACCGTAACGTTGCGAACCTTGATCGACGATTTTGGCATTCAGTTCGTTGACGATCGAGCATTCTTCCCGGAATGGCAGGGCAATCTGCCCGAAGTCAGCGATCTGGAGAAGGAGCAGCTTAGACGCATTCGGGATGGCTTTGTCAATCTACTCAACTATCCGCCTCTCCTGGAAGGCGTGATCCGAATGTCCGTCGTCGATCCCCTTCTTTTTTTGGCGGGCTTCTATCTTCCACCGTTTCATGTGCGATCGGAACCGTCGATCGAGATTCAAACCGAAGAAGAGGACATTCTGATTACGGGCAGTCTCGATACCCTGGTTCTCAAAGACCGTTTGTGGGTGTTGGTGGTTGAATCCAAACGCGCCTCCTATTCCGTAGAAGCAGGACTAGCGCAAATCCTGGCTTATATGCTGGCAAGCCCCAATCCTGACCAATCCTGCTATGGCATGATAACCAGTGGTGGCAGCTTCATGTTCATCAAACTCATGAAAGGAAATCTACCCCGATACGCGGTTTCCAAGCTGTTTGGGATTAGAGAACTGGACGATTTGATTAGCGTTTTTGCCATCCTCAAACGGTTGGGGCAACTTGTAGAGTAACCCTCATGCTCTACAATCACTTTACCTTCAAGAAAGCAAAAAGCGACTTTCATATCACAATACTTCGGACAACTTTTGGGGCAGAGGCTGAAACCCGCATTCTACCGTTGGCATTTGCCCCCTTTAAGAGGGCTGAAACCTGCATCCTACCGTTAGCAGTTTAAAACTGTCCGGACTGTTGATACGGAATCCGGATAGTAAAGTAACACTATTTTATGCCTGCCTCCACCAGTGAAATAGCGTGTGCTGACGAATGACTTCCGGCATGGCTGCAAGGATGTTACAACGAGAG
>NZ_JAMPKZ010000004.1:0-295778 GCF_039962215.1 Leptolyngbya sp. ST-U4
CCGGCGAAAGGCAACTGGGTTGAGGGTTTGGATTTGCGGGTAGAGCATGAGTCATTTCAGTAGGGCTGATCTACTTTCAGCTCTTCTCTTCGATTCGTGCAAGAAGTCTAATCTATTCTGTCAATTTATTTAGATTGCAGGGCATTGCTGAATGGAAATAGGATTCTCGGATAGGGAGTTCTGCGCTAGGGGGGTGTAAACTACCCTTACCGAATTCATCCGTTGGATCAGCAGCCCGATTGCAACGCGAAGCGAATTATACCCGTCTTGAGATTAAGGCTCAGAGTTCAGGGTTATTACCAAGTACAGGTATTAAAATCTGATGAACTTCATCTTATTTCAGTAATTCTATGGCTGCCAAAGTCGATTAAGATAAGCAACAGTACATAAAGCTGTTAAGGTTTATCGCATCCATCTATGGGTAGAAAATCAAAGTCACTCAAGCCCCACCGACTCTACTTCTATGTATTCTGCTGTAGCGTCATGGGCGTTGTGCTGGGTGCAACTGCGAGTCAAGCAGAAATCAATGAGTGTATGACCAGTAGTGCAGTCGATAATTCCTGTCTAACCAAAAGCCCAGTTGTTAAAAAGCTGGAAGGCATGGGCATGGGTTTTTTTGCAGGAGCTGGTGCGGCGATCGGGTCTACCTGGAAGTTTTGGCTCAAGGAAGAATAATCGCCGACCCGCTGCTAATCCGGGATTGAAACAGGTGCGGCTGTAATTCCTTTTGCTTCTAACATCGCTGCTGCTCTTAAGAGCAGAGCCTCTTGATAGGGAGCAGCAATTATTTGCACTCCGACGGGAAGCTGATCAGGGCGGTGAATGGGAACCGAGAGAATCGGTAGCCCAATAAAGGAAAGCGGCTGTGTGTAGAGTCCTAGATTTGGACGAACTAGCATTTCAACCCCGTCTAAAACCATTTTCTCTTGACCAATCAGGGGTGCAGCGCAGGGCGTAGTCGGCGCAAGAATTAAATCGACCTCTTGAAAAATTTCCCTTACCTGATCGCGATACCAGCGGCGAAATCGCTGTGCCTGGAGATACCAGGTGTTTGAAATCATTGCTCCTGCTAAAAATCGATCGCGTGTTGCCGGATCAAAGTCCTGCGGGCAAGTTTTCAGGCGGGGTAAATGCAGGTTGCTTCCCTCAGAAGCCGTAATCACGTAAGCGGCAGCTCTGGCTCGCTGTGCTTCAGGAATTGCGACTTGCTGAGTTGCCGAAAGAGCCTCAGCCACCTGAGCCACAGCAGCAAAGACTTCGGGTTCACCACCCTGAGCGAAATAGCCGTCTGCGATAGCAATGCGTAAGCCGTCAATGCCGCGATCGAGCTGAGGCAGACAAGCCTGGGGAGGACGCAGCGTACAAACAGGATCGGTGGGGTCTGCGCCCTGCATTAGGTCAAATGCCGCTGCAATATCTCGAACCGATCGCCCAAAGGGTCCAATATGGTCAAAGCTGCTGGCAAACAGAAAAACGCCTGCGCGGGACAGTCTACCGTAGGTCGGCTTTAGCCCGTAGATGCCGCAAAATGCCGCAGGAACGCGAATTGAGCCATTGGTATCGGAACCTAGCGTGAGCGGAACCAGTCCGGCAGCAACCGCAGCCGCAGATCCCCCAGAGGAGCCTCCAGCAACCCGGCGCAGATCATGGGGGTTGTGCGTTGCACCATAATGACTATTTTCCGTTACAAAGCCATAGGCATATTCATCCATATTGAGTGTGCCCAACAGGATTGCCCCTGCCCGTCGTAATGCCGCTACTGCATTGGCATCCTGGCTTGCCACAGGACGATTTCGATTAATTTTTGAGCCTGCCAGGGTCGGCAGCCCGGCGACATCAAACAGATTTTTGACGGCAAAAGGGACACCCGCCAGCACTCCAGGGTCTCCCCCGTTGGCAATTGCCCGATCGATCGCGTCGGCATCGGCTAATGCTTGATCTGTCAGGACTTGTGTAAAACTGTTGAGCTTGCTGTCCTGCGCGGCAATCTGGGCGAGGGCTGCTTCTGTTACTGTCCGGGCTGAAACAGTTTCCGATCGCACGGCATCAGCGATCGTCAGCGCATCGGCTTGCTGAAACTCAAACGTCATGGTTCAGGAGTAAAAATAGGGGCAACTTCGATTTCGTCGGGAATCGGAAATTCCATCACGGACTGAGCAATTTGCTGAGTGCGCGCCAAGTTTGCGATGACCCCTGGACGATATTCTGGAGCGATCGGTAGGTCGATTAGTTG
The DNA here is from genome assembly GCF_039962215.1 of Leptolyngbya sp. ST-U4. Taxonomy (NCBI): domain Bacteria; kingdom Bacillati; phylum Cyanobacteriota; class Cyanophyceae; order Leptolyngbyales; family Leptolyngbyaceae; genus Leptolyngbya; species Leptolyngbya sp. ST-U4. The sequence continues at coordinate 2,234 of NZ_JAMPKZ010000004.1, forward strand.
AGACATCAAGCTGACAAGGGTATCCAGATCAAGAGAATTTGCGGTTGGATCGGTCATAAGCAGTGAGCGATAAAGGAAAATTGCGGCTAATTGTTCTTTGCTGGCTGAGCCTAACCTTGCAGGCAACGGTACAGCAGAATGAGGAGAAAATCAGTTTTGAACTGCTGAATTTCAATCGAGCTAGCATGAGAGGAAAATAGCCTGAAACTAAAAGCAGGTCAAGGGTCAACAGAAACAGCAGTTCTGGAATGAACGCTAACGCCTATTAGCAGCGAACATTGCAAGGCGCGCTCTATTCTCAGAATGTTCTGACTATCATTCATCGATGAATTGCACTTCAGCTACCGGGCACTCATCGTGCAATCGATCGCAGCATTCTTCCAGGACAAATGATTAAATTTCTCGCAGCCTCAATTCACTGGTCTACGATGTTGTTCCCTGTCCACCTTTCTATCGCATCCGCTCCCGTCATGATGTCACAACAACCAAAGATTTCACCCCAAGCAGCCCTTGAGCGATTGTTTACTGCTCCTGAGATTGAGCGGCAATGGTTTGCAGATTCTTTTTTAAGTCAGGTTCCAGTTTCACCAGAGCAAATCATCCGCGATTTGCAGAACCAGCTAGGAACATTTCAGAGCCTACAGTCCGAAGGAGAAGGCTACCGAGTCGTGTTTGAGCGGGGAAGCTTGGCGGCACTGATTCGGCTGGACGAAACAGAAAAAATTAGCAGCCTTTGGTTTCATGACATTCACTCGAATGCGATCGCCCTACCTGATGCGATCGAACAGTTCCAAGCCCTACCCGGTCAGGTAAGCCTGCTGGTTGTTGAAACAACGGAAACCCCGACAGGGAGTGGGGTTGAATTAGCCTCCCTTAATGCAGACCAGCCGATGGCAGTAGGTTCTACTTTTAAGCTTGCGATTCTGGCTGCATTACATCAGGAAATTCAGGCAGGGCGTTACTCCTGGGCAGATGTTGTCGCACTTGAGCCTCAAGACAAAAGCTTACCGAGCGGCATTTTACAGAACTGGTTTGATGGCGCACTGCTGACCGTTCAAACCCTGGCAACACTGATGATTTCTCAAAGCGACAATACGGCAACCGATCTGCTAATTCGCTGGGTGGGTCGAGAGAAAGTGGAGGAATTTGCGCCGCGCAATCGTCCATTTCTGACCACCCGTGAAGCGTTTGTTCTCAAAGCTGCTCCAAATGCGTCGCTGCTAACGCGCTATCGAGCTGGCAACGAAATTGAGCGACGGCAGCTGTTGTCGGAACTCGTACAAGTATCCCTCCCTGAGGTCACCAGTCTCAGCGATCGTCCGACTGCACTTGATGTCGAATGGTTTTTTACCGCCCGTGAACTGTGCAGCTTGATAGGTCAGGTATCCGATCTGCTACTAACGAGGGTCAATCCAGGTATCAGTCCTGCTGGATGGTCGCAGGTGGCGTATAAAGGTGGCTCGGAACCAGGAGTGTTAAATCTGACGCATGAATTAGTCTCTCAGACGGGCAAACGCTACTGTGTGTCTGCAACCTGGAATGATGCGGATGCTCCTCTCGATGAGAATCATTTCTTCACGCTTTACAGCAGCATGGTATCTGGACTGCAAGATGCTGGACTGCAAGATGCGAACCGTTGAGCCGATCGTTAAGCGGGAGGAGATATGACCAAAAGGGCTAGTGGAATTTTGCAAATGATTCCCGTAGCATTCCAAAGCGAATATCAGACAGCTATGCGATCTACTGATTAGGCTGGCGTTCGACGATCGCTTCCATCGTACTGTCTAGCTGATGCCCCGCCATAATGCTGCTGGAAAGGCAATAGCGATCGGGAGTGAGCTGATGCAGCGTCTCAAATCCGGTGCGTCTTCGCTTGTCGCCTAATGCCCAATAGCGTTGCACGATCGATTCGGGGGCAACCCAGCCTTCGCCTTCGACTCGTCCCAGCAAACTGTGCTGAAGCACAAACGTGTACTGTCGATCGCCTGTGTTGAGCCGTCCGCGATACTGAAAAGAAATCTCGTCCCGATCGCCCCCAGGAAACATGAGCTTTGTGACCATTGTGAACCAGTCATCTCGGCTCCAGGCAACCAGAATTTTTCCCTTGACGGTGACAGGCATTGCATTGCGATCGATCCAGTTGCCCTGCAATATCCAGCGTCCTGATTCCAGCAAAAACGTGTGAGTCACAAGATTTGTTCCTATCATCCTGCCCCGCAGCTGCCGATCGAGTTGCAGACAGCAATCTATGTTAATAACGCGCTGGGGCGAATGCCATGTGGATTTCCCCTAAGGGAACGGCTTGCCGCGCTCCTGTCACTTCCGGGAGATTACCGGGAATGCTCTGGGTACGCCAGTAAGCAAGTACCGCGAATGCGCTTGCCTCTTTATAATCAGCATCCAGGTTAAGCTGATCTGTTGTACTAATCAAGAGTGACTCCAGATTAGCCTGTAATCTCCGTTTCAAGTAGGAATTACGACTGCCGCCGCCGCAGAGAACAACCTCATCAGGTAGGCACGGCAGAAACCGATGATAACTGTCAGCGATCGACACAGCAGTGAGTTCGGTCAATGTTGCTAAAATGTCTGCCTGAGAGAGCGAGTAGGCAGCAGCATCGTTCAAGCATTGCTGGAGATAATCAACCCCAAAAAGCTCACGTCCGGTTGATTTTGGAGGCGGCATCTGGAAAAAATCCTGCTTCAGCCATTCAGTTACAAGTGCATGACAGGGTTTGCCCTGAGCTGCCCAAGCACCATCCACGTCGTAGTGTTGTTGACCGTTGGAAAACTGCTGCACAGCGAGATCAATCAAAACATTGCCTGGTCCGGTATCCCAGCCGTAAGTTGTTTGAGCTAGCGCATGCTTAGAGGCAGCCGCAGGCAAATAGGCTACGTTTCCAATGCCACCAATATTTTGAATACAGCGATCGCGAGTTGAGTGGCGCAGCAAAACGGTATCGATCGCCGGAACGAGTGGCGCGCCCTGCCCCCCAGCGGCAATATCAGCAGCCCGGAAATTACTAACGGTCGTAACGCCTGTTAGCCATGCAATCAATGCGCCTCGTCCAAGCTGAAGACTGTAGCCCAAATTCTGGATGGCTGAGGGGTGGGGTAAAGCCGGATCGAGCGCAGGCGGGCGATGGAAAACGGTTTGTCCGTGGGAGCCAATCAGTTCGGCTGGTGGCAAGCCGTGCTGAATCTCAATTGCAGCCTGGGCAAACTGCGTGGCGATCGCATCGTCAAGATCAGCTAGATCTGTCATCGCAAGCGGTTCCCCTGCACAAACTGCAAGGATTTTCTGGCGCAGGGCTTTAGGATAAGGATAAGTTTTCCCGGCTAATAATTCGAGCTGCAAGCTGAGCGGTGTTCCAGAAACTTCGACAAGAGCGGCATCAATTCCATCGACCGATGTACCGCTGATCAAGCCAATCACTCTCATGCAACTTTAGAGCGCAGCGAAAACAGTTGTCTGCGAATGGCTTTTATCTTACGAGGTTTTTTGCAAGTTATTCCGTAGTGCTGCCCAGGTGAGAGAATTTACAATTCCATCTGCAGGAAGATTATGCTTTAACTGAAAATCAATAACCGCTTTTTGAGTGACAGAACTAAATCGTCCATCAACTTCAACATCTAGATAGCGATGCCTTCTAAGAAGCCATTGAAGCTGCATGACTGCAAGGGGCTTACGAATCCCTTTATACAGTTCAGAATCGTCTGTGACAGAGTAAACCAGCATTTCCCGGAGTGCCTTCCAGGTTTCCAGATTAACAATGCCGCTTGCCTCCAGGTCGTACTCTTGCTGAAACCGAATCACAGCCTCGTTGGTCGATTCATCAAAGAACTCATCGAGCGCGACTAAACTAAATCCGTGCAGGCGCAAAAGCCTTTGTAGCTTTCCAATCTGAGAACCTCGATCACCTTTTGCCAATCGCATATCTGTTGCTTTCACAGCGATAAATTCCCCTTACTGCTTGTATCATTCCCAAATCTAAATAGACGTTTTCAAGCTACTCTATTTCATTTCTTAATCTGCTGCAAAACTAATTTTATTTAGCTAAAAAAGCTTTAATTTCTTCAGATTGAAGCCTTTAGTTTTAACAGGAGTAAATAGTCTATTAGTTAGCTAAGGAAGAAAATGAAGCAGAAAAACTCCTGACTTTGCCAGTTATGTTGGGTTAAATGAGTAACCAATGACCTGCCAAAGCCAGGGGTAGTCGGTGTCGTTCGCTCAGTTATGAGTTAACCCCATAATAGGGAGTTTATTAGTAGAACTCTTCATAGGATTAGCCTAATTTTATCAGTGAGATGGAAGTGTAAATTGTTACAAGCAAGAAAGCTTTTTCATTCAATTCGCGCTTAAAAGCGGTTGACAGATTGACCACTGTATCTTAAAAGATGACGAAAAAGCAGAAATAGGTATCCCGTCATCAAGCTGGCTAGCATCCTCTCATTGCTGCTTTACTTTCTTTTCATGATTTAATTCAGCAGAACAACGATTGGGATCACCAGTAAGCGGAGGAACTGGAAATAGCAAAGCAAAATGAGCAGAGATAACCCAGCTTCGCGGAACTTTACTTTCAAAAAGAATCAGGTGCAGCAAACCGATCGGCCGAATACCCTCTAAAATGGATCGGATTTTAATGATGACCCTGGCACAATTGCTATGCCCCGCCGTAACGATCTCCGTAAGATTCTGCTAATTGGTTCTGGTCCGATTGTGATTGGTCAAGCCTCTGAGTTTGACTATTCAGGAACACAAGCCTGTAAAGCCTTGCGCGAAGAGGGCTATGAGGTGGTGCTGGTCAACTCTAACCCAGCCACGATCATGACCGACCCGGAAACTGCCGATCGCACCTATATTGAGCCGCTTACGCCAGAAATTCTGGAAAAAATTATTGAGCAGGAGCGACCGGACGCAATTCTACCCACGATGGGCGGTCAAACCGCTTTAAACCTGGCAGTATCGTTAGCTAAAAACGGAACCCTTGATCGCTACAAAGTCGAACTAATCGGGGCAAAGCTTCCGGCGATCGAAATGGCGGAGGATCGCAAGCTATTTAAAGAAGCAATGGAGCGGATTGGGGTCGAGGTGTGTCCTTCAGGTCTGGCAAATACACTGCCAGAAGCCCGTGCAATCGGGCAGCAAATTGGTTCCTATCCCTTAATTATTCGTCCGGCGTTTACTCTGGGCGGCACGGGCGGGGGGATCGCCTACAACCAGGAGGAATTTGAAGAGATTGCTCAGTCGGGAATTGATGCGAGTCCGGTTTCGCAGATTTTGATCGAAAAATCGCTGCTGGGCTGGAAGGAATATGAGCTAGAGGTCATGCGCGATCTGGCAGATAACGTAGTGATTATCTGTTCGATCGAAAACCTTGACCCCATGGGAGTTCACACGGGGGATTCGATTACCGTTGCGCCTGCACAAACCTTAACGGATAAGGAATATCAGCGTTTGCGGGATGCCTCGATTAAGATTATTCGCGAAATTGGCGTGGAAACAGGTGGCTCCAACATTCAGTTTGCCGTTAATCCTGAAGACGGAGCTGTGGTGGTGATCGAAATGAATCCGCGGGTGTCTCGTAGTTCTGCCCTGGCTTCTAAAGCAACCGGATTTCCGATCGCTAAAATGGCAGCCAAACTTGCCGTTGGCTATACGCTTGATGAAATTCCCAACGACATTACCAAGAAAACTCCTGCCAGCTTTGAACCCACGATCGATTACGTGGTAACGAAAATTCCCCGTTTCGCCTTTGAAAAATTCCCCGGTTCTCAGGCAGTTCTGACGACGCAGATGAAATCTGTGGGCGAAGCAATGGCGATCGGTCGCACCTTCCATGAGTCGTTTCAAAAGGCACTGCGATCGCTAGAAACCGGACGGGCAGGCTGGGGCTGCGATAAAGCCGAAAAACTGCCGAGCCTAGAGCAAATTCGCGCCGGACTTCGTACCCCGAACCCAGAACGCATTTTCACCGTGCGCCACGCGATGCTGATGGGCATGACCGTCGAGGAAATTTATGAGCTAACGGCGATCGATCCCTGGTTTCTCGACAAAATGCAGCAATTGCTCGACACTGAGAAATTCCTGAAGAAAACGCCGCTTGATAAATTGGCCCGTGAACAGCTTTACGCCGTGAAGCAGCAGGGCTTTAGCGATCGACAAATCGCTTACGCAACTAAGACAACCGAAGATGAAGTTCGCTCCTACCGCAAATCTTTGGGCGTGATCCCGGTTTACAAAACGGTTGATACCTGCGCGGCAGAATTTGAGGCATTTACGCCCTACTACTATTCCACCTACGAGTCAGAAGTTCTGTTGCTGGGTGAAGAACAGGAAATTGATAAGACGGTTGAATCAGAAGTCTTGCCGTCGCAAAAGCGTAAGGTAATGATTCTGGGTGGCGGACCGAACCGCATCGGTCAGGGCATTGAGTTTGATTACTGCTGCTGTCATGCTTCCTTTGCGCTGCAGGCAGACGGATTTGAGACGATTATGGTGAACTCTAACCCAGAAACAGTCTCAACCGACTATGACACGAGCGATCGGCTTTACTTTGAGCCATTGACTAAAGAAGATGTGCTCAACGTCATCGAAGCCGAGCAGCCCGAAGGCATCATTATTCAATTTGGAGGACAAACGCCGCTCAAGCTGGCAGTGCCCCTGAAGCAATCCCTGCAAACCCTCAACACCAAAATCTGGGGAACTTCGCCCGATTCGATCGACATTGCCGAGGACCGTGAGAAGTTTGAAAAGATTTTGCGCGAGCTGGAGATTAAGCAGCCCCCCAACGGCCTTGCCCGCAGCTATGAAGAAGCAGTGCAGGTGGCTCAGCGCGTTGACTACCCGGTGGTCGTGCGTCCGAGCTACGTGCTAGGCGGTCGGGCAATGGAAATTGTTTACTCCAACGAAGAACTCGATCGCTACATGACCTATGCAGTGCAGATTGAGCCAGATCACCCCATCCTGATCGACAAGTTCCTGGAAAATGCGATCGAAGTGGATGTGGATGCAATCGCTGACCACACCGGGCGGGTCGTGATTGGTGGTGTAATGGAACACATTGAGCAGGCAGGCATTCACTCTGGTGACTCGGCTTGCTCAATTCCAACCATTTCGCTGTCTGAGGCAGTGCTGGAAACGATTCATACCTGGACGGTGCAGCTTGCAAAAGCCCTGAACGTCGTTGGACTAATGAACATTCAGTTTGCAGTTCAGGGGGAACAGGTTTATATTCTGGAGGCAAATCCGCGGGCGTCTCGCACCGTTCCGTTTGTCTCGAAGGCGATCGGCGTACCCCTGGCAAAAATGGCTTCCCGAGTTATGGCGGGGATGACGCTTGAATCGTTGGGCTTTACCGAAGAGATCATTCCCAAACACATTGCGGTAAAAGAAGCCGTTCTTCCGTTCTCGAAGTTTCCCGGCACAGACATTATTCTGGGGCCAGAAATGCGATCGACCGGAGAGGTGATGGGCATTGATACAAACTTCGGCACTGCTTTTGCTAAAGCAGAATTAGCCGCCTCCCAAGAGCTTCCGCTTAGTGGAACGGTGTTTGTCTCTATGAACGATCGCGAAAAGCTAGCTGCGGTTCCGGTCGTCAAAGATCTGATTGAACTGGGCTTCAAGATTATTGCAACGGCAGGAACGCGCAAAGTTCTGCAAGAACACGGGCTGGATGTTGATCTGGTGCTTAAACTGCACGAGGGCCGTCCTCATGTGCTGGACTCGATTAAAAACCAGCAGGTGCAGCTCATTATCAACACTCCGATTGGCGAAACTGCTCAGCAGGACGATCGCGTGATTCGCCGCACTGCGCTTTCGTATAAAATTCCGATTGTCACCACGATCGCGGGAGCAACGGCAACGGCAGCCGCAATTCGATCGCTTCAGTCAGAAACCTTGCATGTAAGAGCATTGCAGGACTATATGAAGCAGGACTATATGAAGCAGGACTGTATAAAACAGTAGAAGGGGGAACCCGGCAGCAGAACAGCGAGGTAAGGCAGGGCATACCTCAGGCCCTTGTTGAGCAAAAGCACAAGTGCAAGCAACCGGAGATAGCTTTGAAGGTCGTGGGGGCAATTTGCCCCTATTCACGGCTTTGGCTTTTCCTCAAGCTTTCGCTTGGTCTCACAGTTCTACTTGCACAAGGCTACTGTGCAGAAATCATTGCTTCTGGAGATGGTGGGGCTGAAGTTTCCAGAACTGCGCCAAATAAAGCTGCCAGTTTTCTTGCTTCGATCGCAACATCGTGCTGGAATGCAACTTGTTCTGCCCCTGCCTGCCCCATTTTCTGTAATACTTCTGGAGGAGATTGCAGTACAGCTCGAATTGCTGCCGTAAGAGCTTCTACAGAACCCGCAGGTACAAGCCAACCGCTGACTTCAGGTATTACTAATTCAGGGATTCCGGCAATGTAAGTGCTGATCACAGGGCGATGCAGTGCCAAAGCTTCCATGATTGCCACAGGTAGCCCTTCAGAGAAACTGGGCAGCACAAAGGCACGGGATGCCAGGACTTCCTGACGCACGGAGGAGTTGCTCATCCACCCAGCGATCTCAACGTAATTTTTCAGATTCGATCGCGCAATCAACTCTTCAATCTGTTGCCGTAAAGCTCCGTCTCCCACTAAAACCAGTTTCAGCGAAACTCCTTCTGATACGAGTTGGCGAACGGCTTCAACCAGCAGTAATTGTCCTTTGTCTTCGCACAAACGCCCAACACACACCAGGCGAGGCTCCAATGGAGTTGGCGTTGCAGGCTGAGCCAGAAAGTCTCGATCGACTCCACAATGAACCACAAAAATTTTCGACCATTGCGACTGAGCGCACCAGCGAAATAGCTGACTTTTGCCAAACGAACTTACTGTCACCACGAAAGCCGAGCGTTTGATCTTCTCCACGATCGAGAGTGCGGCGATCGTGTCAAACTCTTCGGGACCGTGAATCGTAAAACTGTAGGGCGGACCGCCGATCGCAGCGCACAGCATCGCTACGGTGGTTGAGTTTGTTCCAAAATGGGCGTGAACGTGCTGAACTCCCGCTTCGGCAAACCATTGCAGTAAAATACAGGCTTCTAACCAGTAGATCAGATGGCGAAGGATGCCGCGATCGGAGGCTCGACCCAGCTTCCAGGCTAATCTCAATCCCCCCAAGACCCCGATCGGCTTTGTGAGTAGGGTCCGAAGCAAGCTGAGCAGCAGGGTGAGCCGATTTTCTTCCAGGAGCGTTCGGGTGAGTTCTGCTTCCTTTTGGTCGAGCGGATCAACGAGTTCTGCTTGGCACGATCGAATCGAGTATCGCAAAACCTCAATTCCACAGGCTTCAACTCCCGCAATTTCGCGCCGAATAAAGCTGTGGCTCACCTTGGGATACTGATTTACGAGGTAGGCAATCCTGAGGGGTGCTCCCATATTTTTCACTAAATTAGTATTTGCTGACGGTGTTCATGCTGGGTCAAAACAGGATGCCGTAAATCGGTTACTACATTGGTTTTCACTCAGGTTGTCCTGTCAAGAGAGCCAAGCTAAAAATTATTGCTGCTGTGCCAGTACCCTTCTAGCAACAGACCGTTGATGGCTTGTAGGAGAGCGGAGCTTTTCGGGCTTCAGCACTAGACCCGCAACCCCTCCGATCGCCAGCACATAGATTGGATTCAAGAGCGCGTTGAACAAACTATCCACCATATATAGACTAATCACGACTAGTAAAGCAGCCGTTGGAGCAACTTTGGGATGTGACCACAATCGAGCCGGATAGCGCAGCCAAGTTAGGGCAGTCACAGGTAAGAGCATCGAGAGCGTCATACTGGCTAATCCAACGGTTCCGTGATGCCCAAAGGCAATAATCCACAAACTATCCTGAACGGTCATCTTGCCATAATTGTCGATTGGTACGCGGGCGCGTCCCCAGCCACCCCAGCCAAACCAGATCCGCTCTCTGGCTTTGTCGGTGAGAAGCTCTTCATTATTGAATCGAAATTCGAGCGACTGAACTCGATCGGGCGGCAGAAAGCCTGAGAGTGCTTCAATAATTTGATCTGTTACATAAGCTGCAGACTCCGCATTGACAAGGAGATAGCCACAAATCAGTGCGGATAGGGCATAAAGAGGCAGGGCAGTGCGAAAATAGCGCGACGAAACGAGTAAGCCGAGTCCTGCCACTAAAAGAAAATAGGCTCCGGTCGAGCGCATTAAAACAAACGTGACAAACAGTGCACCAATCAGCCAATCCATCGGAATGCCCCAAAGCTGCTTCAGCGTGCCCGATCGCCAGAGCCAGATGCCAATCAGCGTTGCTGCCATCATGAACGCAGCTACGGTTAGACCATGCCGCATAAACACGAGCGGTCGAAATCCGCCCAAACGCATTGCCTGTCCAAAATCTGCAAACGCGATATCACCGTAAATGATTCTATGGAGCTGAGGACTCATGCGCGACTCGAATAGGCACAGCGGGGCGTAAACCAGACCACCCACAAAAAGCCCGATCGCAAGTTGCTTTAGCCCGGTCAAACTGTTTAGATAGATCCGTCCCAAAAAGTAAGGAATACCCCAGGTCACGGTTTGATCCAGAACTGCTGCCACGCCGTCGTAGGGTCCTAGCTCGTTCGTCATGGAAGAGATAAACGGGCAAAGACACCAGATTGCCATTGGCAAATCGACCCAGCCAAACCGGAATGAGCTAAAGCGACCAACATCAAAAATAAAAGTTGCCAGCAGCACTCCATAACACGTTGCTGACATCTTAGTGTAGTCAGGCAGCCCCGGCAGAGTTAGCGATGCTTCAGGAAGAAACATCCAGGCAGTGAGGAAGCTAATCACAACTGCCTTTTGCGCCGGAAAGCGAGTGAAGAGATACAGCACGATCGGAATCCAGGCAAACATGACGAGCGGGACAGTGAGGGCAACGTGCCCGCCCGGATTATAAGTTAGCGTAAGCTCCATATCGGTTTCTCCATCACTGCTAGTCGCTCACTACCTAAAGATTTCTTGCACTTGTGTCCTAAAATCTCGTGTCCTAAAATCATTTATTCACTCATTGTTTCAATGCAACAGGCTCTCTGCCTGAGAGGATTTAGGTTGCGAGGTTCGATTCGGCACGGTCTGATGTTTCATGCTGTGATTTAGTGCGGCTTCAAATCGATCGGTTGCATCCTCCCAGGTATAATCAACAGATTTTTGGTATGCTGCATTCGACAGCAGTTGCCATTCTGCATCTGACATTTGACAAACCGCAATAATTGCCTCTGCCATTGCTTCTGGGCTGTTATGGGGAACGAGTAATCCTGCACCGTCTGCCAGCAGTTCTGGTGCGGCTCCGGCTGGCGTACCAATGACCGGAGTCCGGCAAGCCATTGCTTCTAAAATTGGCAGACCAAAGCCCTCGGTGCAGCTCCCAAACAGCCAGGCATCGCACCCAGCATAGTGATCACGCAGCTCGTCCTGAGTCGGTTTGTAGGTAAAGGTCACTTTTGCAGGTGGGATTCGTTCTGCGGGTAGCTTTGACTCGCCAAATGCTAGCAGTCTCAGTTGTGAAACTTTGCTGGCCGCAATTTTAAACGCTTCAAGCACCAGGTCTGAACGCTTCCAAGGCGTTGTGGAGTAAATCATGCCAACGGTTGGAACAGATTGCTTGTGGCGCGGGGGAGCGTAAAACTGCCTTGAATCTACGCTGTTGGGCACAAGCGAAACGCTGCTATTGCCGTACCGATCGCGCATCAAATCTTGTAGCCACCGCGCTACCACAATTTTTTGGAGAGGCAGGGAGTATGTGGATACAGCTTCTGCTTGAGGCAAGTAGTCAAAAACTTCATGATGCTGAATGAAGTGAATCTTGGCGCCCTTAGCCGGAGAAAACTTTGCAACCCAATGAGCCGTCTCCCACCAGGTTGCAATTACAACATCTGCATCAGACACATCTTCATCCTGGACTGGACGAAACCGTTCGAGCAGCTTACAAGTCACGCCGATGTTGTCAAAATGGGACGGCGGTTTTCTAGCTGGAATCAAACCTTTTCCGGCTAGCACTGAGCGAACCTGATCGCGGAGCGTCGGAATTTTAGAAGGGCGAGAAACAACAGATACTTCATGTCCGCGCTCCTGAAGCTTTTTTGCATAGGTTGCAATCACCCGGTCACCGCCCGCAAGCGACAGCCCACCCATCACAAAGGTAATCTTCATCTATTCCCTCTTATCCGCATCAGTGGTTGAACAATTGACTCGTCTTCTGGGCGGCGGCGCAATGAGAATTGAATTCAGTTTGTCGCTGCACCCCCGCCACTTGTCATTCATCAATGCCAGAGCCTTACAAACCAATCAAGTTATAAACCAAAGAAGGAGCGTACTCCAAACATAATGGTCAGGGTGGTCAAAAAGACAGCCGTAGCGAGGATATCTTGCCGGAAGGCACTAATCTGTTCGCGCCATAGTGCATAGCTAACCAGAATCCAGATCGGAATGTTGCTGACCGCAACGCTGACTACAGCTCCCACAGCTCCATAAAGCGAGAAGCCAATTGGAATGCCAATGGCATAAAAAAGGAAACTGAGAAAAGAACCAAAGGCGTTATATCTCGGTTTTCCGATCGCGAACAGAACTGGATCGATCGTCTGGGTCAGCATGAGGGGCCAGGTTCCCAGTGAAATCAGGGGAAGCATCCAACCTGCTGCCGCGTAGCGATCGTCGTAGAGAAAGCTGACCAGCAAATTCCCAAAGCTAATGAATATTGCCAGCCCCACTGCCAGAACGAGCAAAATCGGCTGACGATTTCGCAAAATCTTCTGCCGAAATTCAGAGCGGGGTAGCTCAGTCATTCTGGAGTAGGTCGGAAAGATCACTTTATTACTGACTGCCAGCAGCAACGATCGCGGCATATCTGCTAGCGCAAAGGCAATGCCATAAACGCCCAGCATTTCAAGGCTAAACAGCTTACCCAGGATCAACCGATCGGATTGGTTTGCTAGAAAAGTCATCACGGTGGAAATAAAGATCCACTTGCCAAAGCCAATCAGCTCTCTAACTGCACTGCGATCCCATGTCAGGCGATTGGGTTTACCTTTGTTGAGCTGGTGACTCCGAATGAGATGAAATATCGAGGAACTAAGACTACCCCCTACCAATGCCCAGACTGAAGGATAAAGCACCGCCCAGATGAGCATCACGGCTAATGAAATGACCTGCCCTGACAACTCGTAGATTGCAAGCTGCTTAACGGACAAATGGCGATTGAGGGTGAAAATGGCGGTTGAGTTGAAACCTCCGAGAGCCGAGCTTAGCCCAACGATCGGTAGCAGCAAAGCAAGACGCGGCTCGTTGTAAATTTGGGAAGCTGGAAAAGCAAGAACTAGACAGCCTAACCACAGCAGAAAACCGCGGATGATTTGCATCGTCCAGGCAGTATTCAAAAAGTCAGGCTCGTCGCCTCGCTTATTCTGAACAATGCTGGTATGGATTCCCAAGTCTGAGAATAGAACTAAGCCAGTAATAAAGACATATACCAGGCTCATCAGCCCAAACAGCTCCGGCAAAAGCAGGCGGGTGAGGATAACGTTGCTACCAAAGCGTAGCAGTTGACTGATTCCGTAGGCGGTAACCGTCCAGATCGCCCCCCGAATTGCCTGCTTTTTAATCGAGTTCGTGCTAAGGGATGCCATAGTAATACTTCTATAAGTCTGATCGGGCAGGTAGCTTGCTTTTTGAGGAACCAATACTCCTTCGCCAAATTTAGGCAAAATGAGAGCTTTAACAGCGACCTATCGGAAGACCAGTGACAATCAGCTAATACCGCGAATGGCATCCGCAGCGAACGAGTTAAGACTCAGAATGAGACAAAACCGTCGCTTTTAAATGTCAAAGCGCAGGGACTTGCTGAATGTCTTGGATTACTAGTTCCTTAACTTATGAAATCCCAAAAGCGTGATTCTGACGATCGATTTTCAGTAGCTTTACTTTTTCTTGTTAGGAAACGGTGATTGTTTAGGGGATCGATAAAGCAATATTTATGTTCTGTTCGCAATTTAACCGTGCTTTCCCAGCCGGGCGCAGGAAAAGCAAAGTCAGTAAATTTACCAATCCTAAATTAGGGATAGAAGCTGAGTTGAGGAAGTCCGAGCGTTTCTTCCCAGCCCATCATCAAGTTAAGGCACTGAATTGCCTGCCCTGCCTGCCCTTTCAGCAAGTTGTCGATTGCAGATATCACAATCACGCGATCGGTACGAGGATCAACCTCAATGCCGATATAGCAAAGATTTGTACCGCACGCCCATTTAGTTTGCGGGTAGACTCCACTGGGCAGCACCCGCACCCAGGGAGAGGAACGATAAAACGCCTGATAAATCGTAATCAGGTCATCCCGCACGAGTCCTGGATCGCGCAGGGTTGAGTAGACCGTCGCCAAAATTCCTCTCACCATCGGAATGAGGTGCGGCGTGAACTGAATGAGAACCTCGTGCCCTGCCAGATCACTGCAAACCTGCTCAATTTCCGGGGTATGGCGATGCCGCCCCACGTTATAAGCTCCCAGCGATTGATCGGCTTCTGCCAGCAGCAAATTAGTTTTGGCTTGTCGCCCGCCGCCGGATGTGCCTGATTTTGCGTCGATAATGGCAGACTCCGGCACGACTAACCCCTGCTTTAGGAGTGGCGACAGTGCCAGCAGGCTTGCGGTGGGATAACACCCCGGACAGCCCACAAGCTGCGCGTCGGCAATGCGATCGCGATACAGTTCGGGCAGCCCATACACCGCCGTTTCAGCAATGTCTCGATCGGTACGCTGCCTGCCGTACCAGGTTTCATAGGTATCCAGATTGCTAAAGCGATAGTCTGCCGATAAATCCAGCACTTTGCAGCCTTTTGCAAGCAGCGCAGGAGCCATCTCACAGGCTAGACCATTGGGCAGCGACAGAAAGACGACTCGACAGCGATTGCCAATTTCGTCCAGGTCGATCGGCTCGATCATCAGCTTCGTGTAGTGTCCTAGATGAGGATACAGCTCTGAGAACGGTTTACCCGCGCTGCTTTCCCCACCCAGATAAACCAGTTCCAGCTTGGGATGATCAGCCAACAACCGCACGAGCTGAACGCCCCCATAGCCCGATGCGCCGATAATGCCAACGGGTATCCGTTCTGAATCCCCCATGATGCTCTGTTACTCCAAATTTAAGAGAAATACAATTTGGTAAAAATACAATAGGGTAACTCGATAAGCTACGTCTATCAAAAGCAAAATTTTAGTCTGAATCCGGTTTCGTTGCCGAAAAACAAAAAGGCAAATTCGCACTACTGCTGCTTACAATACGAGCCGGCTGTATTTGGCTTGATTAACCCGACTGACTCAGGGGATGTGCAAGTTGGCAACTTAGATCTCAGCAGCTCAAACTTTAGCAGCCTAGACGATAGGGATTTCTCGCAGGGTTGGCACTCTGCTTGCCCCAATTGGACGGAGAAGAGGCCTATCCCATAAGAGAATTACACAGAAATTGAAAGAGCTGCACGGGGTGTTACTGGAGATCGGCGATCGTACTGGCTGAACTGAATTAAATAAATTTAACATTAGAGTATAGAGGTGAGCCTGCAAATTGGGGAAAGCGATACAAAAGGACTGCTGTACGATTTTCATTGGCAGCCTCCCCTGTACTCATCAACTAATGACTGAATTCATTCAAAATTGGGGCGATTAATGGTGGAACCGCTACATGGGCAAGAGCATTCTTTTTCAGGTTCAGACACGGCGTTTCAGTTTGATTCGATCGAGGCGGCTCTGGCAGATCTGAAGGCAGGACGATCGATCGTTGTGGTAGACGATGAAAACCGCGAAAACGAAGGCGACATTATTTGTGCGGCTCAGTTTGCCACACCGGACATGATTAACTTCATGGCGGTTGAAGCACGAGGATTGATTTGCTTGGCAATGACGGGCGATCGGCTAGATGAGCTAGATCTGCCCCTGATGGTGAGTAGCCGTACCTTTGAAGACAGCAACGAACAAACCGCTTTTACCGTCAGCATCGACGGAGCGTTGCATTTGGGAGTTTCGACAGGCATTTCGGCAGACGATCGCGCCCGTACCATTCAGCTTGCGATTAATCCAAATACGAAACCGGAGGATCTGCGTCGTCCCGGTCACATTTTTCCGCTGAGGGCAAAAGAGGGCGGCGTTTTGAAGCGGGCAGGGCACACCGAAGCGGGCGTTGATCTGGCGCGGCTGGCAGGACTGTATCCGGCAGGGGTGATTTGCGAGATCCAGAATCCGGATGGCTCAATGGCGCGATTGCCGCAGCTGATCGACTATGCTCAGCATCACCAGCTCAAAATTATCAGCATTGCGGATTTAATTAGCTATCGGCTCCAGCATGAGCGGTTTGTGCAGCGGGAGGCTGTTGCCGAGCTACCCACTCAGTTCGGGCATTTTCAGGTGTATGCCTACCGGAATCAGCTCGATAACTCAGAGCATTTGGCGATCGTGAAAGGCGACCCAGCGACCTTTAAAGACAAGACCGTGATGGTGCGGGTTCACTCGGAATGCCTGACCGGAGACGCGCTTGGCTCCCTACGATGTGATTGTCGGATGCAGCTTCAGGCTGCCCTAAAAATGATCGAGAATGCAGGCGAGGGCGTAGTCGTTTATCTGCGGCAAGAGGGTCGTGGAATCGGGCTAGTCAACAAGCTCAAGGCATACTCGCTGCAAGACATGGGGCTGGATACGGTTGAGGCAAACGAAAAGTTGGGATTCCCTGCCGATCAGCGAAATTACGGCATTGGCGCACAGATTCTTAATGATGTGAAAGTGCAGAAGTTTAGCCTGATTACCAATAATCCGCGCAAGATTGCCGGATTGAAGGGCTACGACTTAGAGATGGTCGATCGGGTGCCGCTGCTCATTGAGGCAACGACCTACAATGCTGATTACCTGGCAACCAAAGCCGAAAAGCTAGGACATTTGCTGCTAAGAACTTATCTGGTCACGGTGGCGATTCAGTGGCAGGACGATTCTTCGATCGGAGACACTTCGACCCATCGCCTTTCTGTTACCGATCGCTATGAGCGACTGGAAAAAATTCGTGCCTTGACGCAAAGTCAGGATTTGTTGCTGCAAGAAGAAGCCCGCTCGCTGGCGATCGCCCTCTTTGGGAATTCATCGCTGATTTTTCATCTGGGCTTTGACCAGGTCGATCTGTCTCCTCCAAACTGGTATCAGCAGCCAGATCACCCTTATGTCAAAGCGATCGGCAAAATTCTAGATGAGCTAACAGGCTGGCGATCGGTCAAGCAGCTTGAATTCCTGATTGCCACAGGACAAGATCCGCTTAGCAACCTTCAGGTAAAGCTCGACCGTCAAATTTTCCGCCTCGATCGGGCACATCCTGAAACTAACGTGATGCCGTCGCAGGTCTGCAAGCAGCTTGAGACTCAGCGAATTTTTGTGTTTTCAGAGCATCCGGTGATCGATTAAAGGATAGTGCGGGTTTTGCTCCCCGTGTTCATTCTGGCAACTGCGATCGTTCGTGCTCTGATGCTGTCTGGATTTGAGCGATTAAACGAGGACTAGGCAACATTGATCGATCGGGCGGTTTCGCTGGCGGCGAGGACTTCTTGGCGTGCCCAGCGATCGGCTTCCAGAATATCCTCCAGCGTTGGGGCGGAGCGGTGGTGTGACTGGTGACGATCGCACACCGTTTCGATTAGGTGGGGGATGTCGAGGAAGCGAATTTTTTCTTCCAGGAATAGCGCGACTGCCTGTTCGTTTGCCGCATTTAGGACTGCTGGCATGCTTCCGCCCGATCGCCCGGCTGCATAGGCAAGTTGCATACAGGGGTATTTCTCGTGATCGGGAGCGCGGAAGGTGAGGCTGCCTGCTTTCACAAGGTCGAGCCGTTCCCAGTCGGTGTAGATTCGCTCTGGGTAGGAGAGGGCATAAAGCAGGGGCAAGCGCATATCTGCCCAGCCCAACTGTGCCAGCACCGAGGTGTCTTGAAGCTCGATCAGCGAGTGGATAATGCTTTGCGGATGGATGACGATCTCAATGCCGTCATAGTCCATGCCAAACAGATAGTGTGCTTCGATCACTTCTAAGCCTTTGTTCATCAGGGTGGCAGAGTCAATCGTGATTTTGCGTCCCATCGTCCAGTTTGGGTGCTTCAGCGCGTCTGCAACTGTCACTGAAGTCAGCTTTTCGACAGGCAGATCGCGGAATGCTCCACCGGAAGCCGTCAGCAGAATTTTTCGCAGTCCGCCAACCGGAATGCCCTGAAGACACTGGAAGATTGCTGAATGCTCGGAGTCTGCCGGAAGCAGTTTGACCCCATGCTTTTCAACTAACGGCAATACTACAGGACCGCCTGCGATCAGGGTTTCTTTGTTCGCTAGCGCAATGTCCTTCCCTGCCTGAATTGCAGCGATCGTTGGTAGTAAACCCGCACAGCCCACAATACCCGTGACGACTGCTTCTGAATCTCCGTACCGTGCCGCTTCCACGACTCCGGCTTCACCGCTCACCAGAATTGGCTGGGGATCGAGATCTGCAATCGCTTCCTTCAGGGTGGGCAAGTGTGCTGCGTTGCCGATCGCGACTATCTCTGGGCGAAATTGCCGCACCTGCTGCGCCAACAGCTCGACATTGTTTCCAGCCGCCAGCCCGACAATCCTAAACTGATCGGGATACTGCGCCACGATATCGAGAGTTTGAGTGCCAATAGATCCCGTTGATCCCAGGAGAGTAATTGCTTTCACGATCGGTTCACAATGAGCAGCAATCTAACTATAGGACGAGAGGGGATCGAAGCGAGAGAGGAGTCAGAGGATGTTTGAAACGTCATGAATGTCCTGCATTGCCCCCTAGATCCTCAATGAATGGGGAACTTTGAAACTTAAGCAGCTCTGGCTGCCCTGTAATGGGAGCGATTGAACGAGTAGGATGGGGTGTGCAGCATAACTTATATGCATTAGCCGGGATTCGAGGTTGCCTAGTAGGGCATTGTATTGGTGATGCGAATCGGTGTAGCGGCATTTTCGGGAGTCGCAGAAATAACCTGTCCGACAATTCGGCCGTCTGAATAGCCTGCGTTTTTCAAAGCCGCCAGACAGTCCCTCGCCTGATCGCCTGGTACGCTTGCTAATAGTCCACCTGAGGTTTGCGGATCACATAGCAGGGGGTAAAGGGGATGATGGACGGGTGGATTTTTGATGAAGCGACTCGCGCCAAAGTTTTGTGGGTGCAGTGAACTGAGAAAGCCTTGCTGCACTGTTTCTTTTGCGCCTTCTAGAATCGGCAGTGCGTTGAGGTCGAGATCGATCGCCACCCGAGAAGCATTAACCATTTCTATTAAATGTCCCAGTAGCCCAAAGCCAGTGATGTCCGTGCAGGCTGTTGTGTTGGATTGCCGTAGAGGTTCGATCGCAAATTGATTGGATAAACGCATCGAGTCGATCGCCCCTTCAATCCAGCGTCCTTTTGCCCGAAGCTGCATATTTGCCGCAAAAAGCGTTCCTGTTCCCAGAGGCTTGGTGAGAATCAGAGCCTGTCCGGGCTGCATCCCGCCTTTTTTCCAGAGCTGATCTGCTGTTGCTAAGCCGTTGCAGCTTAAGCCAAACGCTAGTTCTCCGCCTTCGATCGTGTGTCCGCCGATGAGCACGGCGTTTGCCTGGTGCAGCACTTCGATCGCCCCTGAAAGCACTTGATACAGCGTTTCTTCCTGCTTGGTAGTGGTTCCATAAGGAAGGGTGACGATCGCCAGCGCACTTTGAGGCATTGCCCCCATTGCAAACAGATCGCTCAGCGCATGATTTGCCGCAATTTGCCCGAAGATAAAGGGGTCACTGAGGAGCGATCGAAAGTAGTCTACGGTCTGCACCATAACCTGACCCGACGGAACACTAACCACCGCCGCATCATCGGGGGCATCGAGTCCAATCAAAATATCGGGGCGATTTAGAACGGGGGGACGCGATTGATTGATTCGGTTCAGAGCAAGCTGAAGCACCGAACTGCCTACTTTTGAGCCACACCCCGCGCAGTGCATCGAAGGAGGGACATCGGCAGCAAAAGGTTTCGCATCTATCGACATCATCGGTTCTAGACTCGTGAATTTCTCCATAAACCGTCGATCGATCGAATCTTTCCACTTCCAGAAAATTGGATGAGGACCAAAGCTGAGATTTCCACGGGAGGCAATTGCTGTTCGCTTTAACTGACCTGCTTCTGGAGAATCGCCCGTTCCTACCAGAATCAAAAATTCTTTTTGCGGTTTGAACGGCTGCGGATCTTTGCCCTGCAACACGCGCCGCAGATTATTTGCCAGAGGTTTGCCCTGTCGCACCGCAAACACGCCTGCTTTTGGACGGGGATGATTCACCATGCTCGCCACATCACCCGCTGCAAACACCTGAGGATGGGAGATCGATCGCAGCCGATCGTCTACCAGCAGGAAGCCGCGATCGTCTGTTTTCAGCCCAGAATCCGCTAGCCATGAAGCTGCCGAAGCTTGCGTCACCCAAAACACTTCTGTAACGGGGATCGTTAGACCAGATTCGCAGTGAATTTCTTTTAGCGTCTGGCTTGGCTGAGCTGGGGAATCAGGGGTTGAATTTGAGAGCGTTACACTGCCTCCTCTGTTCTCTTTTCTGCCTTCCAAACCTGGGGGACTTTGAGCAGGTACGGCCCGAATTTCACAGACTGTTTCGCTCAGGTGCAGGTGAATGCCTCGATCGCGCATCACACGCTCAAGTTGCCGTCCCAATCGAGGATGCCTTTCTGGGACAAGCCGATCGCCCTTATGGAACAAATGCAGTTCGGGAATCGAGGGCTGTCCAGATGTTTGTTGCATTTGCCGTAGCCGTGCCTGAAGTCCCAAGATTAGCTCCACGCCACCCGCTCCGCCACCGACCACTGCCAATCGCATTGAAGAATCAGACTGTTGCCCAATTCGCTCGATGACCTGATCCCATCGCTGCAAAAACTGAGAAATCGGCTTTACCGGAATCGCGTACTCCGCCGCCCCCGGAACTGTGACTGCGGCAGGCGTACTGCCAATATCGATTGACAAAAGATCAAAGGCGATCGGCGGACGATTCGCAAACAAAACGCAATTTTCTTTCAGGTCTAACCCAATGGCGCGATCAACAATCATCTGCCCCTGAGCCAACTCACAAAGCGGACGCAGATCGATATGGCATTCGTCGAACTGGTATGCCCCTGCGATATAACCCGGCAGCATTCCCGAATAGGGCGTATGCGACACATCAGCAATCAGCGTCAACTGCACTCCCGGAACCGGGTTCATGCCGAATTGTTTTAGGACGATCGCATGGCTATGCCCCCCGCCGATGAGTACGAGGTCTTTGAGGATTGGCGACGACTGCATCACAATTACAGAAACACGTCAGTCTCTACCGTAGCGTTGAATTCGGTGGGTGAGGGGGCGATCGGTGGGTGAGGAGATGGGAAGAGCTTTACAAGCTTGGGTAACTCAAAATTCTACAGTAATGACTCTGATGAGTTCTCTATATCCTGCTTAAACTTCTGCTGAATCTCATCCGGCAAAGTTTCCAACGTAAAAGGCTGTACCTCACCCTGATACAGGAGTTGCTTAATCACCTCATACTTAGAACTTAGCTCTTTATTAAGCTGCACCCAGAGCCGCAGCCCTTCTCGAACCCAAATTTTTAGTGCTTCTTCACTGGGAAAGCTGGAGTTATACGGATATTCATCTTCATAGGTGTTGTTATAAACTTCCTGCCATCCTAGAAGACGCTGGAGTGTTTCTTGCCTAATGGGAAGCTGAGCAGGGTCAAAGTCTCCAAACCTAAGCCCATCGTCATACCAAGTGGGCCAGCGCTACTACAATCAACCTTCAACTCAAATCTGAAAGCCATTGCCACCGCCCCAAACCTACAGAAAAACTCACCCTATCCCCTCATTATCCCTATCTTCCCAACTCCTCACCCATCCCTCCATCCACTCTTCACCCCCTCCCCACCTCTGCTATCTTTAGTTGGAAGCGTCTTGAGCAAAAAGAAATATTTTCATGGGACTTACTTACCAGCGCGTTTTGCTGAAGCTGAGCGGCGAGGCACTGATGGGCGATCTGTCTTACGGGATTGACCCGTCTGTGGTTCAGAGTATTGCAGAAGAAGTAAAAGAAATTGTTTCAGCAGGGGTGCAGACCGCGATCGTTGTAGGGGGCGGCAATATTTTTCGGGGTGTGAAAGGGGCAGCCGCCGGAATGGATCGGGCAACCGCAGACTATATCGGCATGATTGCGACCGTTATGAATGCGATGACCTTGCAGGATGCCCTGGAACGGCTCGAAGTTCCCACACGGGTGTTGAGTGCGATCGAGATGCAGGAAGTAGCAGAACCCTATATTCGGCGGCGGGCGATTCGTCACCTGGAGAGAGGGCGGGTCGTGATTTTTGGAGCAGGGTCAGGAAATCCGTTCTTTACCACTGATACAACGGCTGCCCTGAGAGCGGCTGAAATCAATGCAGAAGTGGTGTTTAAGGCAACTAAGGTGGACGGGGTGTATGACTCCGATCCCAAGAAAAATCCGAAGGCGCGTCGCTACCAAAGCCTGACCTATAGCCACGTTTTAACCGAAGACCTGAAGGTGATGGATACCACTGCGATCGCCTTGTGTAAAGATAACAATATCCCCATTATTGTGTTTGACCTTTCCGTGGCGGGCAATGTTCGTCGAGCAGTGATGGGAGAGTCGATTGGAACGATTGTTGGAGGGTCTTGTGAAATTAGCTGACGTTGAAAGCCACATGCAGAAAGCCGTTGAGGCAACTCAACGATCGTTTAACACCATCCGAACTGGACGCGCCAATACTTCTTTGCTCGATCGCGTCACGGTTGAATACTACGGCACTCCAACCCCGCTCAAATCGCTTGCCAACATCAACACACCAGATGCCAGCACGATCACCATTCAGCCTTACGATCGTAATACGATGAACCTGATCGAAAAGGCAATCAGTCTATCGGACATTGGCTTAACGCCCAATAACGACGGCTCCACAATTCGCCTGAACATTCCGCCTCTAACGAGCGATCGGCGTAAAGAGCTGGTGAAAATGGCGGCAAAAATGGCAGAAGAAGGCAAAGTCTCGATTCGCAATATTCGTCGAGATGCGATCGACTCAATCCGCAAGCAGGAAAAGAGCGGCGATGTTTCGGAAGACGAAGCGCGGGATACGCAAGACAGCGTTCAGAAGCTGACAGACAAATTCATTCAGAAGATTGAGCAGATTCTTTCCGAGAAAGAGTCCGACATTATGACGATTTAAGAGGGTGATTCGGAAGAATCAGAGGTTCTACATCGCTCCCTAAATCCCCCAGTTTTGGGGGACTTTGAGATGCTTCCAGGAAACGATGTGCTTCCTGGAATTCAAGTTTAGGGGGCGAATTGGATAATGAAAATTTTTTCAAACATCAGCCGCCAATGCCATATCCTGGCTGGCGCAAATCCTCGAATAGCCGCACTTCGACCACGCGATTGGGTTCGATAATGGCGGGCTGTGGTGCAGTCAGATAAGTTGTTGCTGCACTGGTTGTTGCACCTGCCGCGATTCCGGCAATCAGTCCAACTCCGGTGACGGCTCCCAAAAGCGTTCCTGCGACTGCGCCGACCGCCGAGTTTTGCATCATCTGGTTGCTGGAGAGCTGCCGATCGCCCGATAGTTTATTCGATCGTCCGTTTAGCAAAAAACTTTCCCCATCGATGCTAATTGCCTGAGCGATAAACTCGCTGCCTGAACTGCCTGTTTCAAATCGCCCAATCACCTGACTACCCGCAGGCACAATAATTTGGCCTTCCTGATTCCGCACATCGCGATCGACCACCAGCACTTCCTGAAGTGGGTAATCGCTCGACAGATTAAGCGTTTCTTCACCCTGGTATCGCAGACTTAGGACCGTTCCCGAAGGCAGCAATACGCCTGAAGTTGAATTGACCGCCACCACAGTTTCACGGAATCCTTCCTGCGGAGTTTCGCGAGCAGTGGTTCTGGAGGCTGTGCTGGTCGATTCTGATCCCGGTAGCGGTTGCCCAAACTCGATCGCGCTGGTATCACGAGTCCGAGCAGGGGATGGGCTGGAAGAATTTAGGGCGGGGACGCGAACTGAACGCTCTGCTGGCGGCGTCCATGTGGCAGGAGGCAGTTCGGTGGGCAGCGATTCTGGTTCAGCAGGAGGTAGTTCGGTTGGAATAGCAGCGGTAATCGCTTCAGTCGGATTTTCATTTGCTCTGACAGGCTGTTCAGTCGCTTCAGCTTTAGAG
The DNA here is from genome assembly GCF_039962215.1 of Leptolyngbya sp. ST-U4. Classification (NCBI taxonomy): domain Bacteria; kingdom Bacillati; phylum Cyanobacteriota; class Cyanophyceae; order Leptolyngbyales; family Leptolyngbyaceae; genus Leptolyngbya; species Leptolyngbya sp. ST-U4. Next base: position 26,511 of record NZ_JAMPKZ010000004.1, read on the forward strand.
GTCTCAGTTTCAGAAGCTTGAAGGGCAGGAGCCGGATTCCCTGAGGTTTGAGAGGCAGGAGTTTGAACTTCAGCGTTCTGAATCTCAGTGGCTTGAGCGGTGGTTTGAGGAACAGAAGTTGGATTCTCTGAGGGCTGAGTGGTAGAAGCTTGATTCTCAAAAGCTTGAATTTCAGAAGCTTGGATCTCAGGAGCCTGACCTTCAGCAGTTTGAGGAGCAGGAGTCAGATTTCCTGGAGGAGCAGATAGAACTGGGTCTGGAGAGGCGGGGTCTGGAGAGGCAGCAACAGCAGACAGCTCGGGAACCGAAACTGTGGGGGGAGTGATTCGCGCAGAGCGCATTTCTGAAGGAACTGCGGCAGCCTCAGCTGGGGGAAGTTCTACAGGAATTTCTGTTGCGCCTGGCTCCAGAGGGGGCAGGTCTGAAGTTGCTTCATTTGCTGCTGCTAGATTTGGAGTTAAACCTGCTGATGTTGAATTAGCGGCTGATGAATCTGCTATCACCTCAGGAGCCGCATTGACAGGAGAAGCATCAGGAGCTTGAGGCGAAGGGGAATTTACAGCAGCAGTCTCCCTTTCGGGGGACTGGGAAGCGATACTTTCTTCGGGGAAGGGCGAAGCGACTGTCTGAGCCGGAGCAGGGTTTGCCCCTGCCAGAACTGGGCGCAGCACCCATCGATCGCCGCTTTGCTGGAGGTCAACCTGCTGTGGAGCTAGAACGGTTCCCGCAGCTAGCTGCATCACGATTCGGGTGACTCCGGGCTGAAACTGAGCGATGCGAATTTGCTGAACTGCGCCGGGAAACTGCTTTTCGGTTTGAAGTGCGCCGACATCAGTGTTAGGCAGATCGATCACAATGCGGGCAGGCTGAGCCGCCAAGAAATAGCGTGGCGTTGCGCCAGGAGGAAGATTGACTGACAGCGCGGCTGATTCAGGGTCGTACTGCCATTGCAGCGAAGAAGCCTGGGCAATTGCCCCTCCGGGAAACTGCGAAGCAAACGAAGCAGGCAACGCGATCGCGGCTCCAGTAAGTATCAGCCCTGTCCCCAATAACCCGACTGGTTGGGAAACACTCAGCCAAAACTGAGTCTGAACCTGCTGCACAAATCGCTTTTGCATAATCACCTCACAAGCCGCACGGCAAAGAACGCTATCTTTTCGAGCAGGAAAAAACGCGGCACACGATCGCTAAAGCGTCTGACTCGCGAAGTCCTTTGCCAGGGCATCACCAGTATTACAGCCGTGGGGCGGCTCAGCTTTCATGTGGTCGTGATAGGAGTAGGGGCAGCAAAAGACTGGCTCCCCTATCCCCCTCTATATGTAGCGTTTCATCCTGCCCTAAATCAATACAGCGTTTAGTGTAATGGCTTTGCTGCAAAATGGCACAGTTTCTTGGTTAAGGCTTGTTGAGCGTGGTAGGCAGGAAATTTACGAGCCTATCTTTTCCTGCCCTAGCTTACGGCGCTTTCGATCAACCGCCATTGCCGATTCTCAGCGATCGCCCGATTCACAGAGTCAAACATTGCGCGGCAGTGATTATTGCTCTTGAGAGGAAGTTCTTCGTTCTTCACCACAAAATTCATGCGGACAGCAGGATCTTGAACAGGTCGTTCGATCAGGACTTCAACCGTCACAAGCTGAGTATAAGAGACATGACCGGGCGCTTCTTTCGCGACCAGGTAGTCTTCCGAGTCAAAAACAACATCCAAACTGCACGATCGCAGCGTCTCGCTGAGGGAATGGCGCAGCCGATTAGAAGCCGATCGCCATTCGGGGTGATCTAACGACACTGAAATAGTAAATAAGCTGGTATAACGAGCCATAGGCAACCCCGGCATCTTAACGTTTAACCATCCACTCCTACCCAATCGGAATTTTGTATTCCCGTCAAGACTGTTCCGGCACTGAATTAGTCGTTTCAATCGAATAGGCGGGTTATCTCAGGAAAGACTTATTCCTGCAAGTTTGCCTGCAAAGGTATGAATTGGGAATTTCCGGTTTGATGTACCTGAGCTCAATTGAGATTGAGTGAGTGGACTTTGTTTCGTTTCCTAGTTCGTTCCTTACCCCATTGCTGCTGGTTAGATGACGAAAACTGCTGGAAATAATGTGAACAAAACCAATCTTGGTAAAAGTGCCTTACTATATCCAGAGTTCAGTCTAACTTGACTAATTCCCGGACAATTTAGCCAAACCATTTAAGAAGGATCTGCTTTTAGAGGGAGATCTCAAGCGACACACTCCTTGCTTTGATGCAGACGATTCTCTTAATTGTAGGCGATTCGTTGAAATTTGCAGCATTTGCATGAGTAGGAACACTCAATTTGAAACAGTGCCCGAAGATTTACCCAAAGATTTATCCGAAGATTTGCCTAGAGATTTACCCAGAAACTCGTTTGAGAAGCGACCCGGAAGGCTCGTTGTTTTTGAAGGTGTAGAGGGTTCAGGCAAAACGACGCAAATCAAAGCTGTGCATACCTGGCTGGTGGAAACTCATTGGCTCAATAACAGGCAGGAATCGCCGTTATTTTCCCAGTGTGTTGCGACTCGTGAACCAGGCGGGACTGGGCTAGGGCAGCAGTTGCGTCAACTCTTGCTTCATCCTGCCAGCGACGAGCCACTGCAAGACCGCACCGAACTTTTACTTTATGCAGCCGATCGCGCTCAGCACGTCGAGGGAATGCTGAAACCCTTACTAGCGCAAGGAGCACTAATTCTCTGCGACCGATACACTGATTCCACCATTGCTTATCAAGGCTACGGCCGACAACTGGATCGCCCCCTAATTGATCAGCTCAATCAAATTGCCACAAGCGGGCTGCAAAGCGACCTCACCCTTTGGCTTGATCTAGATGTGGAGCTTGGCTTAGCTCGTGCCCAGCAGCGGGGCAGTCACGATCGAATTGAGCAAGCCACGATCGAGTTTCATCACCGGGTGCAGCAGGGCTTTACCGATCTGGCCAAGACATTTCCCGATCGAATTATCCGCATTGACGCTAGCCAGCCTTCAGAGCAGGTGACACAGCAAATCCAAACGGTACTGATCGATCGATTGGGTAAGTGGGCGAAAGAGTGACAAAAAGAGTGACAAAAGGGCTGACCCCAAAATTCTAAATAGCAGGACTGGTAAAGGCTAAGCTGCTCAATCAAAAATTCATTAGCGTGCCATTGGGTTGCCACATGGCCGCAATACGGTCTGTCTATAGTAGTCAATATCCGTCGATCGGTTCTTCCTTTCCAAGTTCTTTTCTTGTTGATGGCGTCGAGATAGCAGTGCCAGGGCTAATGGCTCGATCGAGGCAGGGGCATTTATCCGGCGAGGAGAACCGCTTCGCATCGTCATAAACTCACCCTATCTATGCAACAGGTGCGAGATGGCAAAACAGCAAAATTCTGATTCGACCCATCATTCTCCTGAGTCCAATTCGTCCACCTCATCCAGTCAAAACTTCACCATACCTATGTCTCAGTTCGATTATCCTGAAGCGGAAACGGCTTCCCGTCATTCTGAAACTCAACTTACTGAAACTCCCGCTTCTCATCGTTCCAATCGCGGCTGGAGAGCTTCTTTCGCTTCTGTTTTGCTGGGGGCTAGCGTCGCGACGACCGGAGCCTACATTGCCTGGAACCCAAGTTCGCCGCTGCGTCAGCAGGCACAGGCGCAGTTGCCGCCCACTTCGATCACCCAGGCGCAAAATGTTCCCATCCGCGACCCCAATTTCATTACTTCGGTCGTGCAGAACGTTGGACCTGCCGTGGTGCGAATCGATGCTAGCCGCACGGTGAGGTCAGCAGTTCCCGAAGCATTCCGCGATCCGAGGCTACGGCAGTTTTTTGGTGGACGAGTGCCTCTTCAGGAGCCGTCTGAGCGAGTGCAGCGTGGAGTTGGCTCTGGTTTCATTGTCAGCCAGGATGGACAGATTATTACCAATGCTCACGTTGTTGCAGGTTCGGATACGGTCGAAGTCGTGCTTAAGGACGGGCGCAGAATAGAAGGCCGGGTGGTTGGCTCCGATCCCGTAACCGATGTGGCGGTTGTAAAAGTCGATGAAACGAATCTCCCAACTGTGAAGCTCAGTAACTCTGACCAGATTCAGCCCGGTCAATGGGCGATCGCGATCGGCAACCCGCTGGGGCTAGATAACACCGTCACGGCGGGCATTATCAGCGCGACCGGGCGATCGAGCAGTGATGTGGGCATTTCCGACAAGCGAATTGACTTTATTCAAACGGATGCTGCCATTAACCCCGGTAACTCTGGTGGTCCCTTGCTGAATGAGCGTGGCGAAGTCATTGGCGTGAATACCGCTATTCGTGCGGATGCTCAAGGAATTGGCTTTGCGATTCCGATTAATACCGTTCAGCGCATCTCGAATGAACTCATTACCAAGGGCAGCGTTCAGCACCCCTATTTAGGAGTGCAAATGGTAACCCTCACGCCAGCCGTAAAGCAGGACATTAACAGCAATCCAGAGAACGATCTGAACGTCACTGAGGATGAGGGAGTTCTAGTAGTTCGCGTTGTGTCGGACTCTCCTGCTGCTAAAGCCGGAATTCGGGCAGGAGACATCGTTCGCAGCATCAATGGTCAAACCATCACAAAGGCAAACGAGCTACAAAACGTTGTGGAGCAGAGCCAGGTGGGCAGCAATTTGCAGGTGCAGCTCAGACGGGCTGGGCAGGATGTTAACCTGACCGTGCAACCGGGAGCCTACCCCATTGATAGTTCTGACCAGCAGGGTTAATCCCATTTCGTTTTCTGACCTTTTTCCTGATAAGACACGAGGCGCGGCTTGCGCCTTTTTTTTGCTTACGCCGAATCTTGCGGTTGTCCACTTGCCGATCGTCCTTTCTCGATCGCTTCCCGGTATGATCAAAGACTTACTGACAAAGACACTATTGCTCACCGCTCATGTCTGACCTTCGCCATAATTGGACGACTGAAGAAATCCTCGATCTGCTCCAGCAGCCGCTGCTTGATCTGGTATTTCAGGCGCAAACGGTTCACCGTCGCCACAACCCGTCGAACTGCATCCAGCTTGCCACGCTGCTGAGCGTTAAAACCGGGGGCTGTCCAGAAAATTGCAGCTATTGTCCGCAGTCGGCGCACTATGAAACCACTGTTGAAAAGCAGCCAACGCTCACGATCGAAGAAGTCGTTTCTGCCGCGCATCGGGCAAAAGAGCTGGGCGCAACTCGCTTTTGCATGGGCTGGGCATGGCGGGAAATTCGCGAAGGAGTCGCCTTTGAAGCCATGTTAGAAATAGTGCGCCAGGTTCGATCGCTGGGGCTAGAAGCCTGTGTCACTGCTGGAATGTTAACTGACTCTCAGGCAGAGCGACTTGCCGCCGCCGGGCTCTCTGCTTATAATCACAACCTCGATACCAGCCCCGAATTCTACGACCAAATTATCACGACCCGCACTTATGGCGATCGGCTGGAAACGCTTGATCGAGTTCGCAAGGCAGGCATTACCGTGTGCTGTGGCGGCATTATTGGCATGGGTGAAAGTTTGGTTGATCGTGCCCGAATGCTGCAAGTGCTGGCAACCCTGACTCCCCACCCCGAAAGCGTACCGATCAATGCCCTCGTTGCCGTGTCGGGTACACCACTGGAGGAACAGCAACCGATCGACCCATTGGAATTGGTGCGAATGTGTGCCGTTGCCCGCATCCTCATGCCCCAAGCGCGAGTCCGTCTTAGTGCGGGTAGAACCAGCCTTAGCCGTGAAGCGCAGGTGCTTTGCTTCCTGGCGGGCGCAAACTCAATCTTTTACGGTGAAAAGCTGCTGACCACTGCCAACCCCGATCAGGATGCCGATCGCAAGCTGCTAGAAGACATCGGCGCAGTGCCGCTCGAACCCTTTGTTGACACCAATGCCCTATCGATAAATTAAATCATCCAGTTCCGCATAGTCGGGCAGAGTCGTATCGATCGCCTTTCCATTCCGTAGCACAATGCGATCGACCTGGGGACGGGCAAACAGTTCGCTGTAGTAGCGTGCTCTGAATAAAATCAAATTCGCCGCCGCACCCGGATAAATTTCAGCGATTTGCGGCAGTTTCATCAGGGCGGCAGGAGTGGTGGTGACGCTGCGGCTCCAGTTGTCGTAAGGGGCATCAAGCTGGGCGATTCGGGTTGCCTGAGTGAACACTTCCAAGCCGTCATGATCGCCATAGCCATAAAACGGATCGCGGCAGTTGTCGCTGGCAAAGGCGACTGGAACTCCAGCTTGCTTCAGCTCATGCACCAGTGTAATCCCGCGCCACCGGGGAGTTTTTGTGGGCAGAACTGCCTCCTGCAAAGAACCGCCATTAAGCGCAGATTCCTGGTTGCGATCCTGCAAATACAGGTTGCACATCGGCAGACTCACAATTCCAATGCCTGCCTGCCGGACGCGATCGATCGTTTCTGTGGCATCCTTCGCCGCTTGAACTGCCAGGCTACAGCAGTGACCACAAACTATCTGTCCAGAAAACTGATGCTGAATCGCTGCTTCCGCAATGTGATACAGCGCATTGTTTGCCGGATCCCCGCTTTCGTCAGTGTGGATGTCGAGGTCGAGATTGCGCTCTTTTGCCAGGCTGAACAGGCGATCGATCTGCTGAGAGAGGTCAGGATGAGCAATCGTCACACCCCCAAGCACTCCGCCCGCTTCTGCCACTAAATCCGCCAACTTTTCTCCCTCCGGGGTCAGGTAATAGTCCAGAGGCACGAGAGACGCTGCTTGGAGTAACATGCGGTCTGCCCACTCCTGCCGCAGCACTTGAAATACTCCAAAGCTGATCGCTGCCTGTTCTCCATAAGCGTCGATGTGGGTGCGAATTGCCTGCGTCCCATGAGCATAGGCACACCGCAGCCCAAACTCCATGCGCCGATACACATCTTCTGCGTTCCAGTGCTTCTGGCTATCCGCAGCAACGGTTTGCAGCGCATCCTCAAACGATCCAGATCGATTGGGAGCACGTCCCCAGGTGTGTCCTTTGTCTAGATGCGTGTGCAGATCGATAAAGCAGGGAAACACGATGCCTTGCCTTAGATCGTATACAGGCGTTCCTTCTATTGATCGACCCTTCGCAGGCCCAATCTCGGCGATCTGACCCGATCGAATCAGCAAATCAACCTGCGCCAAATCACCCGATATTGGAAAGCTCACATCTTTTAAGAGGGCGATCGGCACACGCGCATTCGTCAACCAGTACTGTTCTGCATCAAATACCATGAAAGCCCTATCCCTAGCACCACACGACACGCTCTCATTCCTTCACGGCTCACCAGCCTCATCCACCCATCCACCCATCCACGCTCTAATTCTCCCGTCGCACCGCGCTCTCATGCCAGTTCCGCAGTAGATAATCCGACAAAACGGTCAGCACCACGAAAATCATCACGCCCAGCATCGTTGTCATTAGCAGAGCCGCAAACATCAGGGGAATTTGTAGATTAAAGCTCGCCATCAGGATTTGATAGGCAATGCCTGATTGAGTTCCACCTGTGCCCGCGACAAACTCTGCCACCACTGCGCCAATCAAAGCCAGTCCGCCGCTAATCCGTAGTCCACTAAGGAAATAGGGCATCGCGCTCGGAAGCTGAAGATGCAGCAGCGCTTGCCAGCGAGAGGCTTTGTAAAGCTGAAATAGGTTAGTTAAATTGTGGTCTGCGCTGTTTAGCCCCACAGTTGTATTTGACAGAATTGGGAAGAATGCCACGATCCAGGCGCATACCGTCAGCGAAACTGCAGTCGAACTGTCGCCCGGCACAATTTGCCGCACCCAGAGAATGATCAGCGGGGCGATCGCGACGATCGGCGTGGTTTGCAGCACCACGGCATAGGGAAAGAAACTGCGCTCGATCCATTTGCTCTGGGTAAACAGCACTGCTACTAGCAGCCCGGAAACCACCGCCGCGATAAAAGCAAAAATTGTAATCTTCAGCGTGATCAGCAGCGACGGAAACAGCGTACCCCACTCCTGAAATAGGGTTTGCAGCACCAGAATTGGACCCGGTAGCAGATAAGGCGGTGTATTCGTAACGCGCACGCCCACTTCCCAGAGGGTCAGCATTATCAGCCCTACGGCGATCGGGGCAAGAATTTGCGGGGACAGCAGACGATCGATCCACCGGGGCTTTTTGGGCTGTTGAGCAACCAAAGGAGCTTTTAGCGTATTGGAATTCATCGTGCTCCCTCGCTCATTGGTACAGAGGGTAGATCGGCAGGCTGCCAGGGTTCAAGCTCTGGATCAGTGCCCATCGAGAGCGTTGTAGACAGGCGGCGGTAGTAGTTTGTAAAGGCAGCAGAGGCACGAAACGCTTCTGTACGGGGGTAAGGCGCATCGATCGCCACATCTGCCACGACCCGACCCGGACGCGCTGCCATCACCACGACGCGATTTGAGAGGTAAATGGCTTCGTAGATGTTGTGCGTCACAAAAATGACTGTCCACTGCATCTGCTGCCACAAATCGAGCAAATCGCTGTTGAGCTTGCTGCGGGTCATTTCATCCAGTGCGCCAAAGGGTTCGTCCATCAGGAGCAGTTCGGGTTTTGTCACCAGGGCACGGGCGATCGAGACGCGCATTTTCATCCCGCCAGACAACTCACGCGGATAGCACTTTTCAAATCCCCGCAGGTCTACGCGCTCGATTGCTTCGGCTACTGCTGATGCGGTCGCTCGTTTGGTAAGTCCTGCCAGCTTCAGAGGAAGGCGGACATTCTCCTCGACCGTTGCCCAGGGCATCAGAGCCGCTTCCTGAAACACATACGCCAGTCGGTGATTCGGATTACCCCAGGACACATTGCCCGTCGTCATTTTGCCCAAGCCTGCAATCAGCCGCAAAACGGTACTTTTACCGCAGCCCGAAGGACCAAGCAGACTGATAAATTGCCCCTGGGCGATCGCGAGATTCAGATCTTGCAGGGCAACCGTACCATTGGCGTAGACTTTGTTGACGTGACTGAGGGTGATTTCAGGCATTCCTAAACAAGCTCCTGAACCGCACTGTAGTTTGCAGATCGATCGTCAATCCTGGCTAAGGCTAGGACTTGTAGGCATCCACGCCTTTATTCACAAATTGCAGGGTATAGGCCTGGGTGTAGTCTGTTTCCTTTTTAAACACGCCCTGCGCCGACATGGTATCGAAGAAAGACTTCCAGCGATCGTCGGTCATCGCGCCAATGCCCTTCGCTTCAGCATCGCCCGAACTGACAATGCCGTATTCCTTCATCTTGGCAATCCCATAGGCAATTTTGTCGTCGGTCATTTTGGGATTGTCTTTTTTGATCAGCTCATTGCCCGGCGTGGGGTCGCCTTCCAGATAGCTGTACCAGCCCTTGATCGACGCATCCACAAATCGCTGGACTAAATCGGGATTTTGCTCGACCAGTTCCCGCTTACACTCGATCGTTGTGGAGTAGGGATCATAGCCGGAGTCTGCCAGCAAAAATACCAGCGGCTTAAAGCCCCCTTCTTTCTCGATGACCATCGGCTCCGAACTGAGATAGCCCTGCTGCGCCGAGGTTTTATCTGCCAGAAACGGACCCGGATTGAAGTTATACGGACGCTTCTGGCTATCGGTATAGCCGTACTTGGCTGACAGGAAGGGCCAGAAGGTGACATTTGCCGCCGAGGAGATAAAGATCGGCTTGCCTTTGAGGTCTTCCAGTGTTTTCACGCCCTGATCCGGGTGAACAATCAGCACTTGCGGGTCTTTCTGGAAAAGCGAGGCAACGGTGACTTTAGGAATGCCTTCTTCGATCGCTTTAATCGCGTCTGAGCCATAGCCCATAAAGAAGTCGATCGCTCCACCCATCAAGAGCTGAGTGCCGTTCACCTGCGGACCACCCATTTTGACCGTGACATCCAAGCCATAGTCTTTGTAAATTCCGGTAGCAACTGCCTGATAAAAGCCGCCGTGTTCTGCCTGAGCGTACCAGTTTGTGCCGTAAGTAATCTTGGTGAGTTCACTGCTTGCAGGGCTGGCAGCCGGAGAACTGGCAGTAGGCGATTCTGTTGCAGCGGGCGGTTGGCTACTCGCACAGGCAGTTACAATGCTGCTTCCGACCGTCAACGCGCCGTACTGCAAAAATTTGCGGCGATTTATTCCAGCAAAGAAAAGTGAATCTCTTGAGCGACTCATGCCATTACCCTCTTAATCGGTAAATCCTGGTTTTAAAGAAACGTGAAGCGACCCTCACTTGAACCTACTAAAACCAATGCTTGCTGATTGTACCTTCAGCTACTTTTTCCCTCAGAGCGATGCACTACCCACTCCATCACCTGGTCGCCCAGTCGTAGATTGCTCAGCCGATCGATTTCTCGAATTCCGGTGGGGCTAGTCACGTTTACTTCTGTTAGGTATCCCCCGATCACATCGATTCCCACAAAATACAGCCCATCGCGCTGCAACGTTGGAGCCAGTTCTGCACAAATTTGCCGATCGCGATCGGTCACTTCTGCTGCCGCCACACGCCCTCCGACTGCCATATTGCCGCGAAAGTCTTTTCCGGTGGGAATGCGATTGACCGCGCCGATCGGCTCGCCGTTGAGCAGAATCACCCGCTTATCGCCGTCTTTGGCTTCGGGCAGGTAGGCCTGTACCATGATCGGGTAAGTCTGCTGCTGCGTACTGATCTCAACCAGCGAGTTGAAATTGCGATCGTCCGGCTGCACAAACAGAATACCTTCTCCTGCCTTGCCGCCCAAAGGCTTCATCACGGCTGCGCCCTGTTGCTCGACAAACTGGCGAATCACCTGTTTATCCTGCGCCACGATCGTCTCTGGAATCACCTTGGTGAATTGCAGCGCGTACATTTTTTCGTTGGCCGCTCTCAAGCCGCCGGGCGAGTTGACCACTAACGTTTTCCCCGGATCAACGTAATCCAGAATGTAAGTCGCGTAAAGATAAGGCACATTCACAGGCGGGTCGGTTCGCATAAATACCGCATCCATTGCTTCCAGGGGCAGCAAAACCTGTTCGCCCACCTGAAACCAGGGATTCTCTGCCTGCCAGCGTCCCTCGACCAGTTTGACTGGCTTCAGCTTGACCGATCGCAGCAATCCATACGCTTTGCCCGACGACACACTGAGCAGCTTTGCCTCCGTGATCCAAACCTCATGCCCTAACCCCTGTGCCGCCTCCATTAACGCCACACTCGTATCGTGACCGGGATCAAGGCGATCGATCGGGTCAATAATAAATGCAAATTTCACAAAGACGACTCCGAAAGAGGGCAGAAAAGAGCGTTCCGATTAAGCTTGCAGCATAGGGTCAAGCTTGCCACTTGCATTGAGGGCATACAGATCATCGCAGCCGCCCACATGCTGCCTGTCAATAAAAATTTGGGGAAGACTGCGCCGCCCGTTTGCCCGCTTCGCCATTTCCGCCCGAGCCGCCTCATCGCCATCAATGCAGTATTCTTCAAAGTCCACTCCCTTTTGCTTCAGGAGGGCTTTTGCCCGAATACAAAAAGGGCAGGTACTCCAGGTATAAATCTCAACTTCAACAGCCATAAGAAATGTCCGTTCCGCTGTGCTTGCAACAATTATCTTTATCTTCCCCTAGTGTAAGCCAATCGCGCGATGCAAGCTGGGTTTCAGGCAATGGGGCGAGAAATGGAGCGATCGAGCGCAGGTCGTTGAAACTCAGTTTTGCTGCAAGGAGAATGACGCGGTCTCGATCGCTTGGGGTAGTGCCCGGGCAGAGGGTCAGAGCAGCACTCCGGCAGGAATGTCGATCGAAACCCTAATTTCTTCAAAGGGTTTGCATCGATTTCAATCTAGTGAGCCATAATTGACGAAGTTTTTTGCTAGAGTGCTTGATCTCGTATGCTCAAATCCTTGATGTTCAAGTCTTTCCTGCCGCTGATGGTTCCCGCAACGCTGGCGATCGGCTCATGGGTCGCTATCGCTCAAACGGCTGTCGCTCAAACTGCATCTTCCCAGTCTTCTCTCTATCGTCCAATTCCAATGCCGTCGAGCAATGAGGTCAGCGATAGCATCACAGACCAGGACATTCCTACTGGCTTTGGCGGGTTTGCGCGAGACTATCTGGTGGACTTCAAGGAAGGCGATCAGGTCGTGATTGATTTGACTTCAGACCAGTTCGATACCATCCTGACTCTGATTGCGCCTGATGGCTCAACCGTTGCTGAGAATGACGATGGACCCGACGGCACGACAAATTCGCTGCTGTTTGCTCGCGTTACTCGCCCCGGCAATTACATTGTGCGCGTCAGTCCTTATGCTGGACAAGGTGTAGGTGCGTTCACGCTCAAGGTAACAAAGCTCCGCCCAATCTAATCGCTGCGATCGCAAGCTGTGGTTCTTCCATTCGCAACCCTATGGTACGGGGTACAATCTAGCGACCTAGTCTAGCTCTGAAGAACGGAGAACCACAGGTTTACAGTCAGCCGGAAAAGCAAACAAAAAGCTTGCCAATCTTTCCTAAAGTTTGCTAATTTAATTAAGCACACAAAGCACGCCCTGCCGGGATAGCTCAGTTGGTAGAGCAGAGGACTGAAAATCCTCGTGTCCGCGGTTCAAGTCCGCGTCCTGGCATACTTTTCAGAGATCGACCAAAAAATCTTCACGAAGTTCGCTTACTTTGTACCAAGCAAATCATGGTTTGGGCAATGCGAGCTTGCAGTCAGATTGCTTAGTAGGGGGATTCAAATCCGGCGGATTCGTCAAAGGAAGCCACATCTGCTTGGTAATCCCTCTGCTCCTGATATTCGCCGATCGCGTGATAGACCGCTATCAGCAGAAATTTTCCGATCGTTCAAAGGATTGGCTTTACGAAAAAGCCTTCTACGATCTGGACAGAGATAGGCAGTAGCAGTAATCGAATACGCATTAAAGAACGCCAACTGCTTAGGGCAGCCAATGTTCTAAATTTGCCGTCATCCAACCCGGTTAAATTAGTGATATGCAGCGTTGTTATGGCGTAATTGCGACCTTAATCACCTTTCGATCGCGCATGTCACAAAACACTTGCTCCAGGTTTTTAAGCGGCTGCCGATCACTCACCATTAGTTCAAAGGGCAGGGTGTAGCTTGCCAGCATTGCTACCGCTTCGCGCACAAAGAAGGGAGTATTGTGAAACACGCCTTTGAGGGTAAGTTCGCAGTAGTGAAGCTGCTCGGTGCTGACGGTGATGGACGTGTCGCGGGGACAGCCGCCGAAGAGATTAACTGTAGCTCCCGGACGGCCAGAGGCGATCGCCGTTTCCCAAACTTGAGGTGATCCGGTCGCTTCGATAATTACATCTGCACCCCAGCCATCGGTCAGTTCTTTTACAGCGGCAGGAATGTCTGTGACTTGACGGTGATTAAACGTGCGGACTGCGCCAAACTGTTTACCGATTTCCAGCCGTTGATTGCTGCCGCCAAACAGGAAAATTTCTGGGGGAGCCTGCCGCTGCTGATCTCGGTTGCCCGTGTAACCCAAGCTCAATGCTGCCACAAACATCAGCCCGATCGCTCCATCGCCCAACACAACTACGCGGTCGCCCGGTTTCACATTTGATCGTGCGACGCCATGCAGTACACAGGCAAGCGGTTCAGTCAAAGCTGCCAGCGCATCGGGGAGTCCTTCAGGAATCGGGAGGAGGTTGTCTCGGACGATCGGGGCAGGGATTTTGAGGTACTCGGCGAATGTACCGTTGTTGAAGCACAGGTCAGTGCAGAGGGAATATTCCTGTTTTTTGCAGAAGAAGCACTCGTGACAGGGTGCAGAATTATTTGCCACAACGCGATCGCCCACCTTCCATCCCGTTATGCCTTCGCCCAGTGCCACAATTTGTCCGGCAGCTTCATGTCCAAACAGGGTCGGAGGCTTAAGCATTCGGGCATGACCACCCCTGCGCCAGACTTTGAGATCGGTGCCGCAGGTGGTTGCTGCGTTGACGCGAATGATGACTTCTCCCGGGGCGGGAGTTGGGTCGGCAACCGATTCGAGCCGCAAATCTTCCTGACCGTACAAAACTGCTGCTAACACGATGTTGCTGTCCCAAACACTGAACTTCCTGATTTTACGGGAATTTGGAAAGTACTGAAGCGATCGCAGCGGATATTGGAGGAGTATGAGAGGTACTCCATGCATGATGCAGCAACGCTGGAGAGCAGTGTTTTTTGCGGAATTGACGAACTCTGTGCGGCGATCGCTCTACCAATGCTCGAATCGCTAGATTTAGTCCACCTCACTTCCTTATCTTTGTGAAAGCCGAAATTCCTTCAATCTTCAAAGTTTCCCCGGATTGACTTGCATTTAATTGACCTGATTGATGGAACTAAAACCTTTAACCACCAACAAAACAAAATTGTTGTTACACGGCAACTCAGAATTAATGAGCTAGAGAGGCAGTTCGGACGGTCATCGTCGTAAAATACTCAGGCTTGTGGCAGCAAATAACTACAGGAAAATTTATGGAACCGATCAAAATTGGCATTATTGGCGGCAGCGGCCTTTATAAGATGGAAGCACTCAAGGACGTTGAGGAAGTAGAAATTGACACGCCCTTTGGGAAGCCCTCGGATGCGCTGATTGTCGGAACGCTCGATGGAACCAGGGTGGCATTTCTGGCACGGCATAACCGCAATCACACGCTGACGCCGTCGGAACTTCCATTTCGGGCAAACGTCTATGCAATGAAGAAGCTCGGCGTGGAATATTTGATTTCAGCGTCGGCAGTCGGTTCACTGCGGGAGGAGGCAAAGCCCCTCGATATGGTGATTCCTGATCAGTTTATTGATCGCACTAAAAATCGCGCCTCGACCTTTTTTGGCGAAGGTATTGTGGCGCATATTGCGTTCGGCGACCCGGTTTGTCACAAGCTGGCGGGCGTGTTGTCTGAGGCGATCGAGAGTCTAGACTTGCCCGATGTCACACTGCACCGGAGTGGAACCTACGTTTGTATGGAAGGTCCGGCTTTCTCGACCAAGGCAGAATCCAATCTGTATCGAAGCTGGGGCGCAACGATTATTGGCATGACGAATTTGCCCGAAGCAAAGCTGGCGCGGGAAGCCGAAATCGCCTATGCCACCCTTGCCCTTGTCACCGACTACGACTGCTGGCATCCTGACCACGACAGCGTGACTGTCGATCTCGTGATCGCCAATCTCACCAAAAATGCCGTGAACGCCCAACGAGTGATTCGAGAAACGGTGCGCCGTCTCAGCGAAACCCCGTTTGTCTCTGATGCTCACTCTGCTCTAAAGTACGCCATTATTACGCCCCTCGACAAAGCTCCTGTCGAAACCAAAGACAAACTCCATCTACTATTACAAAAGTACCTATGAATCGCTCATATCTTTTGGGATTATCTGCCATTGGGGTGCTGCTTACCACTTCACCTATGCTGCTGTCTGCGCCAGGAATGGTTCAGCCTGCGCTTGCTCAGCGCGTCGTTGAAGTCACACCGCCCAGCAACAGCACCAACGTTTCGCCCAATGCCTTTATCTCGGGGCAGTTCGACGCCTCTGGGACGATCGATGTCAGATCAGTTCGCATCTTTGTTAACGGCCAGGATGTGACGAGCCAAAGCTCGGTAACGCCCAATTTCTTTACCTACCGTCCTACTCAGAGCTTGCCCTCTGGAGTCAATCAGGTGCGGGTGGAATATCGCAACAACAACGGCGAACAGCGGACGCTTGCCTGGTCTTTCTCGGTGCAGGGGCAGCCGCTTCAGCTTACATCTGTTACCACTAATGCCGGAGTTGCACCGCTGAATACAGGTTCAACCCTGACTGTGACGATCAATGGCACTCCTGGACTGCAAGCCTCGGTGCTGCTGGTTCAGGATGGACGAACCGTACGTGAATTGCCTGCAACGGAGACTTCGTCGGGCGTGTATCGGGTCAACTACACAGTGCAGTCGGGCGATCGCTCAGCGGAAACGGCAATCCTGGCACGTCTGCGTCGTCAAACCCAATCCGTTTATGGGGCAGTGGCTCAGCCTATTGCCTTTAATACCTCGGTCGGAACACCTCCAGGGGGAAATACGGGCGGCAATCCCGGAGGAAATACAGGTGGCAACACGGGCGGTAATACTGCCGAACTTCAACCCCGATTCACCAACTATCAGGACGGCGGACGAGTCGGTAGAAACGGCTTTACGCTGGTGGGTCAAACCCGACCGAATGCGAGAGTTCAGGTAAATATCCTGGGCAGCGCGACCGTCCTCGGCGTTCCCGTAGGTGGGGAAGTGATTGTTGATCGGGAATTTACCGCAGACAATAACGGACGGTTTGAAGTGACAGTTCCGCCGCCCAGAATTGCGGTTCCGGGATTACGCTATCGAATTCGGGCAACGGCGATCGAGGGCAACCAGGCCAGCCAGACGACCGAGATTATTTTGCGCCAGCAAATCGAACGTTAAGTGCGCCAGCAAATCGAACGTTAAATGCGCCAGCAAATCGAGCACTAGACTGAAACCGCCGCTCAACTTCTGCATTTTCAGGAAGACAAACCATGCCAAAACTCCAATCCCGGATGCTGACCCTGATTGCAGGACTTCTAAGCGCAATCATGCCGCTGGCTGCAACAACTGCACTGGCTGCCGGACGGGTGACGTGGAAGTACAAAATCTTTCGGGGGTCGGTTCCGGTTGAGGAGTTGACGGCTCTGGCGGAGCAGGGTGAGGTATCACCAACGCTGGAAAGGCTGATGAAGCGATCGGGACAAAACCCGACTGATGTGCAGGAAGCCCTGAGCCGGGAGGTTAGGGTCGATCAGGTTACGCTCGATCGCTTTTTGAACAGTCCGCTGGGTGAGGTTACCCTACGGCAGCTAAGTGATTACGTTCATACCCCATCCCGGACGGCCGATACTCAGGCAATGCGGGCGGCTCTCGTTCTATCTGCCAGCGAGGACGATCGAATTAGCCTGATCGAAGTGGTGCAAAATTACCCGGCGGGCGCAGTCGTGGTCGAAGGCGATCGAATTGCAGAAGCCGCCGAGCTGCTAAATACCCTCCAGGGAGGGCTGCAAAATCTCCTGGAGGGCTTTCGCTTATTCTAATTTGCTCGTTTGAACCAGTTTCTCTCTTTGAACTCGTTTCTCTTAATAAGAGCAGCTAGGTAAGAGCAGTCTTGTGCGATCGTCTCCAGCTCCATTTCTGGAGGCTCATTCTTATTGCAAGCTTTTTTACAAGCTTTTATATTAGTAGGCTAAAGTTTCCAGGGTCTCGCGCAGGTAGCGGCTAACGAGCTGGTCAAGGGTCTGCTCAGCAGTATGGAACGTCAGCGATCGTTCTGCCTGCCACCGGTGGAAACCAGAACTGGCTGTAATGGCTTGCTTGAGGTTGTCCCAAATCAAATCATCCGAAAACGAAGCGGGGGCGGACGAAGGAGAAGTCATAGTTACCTGCAAAACTGCTGTGAGTGTGAGAAATAAGGCGATACCTACTCACAGCATAGCGTAGCCCTACTGATTGGCTGTGCTGTAGAACACGGATCTCAGCCTTTTGCAGGGCTTTTTACATGAAACTGGGCAGAATCAAGCCTGAGAAATACAGGCTTCTGTATCTTTTCTGATAAAAGTGATAAGGGAAGCGAAAGGTCCTTTATGGCTGACTCACACCCCGAAATTGATCTCGCTGGCTTTATCGAGCATGCCCTGCTAACTCCAACGGCAACCCCTGAGGATGTCTCACGCTGTTGTGCAGAAGCCGATCGCTATAAGTTTGCGACAGTTTGTGTCTATCCTACCCATGTGAAGCAGGCAGTCGAGATCCTGCGTAATAAGTTTCCTAAAATTTGCACGGTGATCGGGTTTCCGGCAGGTGCAACGACTTCGGCAGTCAAGCTTTATGAGGCTCAGGAAGCCGTCGAAAACGGAGCCAGCGAGCTGGATGTGGTGCTCAATTTAGGCTGGCTAAAGGTCGGCAAAACCAACGAGCTGCACCATGAACTGGCAGAAATCTGTGAGTTAGGCCAGCCTGTGAAGGCAATTTTGGAAATGGCACTGCTGATCGACGACGAAAAAAAAATGGCAGCCGATGTTTGTTTAGATGCAGGAGTGGCTTACCTGAAAACGAGTACGGGCTGGTTTGGCGGCGCAACGATCGAGGACGTTAAGCTGCTTAAGCAGTTCACTAAAGACCGGGTAGGCATCAAAGCAGCGGGGGGAATCCGTACCGTTGAGCAAGCGATCGACCTGATTGTGGCAGGCGCAACCCGGTTGGGCACTTCGCGAGGCGTCGAACTCATGCGCCAACGCGATACCCTGAAGTAGGGGAGGCGACACGCGGAAGGACTATGAGCGGAACCTACAAGGCGATCGGAATTAATCTCAAGAGTACGCCCCTGGGTGAGTCCGATCGGCTGCTGACGATTCTGACCGAGGAATTGGGGCTACTGCGAGTGGTCGCGCCTGGTTCACGCAAGCATAAGTCCAGTTTGGGTGGACGCAGCGGCTTATTTGTGGTGAATAATTTGCTGATTGTCAGCGGCAAGAATTTAGATAAAGTGATTCAGGCAGAAACCGTCGAGTCGTTTCCCGGGCTGAGCCAGGATCTGAAAAAGCTCACAGCAGCTCAATATCTGGCGGAGCTTGCCCTCTATCAAGCTCTCAGCGAGCAGTCTCAGGCAGATTTATTTCACTTGCTGTGCGAACATTTGACCCGACTGGAAACGCTATCCGGAATTGTGACGCTGCCCTGTCTGGTTCACGCCATGTTTCATCTGCTGGCCCTTGCCGGAATTGCGCCTCAGGTGTTTCGCTGCGGTGTCACTCAAAAAGAAATTACTCCTGATTTTTCTGACCCAGATTGGCGCACGGGCTTTAGCAGTGTTGCGGGTGGTGTGGTGCTGCTGTCGGAGTTGGCCAATCTGCGTCTCGACACGGCTCCTCCGCGTAAAGCCCCGTCTGGTGCGCCGAAGATTCTTTCAGATCACCCCCACGAGGGAACTGCTTCGCATCGCACTACAAATTTCACCCAAACTCCCCCAGAGCTACATGCCCAAATCACTGCGATCGAGCTATACCTGCTTCAGCAGTTGACGAAACCCGACTTGCTAGAAACACTGATGCAGGCTGACCCTCCCGCCTTTGCTTCTAATCAGATTTGGCTTCCCATCGAGCGGATTCTGCGTCACTATGCTCAATATCACTTTGACCGACCGATTCGCTCGGCTACCCTGATTGATCCCTGTTTTGCTCCGGCTAGTGACCTTTCTCTCCAGAAACTATGATGCGATCGTTTGACAATCTCCCAACTTCAGCGTCCATTTCTCGATCTAATCCGCTTAATCCTGGGATTGGAGAAGGGTGTGGAGGCATGGCAGCGGACTCAGGACAGTTGGGCCTGGGACAGCCGCATCTGGGACAAGTCAACCGTCAGAATTCCAGTCCTTCTTCGTCTCGGCTACCGGACTATGTGCTATGTGCCGATGGAGACGATCGTTTTGATCCATCTGCTGACCTCGGTGTCATTTCGCAGTCTACCGTTTCGGACTCGTCGCAGAAAACCTGGGACGGTCAAACTCACCTCGGTCGGTCTGAGCAGGGAAACAAAGCAGCAGGAAATCACTTAAACGGCTCCAATGGTACTGGGGGGAACGGCAACGGTTCTCATGGCAGCGATCAGAGCCAGCAGGCAACCGCTTCGGAGCCGGGATTGGTGCCCGTGCTAAAGAACCGCGCCTTCCTTACCCTTTGGGGCGGGCAGGTGTTTTCTCAAATTGCTGACAAGGTTTATTTAGTGCTGATGATCGCTCTGATTGCCAATCGCTTTCAGGCAGCGGATCAATCGATTAGCGGTTGGGTATCATCGCTGATGATCGCGTTCACGATTCCCGCTGTACTGTTTGGCTCGATCGCTGGGGTTTTTGTCGATCACTGGCGCAAGCGGGCAGTGCTGGTATCCACGAATCTGCTGCGGGGCGGACTGGTGCTAAGTGTGCCGTTTCTGCTCTGGATTTCGCAGGGCTGGAGTGCTTTGGGCGGTCTGCCTGTAGGATTTTTGATAGTGCTGGGCGTGACGTTCCTGGTCTCAACGCTGACGCAGTTTTTTGCTCCGGCTGAGCAGGCAGTGATTCCGCTGATTGTCGATCGCCGTCATTTGCTCTCGGCAAACTCGCTCTACACCATGACGATGATGGCATCGGTGATTGTGGGATTTGCCCTAGGAGAACCTTTGCTGGCTCTGGCAGATATGATTGCTGCACCGATCGCCGCTCAGTTTCACCTGCCTCCAGCGATCGGGAAAGAAGTTTTAGTAGGCGGCAGCTATGTGATTGCGGGACTGATGCTAATCTTCCTGCAAACGAATGAAAAGACGATCGACTCCGACGAATCCCTACCTGATGTCTGGAATAACATTCGCGACGGGTTGCGCTATCTGAAGGAGAAGAGCCACGTTCGGGCAGCCCTACTGCATTTGGTAATCTTGTTCTCGACCTTTGCGGCTCTGGCGGTGTTGGCAGTGCGCTTGGCAGAAGTCATGCCGGAAATCAAATCTTCCCAGTTTGGCTTTTTGCTGGCGGCTGGCGGCGTAGGAATGGCGATTGGGGCAGTGGTGGTCGGACAATTTGGGCAGCGGTTTACGCGCAGTCAGTTGAGCCTGTATGGGTCGATCGGCATGGGTGTTGCGCTTGCCCTGATTGCGGTGACGGCTCATCGTCTGATCATTATGCTGCCGCTGCTGGTGCTGCTTGGGTCTTGTGCGGCGATTGCCGGAATTCCCATGCAGACCGCTATTCAGGAAGAAACCCCAGAAGAGATGCGCGGCAAGGTGTTTGGGCTACAAAACAATGCTATTAACATTGCGCTGAGCCTGCCGTTGGCATTAGCAGGGGTAGCAGAAACATTCTTTGGGCTGCGGGCAGTGTTTCTGGGACTAGCCGTGCTGGTAATCGGGGGTGGAACGCTCACCTGGTCAATTTCTCGGAAGTAGAATGTTGCAGAAGGGACAGGACACACTAAAATCCTTAATACAAGATTTAATGATCCTGATTAAGTGAATCCTGTTGAATGCACATTGCCTGGATAGGAAAGAAATCTCCGTTTTGTGGCAACGTCACCTACGGTCGAGAAGTGACTAACGCGCTCTTAGACCGAGGCTACCGAGTCAGCTTTCTCCATTTCGCCCAAGAAGAGACGGGCGTGACGAACGAATGGGGAGATTGCCAGGAAGTCTCGATTCCTTTTCTTTATAAGTCCCAAATCTATACCATTCCTTCGCCGAAATCGAGTCGGGTGCTGACCGAAGCACTTCGCCAGCTAAAGCCCGATCTAGTTCATGCGTCGCTCACGCTGTCGCCCCTCGACTTTCTGCTGCCGGAAATCTGTCAGGAGCTAAACTTACCCCTGGTTGCTACCTTTCATCCCGCCTTTGCCCGTAAAGCGAGAAATTTTACCTCTGGGACTCAGCACCTTACTTATCAGCTTTATGCCCCTTCGCTAGCAAACTACGATCGCACGATCGTCTTTTCTAAGCTTCAGCGCGATCTGCTCATTCGTCTGGGGGTTCCCAAGCAGCGGCTTGCCGTAATTCCAAACGGTGTGGATGCCGACAAATACTCGCCTGGGCTGTCCAAGCTAAAAGCAGAACTCAAGGCACAGCGTATCTTTGTTTATCAGGGGCGCATCTCGGTCGAAAAGAACGTCGAAGCCATGCTGCGCGCCTGGAAGCAGGCAGAAATGAACTGCTACAGCAAGTTAGTGGTCGTAGGCAATGGTCCGCTGGCTCCGTCTCTTATGAGTACCTATGGCGAGGAGCAAGGTGTTATCTGGTTAGGCTTTGTAGCTGACGAGCGGCAGCGAATTCAAATCCTGCGCGGCTCGGATGTGTTTATTCTGCCGTCTTTGGTGGAAGGGCTATCTCTGTCGCTGCTGGAAGCGATGAGCTGTGGGGTTGCTTGCCTTGCCACTGATGCGGGTGCAGATGGTGAAGTGCTGGAAAAAGGCGCAGGAGTGGTTCTCAGTACGCAAAGAGTTGCGACTCAGCTTCAAACGCTTTTGCCCCTATTCCAGGATCACCCAGAACTGACCATGCTCCTGGGGCGCAAAGCCCGTCAGCGTGTTCTCGATCGCTATACCCTCAGCCAAAACATTACCCAGCTTGAGGTGCTGTATCATCAGGTGCTTCAAGAACAGCGCGTCTATCTCAGCAGTTCAAGCTAGCGATCGGCTAGATAGACACAAGGAATGCTCATACCTAAAGGCGGCTAACCTTAGAGCGGCTAATTTTTAAGCAGCTTACTTTGGATTCTTGCCTGAATTTTCCCAGCACACCGATATAGAATCATTTCCACCAAACTATACAGAGAGCCAGCCTTTTCTAAGTTCAAAATGGAAAGGTAAGGCTGGTCGGGTGGAGTTGATGCTTCACGATTTATAGGAGTTTCTATTTTTAGAATTCCTGGTTAAATCAGAGCAATATCACTCGGTCGAGAGATGATTTTTTGAACTTTTGAGGTTGGGAAATGGTTGGTTTTCAAGCACTTTTGGGTTTATGTTAAGCGATGTAACAATAATGCTGTCATGACAGCAAGCCGTCTTGACAGTACCTGTTTTGCCGTTTATCGTGTCATACATACCCGGGTATTCAATAAATAGTCGTTGTTATGCAAGACAAGCACAAAGTTACGCTATACCTTCCTCCAGACCTGCACCGCCAGCTCAAAATTCGTTCCGCAGTTGAATTAGAGCCGATGTCCACAATCGCAGAGCGTGCAATTGTTTTCTATCTCACTCATTCTGAAGTAGTTGATGAGGTAGAAGCAGCTCACGGGCAAACTCACCGGGTTTACAGTTGCCCCGAATGTGCAAGTTTGCTCGTTCTGAAAGAGGGAGAGATGGCGGCTCTGAGCGGTCAAGCGGAGATTCTGTTAGACGAAGAAGCATCGGTAGAGCGACTTCCAAAGGGTTCTCCCGATCAGCGAGGTGAGGGCGAACTGGTTCCCTGCTAGGTTTCTTCTTGTTATTAGAAGTTTGCTTGCTTCAGTAGTTTTGATTTGAACGTGAAATTGTCTTTTTCAGCGTTGGACTTCTGTTACCCAGTTTGGCAGTTGTCTACTCCTGACATCTGCACCGTCTCTTAATAGGTCATGGTTATGAAAGAAGAGCTTAATATTCTAGTTCAGGCTCAATATCCTCTGATCTACCTCGTCACGTCTGAGGAGGAGCGGGCAGAGCAAGCAATTTCATCGCTGGTGCAGACAAAGCCATCTCGAAGAATTTTTGTCTGGACGATGACTCACGGAATTGTTGAGTATGGTCAACCCAGAAATGTTACTCAGCACAATACCGTTGCTCCTGAAGCGGCGATCGAGTGGGTAGTACGTCAAAAGGAACCCGGTCTCTACGTCTTTAAAGATTTGCACCCGTTCCTTGATTCGCCTGGTGTCACGCGCTGGCTGCGAGATGCGATCGCGAGCTTCAAGGATGCCCAGAAGACAATTATTCTCATGTCTCCAGTGCAGACTGTGCCGATTGAGCTAGAAAAAGAGGTGGTGGTGGTAGATTATGCCCTGCCTTCTCTGGAAGAGCTGAATCAAGTACTCACTCATCAACTAGACCAAATTCAGCGTGAGCAGCGTGAGCGGGCTCGCCTGGGTCGCCCTGACCCGACTCGGATTTCGACCGAAGCGCGTGAGAAGCTGCTGAAAGCAACGCTGGGTTTAACTCGCGATGAAGCTGAAAAAGTCTATCGCAAGGCATATGTAATGTCTGGGCGGTTGACGGAGACTGAAGTAGATATCGTTTTAACTGAGAAGAAGCAGCTTATCCGTCGCAATGGCATTCTGGAGTACATCGAAGAAGATGAAACCCTAGATGCGGTTGGCGGACTAGAGGAGCTAAAGCACTGGTTGCGCCAGCGATCGAACGCCTTTACCGAGCGGGCAAGAGAGTACGGATTGCCTCAGCCAAAAGGGATGCTGATTCTGGGTGTTCCGGGCTGTGGAAAGTCGCTCATTGCAAAAACAACTTCCCGCCTCTGGGGTCTGCCGCTACTGCGGTTAGATATGGGACGAGTTTATGATGGCTCAATGGTGGGTCGATCGGAAGCAAACTTGAGAAATGCGCTAAAAACGGCTGAGTCAATCTCCCCAGCGATTCTGTTCATTGATGAAATTGACAAAGCGTTTGCAGGCAGTGCAGGGTCAGCAGATTCTGATGGAGGTACTTCCAGCCGGATCTTTGGTTCCTTCCTGACCTGGATGCAGGAAAAGTCATCGCCTGTATTTGTAATGGCGACGGCAAACCGGGTTGAGCGTTTGCCTGGAGAATTCCTCAGAAAAGGACGATTTGACGAAATTTTCTTCGTTGATCTGCCGAACAATGAGGAGCGCAAAGAGATTTTCAAGATTCACCTGTCCAAGCGTCGGCGCGATATTAGCCGCTTTGACCTGGATCAACTGGTGAAGGTTTGCGAAGGATTTTCAGGTGCGGAGATTGAGCAGGCACTTGTTGCTGCAATGTACGAAGCATTTGCCCAGGATAGGGAATTCACCCAACTGGACATTATTGCAGCGATTCGAGCCACGATGCCGCTCTCCAAGACCATGAGCGAGCAGGTGACTGCCCTGAGAGATTGGGCAGGACAAAGAGCAAGACCTGCTGCTTCTTCGGTTGCTGAATATCAGCGGCTGGAGTTCTAACAAGCTTTCTCTCCTGGTTCCCAACAGGCGAGGAAAGGCTAGCAACAGAAGCTAGCAGTCTAGTCCAAAGAGCCGTATCCGTTGGCATTCCAACCGCTTAGCGATCGGCGTAAACACTTCCTAACGTTTGTCGTTTCTCTCAACTTCTCTACAGGAGGAAATCCAATGTCTCACTTTAGCACTCTGCGTACCAAGATCACCGAATCTGAAATTCTGAAGTCCTCGCTGCGGGATCTGGGTATCTCCGTGAAGACGGAAGCTGATGTACGTGGCTATAACGGTCAGCGCGTTCGTGCAGACATCGTTGCTGTTCTGGATGGCGAGTATGATCTGGGCTGGTCTCGCAATGCAGATGGTTCTTTTGACCTGATTGCTGATCTGTGGGGTGTTGCTAAGAAGCACAACCAGACCGAATTGATCAACTCGATCAACCAGAAGTATGCTGTAAACAAGACGCTGGCTGAAGTTAAGCGTCCTGGTCTGCAAAACGCTAACGTGAAGCTGGTTGTTCAGTAAGTTTTATCAGCGTTCCCAATTCG
This sequence comes from Leptolyngbya sp. ST-U4, assembly GCF_039962215.1. Classification (NCBI taxonomy): domain Bacteria; kingdom Bacillati; phylum Cyanobacteriota; class Cyanophyceae; order Leptolyngbyales; family Leptolyngbyaceae; genus Leptolyngbya; species Leptolyngbya sp. ST-U4. The sequence goes on from NZ_JAMPKZ010000004.1 coordinate 51,649, forward strand.
GCGGGTTAATCCATTACGGGTTAGCCCGTTTTTTGCGATCGAACAAACGCTCTATTCGGAAACATTAAGCATCCTGCTAGGTGAAAGCTTTTCGGGAGCTGTAGACGTACAATTTAATCAGCAAAAGCGCGGCAAAGAAGGTGTTCCTGATGGGGAAATTGTCCAAACGCATTTCTTAAAGGTTGACAATGCAGCAGATTTAGCTGCAAAGCTGGCAGGAAAAACCTGGGGAAATTATGCATCCCTATCCTGGAGCAGTAATTGACTGAGCACAGCTCTTCTGCTGTAAAGAATGAAAAAAAGAGGCAAAATCTAATTCGCCTCTCGTTGAAATATTCGATGAAATTGAGCAGAATTACGCTTGAGTTAATACCTGAGCAGCAGCAGCAACTCCAGCGCCAGGAGATGAGTTCTCGTAGTGCAGCTCTTGCAGAGCAGCTTCGATCGCACTTACCGCAGTCAGAATATCGCGGTCGCTGACAAATCCCAGGTGTCCGACCCGGAAGATTTTGCCTTTGAGCTGATCTTGTCCGCCTGCCAGGATAATATCAAATTTCTTCTTCAGAATCGATCGAATCTGCTCAGCTTCAACATTGACCGGAGCAACGGCAGTAATCGCAGGGCTTGCATTCGAGTCAGCCGCAAATAGGGGCAGTCCCAAGGCTTTCATAGCAGCGCGGGTTGCCTCGGTATGGCGACGATGGCGAGCGAAGATATTTTCTAGCCCTTCTGCTTGCATTAGCTTCAGAGCAACCTGAAGCGCGAAGAACATATTGACTGCGGGAGTAAAGGGGGTGCTGTTTTCTTTTGCAGATTTGCGATATTTGCCCAGATCCAGGTAGAAGCGCGGTAGTTTTGCAGTTTCGTATGCCTTCCAGGCTTTGGGACTTACTGCGACAAATCCCAATCCAGGCGGCAGCATAAATCCTTTTTGTGAACCAGATGCGACGACATCTAAACCCCACTCATCGATCGGTACACTGGTTGCACCTAGACTGGTAACAGCATCAACCATGATCAGAGCTTCGCCGTGCGCTTTCACATACCGGCTGATCGTTTCCAGATCGTTCAATACCCCAGTTGATGTTTCGCTGTGGGTGACGATCACCGCTTTGATTTGCTTTTCGGTGTCGGCTTCGAGACGCTCCCGGAAAGCTTCAGGATCAACAGGCTTGCCCCATTCTGCGGTGACCTGCTCGACGTTGACGCCATAAACCTGACAAACTTTTGCCCAGCGTTCGCTAAATTTGCCGTTGTTGCCCACCAGGACTCGATCGCCCGGACTCAGGAAGTTGATCATCCCGGCTTCCATTGCCCCGGTGCCGCTGGCTGCCAGAATCAGCACATCGTTTTGCGTTTGATGCAGCCACTTCAAACCCTCGACCACTTCTGCCATAATCTTGGCAAAATCGCCGCTGCGATGTCCGATCGGGTGCTTTGCCAGTGCCAGCAATACCTGTTCGGGCACAGGGGTTGGACCCGGAATCATCAACATTAACTTATCGTCCATTGCTCTGTCCTGCTGCTCTGATCTGTGGAGTTCGTTGTGATAATGTTCAAACCCTGATCATACAACTTTTAAGCCTATCCAATTTTTTGATGCTCAAAAGCTAACGTTGTCATTCTCTAACTCCCAGGCAGTCATGACGTTGCAAGGATGATAAGGGAATCGAGGGAACAAAGGAAGGCAAATGGGGTGGAGTTGGGAGATGGCTCTGGGAAGGAGCAGGAATCGGGGAAATAAGGGGAACTAGGATTAGCGATTCTGCCCAATGCATTTTGTCTGAAGTCAATTTTGTCTGAACTCAAGGTGCGATCGTCTGGATTGAAACACAAGCATGAAAGCGTTTGGCGAACCAGGAAGAGGACTAAGCCTGATTAGTTCCTGCACCTGAATCTTTGCCCTGATCTTTTACATTTTGGGCGCGACGACGCACCAGAAAATCGGGAAGTTCAACCGTTGTGAGCCGTAGCGGAGAAACGCTGGAAGAAGATTCCGCAGAATGAGCCATAACCGATTGAAACGACTGGAGCAACTCTGGGGGCAGAGCATGAGCCGAGGCGTGATGGGTAAGAAGCTGCTGAATTAAGGCTTTGATCTGAGCGATCTGTCCCTGCCCGCGATTGTAGTGATCTTTCCAATATTGCACAGCAGTTTCGTACTCTGTTCCCTGCTGTGCCTGATGCAAAATCTGCTCCTGCATTTCTGCCATGCGTTGTTCTAGCGTTGTGAGTCGTTCTTGGAGCAGCTCCCGCTCTGCTTCTAGCTCTTGCTGCTGTTGCTGCCAGCGGCTTTGCTGAATGGTGTACTGAACAAGCTGTTGCTCCAGATTTTCGACCTGGCGGTGGGCGGCTTCTAGATCTCGTTCCAGAGTGGTTTTGCCCTGGCTCTCGGTACGATGAATTACCTGCTGCCAGTGGGCAATACGCTGCTGCTGTTCGACCAGGGCAGCCTGCATTCGCTTGAGCTGTGCTTCGAGCTGGGAATAGCTGCTCTGCTGCTGAAAAAGATGGTTTGAAAGCTCGTGAATCTGCTGTTGAGCGACTTCGAGCTGTCCCTGAAGGGTTACCGAAAGCGATCGTGCTGCCAGGGTTTCCGATTCGAGTTCAACGACGCGCTGTTGGCGTAGGTCCAGGGCGTCTTGTAAGTCCTGAATCTGCTTGGCAAGGCGGTGTCTCTGATTTTGATTTTCGAGCTGATCCTGTGCGAGCCGCAGCCGCAACCGCTCAACTTCCTGCTGCTGAAGCCGAGTCATGGCCTCGATCGACTGCAATAGCTCCTGAATCGCCTGATCGCGCTGCTGGGTTTCGATCCGCTGGGTTTCGATTGCCTGCTGCTGCTCCGAAAGCTGAAGTTTGAGTCGGGCGATCGCCTGCTGCTGCACCTGAGAAAATTCTTCGGTGACAGCAAGCTGTTTTTCAAGAATGCTTTGCTCCTGCACCTGAATTCTGACTTCATCCAGATAGGCGAGTGCCTGATCGAGAGCTTGCTCCAGGTGATGGATGCGAGTTGTCCGCTCTTGATCGAGGTCTCGCGCCTGCTCCAGCTCATTCAGCAATGCCTGATAGTCCGCAGCCGTAATTGACAACCCCGACTCTGCCAAACTGGTGGATTCGGATGGAATCGTCTCTGCTGGCATCGCGGAAGGATGAGGTATCATGCTGCGATCGTGTAGCGCATCGGACTGGGACACTCCCAACCTCCAGGGAATCACGCAGGAAAAATCCGGTCAATATCCGTCTAAAAGACGCTGCCAACAGTCTACCGGATGAATTCCAAAGTGGCACTTTTCCAATCTAAATTTCTTGAACTGCCACTCTTGGAGAATGTTTGATTCAGGATTAGGGGTTCTGAATCGCCCCCTAAATTTCCATTCGTCAGAGACTGATTAGCCAGGGACTTTAAAACTTAATCTGGAAGAGGTTCTGTCAGGAAAAAGAGAGCTTAAGCCTGCTGCTTAAGCAACACTTACTTTCAGGTCAAACCACTTGTCCAGCACAAGCCTGGGCTTAGGATTGAGGCTGACAGAGATCCGGTGGTAGTGAGTTTGCCGAAGTGGAGTTCAGCGACCAGCGGTAATCGATCGGCAGATTGGCTCGCTGGCAGCTCTCTTCGAGGTGCTTTTGCTGAGACAAGGCTTTTCGCAAAGTGATGATTAGCTCATGCACTTGCTCCTGCTGGGGAGATTGATATCCAACTGCTTGCATAGTTTGACGTTCAAGCAGTTGGAGCAATAACTCGTAGTGGATATGCGAAGGAAGAGGAATAGGCTCCATGCAACCTGGGGATTAGGAATTGTAAAAAAGCTGCAACATGACTTAAGTATGCACTTAAATCTTTAAACCTGCGAGTAAATCGCTCGCTCAGCGGCGCGAATTTACCAAAATCGCTTCAACGGCTTGCTGAAGATCGGGCTGCTTGACTAGCGATTCTCCGATTAGGACTGCCCCTGCACCTGCCTGACGAACTCGCTCTAGTTCCGCTGGAGCATGCAGCCCGGACTCGCTGACTATTAGGATTTCACGCGCTCGAATTTCCTCGCTCCGTGCCGCTAGCAAATCTTCAGTCGTTTGCAGATCTACCGTGAAATTCTCCAGGTTGCGGTTGTTGATCCCCACCAACGTCGCTCCTTCCAAAGCCAGGACGCGATCGAGTTCCGCCAGGGTATGCACTTCGATCAGAGCGGTCATGCCCAGAACTCGTGCAATTTTCAGGAAATACTGCAAGTCTTTGTCCGGCAAAATTGCTGCAATCAGCAGGATGGCATCAGCTCCGTTGTTTCGCGCCAGGTAGATTTGATAGGGATAAATGATGAAATCCTTACAAATCAACGGAAGATCGATCGCTTCTCGGATTTGCTTTAGATTCTCGAAGCTGCCCTGAAAGAATTTTTCGTCGGTTAGCACCGAGATACAGGCAGCTCCTCCTTGAGCGTAAGATTGGGCGATCGCCACTGGATCAAAATCTTCCCGCAGTATGCCTTTACTAGGAGAAGCCTTCTTCACTTCCGCGATCAGGGCAGGATGACTGGAAGCTGACTTGAGTGCAGCCAGAAAATCCCGGACAGGCGGCGCAGTTTTTGCCTGTTGCTGCAGCTCGATCAGGGGCAGACGCTCCCGCATCTTATCGACTTCTTTTTCTTTCTGCCAAACGATCTCTTCAAGAATATGGCGCGGCTCCGCATCTTGAAGCTGAGCTTGATAGCGGACAAACTCGACAGCGATCGTGGGGTTAGGTTGGCGGCGACGGATTTGCATTGAAGGGAGTCGGTGAGGGGGTGTATGGGTGAGGGAAGGGTGAGGTAAGGGGTAAAAAGTGGGCAGTAAAGGAAGTGGGCAGATGAAAGAAGCAGGGGGTAAAGGGTGATGAAATAAAGGCAGTCAAGGGAGCCAGGATAAAGAAGTAGGAAGCAGAATTGCCCCAGGAATCCAGCTTCCCCTTATCCACCGAGCCACCTACTTACTCCCTCACTGCCCCAATCCCCTCATCAATGCGCAACAACTGCCCGCTTATACGCCTCATCCAGCACTTCAGATAGCGTGGGATGGGTGTGAACAGTAAAAGCGAGGTCTTTGATCGATCGCCTTTCTGCGATCGCGTTGGCGGCTTCCTGAATCAGGTCAGAGGCGTGGAGTCCCAGGATGTGAACGCCCAGCACTTCTCCCGTATCTTCGCGGTAAATCACTTTTGCTATTCCATCAGTTTCGCCTTCGGCGATCGCTTTCGAGTTGCCTTTGAAGTACGACCGTGTCGTTGCCACTTTGAAGCCTTCGGCTTTGGCAAGTTCCTGGGCGGCGGGTTCGGTGAGCCCGACAAAGCTGACTTCGGGATGGGTAAAGGCGGCGGCTGGAATGCTGCGATAGTCCACGATGCGCGACCGACCGCAGATGTTTTCAACGGCGATAATGCCCTGTGCCGAAGCCGCATGAGCTAGCATCATTTTTCCAGTGGCATCGCCGATCGCCCAGAGATGGGGCACAGGCTGACCGTCTACAAGAACTTCTAAGCGATCGTTCACGGGGATAAAGCCTCGGCGATCGAGTTCAACGCTGACAGCTTCCAACCCCAAATTTTGGGTGGCAGGGATGCGTCCGGTTGCAACGAGGCAAGCATCGACTTCCAGCACGTCAACGACTTCTTTGGTTTTCGCGTCTGCAAGTTCGATGACTACGGGCGAACCGGGGATCACTCGCTTTGCCAGGGTGCTGACTTTGGTTTCGATATCACGAGGGGCAATCAAAACGCGCTGTGCCTGCTTCGCAATGTCGGGATCAAAACCAGGCATCAGCTGATCGAGGGCTTCAATCATCGTCACTTCGCTGCCTAGCGCAGTATAAATATCAGCAAACTCCAGACCGATATAGCCACTGCCGATAATCGCGATCCAGTTAGGCAGGGATTCGAGCCTAACACCGTCATCGCTGGTAAAGACTGTTTTATTATCAATCTCGATTCCTGGCGGCACAAACGGCACAGAGCCCGGCGAGAGAATAATGTCTTTGGCGGTAATCGTCTTTTCGCCTGTGCTGGAGGTCACTGTGACTTTTTGCGGACCTGCAATTCGACCGCGCCCGCGAATCGTTTCAACCTTCAGCCGCTTCAGGCTATTCGTCAGGTCATCTCGAATTTTGGCAACCAGATTGTTGGCATGGGCGGCGATCGACTCCCGCTCGAATGAAACTTGTTGAACCTGAATTCCGAATGCTTTCAGATGATGAGCATTTCGCAGCTCCCGCACTCGCCCAGAAGCTGCCAGTAGTGCCTTTGAAGGAATACAGCCGCGGTTGACGCAGGTTCCTCCCATATCTTCTGCTTCAATAATGGCAGTCTTTAGCCCACAGCTTACGGCATGCAGCGCGGCTCCATGTCCACCTACGCCCGCCCCAATAATCACTAAATCGTAGTCGAATTCGTGACTCACTTCGCTCTTCCTCTGCAATGCTCAGTCTTCCATTTTCGGTGTTGAAGGGACGATTAGACAACTGTTTACCTAATTTACCTCAGTGATTTCGATGTTTTATGCAAGAGTCAGGCTTGTGCACGGTGAAAAGATCCGTAATCCTACGCGGCAGGGTGCGATCGGATCAGCAGCTTCTGGACGAATTCTAGGAATACGTTTTCAAAAACCATCAGCGATCGACAGAGATAGTTTCAATGACTTCCGAATATCTTTACCAGAAGACAATTGAAGGGTTCCTCGGCTCTCTCAATCGCCTGGGAAACAGCAGTTGGGGGAACAGCAGTCGGCTTGATTGTCAGTTTCACCCCAGGCAAGTGCGCCAAGGGCTTCTCAAGATACCCAGTCTGCTTCTTTGCTGAGCGAAAAAGAAACTCAAATTCTCGAAGAGGCGGTTGCAGATATAGAGCAGACCGTGAAAAAGCAGCCGAAATTGCTTTGAAGCAGCCTTCGAAATCGAATCCTCATCTCAGCCTTTCTAATCCTCGGTTTGCTACTCTCGCTTGAGTTCTCGCTGGCGACGTGCTTCATACAAAATCAAAGCGGCGGAGATTGCCACGTTCAGCGACTCTACGCCTGGCACAAGCGGAATTTGTATTGCTACCTCTGCAAATGCCGCGATATCTGGCGACAGTCCGGCTCCCTCGTTGCCCAGCAGAATCAGACTGGGTAGGGTCAGGTCAATTTCCCAGTAAGTGAGGGTAGCAGTCGGCAGGGTGGCAACAATCTGAACCCCGTGACGCTGAAACTGAATCAGGTCGGATTTGAGATCGGGCGTAACAGTCATGGGCAGGCGAAACCACTGCCCAGCAGTTGCTCGCAGCACTTTGGGATGATCTAGATCCACACTGTCGGCGGTCAGCCATAGCCCTTCTGCCCCTGCAGCGGCTGCCGTGCGAATAATCGTTCCCAGATTACCTGGGTCTTGCAGCTTGTCCAGAGCGATCGCTAGCCGCAGATCATAGCCGATTGGCGTAAGAGTATTTCGCCGCACCGTTGCCACAACGCCATCGGGATTCACAGTCGTGGCGATTGCCTGCAACACTTCTTCGCTGACTAACTCCGAGCGATCGGCTTGCTCACTCACCTGTTGCCAGAGTTGTGGATGAGCCGCCTGCCACTCAGGAGTACAGCACACGACGACTAGCTCAGCATGGGTCGCACAGGCTTCTTCAAGCAGATGGGTTCCTTCGAGCAAAAACACCTGCTGTTCTCGTCGCTCTTTTGCCCGGTGCAGTTTCCGAAGTTGCTTGACGAGAGGATTTTGCAAACTGGTCAGCATTTTGGGGCTTCTACTTCGCCTTGGTCGGCTGCTTGCAGAGAATTGCAGTATCGATCAGGCTATCATTTTCGCTCTGGAGTGGACTGGGAATAGGCGAAATTTGTGGTGGCTATCGCGGCTGAAGGACGAGGTGCAGGATTTCTACCCCGTCGTGCTTCAATTCATCCTATCGATTCATCCGATCGATAGGAGTGGATGTACAGCAACAGCCCCTACAATAAAGCATTAGGAAATCACTAATTCAGAGAAGCCAGCCCGGAGCAGGTTTCTCCAGGCTTGATCGCTTCAAGGCTAATTTTTTCCAGTTGGCTTATTCAGGCTCAAGATTCGCTTGAATTTAGCTTGAGCTTATTCTGGCTTAAAATGCGGAACCCGGGACTTGAACCCGGAAGTCTTTGCAGACACTAGAACCTGAATCTAGCGCGTCTACCAATTCCGCCAGTTCCGCACGTTTCTTCGACCTCGCCTGTTCCTTGCAGACTTTCTGCTCGGTTCGGCGAACGGTTTAGCCTGCTGTGTGTCGCATCTCAACCGCGATTTCTAATCTTGCCTTAAAGTCTTTCATTCGTCAACTGGTTCGGCAATTATTTTTGAAACGGACGAGTTCTGCAAACCTACGCTATACAAATCTGCGGCTCACCTTTACACTCGTTCTGGACATTTTGAAACTTTCCGCTAGAATCATTACCAAATTTATTTCGTTTCTAGGTAACTTAGTTGCCAACCCCATTCGCTTATTTGGAGGACAGAGCCATTACTTCCACTCTTAGCCTATCGAGCCAATCTGCTCTACCCGAAGAAGACAAATCGATGCTGCAAATTTTGGGAGGGCACTCTCTTTCCGGAGAGGTCAGCATCAGTGGTGCGAAGAACTCTGCCCTTGTGATCATGGCAGGTGCGCTGCTTTGTTCAGGTGATTGTCGCCTTCGCAACGTTCCGTCTTTGATCGATGTCAGGCGGATGGGCGAAATTTTGTCTGCTCTGGGAGTAAAATTGGAGCGGCAGGGCAACGTGCTGGACATTAATGCCAGCCAGTTTGAAGTGACTAAAGCTCCCTATGAGCTGGTCAGTCAGCTTCGCGCCAGCTTTTTTATCGTGGGTCCGATGCTGGCGAGGTTGGGTGTCGCGAGAGTGCCGTTGCCGGGGGGATGTGCGATCGGGGCGCGTCCGGTCGATTTGCACGTTCGGGGTTTGCAGGCAATGGGAGCCGATGTGCAGATTGAGCATGGCACCGTTCATGCCCACATCAAGGGCGGCAAAAAACGGCTTCAGGGCGCAAGAATTTACCTCGACTGTCCCAGTGTGGGCGCGACTGAAACCCTGATGATGGCGGCAACCCTGGCAGAAGGGGAAACGATTCTGGAAAATGCGGCTCAGGAACCCGAAGTGGCTGATTTGGCGAACTTTTGCCGATCGATGGGAGCTAACATTCAGGGCGCGGGAACCAATACAATCGTGATTTCAGGCGTTCCCCAGCTTCATTCGACCGATTACCCAATCATCCCCGATCGCATTGAAGCTGGAACCTTTTTGGTGGCGGGTGCGATTACTCGATCGGAAATCAGCCTGTTCCCGATCGTGCCGGATCACCTGACGGCGGTGGTGGCGAAGCTGAAAGAAATTGGCGTGAAGGTGGTGCTAGAGGCTCCCGATCGGATGCGGGTAATTCCGACGCAGCAGCATCGGGCGACCGATATTGAAACGATGCCTTTTCCCGGCTTTCCGACGGATATGCAGGCGCAGTTCATGGCACTCCTGACCCTGAGCGACGGCAATAGCATTATCACCGAAACAGTGTTTGAAAACCGTCTGCGCCATGTCGCTGAGCTGAACCGGATGGGGGCTGATATTCGGGTGAAGGGCAATATTGCGATTGTGCGGGGAGTTCCCCTGCTGTCGGGCGCGCCCGTGGTGGCAACAGATTTGCGGGCTTCAGCTGCGCTGGTGCTGGCAGGGCTGGCGGCAAATGGAACGACTACGATTCAAGGGCTGCATCACCTCGATCGCGGCTACGACAACCTGGAAGGCAAGCTCAAAGGGTTGGGCGCAAAGCTGGAACGAATCAAGGGCGATTCAACCGAGGCGATCGCGTTGCTGAGTCCTGCTCCCGTGGGTTAATCAAACCTGCGTGAAGTTAATCCTTGTGGTAAGGGTGGGCAATGCTCACCTTTTTTAGTCAGATTTTAGTCAGAATTTTTAGAAGAATGCCGATCGGAAGAGTGATAAATTCTAAAGGCTGATCGAAGAGGAGATTTGAAGCGTTTTTGAGATCCTGCATTGCCCGCTAAATCCCCCTTTATAGGCGACTTGGAGATCCTAAAGTGAGCTAGGTTCCTCGCAGCGCAGGAAAACTAGAGAGACAAACATAATTTTAACTATCCTCCTGAACAGCTCACCCTGCTGCACCTGTGTTTTTCACTGCTGTTATTCATGCAAACCTATAAACTGCTGGCTCCTGCCAAAATTAATTTGTATTTAGAGATCATTGGCGATCGTCCCGATGGGTTTCACGAGCTAGCCATGATTTTGCAGAGCGTTGACCTTGCCGATCGACTAACGCTGCGGGCGAACGGAACCGAGCGAATTCAGGTATTGTGCAGCAATGCAGAAGTCCCATCGGATCAAAGCAATCTGGCATATCGGGCAGGAGCTTTGATGGCGCAGCAGTTTCCAGAGCAGTTTCAAAGATTTGGCGGCGTGGAGATTACGCTGGAGAAGAATATTCCGATCGGGGCGGGGCTGGCGGGTGGTTCTGCTGATGCTGCTGCCGTCATCGTTGGCATTGACCTGCTGTGGAATTTGGGACTGACGCGAGTGGAACTTCAGGAACTTGCCGCCCGCCTCGGATCAGATATTCCCTTTTGCGTCATGGGTGGCACGGCGCTCGCCACAGGTCGGGGAGAGCAACTTGCCCCTTTGACCAGTCCCGATCCGCTTTATGCAGTGCTGGCGAAGTATCAAGATTTGCCTGTTTCCACCGTTTGGGCCTATCAGACTTACCGCAAACAGTTTCAGCATACCTACGCACCCGATCGCGAAACGCTGTTAGGACGCAGAAAGAGCGTGCATTCGAGTGAGCTGGTTGCGGCGATTACTCAGCGCAACAGTCAGCGGATCGGGCAGCTTTTGCATAACGATCTGGAGAAAGTCGTTTTGCCTGCCTATCCGCAGGTAGCAGATCTGCGCCGAGTGATGGGCGAACTGGGGACGCTGGGTGTGATGATGTCTGGCTCTGGTTCCACGGTGTTTGCTCTAGTAGGCTCTCAGGCTGAAGCCGATCGAGTGAAGCAAGCTCTGCGCGATCGAATTCCTGATCCGAATCTCGGCATCTGGACAACTCATTTGATCGGACAGGGAATTCAAGTGCTGCAATAGAATTCATTCCAGCGTTCATTCCATAAGATAAGGAAAGGAGGCTGAGTTCAATCTGCCCTCGCCTTTATTTTCTGGAGATATTGTTATGACCGAGCCAACCCCTCAACCGTCTGGACAAAGCGCGGTAGAAAGCAGTTCCCCTTCTAAGCTAAATAAAACAACCGACAGTTCAGGCTATGTGCCGCCGACGCCCCTGCGCTGCTTTACCGGATCGGCGATCGCCGCAGGATTTGCCTATGTGCTGTATCTGCTCACGCAATCGATTGTTTCCTCGTTTGCGGCAAAGCCGCTTTCTTCTACAAATATGCTGGCAGCCCGAATTGGAGCAGCCGTAAGAACGCTTGTGGTCGGCATTAGCACCATGGGAACCGGAATCTTTTTGATCGCGGCGATCGGGCTGCTGGCGTTGGGGATTCAGCTTGTGTTTAAGCAGCTTCGGCAAACTGGCGATGCGAATTAAAGTGATTAACGGAAACACCTTTGAGCCAATGACGCGGGGCATTGATGAATCGGCTCAGGCAGTCCGCTCGCCTCAGACGGAAATTATTACCACGCAGCCAAAGGCGGGTCCGGAGTCGATCGAGGGCTATTACGACGAGTATCTGGCGATTCCCGGCATTTTGGAAGAAGTGATTTTGTCGGGCGATGAAATTGATGCGTTTGTGATTGCTTGCTGGGGTGATCCGGGGGTGGAAGCGGCGCGAGAGCTGACGACTAAGCCCGTGGTTGGCATTGCAGAGGCAAGTATGTATGTGGCGAATATGGTGGCGGCTCGCTGGGGCGTAGTGACGACGATGCATCGTGCCCTCGACATGATCGAGAAAACGATTCATCGGGCTGGGTTTTCCCACCGCTGTGTTTCGATTCGCACCACGGGCTTATCGGTAATCGAAACCGAAACGGCTCGTCAGGCCACGATCGATGCTCTGGAAACTGCCGGACGGTTAGCCATTACCGAAGACAAAGCTGAAGCTCTCTGTCTGGGCTGTGCCGGAATGAGCGGACTCGATAAAGCACTGGAAGAGCGGCTCGAAATTCCCATTATTGACGCGGTGGCGGCAGCCGTCAAAATGGCGGAGGCGATCGTTGGTCTTCAGAAACAAACCAGCAAGGCTCTGACGTATCAGCGTCCCGAATCGAAGCGCATTAAAGGCTTCCCGGACTATATGCAGTTTTGAGGGATAGGGCTTGCCAGAGTTCCTGAGGGCTTGACCAGTGCTGCGATCGCCTGGGTAAGCGTTTCTAGGGCAAGCGGTTTGGCAAGGTGTTGCTGAAATCCTGCGGCAAGTGCCTGCTGCTGATCTGTATCGCTGGCGTAAGCACTCAACGCGATTCCCGGAAGATTGCTGCTCTGACGATCGGGCAGTGTCCGAAGCCGGCGCATCAGGGTATAGCCGTCCATTCCGGGCATCCCAATGTCGCTGATCAAGACATCAAAGCTCAATCGCTCCAGTGCCGCTAACGCTTCTAGGGCAGAGCTGACCGGAGTAACGCAAAGCTGCTGCTGTTCGAGCAGATAGGCAATCAATGCTTGAGTATCGACATCGTCATCCACCAGGAGGACTCGCACTCCTTGTAGATTGGGTGCGGTTTGCCCGCTGGGTTGACGATCGTTTGCCCGCTCAGCCATTAGCATCAGGGGCAAATAAATCGAGAAGGTTGTCCCTTGTCCTTCGCCTGCACTTTCCACAGAAATCGTGCCGCCGTGCGCTTCGACCAACTGGCGGACGATCGCTAGCCCTAAGCCTAAGCCGCCAAATTGCCGGGTCGTTGAACTGTCTTGCTGCCGAAAATGCTCAAATACGTGGGGCAAAAACTTAGGGCTAATGCCTTTTCCGGTATCCGCAACCTGAATCCGGACGAAGGGAATTTGACAGGTGGGTGGTTTTTGCTCTAGGGACTCCAGAGGAGAAGGGAGGGAGTCAGGGGAGCTAGGGGAGGATGGAGCCAGCAGGGCATGGGGTTCTGAGGCAGCAAGTTCTGATGGAACCGACAGCCGCACGGTGACTTTTCCGCCCTGGGGTGTGAACTTAATGGCGTTACTAAGCAGATTCCACATCACCTGCTGCAGTCTGCCCGTGTCCCCAAATACACGCTGTATCGGCGCATCAAACTGCGTTGTGAGCTGAATTGCCTTCGCTTCGGCAGCAAGCCGTACGGTTTCGAGAGCGGCGGCGATCGGGTCAGCTAAATCAACAGGCGTCATTTCCAGTACCAGCTTGCCGCGCAAGATTCGCGAAATGTCGAGCAGGTCATCAATGAGCTGTGCCTGAAGCTTGACATTGCGTTCGATCGCCTCCAGCCCTTGCTGCACTTTATCTGGACTGAGTTGTCGATTTTGCAGCAGCTTCGACCAGCCTAGAATCGGGTTCAGGGGCGTTCTCAGTTCGTGAGACAGCACGGCTAAGAATTCATCTTTGATTCGGTTTGCCTGTTCTGCCTGAGCACGGGCAGTTTGCTCTTGTTGCAGAAGGCCATAGCTCTGCTCGGCGAAGCGTTCGCGCTCTAGGTCGATCTGCTTGCGATCGGTGATGTCAGTCGCGATGCTGCAAACGGCGTAGGGTATACCATCCACATTGACCAAGGGAAATTTCACCGAGAGGTAAGTGTGCACACCGTCCGGCAGGTAGAGCCTTTCTTCAAACTTGAGCGGCGTTCCGGCTTCTAAAACATCGCGATCGTGTGACCAGAACAAATCAGTGGCTTCCGACTCACGCCCTGCATCGTTGGTTTGACCCTGCTGCGCCTGGGTCTGCTGACAAAGCATTTCATACTGGCGGTTGACCAGCAAATACCGCCCCTCGGTATCTTTGAGATAAATTACCGCTTCGGACTGATTTAGAATTGCCTGAAGCCGCTGTTCGCTCTCCTGGAGGGAGGCTTCTGCCTGCTTGCGATCGGTGATATCGGTATTCGTGCCGTACCATTTCACGATTTGACCCTGCTGATTTCGTAGCGGACGTGCCTGTCCTAAAATCCAGCAATATTCTCCGTTGGCTGCCCGTAGTCTTGCCTCTGCCTGGTACTCCGTGCCCATTTTTACTGAGGCAGCCCACGTCTGGGTAATTTGTGCTAAATCATCTGGATGCACAATTTCTGTCCAGCCGTCATTCTGGAGCTGTTCGACCGCCTTCCCAGTGAACTCACACCATCGCTGGTTGTAGTAATCAATGTGACCGTCAGGGGTTGCTGTCCATACCTGCTGTGGAATGGTTTCTGTGATCAGCCGGAGCTGATCTTCCCGCTGTTTCAGGGCTGCACCCGATCGCTGCCGTTCGATCGCAACACCTGCCAAGTGAGAGGCGATCGTGATTAACCGCTGTTCAGTAGCATCCGGCTGGCGTGGCGTGCGGTAATAAAGGGCAAATGTACCTAACACTCTGCCTTGGCTGTCCAGAATTGGGGTAGACCAGCAGGCTTTCAGATTGTACTGCTGAAGCAGCATCCGACTTGCCGCCCAGCGATCCTCAGCATCAATATCAGAAACAATTACTGCCTGATGGGTATGGGCAACTGTGCCGCAAATGGTGTCGATCGAGTTGCCCAAAACTCCGTCAGCAAGGTCATAGCAGAGGCTTTGTGGCAAACTAGGGCTGGCAGCCATATAGAGTTTATTGGTCGTGTCATCCAGCAGCAAAATCGAGCAAATTGCTTCATTCGACTGGGTTTCGATCAATTGCGCCAAGGTTTCTAGCACTTCACTCAGACAGGCACCCGCTGTAATAAGCTCCAGGATGTAATTTTGCGTTGCCAGGAGCACTTCACTGCGGCTGCGATCGGTAATATTTTGAGTCAGCACCATTCCTGCAAAAATTTCACCTTGTTCGTTGTGAATTGGAACAGTGTGTACCTCATAAATCTGATCCTGAAACGGCATTTCGTACGCCATTGACTGCCCTGCTAGCGTTGCCCGATAGTAGGGTTCGATCGCCGCACAAACGTCAGGCGGAAAGGCTGCCGATAGCGTTTTGCCAACCAGGTTTGAGCGATCGAGGTTCACTTGTTTGAGTCCATCGCCTTCGACCAGCAGATAGCGTAAATCGCGATCAAAAAGGAGAACAGCTCCATTGGGAATGTGCTGTGCCAGTGTTCGATAAAGGGCTTCTCGCTCCGTCAGAGCTGCATTTGCCTGCTGGAGCTGGTCAGTTCGTTCCGCAACGCGCCGTTCTAGCTCCTGGTTTGCCTGCTGGAGTGCCGCTTCTAACGCTTTCCGCTCGTCAAGTGCCAGCACCCATCGCTCCTCACGCTGACGCAACTCAGTTTCTGCCCGCTGATATTGGCTGATATCCTGCCCCACGATGTAGACCAACTGCTGTTCGACCATGGGAGTCATTTGCCAGGCAAACCAGCGATCGCTTACCGTTTCTCCTACGGAATGATTGAGGCTGCCCTGATTCCCCAGGCGGCTCTCGATTTGCCCTGCCCCTCCAGATTGAATCAATGCCTGCCACTGCTCTAGCACAGTCGCCCGATCGCTTGGGTGAATGAGGTCAAACCAGGAGGAAGTAATTTCTAACTGGAAGTTTTTGAACAGGTTGCGAAAAGCAGGGTTAATCTGCTGCAAACTACCATCAAATCTGATGATTGCTAGAGGGTTACCCGCATAGGTAAAAAACTGCTCGATTTCCCCCTCAGGTAACGGCGAAGCAATTGGCTCTGTAGCACCACTGTGCCTTTTGTCGCTTGACGGTTGAGGAAAAGGAGAGAACAGACCCATTGGAAACAGCAACGACTCCTGAGTATCCATAGGAATTTAAAAAAGGAAAATAAAACGGATGCAACGATAAAAACTTGTTTCGATCGGGCTTAGATTTATCGCGTTACTGAATTCGGATATTTTGATTGACAGAAGTAGCAGCTTAATAACTTCCTCATGTCAAAATCATCAGACCTAAAGTTCCGAACTCAAAAAAATCTGCTTTGAATCCTGGCGTTCATTGCTCCTAACTGGATTAATTTTCTAAAAAACTGCTAATTGTTTATAACAAACAGGTCTTTTCAGGAACGGGTTGTATTGCCCACTCCTGACGTTTGAACTGGCGTTCGATCGAACTGTTTGATCAACCAGATTGAGCTGTTTTACTCATCACTTATCCTTTGCAACAAATTCTTTGCAAAGAAGGCTGAGAAATGCCGCTTTTAAGGGTAGAAATCAGACCGAAAAGGAATTGAGGAGAAATGCCGACTGAACTTATAACCCTGGAACTACTACCCTGGAAATATCTTAACTCCTACCTGAAGAGAGAAGCTGATTTAGCGTCTTGCACTCCGGCTTTAGGGAATTTTTTGTAGGCTGACGATCGAAGCCAACGATTGAAAAGCTCTCCAGAACTTCGATTTGCCCGTATTGCTTAATGGATTAAATTACTTGACGAATCATTGCCAGAGGTAAACTAACCAGACAAGTTATATTCGCTTCACCCTGCCAGGTCTTTTCACGCGCCTCCATACGCTCCAGGATTCAGTCACTTGCCGAGCGCAGTTATGTTGAGAAGGATATACCGTGAGAAAAGACAAAAAAATTGCCTGACCCTATAAGCCCCCAAGGTCAGGCAGTCTCACCTGTAAGGACGCGCTTTAACCAGAAGAACCTGTACAACCAAATTGCCCCCTAGTTGTTCAGTTTTTCTGAGTGCGTTCTCCAGAAGTGAATTCATTGTGTCTTTTCCCCACGCCTTATCACGTCGAGACAAGTACGGAAGTTATACGAGAAACGGCGGCTCGACGAATCAGAAATCCGTAAATTTACCTTTTGCACTGAACTCTTTCCGGCTTAATAGGTTTTGAGGTTCGTGGGGTGGAGGAAGTTGAGGGGAAGTTGAGGGGGAAGCGGGCAGATCAGGAGTAGATTAGGGGCAAATCAAACAGACTGATGCTAGGCTCAGAGCAGTGATTCCGTCATTTTCCGGTTAACCGATCGCATCTTCAGGCTATGTTGATTCCTTTAACGCGCAAGAAATTTGAGGAACTGATTCCAATCTTTGCTACCGGAGGACAGTACAAGTATTACTGGGGCAAACCTTCAGACTTTTTGCGGCGATTTCTGTTTTCGCTGACGGCGGTGGTGGCGATCGTTCTAATTGAATTTCTTCTGGGCGGGGCGTTTCGGAATATCTTTTTCATGCTTGGTTTTGCGACAGCGTTTTACTGGCTGTGGTCGCCCATCTTTTTTTCCACGCAGCGAAATCTGGCTTGTCGGCGATATAAATATAGCGGCTTTTTGCAGGCAGAAGTCCTGGATGTGTTTTTTAGCGAAGAACTGATCGGCACAGAAGAAACTGTGAATAAGCGCGGCGATCTGGTAGTGATTGAAAACCGGGAACGCTGCCTCAACTTGGAGATTGGTGACGATAGCGGCTTTGGTACAAAAATTCAGGTGCCGCTTCAGCGTGAACATCGGGGCATTCGTCCGGGCGATCGCGCAGCTCTGGTAGTGATGTCCGATCGGCGCGATCTCAGCCTGATCTCCAAAATTTCAGATGTCTATTTGCTTGACTATGACCTCTGGGTGTCTGACTATCCCTATTTGCAGCGGCAAATTTTTGCTGAACTCTGTCAGCGCATGGAGCGGTCAGCGCAGGACTTTGACGATTCCTTCCAGGAGCGGCGCAGCGATCGATTTGATCAGCGATACGACGATTATTCTGGGGAACTGGGCAACCAAAATGACGATCGATACGGCGATCGACTTGCAAACAACGAGCCATACGATCGTTTTGACGACCCTGGAGCCAGAACGGAGCGTTACCGAAATCGCTCTCGCGGCAATCGTGCTAACCCTGATCGGCAGTCTCGTCGCTCCCCGCGCAGGCCTCCGCTCCAGCTTGATTCCTATCCTGATGATCTGCGAGACAATTAGCCTTAGTTCGGCTTTAGTTCATTCGCCTCGCTGATTTAATTGTCCTTACCGTATGCCTGCCACGCCAGGTCAACTAAGCTATTGACGATCGCCGCCGCAACCACTGCACTTCCCTTGCGTCCTTGAATGTGGATATAGGGCACGAGCGAATCTTTTAACCGCTCCACTGCCTTGCCCACCCCCACAAATCCGGCAGGCGTACCAATCACCAGGGCGGGCTTGATTTCTTCGGTTTCGATTAATTTCACTAGCTCAATTAGGGCGGTTTGTTCCTGTCCAATGACAAAAATGCCCTCTGGGTAGCGATGTGCCAGCGTTTCGATACCCCAGGCAACGCGGGTTTTTTCGCGCTGTGGACGAGTGAGTGCATCCATGCTGCAATAAACTGGATTGGAAAACGTGCTTTGAATAAGCGGCGCGATTCCGACCTGCACCATTGGCACATCGACCACGATCGTACTGCGGGCAGCGAGGGCAGCAGCTCCGGCTTGTAGAGCTTGATCTGAAAAGCGAATCAACGACTTGTACTCGAAGTCAGCCGTTGCGTAAATAATCCGACGTACAATCTCATATTCCGAAGGTGAAAAGGAATGCTCACCGATTTCGGTATCAATGATTCTGAGACTTTCAGCATCGGTGATATGCCACTCCATCACTACCCCGAAAATGCAGACGACTGATGCAGGCGGAATGAGCAGATTGCGATCGAAAAAGCGATCGAGACATTTGCATTAGACCGCAGACCTGCTAGATCATACGCGGAATTCAGTCTGCTGTCCAAGCTTAAAGGAGTGATTCAATGGGCAGCGGGAAGCAGTTTCCCCTTGAGAGTCATTGAGCAACATCAGGTTTCAGAGGTTGAAGATGAATTACGAAGCATGGGGGACAGGTATGCAACCAGCGCGCCCAGCATAAATCCGGCAATGTTGCGGAAGAGAGGGAGCCAGTCTGAAGTCCGGGTCACAACAGGTCCAATGCCAAAGGCAATAAATAAAATGCCCCAAAGCGGTGAAAAAATCAGTGCCCACTGCCAGGAGAAGGCTTGCTTTGAGCCACGCGGCTGAGCGGCAAAGCCAAACACCACGCCGCCAATCAGCGAAGTAATCAGGGTGAGAATCCACTGCTCTCGCGGAAGCCCCGGTACAACTTGGCAGCCCCCCTGCCGGATACAGGTTTTAATCGAGCCCAGCGCACCCAGAATCGAGGCATCTTCCCCGTTGTCTCGTACAAAGAACTGATTGCCGTAGCGCGTTTGCAGCTCGATCCAGAAAGTGCGTGGCATTAAATTAAAGAGATCATCTCCAACGCTGAAGTTGAGCAAATTGCCACCGCGCGGGTCAGCTACCAGCATCACGCTGTGGTTGTCCAGCCCCCAAAAGTCTTTGACAGCTCGCCCTGGTGTGCGATCGTACTGAGTTAATACCCGCAGTTTCCAGCCTGTCTCATCCTCAAACTGGGCTAAATCCTGCTCTAATGTCTCTTGCTGAGTCGTGGTGAGAGAGTCTGCCAGATCAATTACTGGGGTTTGATGATCAGGAAGCAGCTCAGGATTGTTGTAGGCGTGAGCGACAGGAGCGATCGACCAAGACAAAACCGTGATCAGCAGGGTTGCCAGAACGCTAAACAGAACTCGAACCGAATAATTTTTATCAGCTTGTTTGGACATTGACGCGATTTAGAAACGGGTTGAGATAGGGAAAGAAATGGACTGAAAAAGCCCTCTCAACGAGTTCGTACAGCAGAGCAAGCTAATGCGGCAGAGCAAGCTAATGCGGCAGAGCAAAAATGAGAGTGGTAACAGCCTGTTCTTAATATTTGTTTACTTTAATCTAATAATAATCATAGTAGGGGGCAAACCCAGTACCGTCAATGTTCTTTTTACGCTTCACCAATGGGAGCCGGAATGCCATCAGGACGCTATTCTCTAGTCCGTCCACAAGCTTCTCAACGAACAAAAGCCCCCGGCTGACCTGAACCGGGGGCTTCTCTGGAGTAAGGGGCACTTGCCTGATTGTGACGAAGGGTTAATCGAATGACACTCTAGCTAAAGGCAGATTCTCTTTGTTTCGAAGGGAAAAGCGCGATCGAAAAAGAAGAACGACAAAATCCCCCAACCTACAGGCTAGTCGGGGGTTAATGGATTCACTATTTCGTCCAAAGCATATCCTAAGAATGAAGAAAAGCTTAATCTCTCGCAGGATAGATCCTGTTCTAGGCATTCTTATATAAAGGCTTAGCTAGAAGCAGCTAGAAGCGTAACGGTTCAGCTTTGGTGCAAGTCAGGGACAAGAGCCGGGAAGACTGCTTACCTGACGGATAACATGGTTTCTGTTGATTTGCTTGCTGACTCACTGCGGACTTTGAAAATAGACTGCCGTACCTGTTGCCGTAATCAATAGCAGGCTACCTGCCTGATCGAGGCTAATCGTGCCTGTGTCTACTTTGATTCCAATCACGGCATTGGCTCCTAGCTGTTCTGCCCGTCTTGCCAGTTCGTCCAGGGCTTCTTGCTGTCCTCGCTCAAACACCCGCTCATAGCTGGCAGTGCGTCCGCCGATGATATCCCGAATTCCAGCAAAGAAATCGCGCAGTGCATTTGCACCGTAGACCACTTCTGCCGTTACAACTCCCAAATAGGACTGGACGATCGCGCCTTGAATGACATCGGTTGTTGATAGAATCATCTATTGGTTGTCCTCACATTGACAAGTTGATTCTAGATGAACTTTTTACCCTTGCGCCGCCCTACTCTATTCACTGTTGGCGTTTTGCTTTCGGCGAGTCTTGCTAGCGTACCCCCCCTGCTGACGATCGCCCAGCCTGGTCTGGCTCAAACGACCGCTGCGGATAACGACGAGCGGCTAAATCAGCTCTTTGAGCAAGGACAAAATCTGGTGCGGGCAGGCAACCTGTCCCAGGCGGTCGAGGTTTATCAGCAAGCCGCCACGCTCGCCCCAGACAATGCTCGAATTTTTTCGGCGATCGGTTTTCTTCAGGCGCGACAAAACAACTTTCAGGCAGCCGCAGAAGCCTATGAGAAGGCAATTTCTCTAGAATCAGACAACGCCGACTTCTACTATGCGCTGGGGTTCAGTCAGGCAAGCTTGGGCAACTATCAAAACGCGGCACAGTCTTATGAGCGCGCAACCCAGATCGATCGCAATAATGTCGATGCCTATCTGGGGCTAGGAATTGTGCTGGCACGTCAGGGCAATCTGGAAGGCGCGATCGCAGCCTATCAGCGGGTGCTGGCTCTGCGTCCTAACAATGCGCGCATTTATGAGTCGATCGGCTCTGCCTACCTACAAAAAGGAGACTATCAGGACGCACTTCAGGCACTTCAGCAGGCGGCTCGGTTGGATGCCCGTCGCGGCAGTATTCAGCTTAATCTGGGTGTCGCGCTGCTGAATCTGGGCAATACTCAGGCAGGCATGGATGCGCTGAAGCGGGCTTCAGATCTAGAGCCGCGCAACGGTGTGATCCGCATGCAGATTGCTGATGTTTATCAGGCACAGGGAAATGTTGAGCAGGCGATCGCCCTTTATCAGCAGGCAATCTCGGTGCAGCCCAATCTGAAAGAGGCTTATGTTGAACTGGGTCAGCTTTATCTGGAGCAGCAAAACTATTTGCTGGCGATCGTTACCTACCGGGAACTGACTGAACTCGTACCGCAGGATGCCGATGCGCATTTCTATCTAGGTCAAGCCCTTCAAGGACGAAACCGCGCTGATGAGGCGATCGTTGCATTTCGGCAAGCCCGCGACCTTTATGAGCAGCAAAATAACCGGGATGGTCTGGCTCAGGCAGAAGCCGCTCTGGAAAAATTGGGTCAGGGCTAGCGCGATGAACTCGTCCAAGTTCTGACTTTGGGTAACTGCCAGATCCTAGAGAAATATGGCATTCTTAAATCCATAATCTTCTTGGAGTCTTGCTCCAGCTTGTTCGGTTGCATTCTATGTTTCAAGCCCTCAGCCGAGTCCCACGCTTTATCACTTGGGGATTGGCGTTTCCACTTCTGTTTCTGAATGGTTGGCTGCTGCTGCTCGTGGTGCGAGAGCTGGAACCCCTTGTCAGCATTTTAATTTCAGCAACGGTGATCGCCTTCCTGCTCGATTATCCGATTCGGTTTCTAGCACAGCTCAATATGCCCAGAGGCATTTCGGTGACACTGGTTTTTCTAGTGTTCATCTTTTTGCTGATTACGCTGGGCTTTTTCCTGGGTCCGCTAATTCTGCGACAGGCAAACGAACTGCTGACACGCTTGCCGGAATGGATCGAGTCGGGTCGGCAGCAGCTCAACAGTCTGGAAACCTGGGCAGCCGAGCAGCAGCTCCCGATCGACATTCGGGAAAACGTGGTGCAGAATATTGCCCAGCTGGGCGATCGGCTCTCGCGCACCCTGCGGCTCTTGACCGGACAGCTCGTGAGTCTGGTATTTGGGGCGATCGGCAGCATTGTGAATGTGTTTTTGACGATCGTGTTTGCGGCGTTTCTGGTGCTGCGAGGGGAGAGTTTGTGGACGGGGCTACTGAGCTGGCTCCCGGCACAGTGGAATACACAGATTCGCGAATTTCTGCCGGACAACTTTGAGCGGTTTATCGTGGGTCAGGTAACGCTAGCAACGATTTTGAGCGTTGAGCAGACCACGACGCTGTTTATTCTGGGTGTGCCGCTCGCGCTGCTGTTTGGTGTGGTGATTGGAGCCTGTAGCCTAGTGCCCCTGGGTGGCGTAAGCAGCATTATCGTGGTGAGTCTGCTGCTTGCCCTGCAAAATTTCTGGCTTGGCGTCAAGGTGCTGCTGATTGCGCTGATCGTGCTGCAAATTAATGACAACGTAGTGGGTCCGCGCATTATTGGCGACATTACTGGGCTGAATCCTGTCTGGATGCTAATTTCGCTGTTTATTGGTTTGAAGATTGCAGGCGGTTTAGGGCTGATTATTTCCGTGCCGATCGCCAGCTTTATTAAGGAGACAGGCGATCGAATTCGAGCTTCTAAGTTTGATCCGTTAGCAACGGCTCCGCCCACGACGCTGTTGATAGATGCGCCAGAACAGCCCCTGCCAAAGAAATAAGAACAGGCATTGAGGCACAACGGCTAATTTTAGACTGGCTGCTTTCTAGACTTAAGATGACGGCGCGATCGAAAAGGAATTGCCGCAGCCACAGTTTTGCACTGCATTGGGATTGTGAAAGCGAAAGCCGCCGCCCATCAGGTCTTCGGTATAGTCCAGCGTCAGTCCTTTCAGGTATTGCAGGCTCTGGGAATCGATCACAATCTGCACTCCATCGCAGTGAATGATTTGATCCCCTGACTGCTGCTGCTTGTCCAGTTCCAGCACGTAATGCAAATCCGCACAGCCTCCTGCCTGAACGCTCAGCCGAAATAAAGGTTGAGCCTTGCTTGATTGTGCCTGGATGCGGTTTACTTCGGTCACTGCCGCCTGGCTCAGGTGAATCATAGTCTTTGCTATCTTCTTTTCGCGGTTTTTATCGTTCACTATCTTACTGCGATCGATTTTTTCTATTCACACTTTCTATTCATACGGAGTAAAGCGATCATTATTTTCCCTGTGCCAAGGAGAATTAGAAATCCTGCGTCAAGGAGAGCCAGAAATTCCGTGACGGTTTGCGAACATTAAAAAAAGGGGCTTACTGCCCCCAAGCCAACGTCTCAATTGTTTGAATTCGTCGAACGCCGATCGACAGAACTGCGAGATTCGTCTATTTTTCGCGGGCGTAGTCATCCTGAAAGCGAATGATGTCATCCTCGCCCAGGTACTCACCGTTTTGCACTTCGATCAGCACGAGGGGAATGACTCCGGGGTTTTCCAGGCGGTGCTGGGTGCAGGCAGGCACATAGGTGGACTGGTTGCAGAACACCAGCTTTTCTTCGTCACCGCAAATAACTCGCGCTGTGCCCGATACAACAATCCAGTGTTCACTACGGTGGTGGTGCATCTGTAGGCTGAGGCGATGTCCCGGTTTTACTTCAATGCGCTTGATCTTGTAGCCCTGCCCTTCTTCCAGAACCGTAAACGCTCCCCAAGGGCGAAGTTCTGTTGCTGCAATGCTGGGAGCATTTACAGGGCTGGTCAGACTCAGGGCTGCCGATTTAGTTGCTTCTTTGGCTTGAGCCACGACTTTTTTCCTCCAATGCTGACAAAGCTAAGTTGAATGCTTAACGGCTGGAAATTGATAGGGCTGGAATCTGTAGGGCTGGAAGTTGAGAGGGCAAGGATTTGTAGGAGTTGGGCGAGTAGGACTGACAAGAACAGACGAGGGAGCCAGTTTGCAGCTTTGGATGAGACGATCGATTCAAAACAGCGATCCAATCCTGAGGGCGAGTTTGAGCGGGGAGAGAACAAGCATGACGTGAATTGCCGTTCTGGAGTGAATATAGCAAAGTCATCTAAGCTGCCCCAAGACAATTGCCTCCAGTTCATTCAATTCACATACCCTCTTTACAATCTAAGCCGTCAGAGCCAGTCTGACTTTATGAAACTTTTTGCCGCAACCGAAGGATTACTTAGAACGCAAGCGGCTGCATTGCCAAACCTCGGCATAACTTCGGCACAGCTTCGGCATAACTACAGCCTAGGCTGCACAAATACGCCAATTCCGTTGTGGACCCGGGCAGCAGTGCTGGCAGGACGATCGATTAACTGACCTCCAAGATAAAGGGACGTTGAGCTACCTCCGTCTAAATTGAGGGCGTTCATTGCGCCAAGCTGCTGTGTGATCTGTGCAGTTTCTGCAAGGGTTGGACCCGCGCCCCCAATGCGGTTATGCACGGTGATGAGCATGAGTTTACCTGCCCCAGTCGTTGCAATCACGCTTCGAGAAGCAGCCTGCTGAATAAAGGCGGTTGAAAACTGCTCTGCTGTTGGATTCAGCACAATTTGCCCATCAAGCATGAGGACTGGACCACCCCCCAAAATTTGGCTGTAGCGGCTAAAGTTATCCGGCTGGACTGCCATCTCGATCTGGACAGAAGTTCCAGCTCTAAGGGCTTCCGAGGCAGTTCTATCCGATCGCACGACGAGCAAGTAACCGTCTGAAGGAATAGAAACCGGCGTTTGTCCGGCAAGACCCATTTGCTGCTGCCGCACGACTTGATTATTCTGCACCGTCATAACCACTTCGTTATTGAGGATTGGCGTATAGCTGGCTCCCCACTCTCGCGTATATCGGGCTGTGCCTGCATTGACAAAGCCACTGTTGAGCGATCGCAGCGTGATTCGATTGCCGTTGCCAGCAAGGAGGGTTTCCTGAATGCTGAGCTGTGCGATCGTGACATTGCCGTTTTCATCCCAGCCGATCGCGCCCCGATTCAGGATTGGACCCGACATCCAGCGCCCGTCTCGTCGAATTGCGCCCAAAGGCAATTGATTATTGCGGTTAAAAAATCCACCGTTAATAGCTGCGGCTGCCTGCGATCGCTGAGCCGTTGTCACCAAAGGCTGGGTGCCCTTCATGTCTGGATTGCCCCAGATTGGCTTGAGCTGCACTTCTGAACTGCGGGGATCAATTTCTAGCGCAACCACCGGAAAGCGATCGCCGCCCAAATTGACATACTGCTGAGCCCAGCGCATTCCCGGCGACCAGGCAATACTCTGCTCTTGCAGCGCATCGGCACGGATGTCAACCAGAATCCGGTTGGGATTATTCAGCGACCAGACCCTTGGACGGGCAGCATCAGCAAACCGGAGGCGGATCACGGTGCGATCGCCGCTGCTTGCCACATTCAATCCTCGGATATAGCTGCCCGGTCGCCCTGAAAACCCCCGCAGCAAGGCAGGCGCGATCGGGGCATCGAGAGTAATGACGGCTGCATTGCCTTCTTCGCTGATTTGCCAGGGCGTTGCCCGATCGAGATCAATCACAATGCGATCGCCCCAGGACTGCCGCCCCTGCCGGACAGACAAAATTTTTGCGGGCGGGGTGTTGATTTGCAGATTTGCCCCTGATATCTGCATCTCCCAGCCAAACTGTTGCGCCAGAGTCGAGATATTGAGATAGCGATATTGCTCGGTCAGCCAAGTGCTTAGCTTGAGCGGAGCCTGTGTGCCATCGGCAGTATTAGAAAACCACTCGATCGGCTGCTGAGTTTCGTCGTTGCTGCTCAGAAGATTGACGCCGAACCTGCGGGCTAAGGCAGCATCGCTGATGCCAATTTGCTGCTGTCGCTGGCTCCAAATCGCGTCGAGCGGACGACCATTGAGCGTGATCTGCCCGCCTTGACGAGTGAGCGGAACTGGAATGGTTGCCTGCGCCAGGGTGGGAACCCAGGCAGGACTGAGAAACGCTTTTTGAGGAATGGGCTGCTCAAAGGTATTAGCAATGACGCGCTGCCTTGTGAGGGCCAGGGACAGAGCAACGACCAGCAGGGGAGCGGTTAAAATCCAATGAACCCGCTTCAGGCTGAAGGTCTGAGGAACGTAGGTCAATCGGCGTTGATGATACCGACGACGGCGATGGGTGCGAATTCTAGGGTTAGTCACGGTGTGGGGAGAGAAAAAGAAGCAACCAGAAAACTGCTGCTGTTCAGCATAGTTTCTTTCCTTTTAGAATTCCGTCGATTGTTTCAAGTTGCCGCCAGACCGTTACAAATTGTTGTTAACTTGTTATCTACCGTTTTGTCTTTGAATTTTCTACCTTTCCAGTGAAATTATGTTTCCTGCCGATCGCTTCAGATGTCAGCTAATCCTGAAAATTGGGCGCGATTGCCCCTAGGAACGTAAAGTTCGCTTCATAATAAAGAAAGAAGCATGATCAAGCTTGCGGAGACGATCGCCTCAATCAGTGGGATAAACCCGACAGGGTAAACCACTGGCATACCAGAACTGCAACCCTTAAATAGACTCAACTGAGGTGAGGGATTGTCAAGGACATTGAGTTTTTATAAGATCTTCACTCTGTCTAAAATTTCTGCATTGCCAGCCTCTGGCGCAAATTGGTGATTTTTGCCTCAGCTCCGAAATTGGGTCGAAGGGCGATGACCTTTGTGAGTGTTTGAGCGGAGTCATTAGAAGCAGTGGCGACAGTACAGCTTGGCAGTCTCTCATGGCTGCGCCTGCATAGAGAAACCAGGGGAAAGAATCGCGGAAAATTTATATCAGGAACGAATCAGAAATGGTGCGGCTGTCGTTACCCAGCACCCTCAGGGGATGAATTGAATCAGCGGGCAAGTTCAGTGGGCAAGTCTAATCACCTCATGGGAGTAGTTCAAGCGTGAATCAGGATCGTCAAAATCAACAGGGAATCAATATGGGTTATGCAGGGCAGCGTTGGCTAGTTGAGGAGCGGGATGCTTGCGGAGTGGGCTTTATTGCCGATCAGCAGGGGCGCAAAAGTCATGAGCTAGTGCAAAAAGCACTTGCCGCTGCAACCTGTTTAGAGCATCGGGGTGGCTGTAGCGCAGACCAGGATTCGGGAGACGGCGCAGGGGTAATGACGGCAGTTCCCTGGGAGTTGTTGCGCGATTGGCTTTCGGCACAGGGCATTCAGGCGGCTGACACGGCTACTTTGGGCGTGGGTATGGTGTTTTTGCCCCAAGATAGCTCGATCGCCTCAATGGTGCGCGAGATAGCTAACGGCGTAATTCAGGCGGCAGGGCTGAAGGTGCTGGGCTGGCGCGAAGTCCCGGTAAAGCCTGCGGTATTGGGCATTCAGGCACGGGAAAACCAGCCGCAGATCGAGCAGGTGATTGTCCAGTCTGATTCCCTTCGGGGCGATGATCTGGAGCGACGACTCTATCTGACCCGCAAGCAAATTCAGCAAGCTGTTGAAGATGCCGCCGCGCAGGAGCCCAAATTGAACGAGCTGTATATTTGCTCTTTCTCGAACCGCACAATTGTTTATAAAGGCATGGTGCGATCGGTGGTACTGGGCGAGTTTTATCAGGATTTCCAGAATCCGCTCTATCAGAGTGTGTTTGCGGTGTATCACCGTCGCTTCAGCACAAACACGATGCCCAAATGGCACTTGGCACAGCCGATGCGTTTGTTGGGTCACAACGGCGAAATTAATACGCTGCTGGGCAATATCAACTGGATGATGGCGCGAGAGCCGGGCTTGTCGCATCCGGTGTGGGGCGATCGATTTGCTGACCTGATGCCCGTGGTCAATCCCGAAAACAGCGACTCTGCCAACCTGGATAATGTGATGGAGCTGCTGGTTCAGTCGGGGCGACAGCCGCTTGAAGCCGTGATGATCATGGTTCCAGAGGCGTATCAAAATCAGCCTGACCTGGCAAATTATCCCGAAATTACTGATTTCTACGACTACTACAGTGGACTTCAGGAACCCTGGGACGGTCCCGCGCTGCTGGTGTTTAGCGACGGCAAGATTGTGGGTGCAACGCTCGATCGCAACGGTCTCCGTCCGGCACGCTATAGCATCACCAAAGACGGCTACATTGTGGTGGCATCGGAAGCAGGCGTGACCGATCTGCCCGAATCTGAGATTCTGGAGAAGGGACGGCTCGGTCCGGGACAGGCGATCGCCTTCAACCTGGAAACGAATGAAGTTCTGAAGAACTGGGAACTCAAGCAGCAAATCGCCCAGCAACAGCCCTACCGACAATGGCTTCAGCAATATCGCTGTGAGCTGACCCTACAGGAATTCCCCGATGCGCGTCAGCTCGAAGCACCCGCCCTGCTGCGTCGCCAGACTGCCTTTGGCTACACCACGGAAGACGTGGAGATGATCATCCAGGAAATGGCATCTCAGGGCAAAGAGCCGACCTTCTGCATGGGTGACGATATTCCGCTGGCAGTGCTGTCGAGTAAGCCTCACCTGCTGTATGACTATTTCAAGCAGCGGTTTGCCCAGGTGACAAATCCGCCGATCGACCCCCTGCGGGAAAGCCTAGTGATGTCGCTGGGAATGTCGCTGGGTGAGCGGGGCAACTTGCTGGAGGCGAAGCCAGAGTTTGCGCGGCTGCTGAAGCTGGAATCTCCGGTGCTCAACGATGGCGACCTGGAGCAGATTCGTCAGTCGGGCTTAGAGACGGCGACCCTGTCTACTCTCTTTAAAGTGGCAGATGGTCCTGATGGACTTCAGCGGGCAGTGACACAGCTCTGTCAGGAAGCGACGGCTGCGGTGCGATCGGGTAAGCAAATTTTGATTCTCAGCGATCGATCGGGCGAGGGTGATCTAAGTCAAGAATACAGCTATATCCCGCCGATGCTGGCAGTAGGCGCGGTTCACCATCACCTGATTCGTCAGGGACTGCGGATGAAAGCCTCGCTGATTGTAGATACGGCACAGTGCTGGAGCACACATCACTTTGGCTGCTTGATTGGCTACGGAGCCAGTGCGATTTGTCCATACCTTGCCTGGGAAACGGTGCGCCACTGGTGGTTTGATGCTAAGACCCAGAAGCAGATGGAAACGGGCAAACTCTCGGCGATCAGCATTACGGGCGCACAGTATAACTACCGCAAGGCGGTCGAGGCAGGTCTGCTCAAGATCCTCTCGAAGATGGGAATTTCGTTGCTGTCAAGCTATCAGGGGGCGCAAATCTTTGAGGCGATCGGCATTGGCGACGATCTGCTGCACCTGGCATTTGAGGGAACTGCGTCTCGCGTGGGTGGCATCAGCATTCGTGAGTTGGCACAGGAAATCATTGCTGTTCACAGCCGCGCCTTCCCCGAACTGACGACGAAGAAGCTGGAGAACTTTGGTTTCTTCAACTACAAACCGGGCGGCGAGTACCACATGAACAGCCCGGAAATGGCAAAGTACCTGCACAAAGCGGTGGGCGACAAGAGCTACGACCACTACGAGCTGTACAAGAAATACCTGTCGGAGCGTCCGGTGACGGCTCTGCGCGACTTGCTAGATTTCAAAGGCGATCGTCCCTCTGTCCCGCTCGAAGAAGTGGAGCCTGTGGAAGAAATCGTCAAGCGATTCTGTACGGGGGCAATGTCGCTTGGATCGCTGTCGCGGGAGGCGCATGAGACTTTGGCGATCGCGATGAACCGCCTGGGCGGCAAGTCGAACTCTGGCGAAGGTGGCGAAGATCCGGTGCGCTTCAAGGTTCTGAACGATGTGGATGAAAACGGCAAATCGGCTGCGTTCTCCCATCTGAAAGGCTTACGCAATGGTGATACGGCAAGTTCAGCAATCAAGCAGGTGGCATCGGGTCGTTTTGGGGTGACTCCTGAATACCTGATGAGTGGCAGACAGCTCGAAATCAAAATGGCGCAGGGTGCAAAACCGGGTGAAGGCGGACAGTTGCCCGGTAAGAAGGTCAGCTCTTACATTGCGATGCTGCGTCGATCGAAGCCCGGAGTGACGCTGATTTCCCCGCCGCCTCACCACGACATTTACTCGATCGAGGATTTGTCCCAGCTCATCTTTGACCTGCACCAGATTAATCCGGCAGCCCAAGTATCAGTGAAGCTGGTGGCAGAAGTGGGCATTGGCACGATCGCTGCGGGTGTGGCAAAGGCAAATGCCGACATCATCCAAATTTCCGGTCACGATGGCGGCACGGGCGCATCACCTCTCAGCTCGATTAAACACGCAGGCGTCCCGTGGGAACTGGGCTTAACCGAAGTGCATCGGGTGCTGATCGAAAACCGATTGCGCGATCGCGTCCTACTACGGGCAGATGGCGGCATCAAAACAGGTTGGGATGTACTAATGGCGGCATTAATGGGCGCAGAGGAATACGGCTTCGGCTCGATTTCGATGATTGCTGAGGGCTGCATCATGGCGCGGATCTGCCATACCAACAACTGTCCGGTTGGCGTGGCAACCCAACAAGAAAAGCTGCGTCAGCGGTTCACCGGCATGCCAGAGCACGTCGTTAATTTCTTCTACTTCGTGGCAGAGGAAGTTCGATCGCTCTTAGCACGGCTGGGCTACCGATCGCTGAAAGACGTGATTGGACGGGCAGACCTGCTGAAGGTGCGGGAAGATGCCAGCCTCACCAAGACTCAGGCGATCAATCTCGACTGCCTGACCCACCTGCCGGACACACGCACCGATCGAAGCTGGCTAGAGCATGAAACGGTTCACAGCAACGGCGCAGTGCTGGATGACGAAATCCTGGCAGATGCCGAAATTCAGCAAGCGATCGCGACTCACGGCACGATCAGCAAGGCTTACCGGGTGGTCAACACCAATCGATCGCTGGGCGCACGAATTTCGGGAGCGATCGCGAAGCAGTATGGCGACACGGGCTTTAGCGGTCAGATCACGCTCAACTTCACGGGCAGCGTCGGTCAGAGCTTTGGTGCGTTTAACCTGGCGGGTCTGACGCTCAACCTGGAAGGCGAAGCAAATGACTACGTGGGCAAAGGCATGAACGGCGGCGAAATTGCCATCCGACCCTTTGCAGACGCAACCTATGCTCCTTCCCAAAATGTGATTGTCGGCAATACCTGTCTTTACGGCGCAACGGGCGGTAAGCTCTTTGCTAACGGACAGGCAGGCGAACGCTTTGCCGTGCGGAATTCGCTGGCGCAGGCAGTCATCGAAGGAGCCGGAGACCACTGCTGCGAGTATATGACGGGCGGTGTTGTCGTTGTTCTAGGTCGCGTCGGACGCAACGTGGGCGCAGGCATGACGGGCGGTTTAGCCTACTTCTTCGATGAAGATGGCAGCTTCCCTACCAAGGTCAACCCGGAAATCGTTAAAGTTCAGCGCGTTGTCACCCCCGCAGGCGAACAGCAGCTCAAAGACCTGATCCAGGCTCACGCCGATCGCACAGGTAGCCCCAAGGCAAAGGAAATCCTGGAAAACTGGTCAGAGGCTCTGCCGAAGTTCTGGCAGGTGGTGCCGCCGTCTGAAGCGGAAAGCTCGGAGGCAAATCCGAATGCTAGTGAAAAGGTGCTGGCTTCTGCTCAGTAATTAAGGCGATCGTCTGAATCGATCTATCTAATTGAGTTTCATCACTGTTCCTGGTTCGCCGGGAGCAGTTTTTTGTTGTCGATTTTTGGTTGTCATTTGTTGCAAGTTAATTACAAAAAGTCTCGTAACAAGGGATTACCCTTGAGGGTCCTGCTGAGGCACGATTGGGTGACTTAGATTGAGGGCACAGTATTTCTAATCCAAAGTTTTTATGGATAGTAATTCTTTGCCGAAACCTCGTCTATCGATCCGAGAATTGATTGAATTAAACCAGCTACGCGATTTCGAGCAATTGCCAGTTTACATCGATTTCGAAAAGTACTTGCCGCTGCTTAAGCAGCGCATCTCAATCCTCATCGTGACTGATGGGATCACCTTCGGCGATGCGGATTTTGGCTTAAGCATGATGATTGCTGCACTCGAAGAAAACTTCTCTTCGAGTGTTTATTTCTCTGTAAAGAAGGCAACACGAACAGGTAGTTTCTCATTTAATCCCAATCCATCTGTTGGGGAACCTCACTACACAGGTTTTCGATTTAATAGCACTCAAGACGGCAATCTAGTTATCGATCAATTTCAGCAAATTTGGTGCTTTGGGCTGCAGCCCGGTAATGGCGCTTTTATCGATACCGAAGTAACCTCGCATCCGCTATATGCTCAAGATGCAGAGTTAGCCGAATTGGCGCGCTGGATGAATGAACGCCAGGGCGGTGTTTTCGCAACAGGTGACCATGCCCATTTGGGTGCGAGTATGTGTCACCGGATTCCGCGAGTCCGGACGATGCGTAAGTGGTTGATAGCTGACAATCCACCCACGTTTGAAGGCTACGATCGCTTCGATACAAATCGACCTCGCAATCCTGGAGACACCAACATTCCAGGCGAGAATCAAGCCGATGCAACGCCACAGCCGATCGAATGGATTCCAGAGTACTCAAAACGAACTGGTGCTTTCACAATTCAAAAAGAACCTCATCCAATCCTGTGTGCGGGTAGCCTGGGACCAATCAATGTTTTCCCAGATCATCAGCACGAAGGGCAAGTCATTGAAGACAACCAGGTCGTTGTGACAGGCACGTTCAGCTTCTCTGCCGCAGATGGAACAGTGTACTCAGGCCCAGAGTATCCGCAAACAGGTGCAACTCAGACACGACCAAAAATCATTGCCCGTGCCCATACCCTATCGGAGCCATCCTATACCTTTGATAAAGGACCAACCCCTGCACGCGATTTTGGCTTAGTGGGAGTTTACGATGGGTCTAAAGAAGGCGTGGGTCGCGTGGTTGTTGATTCCACCTGGCATCACCAGCTCAACATCAACCTGCGATCGCTTGCTGCCGATACCGCCTCAAGCAACTACGCCAAGATTAAAGCTTACTATCGCAACATTGGGTTATGGCTTGCAAATCGCAGCTCGCGCTATCAAGTCTTCCGCAATGCGGCTTGGAATAGCCTTTATACTTACCAAGCTTCGCAGGAACTCGCGTTTGAAGGGTCGGTGTTTGAAGTTGGGCAAAGATTCAAGGATATCTTGAAGCACGTACTGTCACCCTGCTTGGTGACGGAGTTCATCCTTGACTTCTTGCCGCCTGAATTAATCGAGCCGCTCCCCCTACCAATCGATCCAACTCCTTGCTTAACCTGTCCACCATTTGAATTGTTCGAAAGTGCAATTTTAGGTGAGGTTGTAGCATCAATGCATCCAGCCTTTGCTGAAGCAGAGCAAGTGCGAGCTAAAGAGTATCGAGCACAGTTTGAGCCTGATGTTCAAGCGATCGACAAGGCAATGGTTGTTGGTGTCCAGAAAGGATTAGAAACGATCACAAGTTTTTATTGCAGCCAGCTTGAAAAGGGTCGAGCAGTATTATCACTGCTTGAAAGAGTTCAGACGTTGGACGTGCTGAAAGAAGTATTAGTTTGAGGTGTTTTCATCAAACTAGCCAGAGGTAGAGCTTCTTCGGGAGACTCTACCTTTCACTATAATCACTGGTAGTTTGAACAACATGTCTTCTACTCAATCATGACTTCAGGAACCCTTTATCGTCTGTCCGCCTTTACAACGACTCCTGATGGAGGCAATCCTGCGGGTGTTTGGGTTGGAGATACGCTTCCCGATCCTGAAACCATGCAGCGGATCGCCGCTGAGGTTGGTTTCTCGGAAACTGCCTTTGTCGCGCCTGCCGCCGGAGCCGATCGAACGGTTCGTTACTATAGCCCTGAAGCCGAAGTCTCGTTTTGTGGACACGCCACGATCGCCACTGGAGTCCTACTGGGCGAAAACGACGGCAATGGAACCTATCGGTTAGAAACCTTGGTTGGAACAATACCTGTTACAGTGTCCCAGCGCGACGGTCATTATGAAGCGTCTCTGACTTCTGTTGAGCCTTGCTCTGCGCCTGCGTCTGATGCGCTCGTCAGCCAAGCTCTTGCTGCACTGAAATGGGCACCCGACGACCTCGACCGATCGATTCCTCCTGCAAGAGCCTACGCTGGGGCATGGCATTTAGTGCTTGCGGTTGCGGAGGCACAGCGTCTGGCAGAACTGAACTACGATTTCGAGGCACTCAAGGCACTCATGCTGCGGGAGGGTCTGACGACGCTACAACTTGTGTGGCGTGAGAGCGATACTGTCTTCCATGCTCGCAATCCTTTTCCAGTCGGGGGCGTGGTAGAAGATCCGGCAACGGGGGCTGCGGCGGCTGCGCTCGGCGGGTATCTGCGATCGGCTCAACTCATCCCAGTGCCAGCTACACTCCTGATTCTTCAGGGAGCAGCGATGGGTCGCCCCAGTCAGCTTGGAGTAAAAATTCCGACCAGCGGCGGGATTGTGGTGACGGGTAAGGCGATTCGGATTTAGCGGAAAGGGCACGATCGCCCGTTTTAGCGGAATTGGTGAAAGTCTGCTGCCGATCGTTCAAGCTGCCAAATGAGGCGCAGAAAATAATCTGCATCAGGTTGAAGAGAATCGAGTTTCATACGATTAGAGGAAGTAATAGCAAGCACGCCGTGCCTCGTAAACGCTACTGCACCTCATTTTTGCCGCTGATCAGCAAGACAAGCTCTGATTCCTTCCAATAGGCCGGAAAAATTGCACAAAGAGATTGACAAAACCTGAAAATGTAGGGCGATGTTTAGCCAACAGAATCTTCTTCTGGATCACCCGTCATATTAGGGCTGATCAGGGTAATGTCATATTCATCTGGTGGCACAGTTGTAATTGCATCGCGCTTTAGCAGGTGATAGATTGCCTGCACTCGCGGTCCAAAAATGACTCTATCTTCGTGCTGGAGGTTGTGTGCTTGCAGCTTGCGCCCATTGATCAGCAGTCCGTTTGCGCTGTATTGCCCTCTGAGATTGCCGTCTACAATTCGGTAATAGTAGCTGCCGTCTTCGTTGGGCTGCTGAATAAGCGTGGCGTGACGACGGGAGACGAACTGAGAAACCAGCCGAATATCGCACTTAGGGTCACGACCGATCGAATAGATT
The DNA here is from genome assembly GCF_039962215.1 of Leptolyngbya sp. ST-U4. NCBI lineage: Bacteria > Bacillati > Cyanobacteriota > Cyanophyceae > Leptolyngbyales > Leptolyngbyaceae > Leptolyngbya > Leptolyngbya sp. ST-U4. The sequence continues at coordinate 86,974 of NZ_JAMPKZ010000004.1, forward strand.
GGCTGATCCAGGGTGTATTCACACCGTCCTTTGTCGTCTTCGATGATTAATAGATGGCTCTGATGCGGTGCTGAAGTCATTCGGCAGGAAGTAGTGCAACTGCGAAGGGTAGCCCAGAGATCCGGTGGTTGGATCTCACTGATCAATTCTAGACCCAGTCACTCCAGGGAACTTTAGACCAAGTTAGGAAGAGGCATCGAGTGCCAATTGGCTTACCCATCATCTTGGCTTACCCATCATCCTATCAGGCAGAGCGACTGCCGATCCGTTGCTTTATCTTAGCCGCTTGCGATCCTTCTGAAGGATAGAAAACCGTCGATCGAAAACTACGAAAGTCTAGTTTAAATTTAGTTAAAGTTTAATGGAGTCCAGGGTGCAGGAGTTGAACCCGCCTGAGGCGAATTATGAGTTCGCTGCCTAAACCGCTCGGCCAACCCTGGTAATATTTCAGTCTTTTGACTTCTCGATCTTTTGGCTTCTATTGTATCCTGATGCTTGACGAATATCAGCAGCATCCGTGAATTCAACCGTTGTATTAACGCTTTTTTTGCTGACCGTGATGGTGGGGGCAGGGGTCGGTAGTGCCGCTTGGGGTTATCGTACTGGGCGAGAGGCACTCAAGGGAATCACTCAACCTGATGCCCGTCCAGTGAACAATGTGACCGATGCCCAGGGTAAGCCTGTTCGCCGAGAAGGGCTAACCTTCCTTAAAGAGGAGGACATTTTGCAGCAGGTGAAAGCCAAAATGGAGTCAGGCAAATAGGCTTCTTGAGAGGGTGCTTTGAAGATGTATCAATGCGTCCCGAACCGCCCCCTCGCTCCCTTCATTCTGGGGGAAGCCGAGCCTTCTCTGCGCTTCAAAGTCGCCCAATGTTGGGGGATCTAGGGGACGCTGTCGGAGATTGGCAACTCCTCAAACATTCTCTAAACCGTTTTCCTCCTGCTAGACTGCTGTTTCTAGACTGCTTTTAAGTTGATCAAATCAATGGTTTCTCCTGCCCTAAGCGCATCAGCCGATACACTCCCGGTTTTGAGCGGTTCCGATGTGCTGCTGCGAGTGTTGGCAGTGCTGCTGTTGATTATGATTAACGGCTTTTTTGTGGCAGCTGAGTTTTCGATCGTCTCTGTACGTCGATCGCGAATTAGCCAGCTTGTGTCTGCCGGAGATGTGCAGGCAAAGACAGTGCAGGACTTGCAGCGTGGGATCGATCGCCTGCTGTCTACTACTCAAATTGGCATTACCTTATCCAGTTTGGCACTGGGCTTTATTGGCGAAAGCACGGTAGCGGTGCTGCTGTCGGTGTTGCTGCTGCGGCTGCCCCTGCCGTCTGGGGTGGGGAACGTGCTAGCTCATTCGCTGGCGTTGCCGATCGCCTTTTTGCTGATTGCCTATCTGCAAATTGTACTAGGTGAGCTTTGCCCAAAATCAGTGGCGTTAATGTATCCAGAGCAGTTGGCTCGCTTTTTGGGTGCGCCAAGTCAGGCGATCGCCCGCTTTTTTAATCCGTTTATCTGGATTTTGAATCAGTCTACGCGCTGGCTGCTGCGGTTGCTGGGTGTTCCCTACACGGGGCAGGGCTGGTACAACCGGGTCACGCCCGAAGAACTGGAGCTGATCATTGCCACCTCGACCGAATCCCCCGGATTGGAGGAGGAAGAGCGAGAATTGCTGAGCAATGTGTTTGCCTTTGCTGACGTGACTGCCGGAGAAGTGATGATTCCCCGGATCAGCATTGTGGCACTGCCGCGTGAAGCAACGTTCCAGGATCTTTTGCAAGAAGTCGCTAGTTCTGGACATTCGCGCTATCCGGTCATGGGCGAATCCTTAGACGACATTACCGGAATCTTGCACTTCAAAGAACTGGCAGAACCTTTGAGCCAGGGAATGCTGAAGCTTGATAGTCCGGTGCAGGCATGGGTGCGTCCGGCACAGTTTGTGTCGGAAAATATTCACCTCAGCGAATTGTTGCAGCTCATGCAGCGATCGGGCCAGCCAATGGCGATCGTTGTAGATGAGTTTGGGGGCACGGCAGGTCTGGTGACACTGCAAGATCTAGCAGCCGAGATTATGGGTGATACCCACGAAGGCGAAGATCTGGAAGAACCCGACGTTGAAGTAATAGACGACCAAAATTTCAGAGTGCAGGCGCAAACCGATCTAGAAGAGGTTAACGAACTGCTGGATCTAAATTTACCCCTATCAGAGGATTATCAAACGCTGGGCGGATTTTTGATTTATCAAATGCAGAAGATTCCCGCTGTCGGAGAAAAGCTTCAGTACGAAACCTACGAGATGACTGTTGAGGCGGCAGATGGTCCCAGACTTCAGAAAATTTTGATTCACCGTCTGGAATCATCGCTCAGTTCTGATGAGGCGGATTTATTGGCTGAGACGATTCTGTCAGAGACAGGCGATCTGATTGATACGCTAACTGACCGCGGTACAGACCTTCCCGACCCTCCGCGTCCTGCTCAGAAGCAAATCTAGCAGGGCTGCAAATGTAGCAGGGCTGAAGTCGGGGAGCAGCTAGAACTGGGCTTAGTTCGATCGCTTCTGGCAGAGAAAATAAGTTCTCATTTCCCCTTTGCCTTTGATATCAACCAGTCCACGTTCTTCAAAATCATACTGCTGCTGCAAAAGCTGATAGGTTGTATCCGTAACCTGAATTTTGCCGGGAACGCCCTGGGATTCCATGCGGCTGGCGGTGTTGACGGTATCGCCCCACAGGTCATAGGAAAATTTGGTTGTGCCAATCACGCCTGCACCCACAGCTCCTGTATGAATGCCGATTCGCATCATCAGGGTTCTGGTTCCTCCGTCAGGAGTTGGCACGGTGAACTGCGCGATCGCCGCCTGCATTGCCAGAGCCAAATCTGCTACGGCTTGAACGTGATCAGGACGAGGCATTGGTAAGCCACCCACCGCTAGATAGGCATCTCCGATCGTTTTAATCTTTTCCAGTCCGTGCTGTTCGACGAGCTGATCAAACGTGGAAAAAATCTGATTCAGTAGTTCGACCAGGGCGGTGGGAGACAGCGAGACCGACAACTGCGTAAAACTGACAATATCGGCAAATAACACCGTCACTTCGCTAAAATTATCGGCGATCGTATGCTGTCCCTGTTTCAGACGATCGGCGATTGGTTTGGGCAGCACGTTGAGCAGTAGCCGCTCTGATTTTTCTTGCTCGTCCTGAATGCGCTGAAGATAGGCTTGTTCCTGATCACGCAGCCGCTTTTTCTCCAGGCTGGCTCCGATTCTAGCTTTGAGCAGTGTTGGGTTAAAGGGCTTAAACAAATAATCTTCTGCGCCCAGCTCAATACAGCGCACCACGCTATCGAGATCATCTAGCGCAGAGATCATAATGACCGGAATATGGCGCAGGTCGGGGTCTGCCTTCAGGCTTTCAAGAAGCTGATAGCCGTTCATCACGGGCATCATAATATCGAGCAGCACAAGGTCAAACGGCTGCGATTGAAGCTGTTCTAGAGCCTCCTGCCCGTTTTCTGCCATGGCGATCAGATGTCCCTGACGCAGAAGCCGCCGAGATAGCAGATCTCGATTCATCTCATTATCATCTACTACCAGTACGCGCCCCTGGTCTGTCATATTGCTGCCTCTTTGACCAGCAGTGCTTGGATTTTACCCATCAGACGGGTGAATTCGATTGGCTTGGTGTCATAATCGTCGCAGCCTGCTTCCAGGCATTTGTCGCGATCGCCTGCCATCGCGTGAGCAGTCAGCGCAATGACGGGAATCTTTTGCGTGGCAGGAGTGGCTTTGATTTGGCGAGTAGCAGACCAGCCATCCAGCACCGGAAGGCTCATATCCATCAGGATCAGATCGGGAGACTCGGAAAGTGCAAGGGCAACGCCCTGTTCTCCGTCTGTCGCAATCACAACCTGAATTCCTTTGCGAGTTAGCCGCCGAGAGAGCATATCTCGGTTCATTTCATTATCTTCGATTAAGAGAATCTTGGGCATCTCTTGTTCTCCCAGATGGCACCTCATGTAGGGGGATTGACGCAAATCCGTATGATGAGTTGCTCATAGCCAACTACAGTACGATCGACTGCAATTTCATTAAACTCAAAAATTTAATCACCTAGTGGATGCACATACTGACTTCCTACCCTAGAGTGCCCGAAGTTTGCCTAGAGCCAACAGGCACCTGGTATAGCGATTTTCTCCCAGTCCCTTCTATCGGATTGGTTCCTGCTGCAAATGGGAAAGAATATAGGGCTGTACCTGTTGAAGCAGTGGATTTTGCAGAACGCTTCGCTTCATCAGCTGAGCCACGCTGGTATTTAAGAACTGATAGCGAGCCGGAGTTAGATCGCTGGCGATCGTGGCGATCGTGGGAATAGATTTCCACTCGCGGATCTGCCGCAAATTAGCAAGCAGTTCAAAGCTACCTGGTTTCGAGGTGAGCAAATCAATCAAAATCGCATCGGGCGGCTGGGCGCAGGGACGCAGGGCAGTCGAAAGGTCTGCGGTTAACACTTGCCATCCGGCTTTGGTCAGCAAACGGTGGAGGATTTGTTCGGTGGTTCGGTCTTCTTGGATAAGCAGGATTTCCTGAGTCGATCGTGGGTATGCCTGAAGCAGTGCGGTGAGTCGCTTAAAGGAGTTGGCATCGGTCAACACTTCGCAGATGCCTAGCACAAATCCGGCAGGCAGGGCACAATAGCTTGCTTGATGATTTTCCGGGTGATGGCTTTCGGGGTGATGATTTTCCTGATAATAGCTTTCGTGCGTTCCCTGCACGACGACGGGAATATTTGCCAGTAGCGGATCGGACTTGAGCATTGACAGCACGATCCAGCTATCCATCTGCGGCATTGCCATATCCAGCATGATCAGCCCCGGCATTAGTTCTCGCGCTAGCCTTAGCCCTTCACTGCCCGACCAGGCTGTAACGACCCGGAAGCCGTTTTGGTTAAGCTGCTGCACCATAACATCGCGAACGCTGCGATCGTTGTCGATTACCAAGATCAGGTCGGTGAAGGTGGGTTGGCGGGGAGTGGAGTGAGGGATGGGGGAAGGAGTGAGGGATGGGGGAAGGAGATGGGGGGATGGGGGAAGGAGATGGGGGGATGGGGGAAGGAGATGGGGGGATGGGGGGATGAGGGGTGGAGAGTGAAGCGGTTCTTTTTCAGGATGAAGGGAAGCTGAGCGATCGACGGTGACGGGCAGCATTACGGTAAACGTTGTGCCTTTGTAAATTGTGCTGGAAACAGTGATTGAGCCGCCCATCATGGTGCAAAAGCGATAGGCGATTGCCAATCCTAAGCCTGTGCCGCCGTATTCTCTGGTGCTGGATTCGTCGCCCTGGGTGAAGGGCTGGAAGATGAAGGGCTGTTGTTCTTCGGCGATGCCGATGCCTGTGTCAGTGACTTCAAACAGAATGTGGGGAACAGGGGAGATCAGGGAGTCGGGGGTGGTCAGAGCGCTGGGGGAGATCGATCGGGACTCGACTTTGAGCGTCACCGTGCCATTGCTGGTAAATTTGGCGGCGTTGGTAAGCAGGTTCCAGAGGATCTGACGGACTTTGCTGAGGTCGGCGTGCAGGGTTCCCAGGTCGGGGGTGCAGAAGACTACCAGACGATTTCCGTTTGCTCCAATAAGGGGCTGCACTTCCTGAACGACTTTGCTAATCAGCGTTTTCACCTCAAAGCTTTCGAGATACAGATCCATTCTGCCTGCTTCGATCTTGGCGATATTTAGCAGATCGTCGATCAACCGCAGTAGGTGTTTGCCTGAGGTATGAATTCTTTCCAGGTCGGGCAGGTAGTCGATCGCCCCTTCGCTCTGCAAGTCTTCCTGCAAAATCTCGCTGTAGCCAATGATGGCGTTGAGGGGAGTCCGCAGTTCGTGGCTCATATTGGCGAGAAAGGCACTTTTTGCGCGATGGGCGGCTTCGACCTGCGCCTTTTCTTGCTGAAGCTGATGCAGGTATGCCTGCTCCTGATCGCGAAGCCATTTGCGCTCCAGACAGGCATTAATTCTGACGTTGAGCAGCGTGGCGTTGAGCGGTTTTGCCAGGTAGTCTTCTGCCCCTTTTTCGATACAGCGAATGGCGCGATCGTGGTCATCGCTTGCAGAAATCATAATGACCGGAATCGACCGGAGGGCAGGATTGGCTTTAATTTGCTCCAGCACTTGATAGCCGTTCATCTCCGGCATCACTACATCCATCAGCACCAGATCAAAAGATTCGGTATGGAGCCGCTCTAACGCCTCGCGCCCATGAGTCACCAGCGTCACATCGTACTGCTGTTGCAGTTGACGGGCAATATAAAGCCGGGTGACCTCGTTATCGTCAACGACCAGAATTTTGACAGTGGCTGGTTTCATACTCATGGCTTATCCTCTCGCTTGCCGACGCTGAACCCAGCTCAGAGTTAACTCACGCACTTCGTGCAGCAAAGCGTCTCGATCGTAAGATCCTTTTTGTAGCACTTGCTCGACGGAACTACTCAGGTATAGCCGATCCTGTGGGGTCAGATCCATTGCGGTCACAACAATCACGGGTAACGATCGCCACTGGGGATGCTGGCGCAGGGTATGGATAAACTGAAAGCCGTCGATTTCAGGCATCATCAAGTCCAGCAAGATCAGATGAGGAGTCTGCTGTGCAAGGGAGTCTAGGGCAATTCGACCGTTCGCGGCTTCTGTCACTTGCCACCCTTCTTTTTCTAGCATCCGCCGAAACATTTCGCGGGTTGTGCGGTCGTCTTCTGCAATCAGCACTTGTCCGATCGCGGGTCCGGCTTGAGCGTTTGGCAATTCCGGGTCGTTTTCTGCTTCGGTAGACTTGGGGCGATAGTGTTCGAGCAGACGCGTTAATCGTTTGTAGTCGATCGGCTTGGTGAGATAATCCGAGGCTCCCAGCGTGAAGCCCTGCTGCTTATCGTCAATAATGCTCATCATGATCACGGGAATATCTGCCAGATCCGCATCCGCCTTGAGCATCGAGAGAACTTCCCAGCCGTTCATTTGAGGCAGCAGCACATCCAGCGTAATCACATCGGGACGCTTCTGGCGGGCAAGCTCTAAGCCTTCGTTTCCAGACGCAGCAACCATGACTTGCAGCCCATCGCGGTTGAGGTAATGGATCATCAGTTCGCGAACGCTTGGATCGTCATCAATCACAAGAATCGTTCCAATCTGAGCTTCAGGAGCAAATGGCTTTAGAGCAGACTGGGCTGAGGTGGACTGGGAATGGAGTACAGGGTCAGCCGTTGCTCCAAAACCATTATTTGCAAAACCATTACCTGCAAAACCGCTGCTGCGCCGTGAATGCTGTTCCTTAGGGTTGGTGACTGCGATCGGCAAATAAATTGTAAACGTTGATCCCTCGCCGATTTTGCTGCTAACTGTGATTTCGCCGCCCATCATCTGGCAGAAATGGCGTGTGATTGCCAGTCCCAGACCTGTGCCGCCATACTTACGCGTGGTTGAGGCATCTGCCTGCGTAAATGCCTGAAACACCTTTTGCACCTGCTCTAGCGTCATGCCAATTCCGGTATCGCTGACTTGGAAGGTGAATTGGGGTGGACGCAGGGCAGTTTCCTGCTGGCGATCGACGGTAAGGGTAATCGTGCCGTGTTCGGTGAACTTGCAGGCATTGCTAAGCAGATTAAATAAAGCCTGGCGCACTTTGGTGAGATCGGCGTGCATTATTCCCAGATCGGGATGGCAATGAATTTCGAGCCGATTTTTGTTTTTCTCGATCAAAGGTTGAATTGTGCTTTCGACCTCGGCGACGAGCTGGGCAATGTCAAATGTTTCCAGATAAAGCTCCATTTTTCCGGCTTCGATCTTGGAAATATCTAGAATGTCATTAATCAGTGCCAGTAGGTGTTTTCCGGCTCCGCGAATCTTTTCGAGATCCGGCACAATGTCGCTGTGTCCCAGGTCTTCGGCGTCTTCTTGCAGCATTTCGCTGTAGCCGATGATGGCATTGAGCGGGGTTCGCAGTTCGTGGCTCATGTTGGCGAGAAACTGGCTCTTGGCGCGGCTAGCTTCTTCGGCGTCTTCTTTGCTTCTTCGCAGCGTATCTTCTGCCTGTTTGCGTTGGCTAGTATCGCGCTGCACTGAGATCCAGTGAGTGGTCGCGCCGTGTTCGTTGGCGATCGGAACCATCTCGAGTTCTAGCCAAAACTCTGAGCCGTCTTGGCGATAAGCCAGCAGTTCGGTTTGAATTACTTCTTGCTGAATCAATGCCTGCTGTAATCGGTCGACAACGGCGCAATCGGTTTGTTCTCCAATCAGCATCATGGGCGATCGACCGATCACTTCTTCGGGAGTGTAGCCTGTGATTCGGGTAAATGCCTGATTGACGTAGACAATTTCCAGAAGGGGTGGATTGAGGGTTCGCGTTTCGGCAATGATCACCGAGTCATTTGTGTTAATAACCACCGATTGCAGTAGCCGCAGGCGTTCTTCGGTGCGTTTGCGCTCGGTGATATCGACAATCACGCCGTCGAGACAAACGACCTGCCCATTGCCGTTCAGAATTGCCTGTCCTTTCTCGTAGACCCAGCGGATCGAGCCGTCTGCATGACACAGGCGATACTCTGCTGCAAAGGGGCGGCGTTTCTCGATTGCTTGGTCAACCATTTGTTGGACAGCAAGTTTGTCTTCGTCTGCAATGACATCTGCATAAGCCAGTGTTTTGTTGTCGATAAAGGCAGCGGGCGGATATCCGGTGATCTGCTCTACCGCATCGCTGATAAATTCCATTGTCCAATGCTCATCGTAGGCGCAGCGATACACCGCTCCAGAGATGTTATTGAGCAGGGTCCGAAACCGTTCTTCCCGCTCTCGTAGAGCTGCTTCGCTTTGTTTGCGCTCGGTGATATCTTGAACAATGGAAATGAGTCCACCGTTATCTAGCGCGGTCAGCGATATCTCTTGCAGAAACAGGCTGCCGTCCTGACGCTGACCGATCGCCTCGCCTCGCCAGTAGCCCTCCTGAAAGAACTTCGGCATAATGGTTTGCTCAAAACGTGCCAGCTCGGTCGGTGAATATAAAACCTTCCAGACTTTGCCGATCAGATTTGCAGAACTGGGGTAGCCATAAATGCGGGCGTGGGCAGTATTCACATAAACGTATTGTCCCCGTGCGTCGAGCATTGCGATTCCGACGCTTGCCGCCTCGATCGCTAAAAGCTGCTGCTGCAACGCTTCCTGCGATCGTTTGCGCTCGGTGATATCTTCGACTGTGCCTTCGTAGTAAAGCAGCCTGCCAGAGTCATTTCGGACGCTGATCACATTCTCGCTAATCCAAATTACCTGCCCGTCTTTGCAATACACCTGCGACTCAAAATCTGAAACTGCCCCTGTTTTTTCGATCAGATACACAAATTCCTCGCGTCGATTGGGGTCCACATAAACCTGCTGCGCGATGTCATGAATGCGATCGATTAACGCTTCGGCTGAATCATCGCCGTAAATCTGTGCCAGAGCTGGATTCGCGCTGAGATACTGCCCTTCTGGAGTGGTTTGAAAGATTCCCGTTACCGCATTCTCAAAAATACTGCGATATTTTTCTTCTGCCTGCCGCAGCAGTCGTTCGCTGGCTGCCAGCGAGATTTCTGATTTTTTACGATCGGTAACGTCCATCGAAACGCCTGCCATTTGCAGCGGCTGACCTGTCTCATCGCGAGACACTCTGCCCCAGCTAGCAATCCATCGCACATTCCCGCCCTCACAGAGAATGCGAAATTCTGCTGCGTAGTCCTGATTGCCTGCGAGTGCCTTCGCCTGCGCTTTCTGTAGCCGTTCGCGATCCTGCGGATGCACCAAACTAATAAATGTGTCGTAATCCCCTTTAAAGGAGCCTGGCTTCATGCCGAATAGCTGTTCAATCTCCTCAGACCAATGTTCCTGACCTGTCTGGATATTCCAGGTCCATGCTCCCATTCGGGCTGCCCCCAGAGCGAGCCGCTGCACTTCTTCGCTTTGCCGCAGGGCGGATTCGGTGTGCTGCCGCTCCATAAACTGTCCGATTTGTGCACCGATCGCATTCATCAGATCGAGCAAGCCGCTATCGATCGGGGCCACTCGATGGCTATAAAACGTCACGACTCCTAAGACCTGCTGATTGGCAACGACCGGAAAGCCACAGACCGCATGAACCCCCGCTGGAACGATCGGCTTTCGCACAAAATTTGGATCTTGCTTGAAGTCAGGAATCCAGAGTGGCTTGTTTTGCTGCCAAACATGACCGGCCAATCCAACTCCGATTGGCAGGGTTATTTCCTTCGATCGGGCTTCAAATTCTGCTGCGTCTAGATCTTCACGATGCCACCCTGCAATCCATGCCAAAGCATTGTCGGACTGGTTTACCTCCCAGAGTTCGCCCATCTCCCAGTTCAGGCTCTCGCAGACTGCCTTGAGGATTTGGGGGGCTGCTTCTTCTAGCGAAGGAGAAGTCGCCAGCACTCCTGTTACGGCGTATTGGGCACTGATGTGTCGCTCCGATCGGCGCTGTCTAGCAAGATTGCGATCTGTAAGGAAAAATAGCGCAAACACCGTCATGATGACGACGATTGCAAATGCTTCAACCACCATAATTTTTTGCTGTGCTTTTTGCATTCGAACTTGGAGCAGGCGATCGAGCTGCTGTGCGGCTTGCTGCCACAGGGTAGAGCTGGTTTCAAGAGCCTCTGCTGCAAGATTGAGTTGGGCAGACGTAAAGGAAAGGGTTTCAGGCTGAATCGCTGGCTGCTGGGTCGCTGTCTGAAGCTGCTTTAGCAACCGGCGGGTTGTACTTTGTAATTGTTCAACCAGGGCAGTGAGAGCCGTTTGAAGCTGTGGCTGGTGATTCTCCTGAAGCACAGTGGCAAAGCTGCGATCGATTTCCTGCTGGTTAATCTGAATCTGCCCGATCAGGGAAAGGAGTTTTTCGCGTACCTCCGATCGAGAGACAAACGGATGCATCCATTCAGCTTCCTGAAGGCGAGCTTGTGCCAGCAGTTCCTGTGCTTCTGGTAGTTTGAGCAGCACCAAATTCATTAGATAATAGCTGCTCAAATCTGGGTCAAGAATGAGATTCGAGAGATCGCCCACTTGAAGCATGAGCAGCCGAATCTGTTGAATAAGCTCACTGTAAATTTCATCTACGACAGCGATCGAGCCTGCTTCAATTGACGCTGTTTTGGAGGAGGGCTGCGAACGCAAGTGAGTTTCGACCTGCTGGAGGACTGCCCAGGTTTCTTGCGCTTGCTTAACTCCGGCTGCCGTTTGGAGGCGTTGTCTAACCTGCTGATTCACTGCTGCCAGGGTTGCCAGATCGCGATCGATCTTTTGCGCTTGTGCTTGGAGTTCTTCGCTGAACTCAGACTGGTGCAGAAGCCACTGCGCCTCTGAGACATCGTGCAAGAGCTGCTCCAGCCGAGGAAGGTATAAAACGCCTTGTCGCTCAGCGTTGGCAAACTCTAGCCGATCGCCAATTTCGCCTACAAGCTGATAAACGACCAGCGCAAACGGCAGGATAAAAATGAGCAGCAATGCCATGATGCCGACCCGTCGCTGGGTGTAAGCAGGACGCATATCTCTCATAGAGAAGTCTCCAGACTGAAAGGCAATCAACCGGAAATCAAACAGCACTAGATTAGACGCATTCCAGCAGCCGCGCCCCTACTGTGAAACGGCAAAGCTGCTTGCTTAACGTGCCCAGATTCGCCTGATTCGCCACAATCCTTGAGCCTGACGGTCAGGGGGAAACCTGAAATGCTATAGTTTTTGGGTTGTATTTGTCCCCGTGAGTTTGGCTTGGCTATGGCTGAGACGGTAGAAATCCTGTTTGAGCAAGGGCTAGAACGCTATAACGCTGGAGAATCTCCGGCAACCTTGCTGCCCTTATTTAAGGAAGTTTGTGAACGCGCTCCCAAAAGCAGTCCCGCCTGGACGTGCCTCTCCTGGCTTTATTTGCTGGACAACAAGCCCTCTCAGGCATACAAATCCGCGCAAAAAGCGATAAAGCTCAATCCTCAAGACCCGCAGGCACGGGTGAATATTGCGATCGCCATGCTTGAAACGGCTCAACCCGGTGTTCGGCAGCACGTTGAAACCGCTTCGCAGCTCATCGCAGTAGTTCCCGAACTTAAAGAAGAAGTTGAGCGCAATTTTGAAGATGGATTAAGCCGCAAACCAAACTGGAAAAGTTTAATTCGGGTCAAACAGTGGTTAGCAGAAGGTTAAGTTTTAGAAACAATTGACCTGTAGCGTTGCTGCAAAAACTTCAACTCCGCATCTAACAACAATCTACAGAATCTAATTTGCTGTCCAAGGAGTAAAACGCTCTAAGGCAGCTTTTTTTCTTAGAAGTTTATACCACTTTATAAATACTCAAAATACTTAAAGGAAAAAGTTAGAACTCTAATGATAAGCTTTAGTGAACTCAGGGATAAGTTTCTCTAAAGAGCGATCGCTGAGTTATCACTTTAAAGCTCCAAAAGAACAAGCCCAAGAAAATTCAAGGAGTGGAACTATGCAGGGACCGAATAGCGTTGACGTTAAACCCGAAACCCGTAATCACAAAGGATTTTTTGTGCAGCAAGGTTCGTACAAGTTTGTGGGCATCGATCAGTCCGGTTGGGCGTTAATTTGTGCTGATGAGGCATCGTGCCACTACGTTGATCCAGACAATCTAAAGAAGGTCCCGGAGCTTGTCGAAGGTTAATCTTCAACGAATCCCGGCTATCGCTTCCGGTCAAAATTGAATTTTATCTTGTGGCTGTCCTGCTGTGGTGCAGCCATCTTTTTTGGCAATTTTTAGACAAGTTTTTGGACAACTGAATTGTTAACTTTGATTGCGAATATTCAGAGAGAGCTGGAGCAGATTTTGAGTCAGCGCCTCGTTAGGGGACGGTTGAGGTGTGTGAGATTCAACACTGCCCCCTCAATTCCCCAGCTTTTGGCTTTGTGTTACCGTTATTCCTTTTTCGGCATTCCTAAGGCGATCGTCATTGAATAGGCGATCGTCATTGAATAATAGTGAATAGTAAACTTTCATGCCAATGGTTCACCCATTCTTCGACTGATGAAAGAAAAACTTTTAAACTGGCTCAATTTAATTTTGATGATCGACATTTTCCTCGTGCTGGCAAGCTTTGTCTGGTTTGCGGCGGCGGTGGTGGGGCGATCAATGGGCGTTTCACTCGGTTTAGATTTGTGGTATCAGCTCTGGATGCCTTTCTTTCAGCCTGCGATTGGCATACTGATGGCGGGGGCACTGCTGAGCGGCATGATTAGCTGGGTCAACCGACGATTTTTCTCAAAGCCCTCTGCCTAAACTGATTCGGGAATTCTGCCATGACCACGATTCGACCCGCCCAGCTCACAGACTGCGATGAACTGGTTTTGCTGTGTCACGAACTGGGTTATTTCACCTCGGCGAAGGCTCTGGCTCAGCATCTAGAACAGTTCCAGACCCATCCCGATCACGCTGTTTTTGTGGCAGAAACGGTTTATCCCGAAGGGGGGCAGGGGGCGATCGGCGGGTGGGTTCATGTTCATTTGCACTGGACTTTGCAGGAGGGACGCGAAGCAGAAATTGGTGGATTGGTCGTTTCGGAAAAGCTGCGTGGGCAAGGGGTCGGCAAGCGGTTGATGCAGCAGGCGGAAACATGGGCACAGCAGCAGGGCTGTCATGCATTAGTTGTTCGATCGAATGTGAAGCGCAGCGAGGCGCATCAGTTTTATCAGCGCATTGGCTATCGGGAGATTAAGCGATCGATCGTGTTTCGGCAGTCGATTACCTTCTGATTACCTCATAGGAAAAACTGCATCAAGGAAACTGCCTCGCTGACCCTGCTGCCTGTGCCGATGCACAGTTTTGATAAAAAGTCTGTTCGCACAATCTAATCTTTATGCCGTTTCTGCGTTAAGCGGAAATCATCACGGTAAGATTTAGGCAGACTTGAAGCCGTGCGGCGATCGGATGACCGAAGGCAAGCTTCAAGCCGTTGGACTGAATTGAGTGCCGCAAGCGGAATGGTCTGCTCTTTTAGAAAGCGAACGATTCCGAGAACGGCTGAGTTCTCCCCTTCATGCCTTAACTCCCGATGATCCATCTGACTCAGTTAGGCAAAGTAGATTTGCCCCAGATTTCAATGCCGCTTAAACAAGACCACATCCTTGCCGCGATCGATGTCGGCACAAACTCGATTCACATGGCAGTGGTCAAAATTCAGCCTAGTCTGCCTGCCTTCACAATCATTACCAGAGAAAAATCAACAGTGCGGTTGGGCAATCGCGATCGAAAAACGGGACGGCTCACACCAGAGGCAATGCAGCGATCGATCCAGGCATTGAAACGCTGTCAGGAAATTGCCAAAGGGTTACAAGCGGATGAAATGATTGCGGTTGCCACCAGTGCCGTGCGCGAAGCCCCTAACGGTCAGGCATTTTTGCAGCAGATCGAGGAAGAATTGGGCTTGACGGTGAATCTGATTTCGGGACAGGAGGAAGCCCGCCGCATTTACCTGGGGGTGCTGTCGGGGATGGAGTTTAACAACCAGCCCCATGTGATGATCGACATTGGCGGCGGTTCGACCGAGCTGATTTTGGGAGACGGACACGAACCGCGCAGCCTCAGCAGCACCAAAATTGGAGCCGTGCGCCTGACGGCTGAAATGATCAGCACCGACCCGATTAGCAGCAGCGAATTTAGCTACTTGCAGGCATACGTGCGGGGAATGCTGGAGCGATCGATCGACGAACTGCGCTCTCATCTGCAACCGGACGAACAGCCGCGCATGGTCGGCACATCAGGCACGATCGAGACGCTGGCAACGATTCATGCCAGAGAAAAGCTGGGCGTGGTTCCCGCACCGCTAAATGGCTATCAGTTTAGCCTGCGCGATTTGCGCGATCTGGTGAATCGGCTGCGAAAGCTCAACGATGCAGAACGGGCGGCAATTCCTGGCATGAGCGATCGGCGATCGGAAATCATTCTGGCTGGAGCCGTGATTTTGCAGGAAGCAATGACGCTGCTGGGGCTGGATCACATTACCATTTGCGAACGGGCACTGCGAGAAGGCGTGGTAGTGGATTGGATGCTGTCCCACGGCTTGATCGAAGATCGCCTGCGCTACCAGGGTTCGATTCGAGAACGCAGCGTGATCAAGATTGCCCACAAGTATCAGGTCGATCTGCCCCATAGCAAACGGGTGGCTGACTTTGCAACGAGCCTGTTTGATCAAACGCAAGGCATTTTGCATGAGTGGGGTGAAGCGGAGCGACAGTTACTCTGGGCAGCCGCCATGCTGCATAACTGCGGTCACTTCGTCAGCCATTCCTCGCACCACAAGCACTCTTACTATCTAATTCGCCACGGTGAACTGTTGGGCTACCCCGAAGTCGAAATTGAGACGATCGCCAATCTTGCTCGCTATCACCGCAAAAGTAGCCCCAAGAAAAAACACGAGTGCTATCGCAATATCACCAGCAAAAAGTACCGCCGAGTGGTCGATCAGCTCAGTCCGCTTCTACGGCTAGCAGTGGCGCTCGATCGCAGACAGATTGGGGCGATCGAGCAGGTGCGGTGTGAGTATCAAGCAGACCTTCAGGAAATGCGGTTACATCTGAAAGCGGCTTATCCGACCGGCGATTGTGCGCTGGAACTCTGGAGCCTGGGGCAGAAGAAGGGCGATTTTGAGGCGGCTTATGGACTGAGGCTAGTTCCGCTATTGGAATATGAAATTGGGGAGAAGTAGGGAAGGAGGAGATAAGAGGATCGGGAAAGGACGAGAGGCTTGCGATTTTGAGCAGATTCGGAGACGCTTAAAAAACGGCACAAATCTTTTCTCGATCGCCCTGGTAAAAAGTTCGTTTTCTCGATCTCAGCAACTTTTATTTCGCCATCTCTAGCAAACCAATTATTTAGAACTCAATAGTTAGCAACTCAATATTCAGCAACTTAGCATTCAACATTTAGCAACTTAGTATTTAGCAATTTAATAGAATACCTCTGCATCACTCTGGTTAAGCATCCACCCGTCTTTTTGCTCTGCTTATGTCCGTGGATTATTTTTTCTGGCTTGACCAGATTCAGCCGCATCATCGCGATCGGGTGGGCAGCAAGGCGTTTTATCTGGCAGTTCTTCGGCAGCGCGGCTATCCTGTGGTTCCGGGTTTAGTGGTGAGCAACGAGCTGTTTCAGGCATTTCTGAGCCAGCTTGAGTGGGCTGATCCGACTTTTGCAGATTTGCCTGCTTTGCTGCGTCATCTTGATGTTGATAATCCCCGTCAGCTTCAGGGGGTGGCACAGCAGCTTCGGCACGCGGTTACCTCCACTGCGATTCCTAAATCATGGCTGCTGCCAATTAATGAAGCGATCCGCGATTGGCAATCCTCGCAGCAAACCGAAGCCGTAATTCTGCGTCCTTCTTTTTCGCTGGCGTCTGGGCTTGATCCGTCGATTAGCGATGACACGAGAAGCCTCCTCGAAGCAAAGATCTGTCGGGCAGAGCCAGAGTCGATCGCTCATGCGCTGAAGTGGGTCTGGGCAGAGCTATTTCGGGCACGCAGTTTGCTGTACTGGCAGCGATTGGGCGTTGAGCCGCAGCAGGTTCAGCTGGCCGTGCTGATTCAACCGATTCGATCGCCGATCGCCGCAGGAAAAGCCGTGGTTCAGGGGAATGAACTGAGAGTGCAGACGGTGTGGGGTCTTGGACATGGAATGACAGGCGGCGTGACCCCGGATTGCTACCGAGTTGATGCAGCGGGAATCGTCTACTTTGAGACAATTAGCCGGAAAAACGTGGCTTATGGCATTGTGACGGAAACTTCAGAACAGGCATTGCTAGGCAGTTTTCCTGTGGGCGGCAGTGAGCAAGACGACAGCCTCCAACTGCTAATGCTCAAGCCAGAGCAGCAGACTCAGCCTGTCCTTACTCGATCGCAGGTTGAGCGTCTGGCACAGCTAACCCGCCAACTCATGCTGACGCTTGGCATGGCGGTTGAACTGGAGTGGATGCTTTGTTCTGGTGCTGTTTCTGGAGCTGTCTCTGAGGCGGTATCCGAAGTGGTATCCGAAGCTGTCTCTGAAGCGGAGTTTGGCGATCGAGGGTCAGAACCCAGCTTTTATATTACGCGGGTAATTCCCTACAGCACGCTCACACCAAAATTCCTCGCCCCTGCTCCTTTAGAAATGGACGCATCGGAGATACGGGAAACTGCCTCCGATCGTCTAAAAGGGATTGCTGCCGCACCAGGGAAAGTGACAGCAACGGTCTGGGTGATTCCCCTAACGCCTGTGCCTTTACTGGAGATGCCGCCAGGCTGTGTTCTGGTTGCGCCGATCATTTTGCCAGAGTGGGTTAGTCAGATTCGCCAGGTCGGCGGAATTGTGACCGAGCAAGGCGGAACCACCAGCCACGGCGCGATCCTCGCCAGGGAGTTAGGAATTCCGGCGGTGGTGGGAATTGCAGGTGCGATGCAAACGCTGAAAACTGGGGATCAAGTCCTAATCAACGGCGATCGAGGAGAGGTGATACGGATGTTAGAACCAGCAGCATTCGATGAACCAGACGATCATGACAATCATCGTGCAGCCCATGCTGATTTGCGAATCGAGGCAACCCGTTACCAGGGCAATTCGACTCAGATTATGCCTGCAACTGCAACCCGGCTCATGGTCAGCCTCAGCCAAACTGAGTCAATCGCCCAAATCAGTGAACTGCCGATCGATGGGGTAGGTCTTCTGCGGTCAGAACTGCTCTGGATAAAAAGTCTGGAGGATCGATCGCCAGACGAATGGCTAGCACAAGATAAAGCAGGCTTGATTGATCGATTAGCACAGCAGATTCAGCAATTTGCCGATCGCATGATGCCCCGCCCCGTTTTTTACCGCAGTCTGGATATGCGCGCCCATGAGTTTCCGATGCTGGCTGGCTCCTCGGTTGAACGGAATCCAGTGTTGGGTCTGCGCGGAGCGTATCGTTATCAGATTTACCCTGGCTGGTTTGGGGTCGAACTGGCAGCCTTGCGTCAGGTGCAGCAGGCGAGCTTTGATAATCTGCGACTGATTCTGCCGTTTGTGAGAACAGTTGAGGAGTTTATTTTCTGCCGTGATCGAGTGACAGAGGCAGGTTTATGGCAGCCCGGTTTTGAACTGTGGATGATGGCAGAAGTGCCTTCGATTTTGCTGCTGCTGCCCGCCTACATTGAGGCAGGGGTTCAGGGCATGGCGATCGGCTGTAACGATCTAACTCAGCTTCTTCTGGGGATCGATCGCGATCATCCTCAGATGGCAACCCAATTCAATATGACCCATCCCGCCGTGATGCAGGCAATTCAGCAGATTGTTCAGGCTAGCCGCGCCGCAGAATTGCCCTGTACCGTTTGCGGTCATCTGCCCAGGAATCTCAATGTCATCGATCGGCTTGTTGAGTGGGGCGTGACCGGAATTTCGGTGGAACCAGGTGATGTGGCGTGGATGAGCCAGGCACTCGATCGAGCAGAGCGGCGATTAATTCTGGAGGGTGTGAGGCGTGTCCACTCGTAACCATTACGACAAATTCGCCGGAAATCCACTAGATTGATAAACAGAGTTCATTTATCATTTTTCTCTCCTAGTGAGTTTCGCAGATTGGATTTTTGCAGATTGGATCTTGAATGTGCCTCCGCTGTGGCTTCAGCTTGCGATCGTCGGTCTCTGGCTAAGCCTGGTTGGACTACTGGCGTTTGGGCTGAGTCGGTGGGAAGGGGCAGATTCCGAGGTCGTGCGAAAAGTGGTGCATATCGGCGCAGGAAATGTGATTCTGCTGGCATGGTGGCTGCAAATTCCAGGATGGATCGGCATCAGTGCCTCGATCGCCTTTAGTGCCTTGATGCTACTGTCCTATCGTCTACCAATCCTGCCGGGGATCAATAGCGTCGGGCGAAAAAGCCTGGGAACTTTCTTTTATGCCGTTAGCATTGGCTTGCTCATCTTGCTGTTTTGGCAGCAGCATCCTTACTATACGGTGATCGGCATCTTAATCATGACTTGGGGCGATGGACTGGCAGCGCTGGTCGGACAGCGGTTGGGGCAGCATCCCTACGAGCTTTGGGGCATGAAGAAAAGTTGGGAAGGTTCGCTAACAATGGCAGGCGTGAGCTACATCATTTGTAGTCTGGTGTTGCTGGGGATTCAGGGCAACCATTGGCAAACCTGGGCGATCGCCCTTATGGTCGCAGTTGCCGCAACCCTGCTGGAAGCTTTCTCTAAGCTGGGCATTGATAATTTGACGGTTCCATTAGGCAGTGCTGTGCTTGCCGCCTGGCTGAATCAGCTTCTTTAGTTTTTTGAGTTCACGCAATAGGCAGCTTTGCTGACCTGCCCTCACTCTCAATCCCTGCACATCGGATTATCGCTGGGTTCTGCTTTCATGCTGCTGATTGGAGAGGAACAGCCAAACAGAGGACAGACCCACTTTCAATCCGCTATGATCTTGTTTCAATCTGGCATAAACGTAGAGTGGTTGCGGTGTGGAAGTTCAATCAAATCAGCTAGAGGCAATTCTCCTGCAAATGGGCGAGGCAGTGATTGCGAGCACAGAGACGGTCGATCGCCTTGCAGCACAGCTTGATGCGCTTACGAAACAAGTGCAGCAGCAGGGCTATCAGATTTTTGCGTTGAGCGATGCGGTTCAAACGCTGGCAGAAAACCAGGATGGGGCGTTAGAGCGGATTCAGCAGCTTACAACCGCTCTTCAGCAGCTTGTTGCGGCGATCGAAGAAACGGACAAATGAGGCGGATTTAGCCTAAACCAGTCGTCTTGATAAGATTTACCCAAATTTAGGTCGAGTAAAGTTTGAGCCGAGCCCGATAGAACGGTATAAATAGAAAACGAAATAAAGGAATGCAACCCGAATGGCACTGGCTGAGGAACTGAGGCAGGCGTGGCAATCCCAGATTGAAGCGGGCAGCCCTAACCTATCGGCAACCGATCGAGCAAGCGTGGTCGGCTGGCTGTTGGGGCAGGATCCGGCACGATTTGACTCCCTCTCACCCGCAGAGTTAAACGTGGCGCAGCAGGCGATGGACTATCGCTATCGGATTTTGCAGCAGCGATATTTAGGCGTTCAGCCCGATCGCGCCTACAACCAGCTAATCCAGCGGCTCAGCAGCCTGTTCCTGATTCGCAGCAAAATTAAAACCTGGGTTGCCCTGTCTCGCGATCGGCGGCGAACGGTGGTGGATGTGTTGCAGGAAGTGATTCAAGAGCTGCTGCAAAGCGATAACTATATGCGGCAGCAAATCACCTGGATCGGGGAATGTACGCCCAACCCGCGCCTGCGGAATGCCCTGATGCTGGCAAGCATTGAGGAATATTGCCTGCGCCCAATTCGCAATCAGCCTTTGCTGGTGTATCGATTTGTCAATTATCTCCGTCGATCGCAGCGGGGCGGCATGACCCAGGTTCCCACAGGCGATCTGATTCGGCTGGTCTCTGAAGAAATCACCCCCGACGATGCTGATAATCCCGTCAGCTTGCTGGACGGTCAGGCATTGACGCAATATCAAGACCAGCAGGCGTGGGAGGAGCAGGAGGCACTCCGCAGCAAAGTGATGCAGGAATTTGCCGACTACCTGAAAGAAAAGGTTGATCCGCTCGCCGCAGACTGGTTAAAACTACACGTCCAGGGACAGTCGCAGGAAGTGATCGCCCAGCGGCTCGACGTCCCGATTCAGCAGGTTTACCGACTGCGTGAGAAAATTAGCTATCACGCGATTCGCGTCTTTGCCTTTAAGCAGCAGCCCGAACTGGTGGGAGCCTGGCTGGGAACTTCGCTAGTTGAGCATAATCTGGGCTTGACGATTCCACAGTGGGAGGAGTTTTTGCAGTCGTTAACGCCTGTGCAGCAGAAGATTGTCGAAAAGCTGAAGACCGGACAGCCCTTTGACGCGATCGGCAAAGAGCTAAATCTGAGGCTGAATCAGGTTACAGGCGAGTGGAGCAAAATCTACCTGGCAGCTCAAACAGTGCGGAGTGCGGAGTAACCCATCTTTTTGTCAAGTGGATTCTATCAGGGGCAACTAATGCCATTAATATGGGTTTAATAAAGGGCATTAGTTTCAGTTGATTATCTTGGCATTGATTGGCATTCAATCAAATGTTGAGACAGAATGTTGAGACGAAATGTTGAGACAAGCGTTCGCATTTTTCTCAACCGCGCCTCTTTTGGATCGTCAAACTCCTACCCAAGAACCTATGGCGGCTTTCTCGGACGATCGCATCCCGTCCTCTCACAGTGATCGATCCCACTTTTCTGATCGATCGCAGCAGCGTATCCTTGGTCAGTTTCAAGGGGATTGGGTCGACCGACTCAACCTGGATGAGATGTACGTGCTGATTGATGGTGTGCTGCCTTTTGAAGCCTGTCTTTACTATCAGGTTCTGCCGCTGTTTCTGGAGGGAAATCGGCTCAATCTCGGCATGGTCTACCCCGAAGATACCACGGCTGCCGACTACGTTCGCCGCATTATCTCCTATCTCAACTACTCCCTGGTTGCCCGACGCATCACCACCGAAGCACTCCAGGCTACGCTCACGGCTTATCTCAATGCAGCCGAAAATAAGCAAAAGACCGATAAAAATCAGCTCGATCGAGTTAGTTTTGGGCATCATCGCCATGCCGGGCGAAATCGAGTCGCTCGTCCTGTGGATCAAAGTGAGCGGCTGACGCTCATCGTTGATAGCCCTGATGAGCTAGAAGAGGCAGCGGTTTCCGCAGAGCCAGAGCGCGTTGAAGAGCCGCCAATTGCTCCCCTGCAAACGCCAGTCATCACTTCGGCTCCGTCTATTGCTCACGATGAAGCTCTTGCAACCTGGCAACAGCCTTCTCTGCCGATCGCGAGCGAGGAGCAGTCCACCAGCAGCAAACCTTCAAGCCGTTCTGCAAATAATCCCCTGACGGCATCTGCCGCACTTCGACAACCTGTCCTGCCGCTCTTGCCTCAGCTTCCGGTTCTGCAACTTGATGCAAAACACCTCTCTGCTCCGGCAGAAGAACTCGTTACCCTGTCGCCAGAGGTTGTTCTGCAGGAATTGCTGGCACGAGTACTGGTGGGTGGAATCGGCAGACTTTATTTTGAGAATCATACCCACTACGGCAGGATTCTCTGGAGCCAGAACGGGGTGCTTCAGTCGGTTTTAGAAAATGTGCCGAGCGCCCTCTTTCAAAACCTTCTGGCCGCCCTGAAGCAGACCGCAAAAATTGCTTCCCCGATCGCAAATTACCCAAAACAGATTGAAACTGAATATCTCTATAGCCCTATGCTGGAGGGCACCGCCTCGCTGAAGTCGCGTGTCCTGCTGCGCTTTCGCTTTATGCTGAATGCGGGCAATGAAGAAGCAACCCTGCAAATTTTGAGAGGGGCTGCCCTCAAGTTTCACCAACAGCAGCAGATGAGAAAACTTGAACGGGACGCAATGGGCATTGCCAAACAGCTCCAGACTAAGCTAAATGAGATTCGCGATCAAACGCTGACCGGAGAAGGGCTTGCAAGCAGTTGTTTCGATGTACTGCCTGGATTGAGTCATTTGCTGCGCGGCATTGAGCAACAGCTCGACGAGTTGGGGGTTAAGGAATCTGATCAGCCCTAAAAGATGATTTAAAGCAGTGAATCTTCGGCATGACCCCTCAATTTTCCCATGCTGCTCCCCATGCCGCCTAATTCCCAGGCTAAATTCTCTATGAGTTTCTTCAATAGATATCCATGAATAAGGGAGTTTGAACCCAGAAGGAATGCTGTAGCTCTCCCTGGAATTAGGAGCTAGGGGCGGTTTGGCAGCGATCGTGACCTGCACCAAATCCATCAAAATGCAAAAGAAGGGAACTAGCACTGCCAATTCCCCCTTAAATTCCAATTGATAAAGCTTGCCTTTACTGGCCGCAAACGTGCTGCAGGCAGTCTGGTAGCGTTGCTGACCTTGTTAATAACTGATGTTAAAACCGATCAGCAAATCGGCCCAATCGGCGAACCTCAGGGGAAACTGCTTTGTATCGCGTCAGGATTTATCTTTGGACGACCGCCAAGCTTCGGTCATGCGTCCCCAGTTGGTTGTGAACTCTGACCAGCCCGCCAAGCTTCCCGGATTTTCTTCATCCCAGGAGGCAGAGAGTACGCCGTAGCTCAGCCCTAGAACGCCTAAACCAAACCAGCCGAGACTCGTCAGCAGCACTGCATAGGTCGGCACTTCAAACAAAGCATTGACCCGGATCAGATAGCTAACCACAAAGGTAGACATGCCCAGCGCAGTTGGAATCCCGCACAAAATCGCCATGCGTTTGATCATGCGCCGACTCACAGCATCGGGGATCGCAGCCTCTTGAGCAGTCGATCGCTTTACTGGCGGAGCCATCTGCTGGGCAACAGAACGCTTAGGCGCATTTGCCGTAGAGGATGCTTTTGCGGGAGCCTTTGCTGGCGGCGCAACCGGGCTACTCTTGGGCGTTTTCTCAGCCTGCTTGCGGGTTTTGGCTGGTTCAAAGGGAAGCGACTGGCGCGACTCGCCGCCTTTTTTGCTTTTTGACGAGTCGGGCTGAGACTTGGAGGACATACAGATCTAACCCCGAATTCCTAACCGTGTGAGCAGAGCCCGATAGCGTTCCTGGTCTTGCTTTAAGATATAAGCCAACAACCGCTTCCGCTGACCGATCATCTTCAGCAGTCCCCGACGGGAAGCATGATCTTTCTTGTTTTCGCGCAGGTGAAGACTGAGGCGATTAATACGCTCGGTCAGCATCGCAACTTGAACATCAGCCGATCCGGTATCCGTTTCGTGGATTTGATACTCAGAAATGATTTCCTGTTTACGCTCTTGCAGCAGTGACATGAACCAATTAAATCCCTAACGTAATAGAAATGCAGTCAACTATCTTATCACACTTACCTGGGTTAGGGTGAAGCCTCGGCAGTTTTGCGAATTTCAGGTCGGATTTTCTAAACAGTGGAGCGTAAAGCATGCAGTCGCCCTTTCGGCGAGTTTTGACAGGCGTGGTGTTTTTGGGGATGACGATCGTGGGTGCCGTTTGGGGGTACTGGTGGTCGGGCTGCCCGCTTTTGGATGCGGTTTATATGGTGGTAATCACCATCTTTGGGATTGGCTATGGCGAGTTTTGTCCGGTTTCTGGTTCAACTCGCATCTTTACGATGCTGGTAATTTTGGCAGGCGTGATATCGGTGTCATTAATCTTAGGAGGCTTTGTCCAGATGGTGACAGAAGGCGAGATTAAGCAGGTGTTAGAGCATCGACGGAAAACGCAAGACCTGGCAAACCTGAAGAATCACACGATTATTTGCGGCTTCGGGCGGATTGGGCAGGTGTTATCGCTGAAGCTGGCGGAGGAAAAGCAGCCTTTTTTGATTATCGACACCAGTGACGATCGCATCACCCTGGCAGGAGAAATGGGCTATCACGTCTATCAGGGAAACGCGACCGATGAACACACGTTGCTGCAAGCAGGCATTGAACGGGCAAAGGCACTTGCAACCGTCCTGCCAGACGATGCTGCCAATGTGTTCATCACGCTGACTGCCAGAGGCTTAAACCCGCAGTTAATGATTGTGGCGCGGGGAGAGCTTGCCTCTACCGAAAAAAAGCTGCGCCTTGCCGGAGCTAATCATGTTGTCCTACCTGCTGCAATTAGCGGACAGCGGATGTCTAATTTAATCACCCATCCCAACACGATCGAATTTCTGGAGCAAGGCGAAGAACGGACTCGGCTGAACGAACTGCTAACGCAAATCGATGTTCAGGTTGATGAGCTATCAATTTCTGTGAATTCGCCCTTGGTGGGACGGACGATCGCGGATTTGGAAGTGCGGGGACAGGGAACCTTTATTGTGGTTGCACTCAAGCGGCACGACCAGATTACGAATCATCCCGACCCCAACCTGGGGCTTCATGCCGGAGATACGCTGATTGTGCTGGGGCATCGCGGTGACATTCCCCGATTTGCCGAACGCTATGCCATTAAGCAGTTGCGCTATCGCGGGGCACGCTGGTGAGGGGTAACGGTGCGAAGAACTGTAGTGCTAAATCGCCAGGTGAGAATGCTTGCAGCAAACGCCAAGCCGATCGCCAACCCCCACCACAGTCCCATTCCGCCGTAGCCTAAGCGCAGTCCCAGCAGATAGCCGCAGGACAAACCCAAGCCCCAGTAAGCAATCAAGCCAATCAGCATAGGAACTCGCGTGTCTTTCAATCCGCGCAGCGCACCGACGGCTGTAACCTGAAGCCCGTCCACAATTTGAAACATTGCTGCCACGCCTAACAGCTGCTCTGCCAGCAGGACGACTGCCTGATTTGCCGGGTCGTTGATATCAAGGTAAAGGGAGACGATCGCTTCTGGTACAGTCCAGAACAACATTGCCATTGCCGCCATAAACAGCACCCCCAATCCCATTCCGGTGTAGCCTGCCCGCTTTGCTCCCCGAAAGTCTCCCTGTCCTAGGCGTTGGCCCACCAGCACGGTTGTGGCAAACGAAACTCCGAGCGGAATCATAAACGTAATGGCAGCAGTTTGCAGAGCGATCTGATGCGCTGCCAGCGTTACTGTACCCAGTTGACCCATGAGAAAGGTGGTCACGGTAAATAGTCCGGCTTCAGCCGCCGTCAGAATGCCGATCGGAATCCCTACATGCAGCAGCTCCCGAAACAGGCGACCCTCTAGGACGTGCAGGTTTTGGAAGATGCCGTACTGCTGATACCGAGGCTGCTGACAGTAAAAGAGCAGTGCTAGAAACATTGCCCACAGCGACAAACTGCTGGCGTAGCCAATTCCCGCTAAACCGAGTGCAGGCAAACCCAGCTTGCCAAACATCAGTACGTAGTTTCCAGCAATGTTGAAGAGCGTGCCGCAGACCATAATCACAATCACCGGACGCGGCTGAGACAGTGCAGAGACAAAATGCCGCAGCACCGCAAAGCCCAACCCTGCTGGGAAGCCCCAGACGATCGCCTGCAGGTAGGCCGCCGATTGAACTGTAACCGATTCGGATTGACCCAGCCAGAGAAAGAGAGGACGGGGAAATGCCAGCAGCAGCATGAGCGGCAGCGTCATCAGCATTGCCAGCCACATTCCCTGCTGCACCACGCGCCCGACCTCACGAGTTTGACCTGCCCCGAACGCAGATGCCGCTAAAGGACTGACCGCAGAGACAATCGAAGAACTCACCAGCAGACAAGCCTGAAACGTCGTCGCGCCCAATCCGCCTGCCGCCAGCACTTCGCCGCCCAGTAAGCCCATCATCACTGTATCGACAAAGCCTGTAGCTGCCTGCGCCAACTGTGCTCCCGCTAGGGGAACCGCCAGGGTTAAAGAGGCTCTCACTTCGGAGGTGAGCTGCGATCGAGTCATTTGAAGCATGGGTGGCGAAAGATAGATTTTGCAAACAGACAGACCATCTACCCTACCAGCCTCTCTGATCCTTTGCCTTCATCCATCCTAGTGAAATGAAAAGGGAGGTTATTGGGAATCTATTGCAATAATCTTGACAGAGATTTGCAATAAATCTAAGATAATCTACATTGTTCTCCTCTCAAGGATCGGTGGTGGGGTTGGTCGGTTGGCTAGCCCCCCATTTTTTATTTAAAGGTAGGGAGGCGGGGGGTGAAGGATTTGTAATACATCATACTACAACCAGCAACGTGGGTGGATATGGAAGTGGGTGGACATAAAGGATAGGGGTAACTTGCTGTGCCTGCTTGTGTAACAGATAGGAGTTAGACAGACGGAAGCTAGAGGGATCAGCTCATTCCTGAAGGACGGGCAGTACCCGAAGGGCAGACAGACAGTACCCGAAGGGCGGACAATATTAGGGTTAAGATGATCTGCTACTGTGCTACAAAGGTGCGAATTAACGGTGCGACTGTGCGATGTCGGATATTTCTGCTCAAAGTTCTGATTTCAGCCTGCCTCAGTCCGATCGCCTCATGCTTGCTCGATCGGGGAACGGTGAATTGGATGCGATCGTAATAGGCTCTGGGATTGGGGGTCTAGTGGCGGCGACTCAGCTTGCGGCAAAAGGGGCAAAGGTGCTGGTGCTGGAGCGGTATTTGATTCCGGGGGGCAGTGCGGGGTATTTTGAGCGGTTCCCTTCTGGGGAAAATTCGGAGCAGCGGGGCTATCGGTTTGATGTGGGAGCCTCGATGATTTTTGGCTTTGGCAGCGAAGGAACGACGAATTTGCTCAGTCGGGCGCTGCAAGCGGTGAATGTGAGTCTAGAAACGATTCCCGATCCAGTGCAGGTGCATTACCATTTGCCGAGTGGTGAGACGATTCGAGTTCATCGGGATTATGAGAAGTTTTTACAGGAACTGATCGATCGCTTTCCCCAGGAGCAAGCAGGAATTCGCCGTTTCTATGACGAGTGCTGGCAGGTATTTCGCTGTCTGAATCAGATGGATCTGCTGTCGCTGGAAGAGCCGCGTTATTTGATGCGATCGTTCTTCCAGCATCCGTTTGCCTGTCTGGGTTTGGCGCGTTATCTGCCGCAAAACGTGGGCGGGGTTGCGCGTCGCTTCATTCGTGATCCTCAACTGTTGCGATGGATTGATCTGGAATGCTACATCTGGTCGGTTGTGCGGGCAGATCGTACACCCATGATCAATGCGGGAATGGTGTTTAGCGATCGACACTACGGCGGGGTTCGGTATCCCAAGGGAGGCGTGGGACAAATCGCCCAAAAGCTCGTGGAGGGCTTGGAGAAAACGGGAGGACAGATTCGCTATCGATCGCGGGTGACAGAAATTTTGTGCGAGGCGGGAAGAGCCGTTGGGGTGAGGCTGGCATCGGGTGAAGTGCTGCGGGCAAAGCGAATTGTCTCAAACGCGACGCGATGGGACACCTTTAGTAAACTGCTGCCGCGATCGATTCTGCCTCCGCAAGAGGTCAAGTGGCAGCAACGCTATCAGAAATCACCCAGTTTTTTCAGCCTACATCTGGGAGTTCGAGGTGAGGTTTTGCCAATCGGAACCGACTGCCATCATGTGGTGCTGGAAGACTGGACCCAAATGGAAACCGCACGGGGAACGCTTTTTGTGTCGATCCCGACGCTGCTTGATCCTGCTCTGGCTCCGAGTGGACATCATATTATTCATGCCTTTACGCCCGACTGGATTCACGACTGGCAAAACCTTTCGCCCACAGATTATCAGAAGCAAAAAGCAGCCGTTGCCGCTCAGATCATCGATCGCTTAAACGCCGTTTTTCCGGGTTTGCGAAAGGCGATCGTTTATCAAGAAGCCGGAACACCCCGCACTCACCGCCGCTTTCTCGGACGGACTGATGGCACCTATGGACCGATCCCCGCTCGAAAGCTCCTGGGATTGCTGGGAATGCCCCTGAATCGAACAGCGATCGCGGGACTTTACTGCGTTGGAGACAGCACATTTCCAGGGCAGGGTTTAAATGCCGTTGCCTTTTCAGGCTTTGCCTGTGCCCATCGCATTGCTGTGGATTTGGGATTAGAGCCAGGATTTTTGTCGCTCTAATCAGAGATGCTTAACAACTGCTGCTGAAATCACCCCTTTGGCAGCTAGAATTCCTGCGTTTGGATGAGGCTTCTGTTTCTCTGTAGCTAGACAATCAACCCATGAGAAATGAACACCGTTGTCTTATGACTGCGGAAAGATGTCATTGATTCAAAAAATGCTTAATTCTTGCGAGGGTTGAGATAGCTCTTTCTTTTGTATCAGTTTGTATCAGAAATTGCTTTCTAACCATACGGCATTTCTCAGGCGAACCCTCACAGAAAGCGACGCCCTTTCTCCCCATTTCCACTACAACCTTAGTTCGAGCTATGTTCAAACGATTTAAGTTTCTATTGACAGTCCTCTTCTCCACACTGTTAACCATTTCGGTGATGACTGCCTGTAATGCTAACCAAAATGCAGGAAGCGGCAGCGGCAGCAGAACGGTAACAATGGCAACTTCTGCAGACTATCCTCCCTATGAGTATGTTGATTCGAGTTCGGGAAGTCAGGAAATTATCGGTTTTGATGTTGACATTGCAAAGGAAATTACCAGCAGGCTGGGCTACGATCTGCAAATTCAAAATATTGATTTCAACGGTTTAGTTTCGGCACTGCAAACAAAGCGAGCCGACTTTGTGATGGCAGGCATGACTCCGACCCCAGAGCGCAAGCAAAGCGTTGATTTTTCTCGCATCTACTACGAAGCGAAAAACACGATCGTCGCCAGACAGGGCAGCAATTTCAGAACGACTGATGCGTTGAAAGGCAAGACCGTTGCCGTCCAGCTTGGTACGATTCAAGAAGGAGTTGCGAAAGATCTCAACGAAGAGAAAAACTTGGGCCTCAACATTAAGCCGCTTAACCGAATTAATGAAATTATTCAGGAATTAAAGGCAGGGCGAATCGAAGCAGCGATTGTTGAAGACACCGTTGCAAAGGGCTATGTTGAGTCCAATCCTGACCTGGAATTCAACACAATTCCCAACGCAGGAGAAGCAGGTTCAGCAATTGCTTTCCCGAAAGGGTCTGAGCTGACGGCTGAATTCGATCGCGTTCTGGGCGAAATGATTGAGAACGGCAAAGTAGAAGAGCTCGTAAGCAAGTGGTTTAGCACTTCTGTACCGGCAGCAAAATAGTGGAACTGGAGCAGGAGATCGATCGAAGGATTAGATTGAGGAAATTAAACATCGTCAACTCCGATGTAATTCTGAAAGTCTAAAGGAATGTTTGAAGAGTGTTCTCGGTTCTAAATTGCCCCTTAGACTTCCCAATCCTGGAGGACTTTGAGGACTTCTAGAAAACTTTTAGAGAGCTAGATTTCTTCCAGAATTGGCCTGTTAAGGGAGTAATTCGCAATCAGCACTGTTCAAACATTCCTGTTCAAACCTTCTTTGATTCTGGCGATCGGTTCCTGCGCTTTTAGTATCTAATTACTCGCTTTTTTGAGCCGATTTATTGGATTGTTTAGAAGTTATTTCTTGATAACGATTATTTGACAATGGAAATATCATCAGTCGATTGGACGGCTGGCATCCTCAACGCTTTTCAAATTGAAACTGCTGCCAGCATTTTTGGGCAAGCCGCTCCAACTAAATTTAGCCTTGATTTCTCCAGGATTGTTCCTAACATTCCATTTATTCTTCAAGGGATTGGAGTGACACTGGGGTTTACGCTGGTTTCTGCGGTGATTGGGTTTACCTGGGGAACGATTCTTTCGATTTTTAAAATTTCTACGTTTAAACCATTGCGCTGGTTTGCTGATTTTTATACTTCTGTCTTTCGCGGTACACCACTGATTTTGCAGCTTGCGATTATTTACTTCTCGACACCTCAGCTAATTGGCTATTCGATTCCTGCCTTCCAGGCAGGGGTAATTACGTTTTCACTCAATTCTGCTGCCTATAGCTCGGAAACGATTCGCGGTGGCATTATGGCAGTTGATAAAGGGCAGCGCGAAGCCGCAATGTCGATGGGTGTTGCCTACCCGCTTATGATGTGGGATATTATCTTGCCTCAGGCATTTAAAAACATTTTGCCTGCGCTAGTAAATGAAAGTATTGCCTTGCTGAAAGACTCGTCTCTGGTGTCTACGGTCGGTGCGCTAGACTTAATGCGGCGCGGACAAATTGTTGCGGCTGAAAAGTTTATTTTTTTTGAACCGTTAATTCTGGTTGGTTTGGTTTACTACGTGATGGTGATGGGCTTTACCGTGCTATCGCGCCGCTTAGAACGGAGGATGCGGAAAAGTGATTAGGACAGAATTTTTATCAAAATCATTCGGCAAGTTGAACGTTCTAAAAGATATTTCAACTGAGATCAAAAAGGGTCAGGTGGTTGCGATTATTGGCCCTTCAGGATGCGGTAAGTCAACCTTTTTGCGCTGTCTGAATTTGCTCGAAATGCCAACACGCGGACGCATTTATATCGACAATCAAGATATTACTTCTCCTAAAGTTGATATCAAAGATGTGCGTCAAAATATCGGCATGGTGTTTCAGCACTTTAATCTGTTTCCACACATGACTGTGCTGGACAATTTGACCTACGCGCCGACTAAGGTCAGAAAACTGCCCAAAGCTCAGGCACGGGAAAAAGCAATGGAGTTGCTGCATCGAGTCGGGCTATCAGAAAAAGCTGAAGTGTATCCTTCTCGTCTTTCGGGTGGACAAAAGCAGCGGGTTGCGATCGCCCGATCGCTGGCAATGGAACCTCAAGTGATGCTGTTTGACGAGCCCACTTCTGCGCTAGACCCGGAGATGGTGAAAGAAGTGCTGGACGTGATGAAGGCACTGGCACAAACCCAAATCACAATGGCGATCGTGACGCATGAAATGGGCTTTGCGCGAGAAGTTGCCGACCGCATTATCTTCCTTGATAACGGCAATATTGCTGAAGATGCGCCGCCGGATGTGTTCTTCTCTAATCCTAAGAGCGAACGCGCCTGTCAGTTTCTAGAGAAGGTGCTGTAGAGAAAGTGCTGTAGGGTTCGATTTGCCCTATCTCGTGATTAGGACAGTTTCCCACACCGGAGAGGGACGGCGATTACGGCGATCGAAAGATTAAACGCTGCTTTATATTCCGTTACGATGAGGGCATTGTTGGTTCCTGCTTGGCAGGAGGTCAGAACACATGAACGGTAATCTACGGATCGGTAGCCTGTTTGGAATTCCTTTTTTCGTCAACGCATCCTGGTTTTTGGTCTTCTCGCTTGTGACCTGGGACTATGGCAGTCAGTTAGGCGCGGCTTTTCCGCAGCTCGGCGTGTCTGCTGGGGTGCTGGGGCTGGTGACGGCTCTGCTGCTGTTTGCTTCGGTGCTGGCACACGAGTTAGGACATAGCCTGGTAGCCATGCGGCAGGGAATTCCGGTCAAGTCCATTACGCTGTTTATCTTTGGTGGACTGGCAAGTTTGGGTGAAGAATCGAAGACTCCGGCAGAGGCGTTCTGGGTTGCCGTTGCAGGGCCGCTGGTGAGTTTTGCGCTGTTTGGCATTTTTACAGCTCTAAATATCTTCACTGCTCTCCCCGCTCCACTAATGGTGGTGGTCGGTGTCCTTGCCTCGATTAATCTGGCATTAGGCATTTTTAACCTACTGCCCGGTTTACCTCTAGATGGCGGAAACGTGGTGAAGGCGCTCGTTTGGAAACTGACGGGTAAGCCCTACAAGGGAATTGCATTTGCCAGCCGTATTGGTCGCTTTCTGGGCTGGTTGGGGATTGGCATCGGTGGCTTGTCGGTGCTGGGCTTTATCCAATTCGGTAGTTTTTGGACGCTGCTGGTGGGCTGGTTCTTACTGCAAAATGCCGATCGCTATGCCCAGGCTGCTGCGGTGCAAGAACAGTTGAGCGGTCTAACTGCCGAAGATGCGGTGATTCCTAATAGCCCGATCGTCTCGTCTGAGATTTCGCTGCGGGAATTTGCAAATCAGTACATCATTGGCAATCCGGCAAACTGGCGGAGGTATCTGGTGACGGATACAAACGGTCAGCTTGTGGGTCAGGTCGAAGTGGATGCTATGAAGATGATCCCGACGAATGACTGGTGGGATATCTCGGTGCGGCAAATTATGCAGCCTATCACTCAACTAGAAACGATCGCCTCTGATCAGCCGCTGCTAGATGTAGTGAACCTGATCGAAGAGAAAAACTTGCCTGAATTAGTGGTGCTTAAGGAAGATAAGAAGCCTGCAGGTTTACTGGAGAAGTCCTCCATCATCCAACTTCTGCAAGACCGTGCTGCTGCAAAATCAGCTCCCCCTCAACCGATTCCGTCTCAGGCATAAGCGGACTTGCTCCGTAACCTTAATACTCACATCGCGCACTAATTGCGATCGCCCCTGTCTCTTTAGGCGGGGGATTTTTTATAGTCAATCCCTGATAGGGTTTTGATTTGGTTGAAATGACGGGTTGCTGAAAGCTTTGATTTATGGAGTTTTCGAGGTTCGATTGTACGAATTGACCGGGTTGTAGCATTTCTATAGTGGATGGCAAGAAATTTCATTTTGAATCCTGTCCCAAATCGAGACGGGTCAAGAGTTTGGTGGTTGCGCGGAAGGGAATTGGGGTTCAAATGGTGGAAAGGGCTGTCTTGCAAGAACTTCCGCCCTTGATGCAGGAATGCCACTCAAAACACCCACCTGTCCGCGCACCGTACCTGAAAACCCCAGTTCAGGGATTGCCTGCGATCGCTCCCCAAGCCTGCACGATCGTCAGCAGATCGGGAGGAAGCTGAGCGGCGACAAAATCAACGTATTGCGTTGTGCTGGTTTGGCTGCTGAGCGTGATGGTAATTGTGTCTGCGGTTGGTTGGCTGGGAGTATAGCTGAGGCGATCGAATAAGTGAAAGCCTTGCAGCAGCTTTTCAAATTCTTGGACTTGCGCCTGCGATATCTGATGAATGTGGGGCGGAAACGAGGACTGGTCTGCCCGCAGCAGCGATCGCATCACCTGACCGCTTTTCAGCAGAATGGTTTCATAGGTGTGTCCGGCAATGCCGCCGCTGGCGATCGAGCGAAACAAAACCTGCTCTTCGAGGGGAGTAGCCACTTCCGACAAAAACCGGACTCCCTCCAGGCTGGCAGTCGCAAAGCGATTTAAGCGAACCTGCGAGCCATCGTTGTTAGAGTGATAGACCCAGCTTTTGCCGTTTCCAGACACAACAACACGCCAGCCGAAGATAGCAATCTGGGAACATATTGCAGTCCCGGTTTCAATACCCAGACAGCCATCCCAGTTTTTTTGCTCAGCCTGAGTAATTTGCAGTTGATCGAGCGGAATTCCCGACTCCTGCGAAGCTGCCGATAAGATTCGATCGTTGACCTGCTGAGGTAAGGCACTCGATCCCGTGTGGCTTTCCTGCCGGATGGCTTGACCTGTGCTGTCGGTGCGGTAGATCCAGGTTTGCGATCGGTCTGTCACGGTGATGCGCCAACCCTGCACCAGTGCCAATAAGCAACTTTCCGCAGGTCCGCCCAAGCCCAGACAGCCATCCTGCCAGGTTTCTTTGGTAGCAGCAACCACTCGCAGACGCGAAGCCGGAATGCCAGTCTCACGGGCGATCGTCCGCCGTACCCGAATGCGAACCGATCGCGGAGCCTGTTCCTGAACACTGGGGCTGCTGGAGTTTTGGCCAGTGGGCAGTCCCGCTCTGATCGAGGGAAACGAAAATGCAGAAGCAAGCTCTGATGAAGTCGTCAGGAGTACGGCGGTTAAGCAGGCGATCGAAACCAGACGTGATGCAGATGAATGACGCATAACGGTTAAGCCTCTAGAAGGTGAAATCAGCAAGGTGAAATCAGCAAGGTGAGATCATCACAAAGTTTGACACTTGCTACCGTAAATCAGGTTCCACGCTTTGGCAAAAGCGGTTACAGAAATTGAATCAACCCATGCCAGCATTGGCCAAAAAAATTGCGATGATCGGGCACATCCGCCAGCTCCCTCCGTCTAAGGGGGTACAGGACAGGACTGAGACGCTCACCATTCGCAAAATTGGCAAGCCGCAGTCTGCCGGGTGCAATACCGCCGCTTGTAGAGCCTCTGTTTCTCTACGGCTTATTTTCGCTGCTCATGCGCGCAATGGCGCAACTACTCGGTATACAGAACACGGGGAACAGGTATGTCAAGCTTTGCTGGAGTCAATCTAAAACAGGCTAGACCCATTGCAGTAGACACTCAAACTCGCATTGCCACCAATCTCAGCGAGACTGGTGAGGGGATGCCGAATCAACTTTATCGGTTTCGTTTAAACCAACGCAGCAATCTTAATCTGCGAGTAAACAATGCAGAAGCAGGCGTAGAACTGTTGCAGGATAAAAATCGGAATGGCAAAGTCGATCGCAACGAGATTTTAGGGCGATCGGTTCAGACCCAAAAATTGCAGCAGCAGGCGAACGATTCTAGAAACGGAAAGTTAAAGCAGGAATTAAACCAGGGGACATACTTTATCCGCGTTTTGGGAAACGGTGAAGCGGATCAAAGTTATCGCTTTATGCTGTCGGCGATGCCCGTTCAGTCGAGGGGCAATTTAGCTCAATCAGGAACTCAATCAGGGTTTAATACCTGGTCAGCCACCCGCAACCAGAGCCGCCTGCGGCAATCTACCCCGGTTCCTTATCGTCTGCAAAGCAACGAAGCCGGACAGGTCTTTGTGCAACCCGACCCCAGCACCCGCAGCTTATCCCGCAACACTGCTGAGAGAGCAAACAATCTGCGCCCGGTACAGGCTTCTCCCGATCGCTGGAATGCCAGCTTTATTAACCGCACGCGCAGCAACGTCGCCAACTACCGCACCTATAACTTCAATCGGGCGGATTTCAAAACCGACTTAGGCAGTCAGGGCAACAATGGCACGGTCATCGCCCGACTCCGGCAGGATTACGGCATGGGCAGCCCCAACAAAAGCATTCGGACGCGGCATTTTGCGATGCAAGCTTGGACAAGGGTTCAGCTGGAAGAAGGCAAATTCTACAAAATTACCAGCCAGTCCGATGACGGCACTCGCTTCTTGTTTAAAAAGCCCGGCAACGACCAAACCGTTACTGAAATTGGCGGCGACTGGCGCAACCGCACTACGAAATCCGCGCCTTGGTCACAAACAATGGTGGCAGGCGAGGGCGGCAGCTATGACTTTTATGTGCAGTACTACGAGCGCGTCGGAGCTTCCACAATTAACATCACGCTGGAACAAGTTCAAGCCAGCAGCCGCGTCACTGCCAATTCTGCAATCAATCTCCGCAGCCAGCCCTCTACGGTAGGCAATACGCCGATCGGAAGCCTCGAAACAGGAACCAGCTTTTCTGTGGTGCGGCAGGTGCGTTCTGCTACCGATGCCAGCTATCCCAACTGGTATGAAATCACCACCAGCGACGGCAAACGCGGCTATGTGGCAGCCGACAGCAGCTTGATCGAGCTTGTGGGCAATAGCAATCTGGCGACGATCGGCACAGGTGCGCCCCCAACCAACAATCCTACGATTCCCGGTGGGCCCTTGCCTCCTCAGTCCCCCATTCCTCAACCTCCACTACCGGGCGGCGTTGGCGGAACCGATCGCAAAACGTTTAACTTCTCGACTACGTATCCCAGCAGTTATTCCTACTTTAAGCAGGATCTTGCAGAGATTAATAGCCCCAGCTATTACTCCGGCAGCTACAAGCCCATGATCGAAGAGCTGGCACTTCGCTATGACTGGCTCCAGCCTTCGGTTATTGCAGCGATCGGTTCGCGTGAGTCTGCTTGGGGCTTGCTGCTGGCTCCGAAAGGTCCGAGCGGCACAGGCGACGGCGGATATGGACGCGGTATTATGCAGATCGACGCTGAATTCCATCCAGAATTTATTAGCACAGGCAAATGGCGGGACCCCAAGGAAAACCTGACCTACGGCATCGAGAAAGTGCTGCGCCCCTACTACGACTACCTCGATCGTAATACCAACCTTCAGGGCATGGAACTGTTGCGGGCTGCGCTGGCTTCGTACAATGCCGGGCCGGGTAACGTGATGGCTGCCTACAATGCTGGACTCGACGTGGATTACTACACCACAGGTCGAGACTACGGAAAGGATGTACTCGATCGGGCGGGCTGGTTCCAGCTTCAGGGATGGGTATAGAGTAGACTTCCCGCATAAAGGCTCGCGCCCTTACCCTAAATCCCTCTCCCAAACGGGTAGAGGGATTCCCGATCCAGCTCTCCTTCCCTCAATCGCGCAACCCCTTACACCTCAACGGCAGCTTCGTTGACTGTCCGTGCTGCTTTGCCATTCATCGTTTCCTGAATGGGCGATTGTCCTGTATTGGGCTGAAGTACGAGAACGGCACAAGGGGCACGGTGCATTACATAATTGCTGACGCTGCCCAAAATTGCTTCAGTAAGTCCTGATCTGCCGCGCCGCCTCATGACGATCAAATCTGCGCCCCACTGTTTTGCTGCCTGACACAGCCCTTCTCCCGGTTCTGTAATGCGGTACTCAGAGGTGACGGAAACGTCAGCCTGCCGCGCGATTTGACAGTAGTGATATAGCAGCTCTTGCACCTGACGAGTTTGCTCAGAGAGGCGCAGCGATTCGACCTGATAGCTCTGGTGCATGATTTCGGGGGAAACGCCCATCTCGCCAGGGAGCGGCGGCACAAGCGTCATCACATCGGCAGTCACACAGTGAAACAGCATCAGCTTCGCCTGGTTTTGTCTAGCTAATTCCAGCGCATGGTCAAAGGCACTCTGGCTCAATAACGAATGATCGATCGCCACTAAAATTCGCTTGAAACTCATTTCGCGTCCCCCTTAGCAATAACTCAGAGCGATAACTGTTAGAGCAATAACTGATAGAGCAATAACTTGAACGACAAACGGCTTCCTTTACTCAAACCCTAGCGCAAGTGAAATCGCGACGATCGCCATTGTTACAAGGCTTATCAGGGCAGGGCTGATCAGAAACAGGGCTAAGAACGCCGGACGCTAAGAAGCCCGATTGCTCCCAGCAGCAGCAGTGCCCCCAATGCGCTCAACCCGCCAAAGGCTTCCCGAAACACCACGACTCCCAAAAGCGTTGCTGTCAACGGTTCCAGTAAAACAGCGATTCCCGCAACCGTTGCCTGAGTTCGGCGCAGACCGATCATATAGATCGCGTAGGCAATCCCGGTAGGAACCAGTCCCAGATACAGTAAAAACGGCATTCCCGCCGCCAGAGCAGGCAGCGACGGCGTGAGCAAAATTGCCGGGGTCAGCAAAATGGCAGCGATCGTAAAGCTCACCGCAGCAACCTGTAACGGCTCCAGCGTCGCCACTCCCACCTTGGCAATAATTGAGCCGATCGCGTAGGAAAGCCCGGCGCCCAGTGCCAGCAGTGCCCCCATCAAAAAGCGGCTGCCGTTCACTGTGAATGCTTCAGGGTTTGCCACCAGCAGCGCAGTCCCGATCAATCCCAGCACCAGAGCTACGCTGAGCTGTTTTGTCAGCCGCTCTCCCAGCCGCGTCACTGCCAGAATCGTGATAAACAGGGGCGAAGAGCAGATTGCCACCAGAGCCGTCACCGCTACTCCCGCCAGCGAAACGCCCCAAAAATAGCACACCTGATAAATTGCCATCGTCAGCCCCAGTCCGGCATAGGTCAAAAACTCAGACCTCGATCGCCAGCCCCGCAGCTTTCCCTGTTGACGCGCCAGCAGCAGCAAAAAAGGAGACGCGATCGCTAATCGCCAAAACCCTACCACTAAAGGGCTAAGCTGAGTCACGCTGGAGAGCAGCACCATCGTTGCGCCCGTTGTGCCCCAGGAAAGGGCGGCAAGGCAGATCAGCAGTAAGCCAAAGTTCATGAGCGATTGGCGAATATCAGCTCATTTATCTTAAAAAGAAACTCCCCAGGTAAACCAGGAGAAGATAGGCTTAATCGATCGATGCAAGGGAAATTGTTACCTCACTCCGTCACTTTGCCCTATCATTTCGCCCTGCCACTCAATCACCCAGCTAGACTTCTATTTTCGGCATTGCTGAATTGGAGTATGATTAGCCCCCCCAATTTTGGAGGAAACTGATCCTCAAAGTCCCCCAACCTTGGGGGATTTAGGGGGCGATGCAGGGTCTCAAGTTGTGTCTTCATCCTTCGATTCAGCAACGCCCTATTTTCAAAGCGGGTCTTTTCAAAGAGAAGCAAATCTTTTCAAAGCGGGTCTTTTCAAAACGGGTCTTTTTCACAGCAGATCTAATGCTAAGCGCAGATCTTAATGTTAGGCAGAGTTGCCCACTACACATAAAAAACAAAGGAGCGATCCGGATCGCTCCCTGTCTGAGTTTGAAAAACCAGGATTTGAAAAACCGAATCGTTGAGGAGATTGGCGAGTCAACTGGCTCAAGCCGCTTGCCCTATTCGACCTCGGCAGCCCCTTCCTGATTGGAGTTATCCCGCTCCATTTCATCATTCTCCTGCGAACCGCCACCCATGCGTCGTCTACCAAACCGTCCTGAATTGGTGCGCTTGCGAAACTTACGGGCGTAAGCCAAATTACGGAGTGCTTTTTCTTTTTTTTGATTTCGGCGTTTAGCCATTCTCAACCTCGTGGAATAACAACGATGTGAAGACCTAGGGTGTGAAGACTCAAAACGGGCTGAGTTTGATTTCGAACTGCCCGATCGAACTGCTGCTAAAAGTCTCCACAAAGAGTCCATTCTACCATAAGCTGACAGGGCTAGTCGATTTGCCCATCAGTTCCGGCAAGCGGCATGGGCGCGACTTCGCCAAGGAGAACGGCTTCACATTCCAGCTTCATCCTCAGCATTTGCAGCAATCTCCTTAGACACCCACCTCCTCAGACACCTGCCCCCTCAGACACCCACTGTGCTGCAAAGGCAAGAGCCTCTTCACGACTCGCAATTTTGCCTTCTGCCCGCGCCATCTGAAGCATCTCGAGCAGTTTGCCGATCTGGGGTCCGGCAGGAAGGTGCAGGGTCGTCATCAGATCCCGCCCGGTAACGATCGAGCTAGGGTGGGCGATCGGGTCATCGGGGGTTAGAAACCGTTGGATCAGGGGGGCGATCGTCTCTTGTGGAATTCCAGAGGCAACTGCTAAAACTGCCAGAGCCGGAAACGCTGCGCCAATACTGCGAAACAGCACATACTGATCGCGCTTTAACAGGTGAGCCAACCGATCGGGCTGGATCGAGTCTGGGTGGATCAGGGCAAAACTCTTGAGGACTGCCAGCACCGACTGCACCTCGGCTCGGCTGTATTTGAGCTGCCAGAGCTCCTGCTCGGCAAGTTCTAGGTCAGGGGCAACCAGGCATGCCAACTTTGCAATCTTGAGCCAGCTTCGCCCCGTGCCCGACAACCGCTGCTGATCTCGAAACCAGCCCAGCACTTCTAGACCCTGATCTGCCCAGCGCCGATCGAGTTCGATCGCGGCACGGTCGATTTGGGTGATCCATGCCAACCCCCGCCCCGTCGCGTGCGGCAACCAGGAGGAAAGCAGCCCATCCTGCCAGACCCGCACCAGCAGAGCAGTGCCTTTTGCGGTGCTGAGCAGATAGCTTAGCTCTGCCTGAACGCGCTCAGCAGCGATCGTTCCCAGTAAATCGGCAAGCTGCTGGATCGTTTGTTCGGTTTCGGGTTCTAGCGTGAAGTCGAGCTGTGCTGCCTGACGATATGCCCGCAAAAGACGCAGGGGGTCTTCCTTCAGGTTTTCGGGAGCCACCATGCGAATTAGATGACGCTGAAGATCTGCAAATCCGTGCAGGGGATCAAGCAATTGCTCGGTGTAGGGATTGTAGGCGATCGCATTGACCGTAAAGTCACGTCGTTGCAAGTCATCTTCTAGCCGATCTCCCACCTGCTGCGCGAAATCAACCGTTGCCTGATCGAACACGACCCGCGCAATGTGCCGATCGGCATCCAGCAAAACAAAACCCGCATGGTAGTGCTTAGCGATCGCTTTTGCCGTTTGGACTGCTCCTTCGGGCATGACAAAATCCAGATCTAGATACTCCACCTGGCGACCAAGCAGCGCGTCACGCACATTGCCGCCAACGAGATAGGTGGACGCAGGAAGCCATTCGAGGCTAAAGGGCCAGGTTTGAGGCGATAAAACAGATGCCGTCACAGGGAAAGATTGCTGAAGCAGGCTGGGCGAAAGTTCTAAGTAATTCAAAAATGGGTCAATCCAAACAACTAGACATCAAAAACAGGAGCAAGACAGATAGGGAAACGAAGGGCGATCGATCTCAGCAAAAACTGCTCGAAAAGACAGCGTGCTGCTAAAACTCCTCCTTTTCATTTTGAAACATCCGTCTTAAATCGCATCGGTTTTCTAGCAACTTGAGCTAGAGTAGCAGAAAAGGAGATTCAACCTGTATCCTGCTGCCGAAGGGAGGGAAGGGCGATGTGTATTTGCGTTAACTGCCACTATGTCGATCGCTGCATTACCTATCATGCGGTAGAAGAGGCGCATCAGCAGCCCCACCTGACTGAGTCTCCTGATTTTGATCCCATCAACCCGGAAATTAACGCTAACATTAACCCGCCTGAAGTGCGAATAGAAGGCGATCGCATTGTTCAGGATGGTGACTTTGGCTTTGAGTATGATGTGGTAGGATGCGCCAGCTTTAAGCGAGAAATGGGCAAATGGTCGCGCCTGCGCCCCGGTGAGCTTGTGCCAACGTGACTTAAGTTTATTTCTCCGATCGGATTTCCGCTTGCACGCGCTACGGCTCCACGCTGTTGGTTTCAATGGGCAGATGAATAGGATAGAGAAAGCGTCTCCCGTGATCCTTAGCTGAATGAGCTATTGCCTGAACTTTGCCTGCCCCAATGCTGAAACTGCTGGAACTAATCGCTTTTGCCAAAATTGCGGCAAACCGCTGCTTCTGGGCGACCGATTTCGTGCACTGCGGGTAATTGGACAGGGCGGATTTGGGCGAACCCTGCTAGCAATTGATGAATCCCTACCTCAGTCGGCTTCAGAGCAGCCTGAGCAGTTGGCGCAATGCGTCATCAAACAGCTTCTTCCCGAATCCCGGCAGTCGATCGAGCTGTTTCGTCAGGAGGCTGAGCGGCTGCGATCGCTGGGACAGCATCCCCAAATTCCGGCACTGCTGGCGCATTTTGAGCAAGCCGACGCGCTGTATCTGGTTCAGGAATTGATCGATGGACAAACGCTGGAGCAAGTCCTGAAAACCGAAGGGACTTTTGCAGAAGCGCAGGTTCGATCGCTGCTGGCGGAAATTTTGCCCGTGCTGCGGTTTATTCACGATCGCCAAGTGATTCACCGCGACATCAAGCCCAGCAATATTATCCGTCCCTCTGATGATCCGTATGATGAAAAGAATTCAGTTCAGAAGCAGCTATTTCTGGTAGATTTTGGTGCCTCCAAGCTGAACGCAGGCGATCGAAGCAAGCAAACCGGTACGCTGATCGGCAGTGCGGGTTATGCGGCTCCAGAGCAAGCAATGGGTAAAGCCGAGTTTTCCAGCGATTTGTATAGTCTGGGCGTGACTTGTGTGCATTTGTTAACCGGACTACACCCATTTGATCTGTATTCGGTGAGCGAAGATGCGTGGGTGTGGCGATCGTATTTGCCGAAGCCGATCAGCCTGGAACTACGGCGCGTGCTGGATAAACTGCTGCAAAAGGCAACTCGTCAACGTTATCGCCATGCCAGCGAAGTTTTACAGGACTTAAGAATAGAGGCAAATCCTTCTGCAAAGCCTGCTGCAACCCGGACCCTTCAGCCCGATCGCCAGCGATGGAACTGTGTGCAGATGCTCGAAGGACACGAAGGCGAACTGACTGCCTTGGCGATTGATCCCTCTGGGACTCTGCTCGCAACAGGCAGCAGCGATCGGGCGATTTATCTGTGGAATTTAGCGACGGGCAAACGGCTGTACAGCTTTTTGGGGCGATCGTTCTGGTCTGGTGTGGGACACCGCGATCGCATCACCGATCTGGTGTTTCATCCCGATGGGCAGACCCTGATCAGCAGCAGTGATGACGGCACGATTCACTTCTGGGCTCTGGAAACCCTGCGCCTGCTCGACACCCTGCCCGGACACGGTTGGGGAATTACAGCACTGCACTTGAGTCCCGATGGTTTAACGCTGGTGAGCGGCGATCGAGATGGGCTGATTCAGCTCTGGGATCTGGAGCGATGGCGATTGATCAGTCAGTTTCAGCAGCAGCGAGGGCAAATTAGCGGCTTTGTCCTAACGCCCGACGAGCGAATTTTGATCAGCAGCAGCGACGACAAAACCCTGTGTTTCTGGGACTTTGAAACCGACGAACTGCTGAAAAAGATTCGGGGTCATGCCGATCGCATTACTGCCCTTGCCCTCTCTCCCACGGGAAACACTTTGATCAGCGGCAGCAGCGATCGCACAATCAAGCTTTGGAATCGCCATTCCGCGGAACAGGTGAAGGTCATTGCTGCCCATCGCGCCAAGCTCAATGACTTGCAGGTCCATCCCGGCGGAGCCATGTTTGCCAGCGGCAGCGAGGATAGCACCGTGAAACTTTGGGACATTCGCACAGGCGATCGACTGGCAACGTTATCCCATCCGTGGTCGGTGAATGCGATCGGCTTTACGCCAGACGGAGCGTTGCTGGTGAGCGGAAGTGCGGATGAGGTGGCGAGGGTGTGGGAAAGGAGTGGGTAAGTAGGTGAGTGGATAAGTGAGTTAGGTGGGGAGGTAGATTCTGAAGGTGCTGCCTTTGCTAGGGATGGACTCAACCATGATTTTGCCGCTATGTGCTTCAATAATGCGTCGGGATAGATACAGTCCTAGCCCACTGCCCGCCCGCTTGTGTTCGCCCTGACGGAAGCGTTGGAACAGAGTTTCCTGGTCCGCTTCAGAAATGCCAGAGCCACTGTCGGAAACTTCAATTGCCAGATAGTGTTTCGTCTGAGGTTCACTCGGTAACAGGGGAACGTCTTGAACCTCATACTCACCTGGGTCGATCGGGTCTTCGGGCAGGGCAAGTTCTCCCGCATCGAGTAGGCGAATGCCGACAAAGCCCTGGTCGGTAAATTTGATTGCATTTCCCACCAGATTAGTGAGGACGCGCTGTAGCTCTAGACGATCGGCAGAAACCACACTGGAGCCAGGCGGCAGCGAATCGATATCGAGCTGGAATTTCAGCCCCCGATCTTCTGCCAAGGGTTTTAGCTCTTGTGCCACTTCCTGAATGAGCGGTTTTAAGTCGATCGAGGTGAAAATTAACGCTTTTTGTCCAGCTTCATGGCGATACACTTCCAGCAGCGTGTTGACCATTTGCAGCAGGTTTTTGTTGCTGCGGATCATGATCGATACTGCGTCTACCATGTCATTCGAGACGGTTCCAAAGGCTTCATCTTTCATCAGGTTCAGCATTCGATCAGCAGCCACTAACGGCGTTCTGAGATCGTGCGTCAGACGAGAGACAAAATCTTCGCGCTGGCGCACCATTTGTTCGCGTTCATCAATACTGTGCTTGAGGCGAAGCAGCGATCGAACCCGTGCTAGCAGTTCGTCCACGTCCACAGGCTTACGAATAAAGTCGTCGGCTCCAGCGTCCAATCCTTCCACCACGCTGGACTGTTCGTGAGCCGTAATCAGCAGGATCGGGATAAAGCGTGTGTTGCGCCGAACGCGCCGAGTAACTTCGTAGCCATCCATTCCCGGCATCATCACATCCAGCAGAATTAGATCGGGCGGCGACTTTGCGATCATCTCCAGGGCAGTTCGCCCA
This sequence comes from Leptolyngbya sp. ST-U4, assembly GCF_039962215.1. Taxonomy (NCBI): domain Bacteria; kingdom Bacillati; phylum Cyanobacteriota; class Cyanophyceae; order Leptolyngbyales; family Leptolyngbyaceae; genus Leptolyngbya; species Leptolyngbya sp. ST-U4. The sequence goes on from NZ_JAMPKZ010000004.1 coordinate 131,165, forward strand.
TCTTCCGCCAGACTAATTTCATATCCTCGATCTTCCAGAATCGTCTGAACCAGAAACAGGTTGTCTTGAGAGTCGTCCACTGCCAGGATGCGATCGATTCTAGAAGGCTGCGTTCGTGACATGGTAGCTCTTGTACTAAATGATAAAGACACAACAAAATTTTCTTATCAGTAGCAATATTAAACAACTGACCAGAATTGTGCCTAGTTGCCTATTCTGGATTGGCTACTTAACCTTATAAGACAATTTTTAAGGCAATTTGTTAAGCGGGCTGCATCTCAAGTAAACGCATAAGCTCGTAAAGATTCACCCACAAATGCCTTAGAAATTCATCCGCATCAAGATAGAGAACCAGGCTTATCTCTTTTGAATCTGTCTTTTGGCATAGGCTTTTAGTTAGATCGCTCGAGGTTAGGTGTCAAGATGGGGCGGGAAGGTTGCGTTTGGAAGTTAAGTTTATTTGCGAATCTTGTTTTACTCCTTTAAAGCAACTCGCTCTGCTCTTAATCTTGCTTATTACTATCTTATAGTTTCATTCAAAATGGTTAGAGTTTTCTCTATCTTCGGAAGGAACGGGATTCAATGAATCAGAGATGATATTAATCTTCCAATCGAAGTGAGAAGCAGATTGAGAATTGGAATGATAAGCATAATCTACTTTTAGATTGATTCTCCCTGAGATTAATTCTATTTAAGAACAGTAAGAACAGTGAGTATCCTAAAGCGTGTTTCGCTTCGCCAGCAGGCTCTAAGCGTATGATTGTCCATCCGTCAGGATTCTGTTGTCATCAACTATTTCTTTTGAAGCGTCTTTTCAGGCTTTATTGGAACAACAGACTGGGCGATCGCTTCTTGCTGGGGCATTGCTCGCTCGGTAGAGTAGATCGGGCTAATCGTTCTGGGAAGATCAACCTGAAAGATTGACCCTTTATCTTCTTTGCTTTCAACCGTAATGTTTCCCTGCATCATTTGCACAAGGGAATGGGTAATCGCTAAGCCCAATCCCGTGCCCGAATGTTTGCGGCTAATCGTTTGCTCAACCTGCCGAAATGGTTCAAAAATATGTTCAAGATCGGCGCGTGCAATTCCAATTCCGGTATCGCTAACGGCAATAAAAATTCGTTCTGCTGCCGAATAATTTGCAGATTGACTGGCGAATCCATCGGATAATTCCTTTGGTGTGACACCAGATCTTCTAATTTCAGACCTTTCAGTTCCAGATTTTTTAATTTCAGATCTTTCAATTATCGCGCCGCCCTCCACCTGCACCTGCACCTCCCCCGCGGGTGTGAATTTGATCGCGTTTGAAAGCAGATTGCTGAGAATTTGCCGCAAACGAACCCGATCGTTCACAATTCGACAATTCGCTAGATCAATCTCAACCGTGATATTGAGTTGCTTTGTTTGTGCCAGCGATCGTAGCTCGGCAACCACTTCATGAACCACTTCTGCTAAATCGAATTCTTCTGCATGAAGTTCAAGTCGTCCTGACTCAAAGCGAGAAAAATCAAGGATTTCGTTAATTAGGGAGAGGAGATGCTTTGCATTACTGAGAATGCGCTTGGTCATGTCAGTTTGCTGAGCAGTGAGCGTTCCTTTGCTTCCTCGCAGCAGCATTTGCGAAAAGCCAATCACGGCATTCATAGGCGTTCGCAGTTCATGAGACAGGGTTGCGAGAAACTGCGATTTTAGCCGTGACGCTTCTAAAAGCTGTAGGTTTTGCAGTTGAATTTGCTGCTGCTGCCGCTCTAGTCTAAAATTTTGACGCAATAAAATCTCGTTGCTTTCTCGAAGCTGTTGATAAGCTAAAGCTGCCTCCATTTCGGCACGATAAATCCGAATTGCACTGCGAAGAATATGGGATAGTCTTTCAGGGGAAATTTGAGATTTTGCGAGATAGTCTGACGCGCCAGCTTTCATCAACTCGACTGCAATTTGTTCATCGCCCTGTCCAGTCAGCACAATTAAAGGAATTTTGATGCCCGCCTGACGAATTTCTTGAATCAGGGTCAGTCCATCTCGATCGGGCAGGCGAAAGTCTAGAAAGACGCAGTCAAACGGCTGAGCTTGAAGGGCGGTAAGAGTGCTAACACAGTCTAAAACTTCTACGATTTCTGCTGCTAAACCTGCTTTTTTGAGGGCACGTCGCACAGCCATTCGATCGACTTCATCGTCGTCAACAATTAAAATTTTAAGAGCATCATCCATAGCCTGTATTCCGCCAGCCTCTATGTTGTCCAGAGCGCTATCTTTTGTAGCAAAACTGCTCAAAAAAAGCTCGTTAACTCCTGAATCACCGCTCTTTAACCTGTAACTCAGAGCAGTTCGCAGAGTGCCCAGTATTTACTGAGCGCGATCATTGTTTCTGCAAAATTGACAAACGTTACAGGCTTGAGAATGTATCCTGCAACATTGAGATTGTATGCTTCAACGCGATCGCGATCTTGATTTGATGTCGTTAATACAATAACGGACAGTGGACGTAGTGCTGGATCAGACCCTAGCTCGTGCAGAAACTCGATACCTCCCATCTTGGGCATATTTAAATCCAGTAGAATCAGTCGTCGTTTTAGCGGAATTGCCAAAGGCTGATCGCCATTTTCACGCAGCATTGCCAAAGCTTCGATTCCATCCCCAGCGACATAAAGTGGATTAGTGATATTGTGCTTTTTAAAAGCGCGCTTAACGTTCATTACGTCCACTTCGTCATCTTCTACAAGCAGGATGTTCAGCAGGCGATCGTACATTTTGCGCTTGCTTTAGGATTATTTGAAGGAGAATATAAATTTTTGTAACTGGCTTAAGAATAGCCACAGCAGGCGATCCCCGGCTTCAACCACAGGAGTGAGTTTTTCCACTAATGAAAGTAAACTTAGGAAGTTCAAACTGTCGCAGCTCATATTTACACCCGAGCGGGCAGTAGCGCGCTGAAGAGCGTTAGACAGAATCATTAGACAGACCAGTTGCCTGACTCAAAGCGAGAAACGCTATATTTCCCCGAGAATAGGGTTTATCCTCATCGCAGAAAATATTACCTCTCCTGATGGACGCAAACTCCAGTTCCATCGTCCATACTGGTGATTATTCAGATTATTCAATAGAACTTTTGACGCATCGTAACGGGTACTAGCAATGAGTGAAATTTCTGTCGCTCTGGTTGAAGATCACGATCTTACTCGTGTGGGTCTCAGAACTGCCCTTCAACGTTATGAAGGCATTCGAGTGATTGGTGAAGCAGCAAATGCCTCTCAAGGCTTAAAGCTGTTGGAAAACGCGAATCCTGACGTTGCCATTGTCGATATTGGCTTGCCCGACATGGATGGCATTGAGCTAACCCGGCAGTTCCGTCAGTTTCAAAGTGAGCATGAAGACAACGGTACAAGAGTTTTGATTCTGACCATGCATGATAGCGAAGAATCCGTTCTGGCAGCATTTGCCGCAGGAGCAGATTCTTACTGCATGAAAGACATCAGCACAGAGCGACTGGCAGAGGCTCTCAAAGCAACCTACGGCGGCAACTCCTGGATCGATCCAGCGATCGCGACGATCGTTCTTCGTCAAGTCCGGCAGGCAAGTCCGGCAGGCGGCATCAATGAGGAACTAAAGAAAGTTTCGATCGGCGCAGTCGAGCCAGAATACGAGCAAATTCTAGAAAGCTATCCACTGACGGAGCGAGAACTGGAAGTTCTGGAGCTAATTGTTGCCGGATGCAGCAACGCCGCGATCGCCGAAAAGCTCTACATCACTGTTGGAACTGTAAAAACTCACGTTCGGAATATTCTTAACAAGCTGTGTGCCGATGACCGAACTCAGGCAGCCGTGCTTGCGCTGCGATCGGGTTTGATCGGCTAGCTTGTCCATTCCATTTCCTGCTTGCGTCGAAACGGCTCCAAGCTAAAACTCCAAAAACTTGCTGACCCATAAACCTGTTCTGCAAAGGGCAGGTTCTTTTTTGGGCGTTGCTTCAATTTCTGCTGTTGCAGTAAGGATTAAAGCAGGCAGAAACGCTTAGCTTAGCGATCCGCACATACAAATTCGCTCATACAAAAAAGTAGACCTTTAACAATGCTCTGTTTCAGGTCTACCTTCATGCTGATTTGTTTTTCTAAAGCTTGTTCGGCGTGACCCGCTAAGCCAGCTTACTGTCCGAGCAGATGCAGGATATTCGAGAATACATCAATGTTAGAGACGATGCCATAGGCAAACAGCGCGCCGCCGACTCCACCGAGGAAGAAACCGCCTGCATATTCATTCCAGCCTTCGGGTTGGAAATAGTCTGCGGGGGGATTGGGGGTCGTAATCGTCGCAACCGGACGGGGAGGAATGCTGGAGGCGTAGAGGGAAATTGCCAGGGTGGAGATGACGATCAAGCCGAGCGTAGACAGCAGGGCAACGGTTCCGCCCACTTCAGTATCGCGGAGCGGGTTGAACTCATAAAAGGGTCCAACAATCCAGTAGCCGTGTGCCAGACCAACTTCTAAGCCCCGGCGAAGTGGGGACAAACCCTGACGATAGGCAGGCAGATTGTTAATGTAGGCTTTAACGAGCGGTGAGGCGTTAATTGGCGTTTCCAGGTTGCCAATCTGCGGATTGTTGGCAGCGGGGTGAACGACTTCCTGATTGCGCGGATCACGGGGACGATCTTTAGAGCGATCGATCGATTCAATTGCTTGCACCATAGTTTTCTATTGCTTGTATTTAGTGTTGGGGCTAATCATAAGGAGATTTAACGACGAAATCTTCCTTCTTAAGCGACAGAAGCAATCTACAAACATCGGCAAAAAGAGAGATTGTCTATTCGCTCAAGGATTCTCTTTCTTTTGTTCCTTCTCCGCTCAGAAAAACGATGAATCCCCCTCTCGCCAAAAACCATGGTTTTCCAGGAAAGGGGGACTGCAACAGTAACTTTTAACCGCTGCTGCGCTATGCCCCTACAGGCCTATGCTCGTACCTATGCTCGTACGGCAAAATCGCCTGTGCTGAGGTTGCGGCTTGCTAGCGTCGGTTTATCCAGCGTGGCAAACAGACCACCGCCGCCAAATCCTGCATCAGAACCGTTTGCATTGTAGTACAGGTTGCCGGTTGACCGAATGTAGGTAATCAGCGAGTCGCTGCGTTTTGCCTGCCGTAGACGCTCGACCGACTCAAACGAAACCCGCCGCCCCAGTTCAGTAAAGGTGGTGCGATCGAGAATAATTTGATCCAGATTTCGCTTAAAGTCGCGCACCCTATCCACACCCATTTCTGCCTGGTTAAAGGCTTTTCCGATGTCAAAGATAAAGGTATCTTCGCCATTGCCGCCCCGCAGAATGTCATTGCCGCTGCCGCCGACCAAATCATCTTCGCCGCTTGCACCGACCAGCGTATCGTTGCCTGCCTCGCCTAGCAGGTTGTCATCGCCCGACTGACCGTTCAGATTGTCATCGCCTGCGCCGCCGACCAGCGTATTGTTGAGGGAATTGCCGACGATGCGATCGTTACCGCTGCCGCCGATGCCGTTCTCGATCTGGTTTGCGGCGTTCAGGGTTAGCGTCAGGTTGGGGTTCACTATCTGAGCTGAGGTAATGCCTAGTTCGATCGCGATTGCCTGAGTCGAAGTCGAGAAGTCGAGCGTATCGATTCCGGCGGCGTCTGTCAGGGTATCGCTGCCCAGGGGCGTGTTTGCCGTAAAGCTATAGCTATCATTACCCTCGCCGCCATTGAGCGCATCGTTGCCTGCCCCACCGATCAAGATATCGTTGCCGCTAAGCGCATTGATCGTGTCATTGCCGCCTTTGCCGTCGAGAATATTGGCTTCGGCACTGCCGCCGATCGTGTCGTTGGCCTCTGTGCCGTTGACATTGCGATAGCCCGCGACATTGGTATTGGCAGGGGGAGTGCTGTTGAGCACCAGCGTTCCAGCAGCCAGGTCAACCGTGATCGAAGACAGCCGCTCCAGCGAAGCGTCGATCGTCTTCGTCGCATCATTTAGCGAAATCAGGCTTGTCTGGTTCAGGAAAACGGCAATGTTGTTTGTGCCAAAGGTAGCCGTTGCCAGGTCAGGTTTGCCGTCGCCATTAAAGTCGCCGATCGCCAGTCCATTCGGTTCTGATCGAGGTCCAGTCGACAGGGCGATTGGGGGGTTAAACGTACCGTCACCTCTGCCCAGCAGCACATCTAGGGCGTTAGAGCTGCTGTTTGCCGTGATCAGATCCAGCTTGCCGTCCCCATTGACATCTTGATTGGCGATCGTGTAGGGCTGAAGTGCCCCGATTCCAAGGACAACTGTTGTGGCAGGGTTGAATCCGCCTGCGCCGTTGCCCAGCAGCACCGAGACGTTATTGGAGCCGTAGTTTGCCGTCGCCACGTCCAGTTTGCCATCACCGTTAAAGTCGCCTGCGGTAAGCGAAAAGGGATCGGTTCCCGTGGCAAAGGTAACAGTTTCGCCAAACGTACCGTCGCCTCGCCCCAGCGCGATCGCGATCGCATTTGCGCCTGCGGGGGGTGGAGTGGAACCGCCTGTTGCAGCGTTTGTGGTGACCAGATCCAGCTTGCCGTCGCCGTTGAAGTCAGCCGTGATCGCTGAGGTGGGATTCACGCCGATCGCAAAGTTGTTTGGGATGCCAAAGCCGCCTGCCGGGTTGTTCAGCAGAACGGTCACTAAGTTTGAGCTAGAACCCACCGTTGCCAAATCAGAACGACGATCGCCATTAAAGTCTCCTGAGACGATCGAAATTGGTCCTGCGCCAACTGGGGTACTTCCCGCCGCCGTGAAGGTTCCGGTTCCCGTGCCCCGCAGCAGCGAAACAGTGTTACTGCCTCGATTAGCAACTGCCAGATCTAAACGCCCATCGCCATCAATGTCAGTCGCAGTCAGGGCGTAAGGGTCAGATCCAACTATGAAAGAACTGGCGGGACCGAATGTGCCTGACGCTGTGCCCAGCAGCACCGAAACGCTGTTCGAATTGCTATTTGTCACCGCCAGGTCTAGTCTGCCGTCACCGTTAAAGTCGCCTGTCACCACATCGAGCGGCTGTGTACCAACGGGAGAATTTGCGGCACCGTTAAATTGAAGCGGAAAAGGATTTGTGCCAATAGCCATAATACTTTACTCCTCAAACGTGATGAAGTGAAAATAAGGACGAGCTTTAACAAAAGTCGCAGCTCGGTCTTAACATTTTGAAAAACGAATCCTGAAGAATCGTAGACAGTTAGAGAAACTGGTTCTTAGTTATCCGGGGACTAAAGTGCGGATATCAATTTGAAGAACCATGAGGAAGAAAAATTTAAGGTTGAGTGAATAGAGGGGTAAGAGGTTCTAACGTCAAAATTTGAGCAATTTCGTCGGTTTGTAATCCTAACGCCATCGATCGCCTCACCTGGGGCAAAAGTTGAACGTCATAGAGTTCTGTTACGACGCCTTCGAGCTTCAGCCAATGAGCAATTTCGCCGCTTTGTAGATCGATTGCCAGAACGCCACAGCTTGCTTGTAACTGGTTGCGAGTGAGCTGTTCATCTAACGCCAATCCAGAAAATGTGCGATCTCCCCTAGCTTTAGACAAGCCTACCAGCGCAAAGTTCCCGAAAAATGTTAAGCCTCGTAAATATCCGGGGCAAAAGGCGATCGGCTCAAACTTCCCGGTCTGGAGATCCACCAAGCCAAACTCGCCCGTGCCTGACTGAAGTAACCAAAGTTTTCCTCGATAGCAGCGCGGCGAATGGGGCATTGATAGCCCAGTGCAGAGAATTTCACTGGTCCGCAAATCAATCACGCAGCCCCCGTTCTGGCGATCGTTGCGCCATCCTTCTGCAAGAGCCGACTGGCTGCAAGCAGTTGCATAGCCCGGCATTCCGTCTTCTGCTAACGCCAACCCGTTTAAGTGACAGCGATCTTCATTCATCACCTGAGAGATAAACGGCGGCTTCCAGAGCGGCACACAGCTATGGCGGGAACTGACCGTGGCGATGCAGTTTAGTAAGGTACTGACAAACAAGATTCGCCCAGTGCGATCGACCACGACATCATGAATATCCAGATCGCCCGTCGTGTAGGCAATGCGCGGCACAAATAGGCGATCGTAGCCGTTGTAAACCTGTCCCGGCTGCAACACATTATCAAACTGCCAGAGCTGATAGCGAGAGCTAAGATAAAGCCGCTCAGAGCCAACCGCAAATAGCCCCATCGCCCGCTCAAATAACCGCTCAAACCCGGAAACACCTCCGTTCGGATTTTGCCCGATCAGCAGCAGTCGAGAACTCTGGTAAGTGGTAATTGCCAGACTGAAATTTTGCTCTCTGAGCCAATCGGCAAAGCTGCGCGAAGCGAGAATCTGAACGGGTAAAGCTTGCGGCTTCGGTGAATCAGGCATTTCAAGGGTTGGGGCGATCGACGGATCAAAAACAAAACACTAGCCAAAATAAGCAGGGGCATTTCCCGGCTTCCATTTGATATTGCAGCCAATGCTTGGCTTTTGCTCAGAAGCGATCGGCTGTTGTGCCAGCACTGCCTCGATCGCCCCTCGTAAATCTTTCCCGGTTACAGGTAAACCATTGCTGGGGCGGCTGTCATCGAGCTGTCCGCGATACACAAGCTGACGATTGGCATCAAACAAAAAGAAGTCGGGTGTACAGGCGGCGGTATAGGCTTGCGCGACTTCCTGCGTTTCGTCATAGCAGAATGGAAAAGTGAAGCCCAGTTCGACTGCCATTTGCTGGAGGCGATCGGGCGCATCGTCAGCATAGCTTGCCGCATCGTTTGCGCTGATTGCCACAATGCCTAAGGGAGAATTGGCGTAGTCCTGCCCCAGTTTTGCCAGCTCGGTTTGAATATGCTTCACAAACGGGCAGTGGCGACAGATAAACATAACCAGCAGTGCGTCTTTACCCTGAACGGTATCGAGGCTAGTCATTTCGCCTGATACGACATTGGGCAAAGCAAAGGCGGGGGCGGCTGTGCCAAGGGCAAGCATGGTGGATGCAGTGAGTGCCATAAAGAGTCCTTTTGCTAATTCCTGCTTTCGGGTGAATTGTGAAGGGAAACCAGCTTTGTTACAGTCCACTACAACGATACGCAACGGTTCAGACAACTTCCAATAATTTGCTTTAAAATCAGGATTTTTAGATGGCTATTTCTTTGTTGAAAACCGCTGGAGAAGTGTCAGAGATTCTACGTTTCCCCCTAAATCCCTCAATTTTAGAGAACTTTGAATCTCAAAACTGAGAGGGTGGATTTCTTCCAAAATTGGGAAGTGAGAGGCAATATAAGGAATTAGTCTGAACTTAAAAACTTGCAATTTAGTTCGAGTGTTTCATCGATCGAAGAGATGTTGAAAGAGCTATCCCTGCAACTTCAACCGCCCGCTAGTCTCCTAATTCTAGGGGAACTTAGACCTCCTTCAGACTCCAAAGTCTCCCAAAGTTAACCCCTTGAGGAGGCGTGTAGAACCTCTAATACTTTTCGAGCAACCCCTCCGGGGGAATTCCTTCGCACCGCGAGCCTGCCATTTTTACCTATGCAAGGATTTATTGTTTCCCTGATTATTTTCGCTGCCGTTTTTGCCGTTTTCAGCTTAGGGCTGAATTTGCAGTGGGGCTATACCGGACTAATTAACTTTGGTCACGTTGCCTTTATGACGATCGGTGCTTATACGACTGTGCTGCTGACGCTTCAGGGTGTGCCGCTCTGGGTGGCAACGCTAGCGGGTGCGGCAATAGCAGCTTTACTGGGACTATTAATCGGCTTTTCGACGCTGAGGCTTCGAACGGATTATTTGGCAATTGTGACGATCGGTGTCTCTGAGTTAATCCGGCTGGTTGCGGTGAATGAAGACTGGCTGACGCGGGGCACCTTTGGGATTCAGCGGTTTGCCCTGCCGCTTGCCGGAGTTAATCCGAGTTTGCCTGTGCGGGTGCTGATGGTCGCGGTTTTTGGCGGCGTGATTGCGCTGAGCTACTGGCAGGGCTGGAAGTGGCTACGGCAGCAGCTTAAGTCGATCCCGCAGTCTGCGCTGGTGAATACGTCGATCGCTGCTCTGGGCTATGTGACGTCGCTGGCTCTCCTGCTGTATGGAAGCGGCATCATTGCCCGTCAGCTCAAATTCTCGAACGCTTTGCCGCCGATCATCCTGGGAATTGGGCTGTTGGTCGGTCTGGCTGCAATCATCGCTCTTTATGTCTGGCTGGCAAAGAAAATGTCCGATCGCTTTCCTGCCTGGACGAGCGGTTTGACGATTGTGATGACGGGTATTCTTGCAGGGTTGGGCCTCTGGGCATCGAGCTATGCGATTCGATCGCTTTATGACTACAGCAGCAATCCCCCGAAGAATGGGCTGATGTTTGTGTCGGTGCTGATTGTAGCGTTGCTTTACTGGGCACTGGAGCGGCTAGCGCGATCGCCCTGGGGCAGAATTTTGAAGGCGATTCGGGAAGACGAGGAAGTTGCCAAGGCACTGGGCAAAAATGTGTTCTGGTATAAGCTGCAATCCCTGATGATTGGGGGAGCGATCGCTGGAATTTCTGGGGCGATGTATGCCTGGCAGCTAACAACGGTGTATCCCGATAACTTTCAGCCGATCGTTACCTTCAACGCCTGGACAATGGTGGTGCTAGGCGGGGCAGGCAGCAATGCAGGCGCAATCCTAGGTGCGGCAATCTTCTGGGCATATCAGACGGTGACGCGCTTTATTTTGGAAGACATTGTGCCGCTGGACGATGCCCGGCTGGGCGCATTTCGGGTGATGCTGATCGGGCTACTGCTGATGGTGCTGATGATTTGGCGACCGCAAGGCATTTTGGGCAAAAAGGAGGAACTTACCCTTGGTCGATAATTTTTCGGAGCGATCGATGGGGCGATCGGCAACGGCTTTTGCGCCCCTACTAGCTGCAAACGGGCTCTCGAAAAGCTTTGGCGGTATTCATGCGGTGGATAATGCGTCGATCGACGTGCTTCCCGGCAGTATCACGGGGCTGATTGGTCCGAATGGAGCGGGCAAAACAACGCTGTTTAACCTGCTGTCAAATTTCATTCGTCCTGATCAGGGGCAGGTCATTTTTGACGGTTCTCCGATTCATCAGCTCCCGTCCCACAAGATTGCTCAGCAAGGGCTGGTTCGCACTTTTCAGGTTGCCCGTGTGCTGTCTCGCCTGTCGGTGATGGAAAATATGCTGTTGGCAGCCCAGCAGCAAACCGGGGAGAATTTCTGGAACGTCTGGCTGCGACCGGGGCAAACCGCAAAAGAAGAGCGACAGCAGCGGGAATATGCCAGCGAAATTCTCGCCTCGGTGGGTCTATCGCATATGGCGCAGTCCTATGCTGGGTCACTTTCAGGCGGACAGCGTAAACTCCTGGAAATTGCCCGTGCAATGATGGTGCGCCCCAAAATGATTTTGCTGGACGAGCCTGCTGCCGGAGTCAATCCGACGCTGATCAACCAAATCTGCGACTACATCCGCTACTGGAATCAGCAGGGCATGACTTTTCTAGTGATCGAACACAATATGGACATGATTATGTCGCTGTGCGATCGAGTCTGGGTGCTTGCCGAAGGACGCAATCTTGCCGAAGGAACGCCCGCCGATATTCAGCGCGACCCCAAGGTGCTGGAAGCCTATCTAGGGCAGTAGAAGACGAGAGTGCCACCCGTCCTAAAGCATTACGCTTGCGAGGAAACGCGAACTCTGCTCTCAAAGTCTCCCTTTTTATTACCGGGAGAGATTTAGGGGAATCTCAACCCCTTGAGACCTCTACCAAAAAGCTTCTCAGCCATCCGCTTCGATCGGTAGGTAGCGATCGCTTCGCAGTTTCCTAACGGGGCAATCGCCCTACTCACCGTTCCGCAATCTGCCTACGCTTCGCTGAGTTCCGGCTCTACGGGCTCGTGTTCCACCACAAACACATTCGAGTAGAGATTGGCGATAATCTGCTTACCCTGCTGGGTTAATTCCAGATAGCGTAAGCCATCCTTCACATAGGGATAAACACCATTCCAGTAAAACTTGGGATAGTTTTTTCGCAGGTCACCCGGATGCCGATAGCCGAGGGATTTATTCACCCCGGTTTCCTCGAATTCATAGAACAGGGCACTAATTTTTTTCAGGTAGCGCGGGTCGCTGAGTTGCCCGATCAGGTCTGAAGCGCGAATTAATCCTGGATAGTTGAGGGTGTCCTGATGGTCTTCGGCTTTGGGTACTGGGAAGCGCGTCAGTTCAATATTTCGCTTCACTCGCTCGGCATCGATCAGGCTATGTCCACCAAACCGCTCATCGACGAATAGTTTGGCGCGATCGACATGGTAGGGAGTCAGCCCTGCATCCGAGGAACCAGGAGGTAAATGCACCATTTCCCCATCTTTTCCGGTTGCGTACCAGCCTTCTTGATCCTGCCGACACACGCCTTTCACATAGCCAATGTCGTGGCAGACCAGCGAGATAACGAAGTGCAGCCAGTCCTCGCAAGACACGCCGCCTTCACGAATGTGCCGCCCCCGCAAAATCTCCTGCCCGACCAGCGTGACTAGAATCGTATGCTCAACATTGTGGTAAAGCGCGTCGCTGTTGGCAATGTTCTCTAATGCCATTGCCCCAACCCAGCCAATGATGTCTTCGTAGTCGTGCTTCCAACCGCCATAGGTGCGGCGATAGCCTTCCTTCAACTGGGAGACAAAGTGATCAATCAGCAGTTCTGTGGCGTTAAACATGGAAGTTTCTTGGCGTGGGAAGCAGGGAAAACAGGATTTGCAGAACAAGATAAGCGAACACTGACCACCGAGCAAATGGCTGCTTTGGATGTTGCTTTAGTATGCCCAAAGGAAGGGTGCCGATCGCAGCTATAGTTACCCTATCGCATCTAAAAACAAAGAGATGTGAGCTGATGCAACAGTTTTACCTTGATTTTTCCTAAACAGAATCCATCACAAAATGTCCTGCACCATTTGAATCAGGCGATCGAGATGCTGCTCACAAAAGGCTTCTGCTTGGGGCAGAGGAATTCCGCGCTCGATCGCGTAGGTTTCGAAGGCGTTGTAGATCATTGCCTCTGCGATTTCATGCTCTTCCTGTCCCACTGCCCAGCGATACTCGATGCAGCCGCGAATGATCTGCTCCACAAGCTGCCGCTCGTACCGTAAATCGGCAATCAGCTGATCAGCGATTCCTTCGGAGTTGTGCTCTGTGCCAAACGACTGATCAGAATCCATCAAGAATTTATCTCAGAACTGCTCAATACGGCTGCTGCGACTGAATCATTGCGCTGATAATGCGATACAGCACCCTTGCGCCCACGTTTCCATTCCATTCGCTAGTGCCAGGAGCAACTTCGCACAGATCAAAGCCAATGACCTGCTTGCCCGATCGCGCTAATTGCTTTAGCAAATAGGTAATTTCAGAAAATTGCAGTCCGCCCGGAACCGGAGTGCCTGTGTGGGGACAGAGCGACGGGTCGAGTCCATCGATATCAAAGCTGACATAGACTGTATCGGACAAATTCGAGAGAATGTCTTCGCAGATCAAATGCCAGGTTTGTCCCGTAAACAGCCGCTCTTTTAGCGTCCAGTCGTAAAAGGGAACAATGCGATCGGCTGAATTTTGGATGCGATCGGCTTCCATGGGAGAAAGATCGCGAATGCCCACCTGCACCAGTCGGCTGATTTGGGGCAGCTTTAGCGCATTGTCCATGATCGATGCATGGGAATATTCAAAGCCTTCATAGGCCACTCGCAAATCCGCATGGGCATCGATGTGCAAAATGCTGTACTCGTCGTAAATTTTTGCCAACGCTTGCATCAAGCCCAGCGGCGAACTGTGATCGCCACCCAGCACTCCCACTTTTTTGCCGGACATGAGCAGCTTGGTTGCTTCTGTTTCCAGCCAGGAGTTTAAGTCGATCGAAGCTTGATTAATTTCATTGATCAAATCCGTCCAGGCTTCCGGCGATTCGCCTTGTTCTAGGGCAGCAATATAGTCTGTGGCTTTGGTGCGAAGGGCATCGTTGCGATCGAGCCACTGGGCAGACACTTCCTGAGCCGCCACGCCCACTTCCCAGATCCGAATTCCTTCCGGGTCATGCAGGTCAAGCTGGGTCGAGGCATCAATCACTGCCGCAGGTCCGCGTGCGGTTCCCGCTCCATAGGAAACGGTGACTTCCCACGGCACCGGCACAACTACCACTTTTGCCGTTTCGGTCGTATAGGGCAAGCCAAAAATATTTGCCGTTTTGCTGCCCACTCCGTTGGGATCATAGCCAGCAAGCAATGTTTCAGAATCCGCAGAAGCAAAGTTGACCATAGGACGTTATGAGTAGGATAGTTACTGCCCACCGATTGTTTTACCGCAGCAGACAACTTTGTTGAATGTTGAATTTGCGTTGAATCGCATCGAATTGTGTGTGATTCGTAGGATGGGTAAACGAATTGTTGTGAGAGGATTGTTTGAAACGTCGTAGCTGCGACCCGCCTCCAGCTCTCGAATGCTGGGAAACCGAATTAACTTTATGACTCTCAAAGTCCCTTATTCGTGGGAGATTTAGGGACAATGCAGGACACCTGCGACTCCTCAAACCTCCTCCTACTACAGCGTTCAAGGTGTAACCCAGATTCAATCATTGATATCGCGGCTACACCCAACCCACCCTACGGTTGATTCATCTTTGGAATTCGCTACACCAGCAGTTCCCGCACAAAGTTCGGCAGGGCAAAGGCAGCAGAATGCACCATTTCATTGTAATATCTCAGCCGATGATGCTCTGAGAACTGGTGCGCTCGTTCGGTGTCAAACGATTTCAACGGATGGGCACTCCCTTTCGAGGCATAGGCAAAGCTCCACATTCCAGTCGGATAAGTGGGAATGTATGCCAGATAGGAATGCACCTGACCCGCGCCAAAAATATCGCGATGACACTGAAACACGGACTGAAACACCGCAGCGTTAAACATCGGCGATTCGCTTTGTGCCACCAAAATACCATCGTTGGTCAGGCAGCGATGTACCTGATGATAGAATTCCGCGTTGAATAAGCCTTCCGCAGGCCCAACCGGGTCGGTAGAATCAACGATGATCAGGTCAAAGCGGCGATCGTCGCAGTTCTTGACATACTCAATTCCGTCTGCAACGTGAATTTTGAGCTTCGGATGGTCAAGGGCAGAGGAGATTGTCGGCAGATATTGCCGGGAAGAATCAATTACGTCTTCGTCGATTTCGACCAGGACGACTTCTTCCAGGTTTTCGTGCCGCAGCAGTTCACGCACCGTGCCGCCATCGCCGCCGCCAATCACCAGTGCCCGCTTGGGATCGGGGTGGGTCAGCATCGGCACATGGGCAATCATTTCGTGGTAAACAAACTCATCCTTTTCGGTACACATAATCATGTCGTCCAGGATGAGCGTATTGCCAAACTTGTAGGTCTGGTAGATTTTGATGTCTTGATAAGGCGACTTTTTGCGATACAGCAAATCGCCAGAATGTCGCAAAGAAAAAGCACAGTCTTCACTGCGCTCTGTCAACCAAACATTACGGTTGTAGTGGGGCGCGATCGGAATAGGAGCAGGGGTGAGTGGAGTAGTCGGAACTTTCTGCTGTTCCTGAAGCAAACGGTAGGAACCGCGCCACATTTCGGTTGCAGAGCCGTATTCTGCCTCAAACGCTTCCTTGAGCAAATGATAAGCCGTCCAGGTATCAACACTGTCGCCGCAGGTAAAGAGGTCAAGCGATGCAAAGCCGTATTCAGGCCAAGTGTGAATTGCCAGATGGCTTTCCTGAATCACTACCACTCCCGACACACCAAACGGCTGAAAATGATGAAAGGTAGAGTTAAGAACCGTTGCGCCTGATTCTTTCGCTGCGTCGATCATACTCTGCTCAATGTGCATTACATCGTTGAGTTTTTCGGCGGCACAGCGGTAAAGCTCAATCACAAGATGTCTACCCAGTGCTTCCATTTATCACCTTCCTTGGGAAAAGCTAAAAGTCACAAACCTCTAATATTACCGTAGAAAATTCCCCTTGACCGAAGAGAGTAACAGGTTCTTATTAAATCTATCTAAGGGGGTCTATCGATCGGTTCGTACTAAATAGCCCATCTCGTCAACCACCAGCGGTGTTTCTGGAAAATCGCTGCGCGTCAAGTTTCGCACCAAAATCACGCTCTGAAAATAATCGTCCAGATAAGGAATACCGTAGCGATCGAGCGCGACCGGAAGCACTCTGCCAGAAATAAACTCCCCTTGCGGATCTAGCTCTATTTGCAGCACCATCGAATAGCCCAACGCACCCACGGTAGATAGCGTTCCGTAGCCCATAAAATTGCCGAGTGAATAAGCAATCAATCGATCGTTATAAAGCTCGACCGCTCTCGGCACATGGGGACCATGACCCAAAATCACATCCGCGCCCTGATCGATCATGAAGCGGGAAAATTGCAAGATGTTGCCACGATTTTCGCCAAAGAAATACTCGGTTCGATCGCTTACACGAGTTTGATCGCTGCCTTCTGCGCCCGCATGAACCGAAATAATCACTAGATTGGCATTTTGAGAGGCTTCCTGAACGAGTTTTGCAGCCGTGTCTAAATCGTGCATTGAGTTATGATCGCTGAAATAGCTAAAACCAATCCAGGCGATCGTTGTTCCTTTCACTGGTGTATAAACAATTTTTCCTTTTTGTCCGATTGCTTTCATCCCGGTTTGTTCAATTTGGGCGATCGTTTCTGTAAATCCCGGCTCGCCAAAATCAAACGTGTGGTTATTCGCAACGTTTAACACATCAAATCCCATTTCTTTAAGCATTTGGGCATACACAGGCGGCGTGCGAAAGGCAAACGTCATTCTCTGACTCGTATTTTTTGCGCTGTAGGGATAAGTCGTCAACGTGCTTTCAAAATTGCCAAAAGTGATGTCGGCTTCCCCCAGAAAAGGCTTAATTTTGCCAAACAAAAGCTGAGTTTCCTGCGCTAGTGCTTCTCCCGGTTCTGCGGGTAAAAGACTGCCCTTAGAATTGCTGCCCGGAATCAGATCACCGACTGCACTAATCGTAATGCGATCTGTTTTTGGAGAAACGGGTATGAGTTGATGCGTCGGCGAAGCAAGTGGGAACATTGCGACAGCCTGATTCACCCCTGGAGAAATTGAGGTCAGGGTCAGTTGTTTCACAGTTCCCCAGGCGAGTCGTTGCTTTACCTGCATTCGATTGAGCAGGGCATGGGTGACTGTACCTAGAATCACTCCCACCGTCAATCCCACAATAGCCAAACGCATAAACGAATCGGTGCGATGATGTTTTCTTGTTTCCCGCTTCATTCGTTCGATTTCCTGGTTTCCTATAATTCGCCCTGCTATCGCTGCACCCGTGTTTTGTCTGGCACGGAGAGTATCTGATAGTATATCTAAGATGTATTAAACTAATTCGTTTTCTACCCGTTCAAAACGTTATTTATTGTGGCTTACTTGTGGCTTAAACGGGCGTTGCTTAATGGGTAATAGGGATCTTCAATTTATGCAGAAGACCTCATGATTGCGATCGCGCTCACCACCATACTCACCCCCACGGATGAAACGCGATTTTCAAAGCAGATTTAGTCATTCATGCATTGCGATCGAACTGTCGGTACTTATTAGATATTGCTGTTGAGTATCACGGTTGGATACTACTGCAAAGCTCAAACAACTGCTTAACAAACGATCGAAACAGGTAATCAAAATTTGTCTTCTATCGGTAGGTTGAGATGTTGAATGTGATTTTGGTCACATGACCGCGTAGGAAATGATTTTTTCTGCAAATATCTCTACTTGAAGGGCTTCTCGCTAAAAACCAATTAATTCAAGCAGTTCAGCTTTAGTGTTTGATTAAATATGCCTTTATCCGAGGATGTTCTGAGTTGAAGCAAAGCCGTAAAAGTACGGACTGTATCAAAAAAAAGTCTAATTTTAGACAATTACACTGACTGTTTTTTTCGTCGCAGAACAAACACTAGCAATGCCCGTTCTTAGAGCAGAGACAGTGCGTATGCGATCGAAAGATTTCAGAGCTGCTAGTACCGCTAAAGTTCTAATGGCTGAGGACAGCAGCACCGGACGGCTCAATTCTTTGACCCCGGAGCGGCTTTACAAAATTCACTCCCAACAGCGCGGCTGGCTGAACCTTTCCTTATCCCGACTTCAGGCGAACGCAAATCTTGAACTGTTCAATCAGCAGGGCAAGCTGTTGAGTCAGTCTAGCCAGCCTGGGCGCACCAGCGAAACCATTCGCCGTGAGGTCGGTCCTGGAACCTACTATGTGCGAGTTTCGCGCCAGCAAGGCAAAACGCGCTATCAATTGAAGCTCGACCAGGAACCCGTTCAGGTCGGTCTGGCCAACCTACAGCTTCCTCTGCCTCAAGCCCCAGATCCGATCGTCCAATCGGTGTTAGACATCACCAATCAATATCGAGCACAGGCAGGGTTGTCGCCCTTGCGCTGGAACTCTGTGTTAACGGCAACCGCGCTGGCTCATAGCCAGGACATGGCGTTGAATGACTTCTTTGGTCACACCGGTTCGAATGGCTCTTCGCTATTTGATCGATTGCGGGCAGCAGGCTATGGCTACGACAGTGCAGGAGAAAACGTAGCAGCAGGCTATGCAACACCAGAGAACGTGGTGCAGGCATGGATGCAGAGTTCTGGTCACCGAGCTAACATTCTCAACCCAGAGTTAACGGAACTGGGAGTCGGATTTTTCTTGATGGAGCAAGACTCCGGTACAGTTCAGTCCCGCTACTACTGGACACAGAACTTTGGCACACCTGCGTAAGGCGGCTTCAGGTCGGCAGGGGCTTTGAGTCTTCCTGCTGCAAAAACGATGGAAGTTCGACACTGCTCAGCGATCGCTTTGCCTTTACAGGGCGGAACGGATGCAAAAGCGGTGAGGGCGCGTTTGGGTTAGCAGCCAGGGCTGGAATAGAGCTTTTCTGCGTGGCTGGTTCGGTGGGCGGTGTTGAAATTTGAGGTTCTGTTACACCAGTTTGTGGCTTCGAATTGAGGGGGGCAGAAGTCGAGGAAGGATTGATTGAGGGAGGATTTAAGGGTTGGGCAGGCTGTTCTGACTCATCGAAATTGAGTGATGCAAACGCTGTCAAATCGCCTGTTAAACTTGCTTTGACTACCTCTTCTGGAGCAACCTCAATCAGTCGCGCCAGGTCTTGCCAGAGGGCATCTTCCGCTTCGGACATTGCAGAAGCCAGCAGGCGATCGGCGTCAGAAACAATCACGTCATCGGGGTCAGCAATAGACTCAACTAGCGGCAATTCAACAGCCATTATTTCAGGAGATTCGCCCTGCATTGGCTTGGTTTCTGCCATTTCTGCTTCTGCCGCTTCTGTACTCACGGTTTGAGAACTTACGGTTTGAGGACCCACCGTCTGAGACAGCAAAGCCTCCACAAAGTGATCGGCGAGCGGTTGAACGACGGCATCCAGTTGGGTCAGCAGATCGGGCGACGGCAAGATTCCAGCCGAGGTCTTTAGGTCGTAGCTAATTGAGACAGGAGGGGCTGGCTCTAAGGCAGTAGCTTCTGCGGCAAACTGCGAAGCGATCGGCTCTGCTTGAGGTTGAGCGGTAGTTTGATCAGCCTCAACAAACACTTCCTGCTCTTGGAGCTGATCTTCTGCGGTATCTGATGCAGTTGCACTGAGCGGAGCAAGCACCGGGAGCTGAACTGTGATTGGATTGGAGCGGACAGGTTCTTCAATCGCCTTTGGTTCTTCGATCGGAGCAATTTCAGACAGGAGTTCTGCGACTTCAGCCGCTGCCTGATCTGCCTCTAGGGAAGCCAGTTCATCCGCACTCTTGAACCGCTTCATCCAGGGAAGCAGCGACTCTTGCAGGACAACAGGCTTTGACCAGGGTTGAATCTGCTGTGCTTTGGGCAGGAGGAGGCTATCGATCGGGGGAGCAATCATTTCTGTGCTGGAGTCCGTTTGCGGCATCGGCATCTCCAGACATTTTTCGAGCGCGGCTTTAAACTGAAGTGTGTATCGCTGCTGACGTTGAAGCCTTGCCTGCAAATCGCGGCAGGTTCCTTCGGACTGCACTAAGGACTGCACCTGTTCGTTGTATCGCTGCTGAAGTAGGGCAGCCTCCCGCTCAAGCTGGGCAGCTCGCTCCTGGCTACTTTCCAGTTCTGCCGTAAGCGTTTCGATCAGGATGTGCTGTCGCTGGTTGGTTTGATGGGCAAATTCAAGCTGGCTAAACAGGTTGGCAATCTGTGCCTGAGCTGTTGCCAGATCTTCAGACTGGGGAGTAGCAAACGCTTCAGGCGATCGTTCGATTTGTCCTTTTAGGGCTTGTTGACTGCGTTCCAGGGCTTCTTCAAGCTGGGAAACGCGATCGAGCAGCACCCCATTACATTGATTTAATTCTTGAATCAGGCTGATCAAATCAATCAGGTTCGGCGGCTCAGATGACTGGGGAAGCTGTTCTGACAGAGCAGCCGTGAGCGACTCAGAAATCTCGCTTGCCGCAGGCTTTCCTGATGCTGACCCTGGACTGGCGATTGCTGGGCTAACCCCGCTCGACGGGCTAACGACTACAGGCGCAACATAAGCGTTAACCGGGGCCGTAAGGGGAACTTCTTGCGACGCTGACTCATCTAACGCTAAAGGCTGCACGTCTGGCGATTCGCAGGTTGCTTCGGTCTTTGCCAGTTCAGAATCGGTCAGTTCGGGAAAAGGATTCCACCAGTCTAGGGAAGATTCTAGTCCTGGTTCTGCCTGAGGCTTCAAAGGGAAATTCGGTTCACTCATAGCTTCCACTCACAAGGGCACGCATCACCTAAGCTCAATTTCACCGCACGGCAGACTCCGTCCGGCTAAACTCACACCATCTTGATCGACACAGACTATTAGGAAACAACACATCTGAGAAACAGCACACCAATCCTCAAATCTTGCCGAATTCGCTTGAAATAGGGAAGATTTCCTCTACTTCGGCTGTTCAACTTTCTTCAGATCACCCAATCTCAGTCCAGCCTGCCGCACACGCTTCACTGAGACTCTTAACTTAGTAACATAGAAAATCGGTTTAGCAACAGATTTATAAGTTAGTTAATGGTGTTGCCCGACTGCCGCTCATCTTACTGCCGCTCATCTTATAGTTAAGGACTCGGTTAAGCAAGTGGCTCGATCGTCTGGCGCAGCCACTCCGCTGAATTGACTTGACTCCCCTAACGTAAAGCCGATCGCAATACTTCCTGATGAATCAGCGCTCGATCGACCGTTGCCTGAATTTGAGCTGGATTCAGGGCATCGCCATTGGCAAATAGCTCCAGCCAATCATGGGTTAACGCGCTCGCCGTCGTCGGCAGGGAGTCCAGCGTCGCACCTGACATTTCAAAATCCTGCATGAGTTGGCTCACCTTGGGATCATAGCTGATGGCATAACAGCGACACTCCGCCGCCGCCGCCATAATCAGCGCATGAAGCCGCATCCCGATCGTCATCTCTACTCCTTGAAACAAGCCTTTGAGCTGCTGAGGATCGATCAGCGTCAAAATACGGCTCACGCCCGGAAGTTGCGGCTGGATCGCTTCGGCGATCGCGAGATCCTGGGCGGGCTGAAACGGAACGAGCAAAATACAGGTTTGCGTTGCCTTCTGAAAATCTGCCAGGGCACGGGTTATCAGCGTCAGGCGATCGGGTGTAAGGCGCGAGTGGGAGCGCAGGGCAACGGCAACCCTGGGCGCAGGCAAATCCCACAAACCCGGAACGGGCAGGGATTTCAGTGCCCAGACTGGATCGGGAGCCAGGGTCAGCGGCACTTGCCAGGAATCTACCTGTGAAGCCGACGCACTGTCTCGAACACTCACCGCAGTACAGCCTCGAAAAGACTGACGTGCCAGCCAGCCAGAGATCGATCGCCGTAAGGGACCCACACCCTGTGCCCAAGCGATCGTGCGTAAGCCCATCTGCTGGGCTAGCAGCATCAACCCCCCATAGTAAAAGGGATTTAGGGCACTGGTGGCATCTTGCATCAGGCTTCCGCCGCCCCAAACAAACGCATCTGCTCGGCGAAATGCTTGAACGATCGCAGGTAAGGATTTGCGCGGTACCGCTTCGACCTGATACTGCTTCTCAGTTTCGATCGGATTGCCAGAAAGTACGATCGGCTCAACGTGAGCAGGCAGCATTTGCAGCAGCGTTGCCAGCAGTGCCTCGTCGCCGCCATTTCCCATACCATAGTAGCCGCATAGTACTGCCCGCATTTTTGACTTCCCCTGGGTGCGTTTCTCCTAAAACAATACTGGAGAGAGGGGGTGGATGGGTGGATGGGTAAATGGGTAGGGGAATGAGGAGTAGGGATGAGGAGTGGGGATGTGGAGGAGTAATCGCGTATCCACCCTGCTATCGGGAATTCCCAAACCGCTGCAAATATTCCCACCCGCGCTGTGCCCACACGCGATCCCGTCCGGTCTTCTCTGCGATCCACTGAGCAACTTTGGGACCAGACCAGCTTCCTCCATCGGGAGCCGTGCCCTGAAGCACCTGTCGGAGTTCCTGCTGCTGTTCAGGGGTGAGCAGCGATCGGGGGGTAGGGGGTTGGCGTTCTTTGATGCGATTGCGGACGGATTCCGGTCCCTCGCTGTTGTAGCGGCGCACGATCGTTTTGGCGTAGTCGTAGTTCAGCCCAACCAGTTCTGAGGCTTGCTTGATCGTCCATTGTTGTGCCACCAGCAGCAGCAAATGCCAGCGACGTGCTTCAATCCGGTCTTTGGTTTGCTTATAGCGATTCTTTAACTCTTCCAGCGTCAGGTAAGATTCCAGGCGAACTTTAGGGGACATAGCAGGCATAGACATTGGGGCTGAGGAATGAATGGAGAACAAGGAAAGGTGTGAATCACAATGCGAGAATCAGGAGAGCAGGTCAACGCGACTCTCCGTAGATTCAGCAAAGTATTTCGTAGTGAAGATTACATCACTACTTTCTTCGATCGAAATTCCGTTGTCTGCTTTAGCAGCAGTTTTTTATGCAATCACCCGAAATTATGAAGCCTCTGTAATTTTTCGCAGGTATTTTCCTCAGGTTTGGTTCGCTTTGATTCTGGTTCGCTGCTAGATGGGCATTGAGAAACGGATAGAGCCTGGTTCGGGCTCGCAAGCTACAATACAAACTGATTGTTTTATCCATGCCCCCTCATGCACGCCCTTTCGATTCCCACCTGGATGATTCATGTCTCCAGCGTGATTGAGTGGATCGCCGCCATCTGGCTGATCTGGACTTATAGCGAGGTAAGCCGCAATTCTGCATGGCGTGCCCTCTCGTTTGGGATGCTGCCTGCGCTTATTAGCGCGATGTGTGCCTGTACCTGGCACTTTTTTGATAACAGCCCTGCGCTGGAATGGCTGGTGATGCTGCAAGCTGCAACTACGCTGATTGGTAATTTCACCCTGTGCGCTGCAGGCTGGTGGATCTGGCAAAGCCGTAAGGACACCCCGATCGCATGACTCCCGAAACCCTATTTGGTCTATCCCTGTTCCCCTATCTTGGTTTCCTCTGGTTTCTCACTCGTTCGCACCAAATGCCCCGGCTTGCCCTGATTGGCTTTTATATGACGCTGGTGTTTGTGGGTGTGACGATTCCTGCGGGAATTTACGCAAAAGTAGCTTACGGTGAAGCTCTTGCTAATGTGGACTGGTTGCATGGCAGTGCAGAGTCATTTTTGACGCTGGCAAATGTGCTGGTAGTGCTGGGCTTTCGTCAGGCGATCGTGCAGGTAACTGCCCAGAGGAGTGCCCCAAGGAATGCCAAGCTAGAGGAGAAGGGCTAGGGAAAAGCGGCGATTTTTGTAGAGTGCGATCGCTTCAGAATGTAGTATCCAGCCTATGATTAAATTTAAGATTTAGGCTAGAGCAATTACTGTGCTAAAAGAATTTTTCTCAAGGAAGTGCTGAGGTTAATGCTAAGGAATGCCAAGGTTTGATGCCAAGCTGTCAAACTATCCAGAGCATTGAACTGGCTCTATGTTGAGAAACGATGTTGAGAAACATTGAAATTGTCCGCTGGAGCGTGGGTTCCCGTTGGGAGAATGACTGGGGCAATTCATGATCTTGTCGCTGCCCGATTTACGTTACCTTCTGCCCGTTACACTGCCTGGTTTGGGCATCTTGAGGTTAGGAGGAAAGATTAGGAAACAACCCTTCGCCTGAGTGCACTACCCGCTATGATTTGCTGTCTCAATCCTCACTGCAAGAAACCGCTCAACTCCGCAAGTGAAACAATCTGTCAAGGCTGCGGCGATGCTCTGATCCGCCTGCGAGGTCGGTATCGGGCAGTGCAGCCACTCGGACAAGGTGGATTTGGCAAGACGTATTTGGCAGTTGACGAAGATCGACTGAACAGCAAATGTGTGATCAAGCAGTTTTCGCCGCAAATTCAGGGAACGAAGTCTTTGGATAAGGCGGTTCAGCTTTTTAACCAGGAAGCGGTACGGTTGGACGAACTGGGTGAGCATTCCCAGATTCCAACGCTGCTAGCGTATTTTGAGCAGGAACGCTACCTGTATCTGGTGCAGCAATTCGTCGAGGGACAAAGCCTGCTGCAAGAAATGCGGCAAAATGGGGCGTTTAGCGAACGACAGATTCGGGATGTGCTCTCGGATGTGTTGCCCGTGCTGCGCTTTATTCATCGCCATCAGGTGATTCACCGAGATATTACGCCTGCCAATATTTTGCGCCGTCAGTCAGACGATCGCCTAATTCTGATCGATTTTGGCGTTGCCAAGCAAATTAACGAAGAGTCTGCCGGAGAGCAGGGAACCCGAATTGGCACAGAAGGATATGCGCCAATGGAGCAGTTTCGCGGCGGCAAGGCATATCCTGCCAGCGATCTCTATAGTTTGGGGGCAACCTGCCTGCATTTGATGACGGAAACTCGACCCGACAACCTTTATGACCCGCTCAACGGCTGCTGGATTTGGCGAGAATATTTGCGTAATGACAAGAAAACGCTGGTGAGCGATCAACTTGCCCACATCCTGGACTATATGTTGAAGGATCTGGTCAACGAACGCTATCAGTCTGCCGATGAGGTCATGCGTGACCTAAATGCCGACTCCTTTTTCCCCACGGTGGCGCAATTGCCTTTGGCGAGAACTGCAAAGCCGCCCATTCAGCCTGTTGGCTTGGGGGGACAGCCGATCAGTGCTCCCAAACGAGCCACCGTACCGCCTGCTATAGCCAGTAAACCGCCTTCGTCTAGACCCCCTCTGTCTAAACCGTTTGCCTCTACTCCGCCCACTCCAAAGCCACCTCAGGTGCAGCCGCCCTGGGAGAGTTTGCCTGCGACACCCAATTCGGGTCAGCCTAACGTGATTTCGAGTCGGGGCAGCAATCGATCGTCCCGCGCAATGCACATTCTCACCGGACACGCTTCCTGGGTAACGTGCGTTGCTATTGGCTCCAATGTTCAAAAAGTGGCAAGCAGCAGTCTGGATGATACAGTGCGGATCTGGGATGCCGTGACGGGTCAAGAAATGTCTATCCTGAAAGGGCATAGCCGGGGCGTCAATACGATCGCCCTCAGTCCTGATGGCAAAGCCCTGATTAGCGGCAGCGATGACTACACGCTTAAAATCTGGAATGTCAGTACGGGTACGCTGCTGGGAACCCTGACGGGTCACAGTCGCGATGTCAATGCCGTCAGTGTTAGCCCCGACAGCAAACTGTTTGTCAGCGGCGGCGAAGACCGCACGATCCGCATCTGGAGTCTGACTACGGGCGCATTAATGCGAACTCTGGGCGGTGAAACAGGCATGATTCGAACGCTGGCAATCAGTCCCGATGGCAAACTGTTGGCAAGTGGTGCACTGGACAACAAAGTGCGGCTCTGGAATCTGACCACGGGCAGCCCCCTCCAGGTTTTATCGGGACACCTCAACTCGATTAATTCGATCGCCTTTTGTGCAGATGGCAAAACGTTGGTTACAGGCAGCAAAGACAAAACGATTCGCGTCTGGAACTACCAGACCGGGGAAATGCTGCGATCGCTGGCTGAACACACTCGTGATGTGAATGCGATCGTGATTACGCCAAACGATCGATTGCTGGTCAGCGGCAGCAGCGATACAACCATTCGCATCTGGGATTTAGCAAGCGGTCGAGTGCTAATGACCTGGGCAGATCACGCCGATGCTGTAAACTCCCTGGCGATTAGTCAAGACGGTAAGCTGCTGGTGAGCGGCAGTTCAGATAAAACGGTGAGAATCTGGCAGTTGCCAACCTGAAAACTGTTCGATCCTCCTGAACTCCCTGCAAGAGGGATTTGAGCCTATCGTTCTAATATGCTCATCAATTTGCCTTGTGCAAAAGGAGCAGGGACGATCGGTGTAGATCTTGCCCATCGATCTACAATCAACACAGCCTGAACATGATTGCTAAAAACCTGTTTAGGGCGATTACTCCTTCGGGGAACTGCGAAGCAACTGGTTTTGAGGCAGGGAAGGAGGATTGTACAGAATATTCCTACCTAAACCCTTGAATTAGGCTCTTATACAGAATCATTTCCGTCTAAGCAGCTAAAGTGAGATCCTATGCGGAGATATTTCAGCCTATATCGCTGCCCAGGGATCTTAGGCAGAAACATTCAGTCTAATAACTTGTTATGTTGCCAAACCTCAGTAGGGAAAACGTTTTCACGATTACTGTTAAGCTTTAGCAATAAGTTATTTTGAGGTGCATAGCAAATAGTCACAATTAACCGTTTACCGCTTCATAGTCTTCCCAAGCTGCCTTCACACCAGCCTCTATAATCAAGCTCAAATCACACCCATACTCTCCAGCACAGCTAAAAGAACCAAGTTCTAGGATAAATAACTCCCCTTCCGACTCACAAATATCTACTGTGTAGAGCAATTCTGGATACCAATTAACCTGCTTTAACACTTCAGCAAGGTAATTTACTAAATAGCCACCTTTAATTCTCTCGTCAATTCTTTCCTCTCCAATCAGGTAAAGAGAACCAGTGATGATCTCGTCTTTGTAAACAAAAAATCGCCACTCCTTAGTAATCGATCGCTTTCCACTCACGAGTACTAAAGTTGTTTCATCTCGTCTTAACTCACTTCCTAAAGTTTTAATGGTATTTAGAACTTGAATGTTAAACACACCAGCACGGAACGACTTCATATTGCTGTCAGGTCTAATAAAAAGCTCACCGTTGGACTGGAAATATTCAAGAATTTCTTCTCTTCTTCTGATTAGCTCACCTAATGGAAGAATGAAATACTTGTTGTTTAGCAAATACTGACCGAAATAAGCATAGTAGGTCGTACAACGGAGATTCTTCTCATCCATATATGCTCCAGGAATCCAAGAAGTTCGTAGGACATCTCGACCTAGATTTAGGGTTCCTCTAAATAACACACATTCGTGATCTGAAAAGTATTTGTTTGCTTCTTCAGGTCGAAAGTCAAGATATCTAACCTCTTTGTAGAAATAGTTCTGCCTTTTTAACTCCTCTAAAAATTGCTCATCAGCATCAGAGACATATCTTTCAATTAGCCAGTTTACTTTTTCCATACCTGTCCGCGTTTGCTGTTGTTACTAGATTCTGCCTTTCATTAAAGAATGGTAGTACTATTTAAACCTGTAGGTGAAAGAGTTAGAGTTGTGTTGATGCAGCAGCATAACCAGTCGGTTGCAGCGGACATCTGTTTGTCCCTATGCCAAGTTTAAAGATACTTGCTGCCGTTGAACCGGGTCGTTAGGCTATTCAAGCTATTGATTAGGATGTAGTTGAGAAGTTATCTGCTGATGTGCGAAGTTATGCTAAGCTGCACCCTTAAAAACACCGGAATTTTGGTTAATTCTATGAGTCACTATGAGCCAGCAGACTTATCTGAAAGTACCTTTTGTTTGGGAAGAGCCTAAGCCGCTGATTGAGGTTCCTTCTCGATTAAAGTTCAAAGCTGCTAAAACACTGGACTATGAGGTATTGCTTTCAGTAGTTGCTGAGGTTATGGAATCATCAATCGATGCCAGCGATCGAAAACAAGTTATGGAACGCGGTTCTCGCGAAGTTGCCGAGCAGTTTCTAGCCGAGTCGAAAGATGGATTCTCGTATCGAGATGAATGGTGGCAGATAGGGCTTAGTAGCGATGATAGAGTCATTGGGTTTGTTTTCCCTGTGATCTATCAAAATGGTGCTAAAAATGGTTTGGAAGAAGCAACTATTTATTACATCGGGGTTTTGCCAGAATATCGTGGGCTGGGCTTTGCAACCGATTTGCTGTTAAAAGGAACGAGGGTATTGCAAGATGTAGGAATCTGGAGGGTGTTCTGTGATGCAGACGTAAACAATATCCCAATGATTTCTACCTTTGAACGAGCTGGATATCAGCAGCACAGTGAACCTTGGCAACGTCCTCTGTAAATACGCAAGATGTAACACCGACCGTTGAGAGGTTATCTGTGAGTATTAAAGGGTATCTGCGGCGGGTAATGGGCAGCGTTATGTCGCAGACTTCAGAGTGAGGCGATGCTTGAGTTTTATCTGTCCCTATTCTTAAAAAAAGCATTGTGATTTCTTTATAAAACACTATTGCGAGGCTAAATAAGGGATATCTAAGTTAGCCTAAGCACCAAACTTTGATCTCAAGCCCACTATATGAATTCTCCTAAGAAGAAACGGTTTGAAGATTTTGGTCCCTACTCTCATTGGAACTGGCAAGCTCAATTAGAGAAAGGTTTACCTAACTCTGCTGTAGAGATTGAATTATTTAGTGATGCTTGCTTTAGAAGTACAGAGGTTGAGCATGGTCCATACTTAGTAATGAATGCTGAACCTTTTCCACCAATAGAACCTCGCCAATCAATGCATGGTCGGCTCATTCTTCGATGTGAACATTATCTAGATCCTAATCAAGATCCAACTATCCATCCTCGCAACACAGATACATCAAGATATCATGGAGGAACCCTGCGTGATGAAATAGCAGCCCTATATTCTCTCTGCATGGGTGTGCGGTTAAAGGCTGGTGGCGTAGTTCGAGAGTTTTCACACGGGAACGAATATGGTCAACCTCGCATTCCACGACCAGATGAAACCCCAATATTTTTCCCTCCTCATGATAGGAGGTATATTCTGCCATTTCATCCAGCCGAGCATAAGTTAGAGGCAATGCAAGAGCAGATGAACTTGTATATTCTTCTGCAACCTCAACAAGCTTCTATTCTGATTCGCTCTGCTAGGCTTTATCAAGATGCAGTGTGGTTAGCAGAGAGCGACCCTGAAATTTCCTGGCTCTTATTGGTGTCTGCGATTGAGGTAGCTGCTGGCCATTGGTACGCTGAAGAAAACCCTGATATTAAAAAACAGCTAGAGCATCTCAAGCCAGAGCTATTCCGGGATCTGAATGATTTAGAGTGTGATGGATCAAAAGCTATCGAAATTGTTAGTCAACATCTAAAAGGGCTTTTAGGAGCAACTAATAAATTCAGACAATTTCTTGCCAGGTTTAGACCTCAAGAGCCACTTCCTAATAGACCAGTCCGGTGGCAGGTGGATTGGAGTCAATCATCCTTGGAAAAGGTATTCAATAAGATCTATAGTTACCGCTCCAAAGCATTGCATGGAGGTACTCCATTCCCTAAACCTATGTGTAGGCCCCCAACACGCGATTATCAGAATCAGATGTTGACAGAACGCCCAGATGTTGGGTTAGCTGAGTCATCACTTGGAGCATCTTGGAAGACAGAGGATGTTCCCATACATCTCCACACATTTGAGTACTGAGTACATAGTAAGAAATTCCTTGCTGAACTGGTGGCGAAGCATGATTGAAATTCATTCAGATAAATGTCCTAGTGAGCAGCATAACAACCCTGGTGTAATGGATTGACCCAATCCGCTTGTGGTGTCGCGAAGATCTCGGCAACCGCTGACCAGGAACGTTAGGCAAACCTCACACAACGTTACGATGCACCTGAAGTGGCAACCGATGACCAATCATGCCATTCCTCAAAGCAATGCGAATGAAATCATGGTTAACGTTGATCAGCTCGATCGCCTCTTTCACGATTCTGATTTCCACCCGACAACATTCTTTATAATGAAAGTTGGGTTTACAGAGCTTGAGAATGTCCACTGAACTCCAGACCGAGATCCAGACTGAGATTGCTGCTGCCGTTGAGAAACGCCGTAACTTTGCGATTATTTCCCACCCGGACGCCGGAAAAACAACCCTCACCGAAAAGCTGCTCCTCTACGGGGGTGCGATTCACGAAGCGGGAGCGGTGAAAGCTCGGCGGGCGCAGCGTCATGCGACTTCGGACTGGATGGCAATGGAGCAACAGCGGGGGATTTCGATTACCTCGACCGTGCTGCAATTTCAGTACGACGACTACTGGATCAATCTGCTGGACACGCCGGGACACCAGGACTTTAGTGAAGACACCTATCGAACACTGGCGGCGGCGGACAATGCGGTGATGCTGGAGGATGCGGCGAAAGGTCTAGAACCCCAAACCCGTAAGCTGTTTGAAGTTTGCCGAATGCGCGGCATTCCAATTTTCACCTTCTTCAACAAGCTCGATCGCCCCGGACGGGATCCGTTTGAGCTGATGGACGAAATTGAGAAAGAGCTTGGGCTGAAAACCTATGCAGTGAACTGGCCCATCGGCATGGGCGATCGCTTCAAAGGCGTGTTCGATCGACGGGAGCGCAAGATTCACCTGTTTGAGCGATCGGCGCACGGCAGCCGTGAGGCAATAGATACGGTTGTAGATCTGGGTGATCCGCGTATTGAGGATCTGTTGGAAACTGATTTGTACTACAAGCTGAAGGAAGACCTGGAACTGCTAGAAATGGCGGGCACAGAGTTTGACCTGGAGGAGATTCACGCAGGCGAACTCACTCCGGTATTTTTCGGCAGCGCGATGACCAACTTTGGGGTAGAGCTGTTTCTCAACTCCTTCTTGGACTATGCCTTGAGGCCCGGTTCGCGCCGCAGTACATTGGGCGAAGTGCAGCCGACCGAGCCAGAATTTACCGGGTTTGTATTCAAGCTTCAGGCGAATATGGACCCGCGCCACCGCGATCGCATTGCCTTTATTCGTGTCTGCTCTGGCAAGTTTGAGAAAGATATGGTCGTGAGCCATGCGCGATCGGGCAAAACGGTGCGGTTGTCTCACCCGCAAAAGCTGTTTGGGCAGGATCGAGAGTCGCTGATGGAAGCGTATCCGGGCGATGTGATTGGTCTGAACAATCCGGGCGTGTTCGCGATCGGCGATACAATCTACAGCGGTCAGCGACTAGAGTTTGACGGCATCCCAATGTTCTCGCCGGAGCTGTTTGCTTATCTCAAGAACCCGAACCCGTCGAAGTTTAAGCAATTCCGCAAAGGGGTGAGCGAACTGCGGGAAGAAGGCGCGGTGCAGATTATGTACTCAGTAGACGAGGCAAAGCGCGATCCGATTTTGGCGGCAGTGGGACAGCTTCAGTTTGAAGTGGTGCAGTTTCGTCTGCAAAACGAGTATGGCGTTGAAACCCTTCTGGAACCGTTGGGCTTTAGCGTGGCGCGATGGGTTGAGGGCGGTTGGGAGGCACTGAATAAGGTTGGTCGCCTATTCAATACGGCAGCTGCAAAAGATAGCTGGGGTCGTCCTGTCTTGCTGTTCCGCAACGAGTGGAACTGTCAGCAAGTCGAAGGCGACCACCCGGAGCTGAAGCTGAGAAAAGTTGCGCCTGTGGTTTCGGGGCAAGAGCCGGAATCGATTTAAGGGAGTTGGGGCGATTGCGGCTGGCTATGATTGTTCTCAGTGACTAATCTCTCTTCCCGCCGATCGCCTTTCTGCCTAATTAAAGATTCGTTGCGGTAAAAGCTTCGGCTAATCTTGCAGCATCAGCAAGAATGCGGGAGTGACCTATGCGCGAAGAGATGCACTCAGACGCTCGCGATCCGGGCGAGTTTACAGGCAATATGCCTCCTGATTTGGAAGACGAGGCAACCGAAGAAATTATTTACGATGATGATGTTCCTCAGGGGCTTACAGAGTCGTATGGGACGGGCGTTCAAGAGCTGCCAGGACTGAACATTGGCGGACGCACCATGAACGATCGCCGTAACGGAACTCCTGAGGACTATGAGCAGGTTGTAGGCGGCGATATTGACTCTGATCCTTATCAAGCCAGCACGGTTGGCGATGAATCGGTGGGCGGCACAGTGAACACGCCCGATATGGATATCGTGGACGAAATTGGCGCAGCGGTGGGGCTGGAAATGGACGATCGTGCCTTTCTGCGAACCGAAGACATTCTGGAGCAGCGTGACGATCGCCGCTGGGAGCTTGACCCCGAATCCTCTGAAGATTACGGTGTGCGGCGGCAAGACCGGGAAGAAGTATAGTGATGCAAAGCAGTCTCCTTGTTCAGAAATAGGAGTTGCCCGGAGAAGCATTGAACCCGATTTAAAACTTGAATTCCGGATCGAGACGCTGTAGAAGTTTGGCCTATCCTCAGCATTGGAGTAGTGATAAAAACATGCGACTTCCACCCGCTGTATTGGGGATAGCAGACGTACCACAGCCCACCGCTTTCGTAAGTGGTTCCCATCAGTCGGAATCAATGGTCTCCTAAATTATTGCCTCCTAAATCAACTGCCTCCTGAATCAACAGTGGAGCCTGAGCCAGTGCAGAACTTTCGTAGGGGACGCACTGGTTTTTAGCGAGATGAATCATTTCACACAAGCAATCTGTGTGACAACATCAATTATCTGTTCCCCTTTCGGCGGTTCGTCTGAAACTGGGTAATGCACGATCGCTGGACAAGACCTCACCTTATCAATTAAGCGATCGACCCCACTCGTGATAGCAAACCATCCTTGCAGTAATCGGTTAGGAAGGGCGATCGATCGCCGTCTTTTGTCCACAGAATTGGGAAAAAACTTTCGTCCATGGTGGTGTCGTTGACCCGCTTATAGCGTCCATAGATGTAGCCTGCTTTGTTTGTGGGATGGAACTGCGCGTTAGAGGGAAGCGTATGCAGTCCAATGCTGTGAAACACGCCTTCGGTGCGGGTCGTTTTACATAAGCCGTGCCAGGTGCGTCCGGTATGAAAGGCGCAGCCACCTGCAGGAACTTCCACGAAAACCAGTTCTGGTTCTGTCACGCCTGCATTTTCTGCTGCCTGCAACATTGCCCAGCGATAGTCCTTTGTGGGGGCATGGAATTCGCCTTCCACGTTCACCAGATCCCATTTGTGGGAGCCTCTGGCATAGACCAGGGTTCCATCTGCGGGAGTGGCATCGTTGAGCGCGATCCAGCAGGTCACCATTGCAGGAGGATTTAGATAATCAATATATGCTCCGTCCTGGTGTAGCGCAATTTCCTTTGCACCCGGCGGCTTCATCCATAGACTGTCTTGTCCAATTCTGGCTCCATCCCAGCCCGCCAGCGTTGCTGACAGTCGCCCAATTTCCGCCGACAGTACCAGACTAGCGATCGTCAAATCACACTTCCAGCCATTACAGATTTCCCGCGTGATATCCGGCAAACTTAGCCCTGGTCGCCAGTGCCACTCATCGGGATAAATGCCTGTCTCAAACTGACCGTGAAACAGTGGCTCTATGCGATCGACTAACTGCTGAGCAAAATCCGGCGGCAGAAAGTTTTCCAGAATTAAAAATCCGTCTTCCTGAAACTGCTGGATCTGCGCCTCGGTAAGTTGAATGGGTTGGTAAGTCATCGTTTTTGCTGGCGTGAGGGTGAAGAGAAACGAATAAGGCGATCAGACAGGGTTGGGTGATGCGATCGAATGCTGAACGCGACTGGATGAGAGGTTGTTTAAACGACCGCCCTGTTCCGAACCACCCCCCTAGCCCCCTATCTTGAGGGACACTAAGCCAATCACGCTCACACTCAAAGTTTCCCTTGCTCTTTTAGAGCGGCAAGTCAAAAGTTGGGGAATTGAGGGGGCAATGTAGGAGATAGGCTACTTTTCAAGCAACCTCTCAAAAATAAAGTTCACCACGATCTTTACTGAAAATCCTTACTTGTTATAATAAGCTCACTCGTCCGAGAAAGTGTATTTCTGGCTACGTCCCACGACACTTTTTAAGTATTGTTTTTAAGTATTATTTATCTTTGTCGATCAATTTCATCGAGCATATCCATCGTCTGATTGCTTGAGTTTTTTTCGCTATCTTCTAAATTCTTGATTTTGATTAAGTTCATCGCGATTTGATATTTATTCAGTTCACGTTTCAATTCTCCTATTCTTCAACAATTCATGACATCTCAAACCTTAACCACTGTTGAAGCAGGCTATTTGCATATTATCGCTAGCGACTTTGATGCCCGTCCTATGACTAATGTAAACCAGGGAGTGCGATCGGGCTATGAGCCAGATTTGGTAAGGCTTGTGTGCGCTCGACTGGCCTTGGAACCTGTGTGGCATAATTTACCCATGAATGAGTTTTATAGCCGTGCCCAGAGCGGTAAATATGACGTGGTCTGGTTTAATCAGGCAATCACCGAAGAGCGACAGGAGTGGGTCGATTTTACCCGTCCTTATGGTTTGTTTGATGAAGCAGTTTTAGTGCGATCGAACAGCGCAATTCATACGATCGCAGACCTGGCTGGATTAAAAGTGGGCGGCTTGGCAGACAGCACCAATATTGCCCTGGTTGAGACTTTCTCTGACGCGATCGCTGTTCCCTTTCCCGGCAGCGACAAAGTGCTTCCCGAAATGCTAGCGGCACTGCGATCGGGTGAAATTGACGCAGTAATTGATGATGAACTGGTGCTAATTGTCCCCGCGGAGGAAGACCGTTCTCTGCGCGTTGCGTTTACGCTGCCGACTCAGGTTCCGTTTGGGATTGGCGTTAGAAAAGGACAAATTGCGCTGCGGGATGCCCTCAATGAAACGCTGGAGGCTCTAATGGCAGATGGCACTATGGCACAGCTCTGGACAAAGTGGATTCCCTGGAAACCGTTTCCGTTTGGTCAATAACGATTTGATCAATGATGATTTGGTCAATGACGATCGCAGGAACAGGGAGAAAGAAATCTAAAACTCGTATTGTGAGATACAAACTTGTTATAACAATTTGAGTTTAGTAGACACCAGAGGAACGGTTCAACTTTAGATTCGCAAAACTTCGCAACACTTCTCAACCAATACGCTTTAACTACGCTCTAACAATAGGGGGGAGGACGATCGGTGACAGGCATTTTAACAAAGCTTGAGACATTAACCGACGTGGAAGCATACGTTTCTGCGGATGGACGAGATGAGCAGGTTCAACAGGTTCGCGCCAAAATTGATCAGCTTGGCATTCAATACATTTACTACCAGTTTATTTCCGTCACGGGGCGCGTTGTGGGTAAAGGTGTTCCCGCCGATCACTGGGAATCGATCGCCGCAAAAGGCATTCAGTTGGTTTACGGCTCTACGGCAAATCTGTTTCTCGATCGCTATCGCAACTACATTGGCTATGGTCCTGAAGCGGCTGAACTGGTTGCCATTCCCGACCCGGAAACCTTTTGTCAGTTGCCTTGGGATAAGCGAGTGGCGCGGGTGTACTGCGTTTGTTTTCGCAACCGGGAAGAAGAAGTTGATCCGGGCGCATTCCTCACCTCCGACTGTCGCGGCAACCTGAAGCGTATTCACGCTCAATTTCAAACCGAACACGGGCTGCATTTACGACACGGCTGCGAACCCGAAATGATGTGGCTGAAAAAAGGCGCAGACGGTCAACCGGTGGGCGGCGTGACGAAGCCAAACTGCTATCACATCGATCAGTTTGAAGAACTGCGTCCGGTGTTTTTGCGCGTGATTGAATACGGCCGGGCAATGGGTCTGGATATGATCCAGGGCGACCACGAAGACGCACCCGGACAGCTCGAACTGAATTTCACCTACGACGATGCGCTGCGGACGTGCGATCGCCTCACCACGTATCGCCAGATCTGCGCCCAGGTTGCCCGCGAGTTCAATCTGATTGCCTGCTTTATGTCGAAGCCGTTTATGGGCGTGTCTGCTTCTGGCTGTCATCACAATCTTTCCCTCTGGCGCGATGGCGAAGAAACGCTGAATCCGTTCGGCATGGAAGACCTGCCCGGAATGCCCGAAAACTTCACCTACCGCAAAGGCGGCGAAAATACCTTTATGCCCGTTCCGGAAGGCTCGAAGCGAATACCGGGGCCGACCGGGCTGCACTGTATCGGCGGCGTGATCGAACATTTGGGCGCCCTCACGGCGATCGGCTGTTCGACAGTGAATTCCTATCGACGGCTGTGGGATACCGGGCTTTGGGCACCCGTTTACTCCGACTGGGGTTATCAGAATCGCACCTGTGGCCTGCGGGTTTCAGCTCCCGGTCGGTTTGAGTATCGCGCTGTTGATTCGATGGTCAATCCTTATCTGATGGCATCTGCGCTCCTGAAGGCGTTCGACGACGGCATCAAGCGCAACCTCGACCCCGGCGAACCAGAACAGCGCAATCTCTATGAGGCAATGGAAGCCGGAAAGCAGGTGAAAAAGCTGCCGATGTCCCTGGGGGAAGCCCTCGATCGCCTGGAAGCCGATGAGGTCATTCGTGCTGCAATGCCTGGAGAAATGTATCCGCTCTATGCCTGGTACAAGCGCGACGAGTGGGAAAGATTCCTGGCAACCACCAGCAATTGGGATATGGAAACCTATCTCGACTGTTTGCCCTAAACCCTAACGAACGCTGCTCAACGGCCAGAATCCAGAATAAGGCCAGAATAAACAGTTGGGCGGCAACGGGACGGTAGCGTATGGCAATGCCTCAAAATTACGTCCCCATGCAAAACGAGCCAGTAACTCGCGAGTGCAAGCCTGGCTGCTAACTTTACACGTTTTGGTGGTTGATTTTAGGTTGTGGGATTTAAAAGGGAATTTCGTCGTAGTCTACCGGGTCAGCAGCAGGTGCAGCGTATGCAGGGGGTTTGCTCGATTCTGCTTTTGCCGATTTGCCGATCGCTGGCTTGACGGTGGGAGTGGGCGCAGCAGGGGTGGCTTTAGGGGTTGATGCAGCAGGGGCACTGGGGGCACTGGCAACGGTGGTTAGGGTAGCATCTGCGTTGACGTGATGAATGCGCTGCGCGGTGAGTTCTGCCCGCTTTTCTTTGAAGCCTTCCTGACGATCGATTGTATTCATGTTGAGTCGCCCTTCAACGATGATGCGATCGCCCTGGTGATAGCGTTCCTGGATTTCCTGCGCCAGGTTACCCCAGCCGACCACTTTCAGCTTTGAGGGCGGGTCGTCGTCACGCAGCCCGGGGAACTGCACCCACATTTCGGCGATCGGTGTTTGGTTATCCGGGGTGTAGCGCAGTTGCGGGTCTTGGGTCACTTCTCCCATCAAAATGCAGCTATTCATAGGTCAGCAGGCTCCTGACTGTACAAATGTATTACTTTGGGTTACTATCTTACTTTAAACCAGGAGAATGGGGATTGGTATAGAAAAATCAAGGTTAGATAAGTTTGTTCATCCAAGCCTGCGCCCCGAGCCTGTGCCAAGCCAGACATCTCTGCATTGCCCCTTGGTTTCCTGGTTCTGCTCTCCTCGATTCGCTTCCTATTCGGATAAATCCATCAGGTCAACCGGGCGATCGTCGTGACTATGCGCCTGATCAACAAACTCCTGCACGTAGGCACGATATTCCCGCAAGGTTTCATCGACCCAGTTGCGATCGAAGCTATCGGCATAAAGATGCACCACGGGTTCTCCGGCATCGGGCAGCAGCAGCACCCAGCTATCGCGATCGGGGCTAAAAATTTTCACGCCGTCGGTCAAATCGAGCGGGCTGGAGGAGCGGGTTTCAACCAGATGCCGCATCAAGGCTCCTTTAGCTGCCCAGGGACAGCGTACGGTGAGCGATCGGTGACAAACGCGCGGCAGCTCTGCCCGAATTTGTCCCAGAGTGCGGGGGGTGCGGTAGGCGTCTTGCTGCTGAAGCGAGAGCAGTTCGAGCAGCTTGGCAATGCAAAACATGGCATCAAAGCCGGGGTGCATTTGCGGGAAAATAAACCCGGTGTCGCCGCTGCCGCCCAGTACCACGTTCGGATTCGTGTGGCAGGCTTCCATCAGCGCAGTTGGGTTAGCTTTGGTGCGAATCACTTTGCCATCATGACGGCGGGCAATTTGCTCGACTACGCTGGAGGCACTCACCGGAACCACAACAACGCTGCGTGGGTGATCCATCAGCATCAGGTGAACCATCAGGGCAGTTAGCATTTCGCCGTGAATCGTGTTGCCAGATTCATCGACTAGAATGAGCTGTTCGCCGTTAGCAGAAACCTGAACGCCTAGATTCCCTTTCAAGGCTTCTACCACATGACCGAGCTGGCTGAGCAACGCTTCGCGATCGGCAGTCGATGGAACCGTATGGCTAAGGCTGGCATTCAGCACCACCGCATCGCAGCCAAACTTACCCAGAATTTGCGGCAGCACGGCTCCGGTCACGGCATACACATAGTCGATCACGATTTTGTAATTGCCATTTCGCATCGCCTCGGCATTCAGCATTCGCTCGAAGCAAGCACTATAAATTTCGGTGGTTTGCGTCACAGTGGCAACGTTGCCAATTTCCTGAATCTGCGCCCGCCGAAAGTCTTCTTTGAAGTATGCGCCTTCGATCTTCTTTTCTCGCGCTTTGGAGAGGTTAATGCCCTTATTGTCAAAAAACTCGATCAAAATATGATCCGATCGCTCAGGATGCATCCGGACATGAATGCCTCCGGCAACCGCCAGCGTGGGAGTCACCGTTCGCGCAACCGGAATTGCCGTGGCTTCCAAATTTTGCACATTCACCCCGACTGACATTAATCCTGCAATGAGCGATCGCGACACCATGCGCGAAATCGGACGCTGATCGCGAGAGACAATCACCTGCGAACCGGGCTTCAGCGTGGAACCAAAGGCAGCTCCTAATCGCACCGCAAACTCTGGGGTGATATCGACATTTGCCTGACCAGAAACGCCCCGCTGTCCGAATAAGTTGCGGTGGGCTGCGTGTCCCCAAATCAGATTCATGTTCAGGGTTGCGCCCGGTTCGATTCGTTTGCTGGGCCAGATACGAACATTTGGACTCACGAGCGATTCTTCGCCCACCGTGGAAAGTGAGCCAACCACTGCACCCTCTAAAACGTTTGCCCGCCGATCGATCCGGGTTCCCCGTGCCGCGACACAAGCCCGGAGCTGCGCCTCTTCGCCCACAATCACGCCATTCCAGATGATCGGACGCTTCAGGTTGGCATCGTTACCAATGATCGAGTTATCGCCAATCACGGTTCCGGCAGAGATCTGCACCCGTGCCCCGATGCGGCAGTGATGTCCGATTAAAACGGGCGACTCCAGCCGTGCCGAGGGATCGATATGGGTGTTTTGTCCGACCCAGATTCCGGGCGATCGTTCCGGGTAGTCTAATTCCAGCTTCACCTCTTGGTTGAGCGCGGCATATTGCGCCTGACGGTAAGCGTCCAGATGTCCGACATCGCACCAGTATCCTTCTGCCACAAAGCCATACATCGGCTCGCCTTTCTCCAGCAGCAGCGGGAACAGGTCTTTAGAAAAATCGGTTTCCTGGTTGGGCGGCAGGTAGTCTAAAACTTCCGGCTCCAGAATGTAGGTTCCGGTATTCACCGTGTCTGAAAAAATTTCGCTGCTAGAAGGTTTCTCCAGGAATCGCTGAATCCGGTGCTGTCCGTCGGTGATCACCACGCCAAATTCGCTCGGGTTCGGCACACTAGTGAGAATTAGCGTTGCTTTCGATCGCCGTTCTTTGTGGAACTGAATCGCTGCCGTCAGGTCAAAGTCGGTAATACAGTCGCCGCTGATCACCAGGAATGTTTCGTCTAAAAGCTCTGCGACGTTTTTAACGCAGCCTGCCGTGCCCAGGGGCTGATCTTCCTCGACTGCGTAGGTCATCTGTACCCCAAACTCACTGCCGTCCTGAAAATAGTCGCGCATGACATCAGGCAAATAGTGCAGCGTCGCAATAATCTCGGTAATGCGATGACGGCGCAGCAGATTCACAATATGTTGGGCGATCGGACGGTTCAGCACCGGAACCATTGGCTTGGGCAGGTCACAGGTCAATGGTCTCAGCCGGGTTCCTGACCCCCCTGCCATCAGCACTGCTCTCATACTTCCCTCCTTGAATTTCGCCGACTCGGTAAGGCATGGCTAACGCGATTAGCTACTGCATCGAGCTTTTTTTAGTCTCCTACAGTCCATCGGGGTTGGGGTGTCCGTCAGGAGAGATTCTAAAGTGTGCGCAACAATTGTTAATAGTTAACGAAGGCAAAACTAGATAATTGCGAAGCCGTCGCAACCTATAGCAGGAGTTCAGGTTGCTAATTTACACTTGAAGGAAAGCTTTAGGTTCAAAGAAGGCTAAATCAATGCTAAATGTTCTGGTTTTCTTGGCGATCGGGGTTTATGTGGGCGGTGTAATTAAGTTCTGGAGAGGGTTCCACCGTACTAATTTTAGCAGTGGAAGACTGTACCTGGCGCTACTGTGGCCCCTGCTGATTTTGGGCAATCCCTCTTATCGACAAAACTTCCGCCGTGCTTTGAGAGGCTAGTTTTTTCTGACAAAACGCATTCATTGACCTGTTTTTCCCAGTGTGAATCTTCCTTGATCGAAGGATGAGGAGGCTTGAAGTGTGGCAAATTCCCTACATTGCCCTCTCTATTTCCCTTTGGCTCCTCATTAGGGGGCTTTGAGACCATTATTATCCTGAAGGGCACAGCAACAAGGCATGGCAAAAGAGAAAGGCAAAACGGCGGGTAGTGGACTGGGCGATATTCTGGGCAAGCCATCGGGTGATTGGCAGCCTCAAATCGAGGCAGTGATGCTGCGGTTTAACCGGGAATATCGACGGGAAGCGATCGATCTACCGCCAGAAGTGGAAGAAATGCCGATTTTTCGAGAGTGGGCAACCGGACAGCTCACAAGTCGGCTCAATTCGCCTTTTTGGGAAATTGCCAAGCCACAAAAATCACAAAAATGCCTGGATATCGGCTGTGGTGTCAGCTTTTTGATTTATCCCTGGCGCGACTGGGACGCTTATTTTTATGGGCAGGATGTCAGCACCGAAGCACAAGATATTCTCAACACACGCGGACCCCAACTCAACTCGAAGCTGTTTAAGGGCGTGCAGTTGGGCGGAGCCGATCAACTCAAATACGACCCTGCTTTCTTTGATCTGGTGATCGCCACTGGGTTTAGCTGCTATTACCCGATCGCCTACTGGCAGCAGGTTCTCACTGCTGTAAAGCGAGTGCTGAAGCCTACCGGGTTTTGTGTCTTCGATGTGCTAATTCCTGATACGCCGATCGCCGAAAACTGGGCAATCCTGGAAACCTACCTGGGCGCAGAAGTCTTCCTCGAATCGCTAGACGGCTGGAAAAAGGCGATCGAATCCACGGGCGCAAAGATTGTGAAAACGCAGCCGGGAGAAGTGTTTCAGATGTATAAGGTGAAATTTACCTGAGGATATTTGAGTCGTGTAAGCGGTGCGACATTGCCCCCTCAATTTCCCAACTTTTGACTTACTGCTCTATAAAGAGCGAGGGGGAACTTGCAGCCTTCAGGAGAGTTAGATTCCTCCCAGAATTGACCTGCTAAAGGAAGCGGCTCAGCGTGAGCTAGTCAATCCATTGAATCTTGCCCATTGCCTCTGAGACTTGCTGAAGTTCTATGCCGGGAAAAGTGACGATCGGGCGATCGAGGGTTGGCACTCCTGCGAGAAACGCACCGTTCAGCAGCAAGACAGTTTCGGGGTTGAGTTTTCCAGTGGGCTGAAGCCCCATTTGGGTCTGAAAGCTGCGAGTCGCGGTCTGAAGAGCATCGGGCATAACGGATTCAGACTGCGCCAGGTAGCCCAACTGCATGAGGTAACGCGCTGCATCCCCTGGCACTAAGACGGTGTCGCCCGGACGCAGAATCGGAACATACTGTTTACGCCAGATTTGCTCAAACTTGGCTCTGGGCAGGCGGAGGATTTTGCCGCGGTCGGGGTCGGCGATCGTTGCCGTATCTTCATCCATTGCGAGTAGCCCGACGGCATGAGGAGCTTTACCCCGTCGCAGTTCGAGCCAGGTTGCCAGCACACCGGGACGGTTGATTTGCCGCATTTGCTCCCAGGTAGGCGTTAGCTCAATTCCGTCGAGGTTCATCTGTTGCAGTGCACCCACCAATTGAGGCATCGAGGTCCCCAGAGAGCTGGTTCCGGCAAGCTGCGCGACGCTCGATTCAGTTGCCTCGATGTTCCAGAGCCGCAAGACAGATGCCAGAGCTGCCGGGGCACAGCTACTATCCGAGGTCTGGCGAAAGATGCCGTTCGGCTGCAAATTGTTTTCTAAAGAACTGTAGATTGGGGCGAGAAAGTACCGCTCGGAAGAATGAAATGCCATTAACCCCAGCAGCCCTAGCAGCGCAACCACGACTACCTGAAGCCGAGCGGTTCGCCAGCTCACGACAAATGCTAGCCCGCAAAACCCGACGAGAATCACGCGCATTGCCGTCCAGGTAAACTGCATTCCCGAAACGCGCCATTCGATCGGGAGTGCCTGCACCTGAGACAGGTAGGACACCAGCACCAGTAGCCCGATGTAGACCCCCAGGAAGGTCAGCGACAGCCAGTTTCTACCTTGAAACAGATTATCTGCCGTTGCCCCTCGCCGCAGCAGTACGCGCCCAAATCGCACTCCGCCTAAAAAGCCCAGCCCACTCAGTAATACGGTGACAACCTGTTCCACAATCCTTTCTCGTTCACGGTGTTTTGTACCTCGCCTGTTTTCCACTGTATGCGTTCTGTTGAAGCTTTGCTAAAACGAGGCATGTTCCAGGAGGGGTTTGGGCAGTCGCAGAGATTCGACATCGCCCCCTAAATTTCCTGGCGCCGTCCGATCGAGATTCCCTTGTCAGATCTGCTCGAAAGGCGATCGAATCCTGATCTGGGGTTAACCCGATCCAGACTAAAGTTGTCTTTCTATCAGAAAATCGCTCACCATAGGGGAGAGTTTAGCGGTTGGTGAGTTCAGAATCATGACACTTGATTTTTTGTTTAACGCAGCAAACTTGTTTGCCCTGCCCTTCTGGTTTTTGATGATCGTGCTGCCGAACTGGGGCATAACACGCAAAGTCATGGGGTCAGTGCTGCCGTTTGTCGCGCTGGCTGGACTCTATATCTATTTGTTTGCCAATAGCCTCGACCCGGAATCAGCACAGGCGTTTTCTAATCCGCAGCTTGCCGATCTTGCTCGCTTGTTTGCCGATGAGCGAGTCACGGCGACCGGATGGATTCATTTTCTTGTGATGGATTTGTTTGTGGGTCGCTGGATCTACTGGGAGGGTCAGCGAACCGGAGTCTGGACGACCCATTCTCTGCTATCCTGCTTGTTTGCGGGTCCGATCGGCTTACTGTCTCATTTAGCAACTCAGGGATTTCGCCAAACCTTTTTAACCCGCCCTGCGTCTACGGCGGAAGAACCAAGCAGTTCGACTGCGTCTGGAGCAATGTCCAATTCTCCGGCAGAGCCGTCTTAAACGAAGTAAAGGATTGCTATGACGAATTCACTCGATCGCAAGCCCAAGTCCGCGATCAGTCAGTGGCGCGTTCAAAAAGGCGATGATCCAGCGTGGCTCTGGTGGCTCGTTGCCGGCAGCTCGATCGCCACTCACGTCCTGCTGTTGAATCTGACGCTTTCCTTCAGCAGCCGTCTATCTAGCCCGTTGTCCAGCAGCAATCCGATTGCGATCGATCTGATTGAGCTAACGCCCGATAAACCTGCTGCAAATCCTCCTGCCAAACCTGCAACGGCGACTCCTGCCGCAGCTTCCCCAGCGAATCCCGCACCTGTCGCAAACCCGTCTGCTTCTGCTCCTGCCCCAACCGCCGCGAATTCTCCTCGCTACACGCCTCCTGCGCCGACTGGTGATATTGCCTTTGCCCCATCTGTTCC
This sequence comes from Leptolyngbya sp. ST-U4, assembly GCF_039962215.1. Classification (NCBI taxonomy): domain Bacteria; kingdom Bacillati; phylum Cyanobacteriota; class Cyanophyceae; order Leptolyngbyales; family Leptolyngbyaceae; genus Leptolyngbya; species Leptolyngbya sp. ST-U4. The sequence continues at coordinate 175,095 of NZ_JAMPKZ010000004.1, forward strand.
ACCCATTCCATCCGCCCCGATTCCGCCCGTTTCAGCACCGACTCCCACGACTACTCTTCCTCCGTCCATCCCCGCTCAGACTTCCGCACCGCTTCCCCAGCTTGAGCCTGCACCCCTGCCGCCGAGTTCTCCCGCGATTGCTCCGGAGTTCCCCCCAGGGGTAACAGACAACCCTTTCCCTGAGCGAGATCCTTCCCCGATTCCAGAATCAACTATGCCCGATTCGGCTTTACCCGCGTCTCCACCTGCTGATTCCCCAGTGGAAGGCGAATCTATCCCAAATTCTGAATCGGCTGCTGCGCCTGTTCCACCCACTTCTCCCCAAGTTGTCACGCTGCCAATCGAGATCCCTGTTCCTGATGTAAGCGAAACGCTGCCAGTTCCATCGCCGTCTGTGGCGCAATTAGAACAGGTTGAAACTCCACAGCAAGCAGTTCCGGTAATGCTCACAGCAAGCGTGATCCCGGCTGAACCCGCATCCGACGCGAACGCACTTCCCGAGACGATCGCCCGTCCGCTTCAGGACTCTGAAACCTTTGCTGCCGACCCCCGCAGCTCACCCTGCCTGATTACCCCTGAAGTCATTCCCTATCTAGGCGAAACTGTTGCTGTCCAAGTCACCACTAACGAAGCAGGACAGGCAACTGATGCCAGCGTCCGCCAGCCCAGCAGCAGTCCCGTCTACGATGATCTTGCCGTCTGCATGGTCAAGCAATGGCAGTTTGAACCCGCCGTCTCTCAGGGAAACCCTGTGCCAAGCAATGCGCTTGTCGTCGCCGTTCGCATCCAATAACCCCATGCCCTCCCTCAACCACCCCATCCTGGAACAGAGCTTCGCCGTGATCGATCGTGAAATTGGCTCCCATTCCTTCACGCCTGCCGAGTATGCGATTGTTCGTCGTGTAATTCACAGCACGGCAGATTTTGAGTTTAAGGAGCTGATTCGCTTTAGTCCTGATGCGATCGCAGGTGCAGTGCAGGCTCTTCAGCAGGGCGTGCCGATCGTCGTTGATGTGAACATGGTGAAACAGGGGATTCTCAGCGTAGTTAATCGCACCTTTCAAAATCCGATCATGGTGGCAGTCGATCAGGCAGAGACCGCACTACCCGGAAAAACACGCACCGAAACAGGTCTCCTGTCCTGCTGGGAAGCAGTTCCTGGGGCAATCTATGCGATCGGCAATGCGCCCACGGCACTGTTGGCACTTTGCGAGCGAATTGGTGGCGATCGAATTGCGATGGCTCAGTCTGGCTCTGCCTCTCCCTTTGCAATGCCTCCGCTGGTGATCGGTGCGCCCGTGGGGTTTATCTCGGTCGTCGAGTCCAAAGCAGCTCTTGCCCAAACTCCTATTCCCCAGATTCGCGTAGAGGGGCGCAAGGGGGGGTCAGCGATCGCGGCGGCAATTCTCAACGCCCTGCTGATTCTGGCATGGGAAGCCACTTAGCCCCAAAAACAAAAAGTCCCCCAGAATCGGGGGATTAAGGGGCAGTGTAAGACATCCGCGATCAATCAAACATTCCTTCAGGAAGAAGGAACCAATCGCTTGCGGAGCGAATCTGCCCGTCGCTTTGCCGTTGAATTTTTCGGGTCAATCTTGAGCGCAGCTTCGTAGGTCTCAAGTGCCTGAGCGGTGAGCTGCTTTTTCTCGTAGGCAAATCCCAGATTGTTGAGCACCGTGGGATATTCGGACTGTCGCTCCAGTGCCTCTTTGTATTGCCGGATTGCCAGGTCATACTGCTCCTGAGCAGCATAGGCAAACCCCAGTGCGTTATAAATCAGGGCAGCGTTTTCTCCACCTTCCAAATCTTTTGCCTTCAGGGCTTTTTGGAACATGGCGATCGCCTGACTAAAGAGCCGCTTATCTAGATAAATACCGCCTAGCTCGTAATATTCCTTAGCGGTTCCCTTCTCCTTGGTGAGCTTGCGTTGAAGACGGGCGAACGTTCCCTCAGTGCGGCGCGATCTAAGGATTTGTCGAAAGAGAAACCAGCCTGCGACTGATAGCAGGGCTAACAGGACTGACAGATAGATAACCGGAAGCAAACTTGGGTCAATTGCCATTGCGAATACAGACTTGAACTCTTCCTTTCAGCCTACAACATCACGGAATTGGACGGAGGAGCCTGACTTGGTTCAACTTACACAAAAAAACAAGGGACGAAAGCCCCTTGCCGAAAAAGCGATGCTGTGAAGAATGATGAACCCGCAAAAACAATGAACTAGTCGCGGCTATTAATTGCAATCAGCAGACGCAGGATAAACACAAACAGGTTGATGTAGGTGAGATACATCGAAAGGGCAACGGAGAGATACTGCTGATCGCTGTAGCTACGCGGCAGGATATAAAAATCAACCACCGAAGCACCTACAAACAGCAAAACCCCTAGCCCAGAAATCCCAATTTCTAGCCAACTCGGCGTGAATATCCCAAAGAACGAAAACAGCAGTTGACCGAGAATTACCACAAACAGGGCAATGATCCCAATGCTGATGGTTTTCGAGAGTGCCAATCCATCTTGATCAGACAGGTTAGAGCCGATCGATCGTGCCCCAATAAACGTGACACCACAGCCCAGAGCGGCTGCCACGATGCCCATAATTCCAACCCCCTGCGTTCCCAGCGCGACAAAAATCAGTCCACTCAGGGTGTATCCAGAGAGCAAGCTATAGGCAGCCAGAAGTGGGAGCGCAACGCTGTTCTTGCCCTGCTGAGCGACGCTGGAAGCCACAAAGAAGAGAATCAGCTCGACAATTAATGCCCCGATGAAGGTCGGCATAAACAGGCTGGGATTGGAACTGATAACCCCCAAGCCACCGTATGCGCCCAGTGCGGTCAGAACTAGACCTGCACCTAAAAAAGGCAGTGCTTTAGAAATAACGTTTGGACCGACGATCGGCAGTCCTTTAGCCTCGCGCATCGCGCCGCGAAAATTGCTGGTGTTACTCATGACGCTTCTATTTCCTCAAGTCGATTCGTCAGAAAGTTAATTGACTGAACCACAGATTCACAGAATAAACTCACAGATTGGGTTCACAGGGTAGAGCAAAGCCCAAAAATCCGCTCTGCTTTGATTGTAGGTGATCGCTCCAATTGGGCATCGCGAGTCTAACCATTGGAATGGCTCTAATGCAGCCGTAAATCGATTCTGCACGCATCCGCAGATTGGAGTGTCGGTCATGACTCCGTACTTTCTCGGATTCCTCTGCATACGCCCCTTTCCATTCCCCGTGGAATAACGATGGTTACTACCCCCCTTCTATCCCGACAATGTGCCTAACTCTGAAAGCAAGGTGGTTCTTCAGGTCATGGCTACTCAATCTTCTCTTCGCTCTGACAGCATGGAACTCTTGATGGCATACAAGCAGAATCCATCTGTTGCCCTCCGTAATCGGCTCGTACGTTTGAATGCTGGACTCGTTCGCAAAATTGCTCATCAAATTTGCCACAAGTGCTCTGAACCCTACGAAGACCTGGAGCAGATTGGCTACCTCGGCTTAATTCGGGCGATCGAGCGATTCAATCCTGGCCAGGGCTGTGCCTTTAGCTCGTTTGCGGTTCCCTACATTCGCGGCGAAATGCTGCACTTCCTGCGCGATCGCGGTAACTCTGTTAAAGTTCCCCGCCGTTTGCAGGATCTCGACAAAGAAGGGCAGCGGGTGCGGACAGAGTTAACCAAGCTCCTAGGTAGAACGCCCGAAGACAACGAAATTGCAGAGCGGCTCGGTGTCTCCGCCTGCGAGTGGCGCGAAGTGAAGCTGGCAATGCGAAACCGCATGCCCCTGAGTCTAGATGCCACAATTTCCCACCAGACCGACTCGCCGATGACGCTGGGCGAAACCCTGCCCGATATGCACTACCAAACGCTCCAAAAGCTCGAAGAAGACCGCCAGCAGCTGCAGCGTGCTCTTAACCAGCTCGAAGAGAAAACCAGAGCCGCGATCGAGTTTGTCTTTTTCAGCGATTTGTCCCGCAAAGAAGTTGCAGAGCGAATCGGAGTCAGCCCAATGACTGTCACCCGCCGTATTCATCGCGGTTTAGAGCAAATGCTCACCTTCTTACAGCCCCAAACCCTGCAAACCGATCCCTAAGTTTTCGCGTCTCGTCTCCCTAAATGTCCATATCTCCTTGAGCTAGGGCGATTGTCAACCGATCGCCTTTTTTCATGCCAAAAATTCCTTATCTCCCCATGCCCCATGCCCCTATCCCCCCTTCACTCTTCACCCTTGCAGTAATCTAGAAGAAGAAACCTACCTTATCCCCAAACGCTATGCCTCCCCGTTGGTCGCGCAAACCCGATCGCAAAGATGCTGACTACCGCAAGCTGGACGATCGCATGAATTTTGCAGTTCACGTCGCTTCCTTTATTGCCGTTAACTCCGGTGTATGGTTTGTTCACAACCTGCAGCAGGCAGACTGGGAGTGGATTAGCTGGCTCACTGGGCTATGGGGACTTGTCCTAGCGGCACATGCAATTTATATCTTCACAATTGCAGATTACTCAGAGGCGACACCTGCGCCAACCTTGAGTAAAAAAGAGTAAATCAATACCAATAATCAAAACAGGAACAGAACAATGGCATACGCAACCACCAACGAAGCGATCGAAAAACTCGCTGCGGCGATCGGCGAAAACGTTTACATCGACGTGGCAAAGTGGCATCTCTATCTGCGTGATGCTCACCTACATACTGTTCTGGCAGAGCAGCTTTATCCTCAGATGCAGGATGGCAACCTCCAGGAAAATCAGGTTCTTGATTTGCTGAAGAAAGTCCCTGTGAGACTGGGCGGCGGCAAGCTCGAAGTTCCCCTTTCAGAACTGCTGCCAATGCAGTCACAGGTGCATCTGATGGATGTCCTGGAAGAGTATCAGCGCGAGATGTAACCTGACAGTGATTCTCCAACGATAAAATCCACGGATCTAGCTTGGGGTTAACAACATTAACTCCAACATTAACTCCAGTTCTAACAAAGTCGTTTTCGTTGCAAGTCACAAGACGCAGGAAGTTTTTCAGGACGATCGCGCCAAGGAGCGAGTCTATCTCAGGAAGCGATCGTCCCAGCCATTCAGGTCGTTCAACCCACTCTCCCACGGCAGCATTGTCACAACTTCGATCGCCCTAAGATTGCCATAATACCGTCCTAATACTGACTGCCCGATTTGCGGTGCTGCACGGCGGTGACTCCATTGGATTCCAGCAGTTTTCCGTCTTCGACCAACGCGTAGACGAGCCAGTGATCGCCGCATTCCATTCGATCCTGCACCCGGCATTCAAGATAGGCAAGGGCTTCGTCTAATACCAAGCAGCCATTGTTTGCCGGATGGGTGGCAATTTCGGCAAAGCGATCGTTGCTGGCGGCAGTTCGCTGAAAATAGCGCCTGAGGTTACGCCCTTCTTTGAGAATGTTGAGGACAAAGGAACCGCCGAGCTGTGCTGCGTCTTCGTTGTCTTCTTTGCTGATGGCGATCGTCAATCCGGGAGGGCTAAACGTTGCCTGAGACACCCAGGAAGTCAGCATTCCGCGATTGACTCCGTTTTCCTGCGTGGTTAATACACAAAGCGATCCGGTAATGCGTCCGACTGCATGTCCGGTGCGATCGCTCTGGGATTCGGCAGCAAGCTGACGAGGGGCGCGAATCTTTCTTGTTTTCCGAAGTGCCTGGACAAACTCGCCTCCGGCGGCTTCACCCTGTTTTAGAGTGGCTTCGGTGGGTTTGAACTTAACGCGAATTGGCTCAAATCCGAAGCGGAACCCTGCGTCTTGCAGCTTTGTTTCTAGCAGGTCGATCGCCTCACCGCTCCAACCGTAGGAGCCAAATATCCCTGTGAGTTTGGTCTTGGTAGCAGTAGAGAGGGCAATGCCCAGCGCAGTCTGAATTTGAGTCGGGGCGTGTCCTCCCAGGGTGGGCGAACCAAAGATAAAGCCGTCACACTGCTCCAGAGCGGCTGCGATTTCAGCGGGATCAGTAAACTCGCAGTTGATTGACTGCACCGAAGCACCAGCCTGAATCATGCCCTGGGCGATCGCATTTGCGAGGGTTGCGGTGTTGCCATAGGCAGAGGCATAGAGCAGAGCTACGTTGAGATCCTGAGTTTTTTGCTGTTCACACCATTGGCGGTAGTCAAACGTAAAGCGGCTGAGGCTGTAGCGCACTAAGGGACCGTGACCGGGCGCATAGATCTTGGCGCGAATCTCTGAAAGCTTATCGAGGGCAGCTTCAACTTGCTTTGCCTGGGCTGCATGAATGCAGTCGAAATAATAGCGGCGGTCTTCGTCAAGCTGTTTCCAGTTCTCATCAAAGACAGCATCATCGCAGACATGCGCCCCGAATAGCTTGTCCGTGTACAAAATGCGACTTGCCGGATCGAAAACGCAAAGTCCGTCGGGATGGCGCGGCGTGGGAGTGGGAATGAGCTGAAGCTGATGCCCTTGCCCCAGGTCGATCGTCTCTTCCACGTTTGCCAGAATGATTCGTAAATCCAGATTGGGAAGTGCCGATCGCAGCGCGACTTCTGCCGCACGGGTGCAGACAAAGGTAATTTGCGGAGCCGTTTCGACATTGAGCAGTGCTTTGAGGGTGGCGCAGCGATTTGAGTTAACGTGCCCTAAAATCACATAGTCAATCTTTTGCAGATAGACGTGGTGCGCCAGTTCTTCAATAAAAATCTCTGTGAACGATTCACCAGGCGGGTCGATTAACGCGATTTTGTCTGCCTGGATCAGGTAAGAATTTGCCGTCGTTCCCTTTTGACGAGCATACTCCACCTCAAACTTGAGCCGATCCCAGGTGCGCGATCGTAAGACCAGCGTCTGCGCTCCGATTTCGGCAACTTGAACGTCACGGGGTTTGATGTCTGTCATAGGGGGAGGATAGAAAGGGACTGGAAAACTAGACGGTCGGCAAAACTAATCAGAGCACTGCTCAGATATCGAAGCGGGAGGGATGCGGGAGCTTTTACCGCGCCATCTTTTCACGACTGCACTTAATTTTGTCAAAACTGAGGCTGCTCTAATTCTCGATGATGATTGGCGTGATGATTCGTGCGAGTTGGCACATCAGTCATTTCTTCTTCGATCGCCGCTGCCACCGCCAGTTCTCTTGTTCGTCGCGCAGAAAGCACCTGTTCCGGATCGATGCCTTCAAACGTAGGAGGCAGCCAGACGCGAATCACCAGCAGCATACCCAGCACCAGTAGAAACGCGCAGGAAGCCGCAATCTGTGTCCAGGGAGTTTCGAGGACGCCTCGCACAATCACTTCTCGCAAAATGGAGACGATCGACACTTCAACCGCGACCCCAATCGACACGCGCTGTTCTTGCAGGTAAATAATCAGTAGCCGGAACAGCTCAACCAGAATGAGGAGAAACAAAATATCGGCAGTGACGGCAGTAAAGTCCAGCGGCGGCAGCAGCGACAGCACCATTTCTCGAAGCTGGATCACCATGAAGCTGAATAAGCCGATACAGAGTGAAATCACAATCAAATCTTGGACGGCTTCCAGGGCGCGGACGATGTAGTGACGCTTAATCCAGTTGTAGCGATCGGTTGTGGAACTCATAGCATTCTGCATCGGTTTTCTGTTCCATCAAGATTTCCTCCCTAGCTTACCTTCAAGTTAACTTATCTATAAATAGCTTAATGTTCAAAAAAGCTGATTAATTGAATTAACGTTTTACTGAAGGGTAATGCAGAACAGTTCCAGGATTGGGAGCCAGAAAGGGAAATAGAGGAGGCGATGCAAAACCTTTAATACTGCTCCGATCGCCCCTCATCTACGTGAATATGATCGTTGCCCCAATCTACTGTGCTTAATAGCTGTGCCTAGTAGTGGTTGCCGACCTTGCGGTGGTGAATTGCAGTCAAGCCATCGACCCTAGATACGCGACCTGCCTGAATCGTGCTGTAGACAATCCAGTGATCGCTGCATTCCATGCGGCTAACCACTTCGCATTCCAAATAGGCTAGCGACTCTGCCAGGATCGGCGAACCGTTGGTGGCAGGATAGGTCTTGACACCGGCAAAGCGATCGGCTCCGGGAGCAAACCGCTTGAGAAAATGCTTCATCAGGGTTTGATAGTTGCCTTCTTCCAGCACGTTCAGCACAAATCGATCGCCTACGTGCATAAAGGATTCGATTGCCCGGTCTTTTGCAACTGCGATCGACACGCCAGGAGGCTTCAGGCTTGCCTGTGCCACCCAGGATGCCAGCATCGCGCTGGAGATGTCGCCCTTTTGTGCCGTGATGATATAGAGTCCGCCGCTGAGCCGCCCCAGTGCTTTATCCAGATCGTTGTCGAGAGCCTTCATTTGCTTGACGGTGCGATCGCGGGTGAGCCACTGTCCCAGGTCGGTTCCGGCTTCGACGCAGAGCTGAAAGGTGCTGTCGTTCGGCGTTTCTTTGATCAAAATCGGCGGAAACGCTTCTCGCACCCCCACTTCTCGAAAGCGATTGCGAAGCGGATAGACCGACTCATCCTCGCCGCCGCCTGTTTCAAACAAGCCCACGACCTGCTTGGAGTTCACGGCTGCCAGGATCGTACCCAGTGCCGCTTCCGTGCTGCCGATCGAGCGACCTGGCTGAGGTGGCATCCCGATCACAATGCCCGATGCTAGACCGATCGTTTCAGTAATGTCGTGCGGCTCAGCCGTGCACAGATCAATCAGCTCGACGCCCACGCCTGTTTTCTGGATGCCCTGACCGATTGCCTGGGCTAGCTCGTCGCTGTAGCCGTAGTCCACTACATAGAAAATGGCAACCATTGTTTCGGCTTTTGCCTGTGCCTGGCTCCATTCGCGGTAGCGGTTCACCAGTTCTGAAATGTGGTGCTTTAGCAGGGGGCCGTGTCCGGTGGCGATCGTCTCGATGGTTGGAAGGTTGCCCATGCGCTTCAGGGCTGCCAGTACCGAGCGGGCATTTGGACCCATGAGGCAGTCGTAGTAAAGCTTATAGTCTGCCTCCAGCAGCTCCAGGTCTTCGTCGTAGCTGTAGTCGTCGCAGTAGTGCATCCCAAACACATCGCAGGTGTAGAGAGTGCTGGTTTTGTGGTCGAAGGTCAGAATGGTGTCGGGCCAGTGGAGGTTAGGTGCAGAAACGAACTCCAGCTCGTGCCCATTGCCCAGATCCAGCCGCTCGCCGCTTTTTACCTGGAGCCGCTCAAAGGGAGAATGTACCAGATCTTCAAGAAATTGAATGGCTACCTTGGAACCGACGATGGTAATGTGAGGCGCAAGCTGGAGCAGGTCTTTGATCAGACCGCTGTGGTCGGGCTCAGTATGGCTGACAACTAAATAGTCAATCTGTTGGGGATCGATCAGCCCGGTCAGGGTATCAAAGTAAAGCTCGCGAAATTTCTCGTGCGAGGTATCGACTAAAGCAGTCTTCTCACCCCGGATCAAAAAGGAGTTATAAGTTGTGCCGTTTTGCAGCTCAAATTCAATGTCAAAGCGATCGCGATCCCAGTCAAGCGATCGAATTGCTGTCGTGTTATCGGCTATTTCTAAGGTTTGGAGCGTTAAGCGGCTTTGAATGCGCTCAGTAAGTGCTACCATGTCTGACTTTCCTCACTAACGGGCGAGCCTTGTCCTGTCATTACCCCATTATTGCTCTGCTGACTAGTTTTTTGTAAAGTTTTAATAAGTAAATCTACTTATTATCTCTGCTTATCAATTCTCCCATAAGGGTGACGCAAACTTAATCAATTTCTGACGTGAGGAAGCTAATAGACGCGGCTACCGTCGTTTTAAGGGTATTTTTGCCGTGGCTACGAGCATGTTGCATTCTGTCTCAGAAACGAAAGATTCCCTTGTAAACTGTAAACGGGTTAAATATAAGCATTAAGATTGATGCGCTCAGAAAGAATTAAAGATCCTTGCTTATAATCTGTACAGGAATCTTTTCATTCCTCAACGGTTCTAGAACATCTCTATCAAAACTCTTAAAAGATGCCTCGTATTCTTGTCATCGATGATGACCCTGCAATTGCCGAACTCGTCGCCGTAAATCTGGAAATGGCTGGCTATGATGTCAGTCAAGCTCCAGATGGCATCAAAGGACAAGCCCTTGCGCTTCAGCTCATTCCAGACCTGATCATGCTGGATTTGATGCTGCCTAAGGTCGATGGATTTACGGTTTGCCAGCGTCTCCGGCGTGACGAACGAACTGCTGATATTCCCGTCTTGATGTTGACGGCTCTTGGGCAAACCCAAGACAAGGTAGAAGGATTCAATGCAGGGGCAGACGACTACCTGACGAAACCCTTTGAAGTCGAAGAAATGCTGGCGCGAGTGCGTGCCCTGCTCCGACGAACCGATCGCATTCCTCAGGCTGCTAAGCACAGCGAAATTCTTAACTTTGGTCCGCTGACGCTTGTTCCCGAACGGCTAGAGGCGATCTGGTTTGACCATACGGTAAAGCTGACTCATCTAGAGTTTGAGCTGCTCCACTGCCTGCTTCAGCGACACGGACAAACCGTTTCCCCCAGCGAAATTCTCAAAGAAGTCTGGGGCTACGACCCGAATGATGACATTGAAACGATTCGGGTTCACGTTCGTCACCTGAGAACTAAGCTGGAGCCCGACCCACGCCATCCGCGCTATATCAAAACTGTCTATGGGGCAGGATATTGCCTGGAACTGCCTGCACTGCCTCAGGAAGGCGAGATTGCCTGAGCAAATTCTTTTTCCAGAATGCCTGTTCTACAAGAGGCGATCGAAGTCGTTTCCTTTGTGGTTGATACGCTGACTCCTACTCCAGCGCGTTGAACTCCGATCGATAGCTCACTGTTCCATGGCAGCCCTTAAGGGCATCCGCTGCTAGCTCTACTACCATAAACGCTTCTTCTGGGACGTTGTATTCACATTTCAACCCCTTTTCGCGGGCTGGAACAAACCCAAATCGGGAATAGTATGCCGGGGAGCCCAGCACGACAACAGCTTGACAGCCCAACCGATCGCACTCTACTAAACCCTGGCGAATCAGCAGTGCCCCAATTCCCCGTCGCTGATAGCCGGGTAGAACCGCAACGGGTGCAAGCCCAAGCACGAAGGCATCCGCACATTCCCCGCAGGCTCGATCGACGTTGGGCTGGGTGCGAATCGTGACTGGACTGAAGAAAATGTGTCCGACGATTTGCCCAGATTCAGTCGCAATGAGGGAAAGCGTAGAAGCGGCTCCCCGAAGTCGATCGACTAAATTTGCCTCGTCTTCTCGCCCGAATGCCGCAAGATTGACTTTGCGAATGGCTTCTATATCCTCTGGTTGCTCAGCTCGGACTTCCATAATTTCCTAAGTTCTCAGTTTTGGAATCTGAAGCAGTTCTAGGTCTTGAGCAATGTACGGGTTTCCTGAGCCGCTGCCTGGAGTGCAGCTTCAATCGACATCCGATCGGTGAGGGCAGCACTAAGATAACGCTGGAGAATATCGGAAGCCTGGGCATATTGGGCGATCGGCGGACGCAAAACTGCCTGTTCTACCACCTGCTGCATTGGCGAGAAATAGGGGTATTTTGCCAGCACTTCGGGATCAGCATAAACCGATCGGCGTGTGGGCAGATAGCCATTTTCGAGGGCAGCCATTTTTTGAGCAGCAGCACTGGCATAAAATTGAGCCACTCGCCAGGCAGCTTCAGGATGACGCGAGCTTTTTGCAATGCCAATTCCCCAGCCGCCGAGACAGGCTCCGCTCTGGAACCCTTCTGCATGAACCATCGGCATCACCGCAAACTTTCCTCTGACTAAAGAATCATCCGCGCTCGCCAGCGGATACACATAGGGCCAGTTTCGCAAGAATGCTACCTCCCCACTCTGAAATAGCTGCCGCGTTTCTTCTTCCTGGAAGGTTGTCACTCCGGGAGGCGCAATGCCAGCCGCGATCGTGTCTTTCAAAAAGCGAAGTGCCTGGACTGCCTGAGGGCGATCAATTCCGACTTCCTGCGTTTTGGGATCGACCCAGAAGCCGCCAAACCCCGCCAGCACTTCGATAAACATAGCAGGAAGCCCTTCGTACTGTCGCCCCTGCCAGACGTAGCCCCACTTTGCCGCGCCAGACTGCTGAAGCTGTTTTGCCGCGCTGATCAGATCATTAAAGGTGGTGGGGGGCTGAATGCCTGCCTGTTCTAGCAGATCTTTGCGGTAGTAGATCATGCCGCCATCCGATCGAATGGGCAGTCGATACAGCCGCTCTTGATAGCGTCCGCCTGCCAGATCGCCCGGCATCAAGTCAGCAACATCTTCGGGAGTGAGGCGATCGGTTAAATCCAGTAGCCATCCGGCGGCAGCAAACTTGGGCAGCCAGACGATGTCCATCATCACCAAGTCATAGGGCGAATCTCCCAGCAAAAAGGATGAGGTGTAGAGGTCTTCGACCAGGTTTGAGGCGTTTGGTCCTTCAACAACATCAATTTTGATATCTGGATTTTCGGCTTCAAACGCTTTGACCAGGTGTTCTCCCTGCGCTGCATCGAGGGCAGAAGTCAACAAGCTGACGTGAACTGGTTCTTGAGTTCGGGCAGGGGGAGCTACCCAGATAATGAACAACGCAAACAAAATTGCCAGCCCAAACCAGATTACAGGTTTAGCAAGCCAGCGTGAACCTGTGCGGAAAAGGGTTTTGGGCATTGTGACTCCACCCGGATCAGCGCAAAAGGGTTTGTCTCATTAGACTGTAAACGTCTCAAGAGATATGTCTAGCTTACGCATCTGGTGGATTTAGGGAAAGAGGAGCAAGAGAAGTGACAGGAAAATTTAAGGGAACCTCTGGGAAGAAATTAAGCCAAACGGCTCGAAATTCCTCCTGTGAAGGGAGATTTAGGGAGATCTCAAGCCCTGGAAGACCAATCCGAAGTTCTTCTCAAACCTCCTTGTAATTGATTGATTGATCGTTTTTATAAAAGCTTGTAATAATCTGTCGGATGAATCATTCTGCTCAGTTATTTTGCTAAATCTTGAAGCAGTGCCCCAGCAATTTGTCGCCATTCTGCATCCAGTTCTGAGGTGCATTCTGGCTGCCTTGCGCGATCGTACCAGTAGCGGGCGTTGCTCATATCTCCTTCTCTGCGATGCAGATAGGCATGTACCCAGGCACTCTCTGGATCAGTTCCATCGCCCAAAAACTCATGGGCCTGTTGCCAGCCGTTGCGCTTGTCGTACCAGAGTGCCTGCAATGCAAGGGGTAAATTGAATGGAGGACGATCAGCTACCTGAGTAGAGTGAAAAAATTCGTCGAATGTCATGGTTTGAACTGCTTGCGCTCCCCTGCTGGCTAACGTCGCGTCTGCGAAGAGCCGACCTTATTTTCGGGCTGTAACCGAGCCTGGAAATCGCTACAGTCCAGAGCACTTTCGGTCAAGACGGTTTCTGGACGAACCGCACAGCGCAGATAGGGATTGTTGGTAAAAAACTGGCACTGATAGCAAGGAATTTTTTGGGCAACTTTGACTTTGCGGTTGCCGCCATAAACCAGCTTGGGCAGTCCCAGAAAAACGGCAGTGGCGATCGACCAGAGGAGAACAAAGCTAATCGGAATAAAGAATAAAAGGCTATCCGGGGGCTGTGTTTGTTCCTGTTGAGGAACGTTTGAGGAGACAGCCTGCTGCGAAGCAATCAGCATAGCTTCAGTCTGGTCAGGTGCGATGTCATTGCCGTTCATTGCCGTTCACGATGGTTAGGTAACTGTTGTCTAGTAAGTAACTGTGTTAAGTAACTGTTGTCAGGATCAGTTTTTCAGAATTGGCAGGCGGGGAATAGGTTTAAGGCACAGCGATCGCTTGTGAAACCTCTAATTGTTTCAGGAAGAACCTGACAAGTCCAAGCTCCTCCCGATCGTTCGATCGCCGCAGCTTTTCAGATTCTGATACGGCAAATTTTCAGATTCCGATTAAGAGACGGTTTCCTCTGCTGCCGGAAGCTGGGCTATAGGCTTCATGTCAGAGCCGTAGAGCTCAACGAACCGCTTGTAGAGCCACATCGTATCCCGTTCAGAAGTTCGATTACTAGGATTCAGCAGACGGTTGAGATTGCGCTCAGCCAGCTTTTGCAGGTAAGGCAGATCTTCAAACAGTGTGAGACAAGCTGAGAAGTGCAAAATTGCTTGCAGAATCGGACGGGGCCACTTAAGGTCGCTGTAAATGTCGATCAGAAACTTATGGCGATTTTCGTCGATTGGCACAACGTTAAATAGAACCGTGATGCGCTTGCCGTTATAGGCTGGGATGCTCAGCTCAACGGTGTAGGGAGTCAGCAGCGTCAAATCTACTTCCACAATTGGCTGCCGCCAGATGCGGAGCGCGTTCATGGGCGAATCGAGCGTGGTTTGAAACTTCACTTTGCCGCCGATCGCCGTAGGCTCTACATCGCTTACCTGAATCACTCTCAAGTTACCCAAACTAAAGTTGTGAATGCTTTCCAAGTGTTTCAGGTTCAGCAGGTGGTAAATCTGGCAAACGTAGGGGAATGGCAGAATGTATCCCTGGCTGATCACATGATTCTCGCGCATCTCGTGCATTCTTGCTTGAGTGCGATGGGCAAAGCTTTCAAACGAGTGGCTGAGCTGGGATGCAGCCTGGAGTGCCCTGGTTCCTCCATCTTCTTCTTGCTGGTTGGGCTTGAGATAAAGCCAGGTCAAAAAGAAGAATGAAGCCATGATCAGCTGCAAGACTTCACCGGGCGAGGGCGCACCGTGGGCGAAAGCAGCAATCCCACGATCGGCAATGCCAAAGAGCCAGGAAGGAATTCCAATCATCCAAATGCCGTTTTTAATTTGGGCAATGGACATGGGAATATCAACAGAAGACTGACGCTGAATTGCAGCTTGTTGAGTTTTAGGTTCGATCGAAGTAGACATGGTTAATTCCGGCAGAACGGTAAGTCAGGTGAAACGGGAATCCAATCGATAGGGCCTGAAAACAAGATCTGAAATCAAGCTGGGAACACAAACGAGAAAAGCGATTGGATTAGAGCGGAAACCATCAAAGTGACAGAAGGATTAAACAAACCTTAATGCAACTCTGCAGGGCTCGCAGCCGACTCTAAACAAACCATTGATCGAAACCGAAGTCCGACAAACTGCTCATACAGAGGATTGAGCTTACAAAGGGGCGGGATCACAAATAGAACGCGATCGGCAACCTTAACAGTGCGGGCAAAAGGACAGCTCGCCGGAATAACATGACAGATAACCTGTGCAACCTTCGGGTTTTGAATCTCCACCGAATCGAGCCATTTGCGGATGGGATTCAAGACGTTTAAGCGGGAGGATGTCAAATGAGAGAAGAACTGCACGAGGTTAAACATTTGTCCAAGTCCTGAACGAATAAAGAATGAATCGTTTCGATCGTTCGCGAATTAAGCCGTTTTCAAGCTATATGAAACTGCGGTTGCTTGCCCTTCGGCACTAGAGATAAGTTGCCATCCTTCACGCAAGAGCTTCTGGTAAGTTGCCCAGCCTTTTGAGCCACCCGGAATCTCATAATCTGGCACTGCGCCTCGGAAGGTTTTGTACGACTGCCAGGGTTGACTCGGGGAAGTTCTAATGTGCAGAATCTTAGTTCCGTCGTGACCGAAGCTCGAAAGCCAGCACATTTGTCCAGTCATAAAGCAAACTCCTTGATTTTTTCCCAGCTTCGTTGTCGAAGAATGCGCGCTGGGCGCAGGTGATTACGCACTGGGCGGATAGAGAAGAACGCATCGAAGAGCTGAAATGACAGCTAACTTTTGGTTGCGAACCTTGATAGTTCCAGGATGCTGCGGGACACTCAGAAAATCCTCTTTCTAGAGTGTTAAATATTTCTTTACGTTCCTGCGTCAGTCGATAGAGAACCAGAGCAAAAGGAGATATAGCCCCGAAAACGCCTGTAAATATGAACCTTTCAAGTTTTCAAGCAGTCTATCTACGTAAATACCCCTTGAGTTCTAACGGCTTCCTAAAACTCAAGTCTTGTGGTAGAGGAAAATCAGCGTTGTTCCCAGTAGAAATAAAAATGTGAGTGGGAGAAATATAGGCAATGAAAGAGTTTCCGCGCTTCAACTGTGAGCAAACGGTTCGGTTTATTGGAGGAAAAGGAAAAGTAAAGTCCTACCGGCCCGCTTCAGGCTCCTGGCAGTATTTGGTCGAGATGGAGATGGGACCAGAGCCGGATATGGGAAGAATTGGCTATGAGACCACAATTATGCTGCTGGAGTCCGATCTAGTTCCTTTGTAGGTCGATTGATTGCCAAACCTATCAGCGATCGCATCAACCGCTGCATTCGCCCCTGCTTTCATCGTTGTATTAACGCAACGCATTATAAACTCATGCATTAGCGAAATACATTAACGTAATGCATTAACACAATTATTAAAGTTGCTATGGTCATTGCAGTCTTCTTAGGCTGCATTTTTTTACATAGCTTTTTTACATAGCACACTTCCCAAAACAGAGTTTTAGCCCAGGATAGTGAGTCATTCGGTTAAGTGAACTCGGTAGGTATCACTGCCCTTAATCCAACCTATACGCATCTTAACATTTCTTCAAGCGATTGGCAGGCATTGGCTCATGCCTTCGGTAATAGCGATCGAACTTGATTGATGAGTTCTGTAAAATCGACAGGTTTTCGGATAAACCCGTTAATTCCTAATTCTTGCTCCTCGGCTTCTGAAGGCTGATCAAATCCGGTAATCAGCAGAATTGGAATATAGGGCAACGCTTTATTCTGGCGAATCCGACGGCTGACTTCAAAGCCATTCATCCCAGGCATCATCATATCGAGCAGGATGAGGGCAGGAGGTTCTGCTTCTATTTTTTCCAGAGCGGCATGACCGTTATCCGCGACATCAACCTGATATCCTTCGGTTTCCAAAAACGTTTGGAGTAAGAAAGAATTATCAGAAATGTCATCCACGATGAGAATTTTGGGAACCCCAACATCGGAATGAACCAGCGGTGGATTCATAAAAGCGTAGGTACTAGCTATTAAAAATATCAAAGAGAATTTTAGCGGATTCTTGCACCACTTTAGTAGGTAGACCCGCTATTGATACACATTTCTTGCTCAACACGTTGCTTCTTATCCCTATGCAGCAAGAAAAGGCTCAGCTTACCAATTATTTCTTAACTAAGAATAAAGAAATAAAAATGAGTCACTTCTGATGCTTTTAGCTGCTCGTTTAAGAGCAAGTTTCTCAACGAGTATTTCGGAGAACGAAAATAGAATATGAAAAAGCAGCCCCCGAAGGAACTGCCGCAGTTTCTGGTCTCTCTTCCTTTCCATTTGCATAGTAGATGATTGAAAGAAGAGCGATCGTCTGCCGTTAGACGGAGTTGTCTACGAAACTCTTGGCTTTTTAGTTTCTCTCGATTTCTATGGGAAAACTTCTCCCTGTAGCATAGCCTCTATCCCTGTTGGGATACTGATTTATACCTTGAGCGGGTTAGGTGAGCGAAAAGCGACTGATAAAGTTTCAGTCGATGAGTTAACTAACAATTTATGACATATACCACGTCGAATTCTTCCACTGAGCTAGTACAAGCTTTTCAGAGCCTGGATGTTGATCAGCAGCTTGCACTCTTTTATTTCATTTACAAGGAAATGGGCGACTCTGTGACTCCGGCTGCCCCCGCTGCCAGCACCGTTTCTCCAGAGATTGCAGAAGGATTGTTCAATCAGGTTAAAGAACTCTCTCATGAAGAGCAGCTTCAGCTTCAGCGCGACTTAGTTATGCGGAAAAACAGCTTTATTGCGCGAGAATATGGGGCACTGAGCGACACGACAAAACTTCTGTTCTGGTATTACTTGTCTCAGGGAATGGATCAGGGAACGATTATTCCCATGCCTGCAAACTATGAGCTTTCTGAGCAAGCAAATCAACTCTTTGAGCAAATCAAGGGGCTTGATTTTGGTCAGCAAATTACCCTGTTCCGTGACATTGTTGCACCAATGGGCGTTGACCCGACCACGGCTGAACACAACGAAGAAACCGGACTGTAGAACCGTCTGATCATCGGCTTTCCAGGGTGGGCACTGCTCACCCTAACCAAGATTGAGGGATGAAAACAGCAAAACGGCAAATAGCCCCTAGATGCTTAGTTTCCTGCGGCAGCTTGCCAAATTAGGCTGGCTCCCGCTGCAGTAGCGGTCATTCCTCCCTCAAGCCTTGCTTGCGTTCAGTGCAAAAGTTCCTGTCTGCTCCACGATACGCATTGCCAACTCATACAATTTCCATAAATCCAATTTTTATATAAATCCAATTTCCACATTTCCATATAAATTCAATTTCTATAAATTCAAAAAAAAGGCGGCAGAGCCGCCCTAAGGTTTATCTATAAAACACGATCGAATTTCTATCGCGGGCTATTCTGCCGGAACGACGACACCCATTCGCGCAGTTGGTCGGCCGCCACATCTCGACCCCCTAAACCAAAGGCAAGGGCGATCGCCACGGCAATGGCTCCCACAATAAGACCAAATGCCAGATTCACAATGCTACTGGCAATACCCATTTGCTGAAGTGCCATCGCAGCGACCAGCGCAATAATGGCGATCCGGGCAGTTTGTGCCAGAACTCGGGCTTGGCGTCCGCCGGAACTGCTAATCAGGTTAAACGCCAGATTTGCCAGGTACAGGCCCACACCAAACACGGCGAGTCCAATCAGCACCCGTGCCGAGATTGCCAACAAACCATAGACAACTGCTGTGAGAGACTCAAAGCCCAGCACTTCGGTTGCCGCAACTGCGCCCAGCAGCATTATGCCGACCAGCACCACAATCCCACCAATTTCAGAAGGCGATCGAGCCCCAGACTGCACCACGGTTTTCGCGCCTGGCGCAGGCTTTCCGGGCGGAACCGTTCCCGGAGCAGTTCCAATGGTGGTGGATGGCGGAGCAGGCGGCGGGGTGCGTCCGGTAGTTGCTGCAGACGGGGGGAATCCGAGAACTCTAAAGATATTGTTGAAGCCGATGCTGGTCAGAATACTGGCGACCAGATCTGCCACAAATCGCCCAATCACATAGAAGATTGCCAGAATCAGACCCGCCGTGAAAATCAGCGGCAGAGCAGTCAGGATTTGCTCGAGCATTTGCACTGCCGGGGCAGAAATAGCTTCGATTTGCAGCGCATTGAGGGCAGCGATCGCCGTCGGGATCAAAATCAGCACATACACGATCGTGCCGATCAATGCCGCCAGGGATAGCCCGCCCGCTGCCTGGGTCAAGCCGATTCTTGCGCCGATCTGGTTGGTTCCCACTGCGCTAAGCAGGTTCGTGACAATGCCGCGCACAACTCGCGCAATCAGCCAGCCGACCGCCGCAATCAATATCGCTGTCAAAATTCTGGGCAGCGCAGAGAGAATCTGATCGAGCAAATTCTGCACAGGCTGAAGCGGACCCTGAAGATTTAAAACATCCAGAACCAGGGGCAGGAAAAACAGCAGCACAAACCAGTACAGCGCGTTGCCGAGGGTTTCGTTCAGCAAAAACGGGCTGCCTGCATCAGTTCCGCCTGTTTGCGCCGCTAGCCGATCGTCTAGATTAAACCGCGATAATCCACGGGTAACAACCAGCTTGGTGATCGTTGCCAACAACCACGCCACCAGCAAAAGCACAACGGCTCCACCCAGGCGCGGCAAATAGGCAAAAATTTGGTTCAGCAGACTAGTCAGCGGCGCGGAGACTGCCGGAAGCTGAAGCGCGTTCAGGAATGCCACGATCGCAAACAACATGATCAGCCAGAATACCCCGGCTGAGATCCATCGCTCCACCCGCAGTGAATCGCCCTGCGTCGTTGGGTGTCCAGTAATGGCGTGGGCAATGCGATCGTCTAGATTCGTTTTACTCAAAATGCCTCGAACAACCGAAGCGACCAGCAGCGCGATCAGCCAGCCAATGATCAAAACGGCGATCGCCGCAATCAAACGAGGCAGATAGGCTGTAATTCCCTGAAGCCAGTTGGTTGCTACCGCTGTACTTTCTGTAAGCGGATTGGCTTGGGCAAGCCAGGGAAGCCAGCCCAGCGGCTCAGGCAAATGAAGGGACGCGACGCACCAAATCTCACTCATAGGGTTTTGATACCAGAAACATCACTAAGGACTGAAAAACAAGCGTATTCGTTTTCCTAGGAAAAAATCAGGAGAAACTGTAAAACAACGGAACGGTTTTCAGGAGTCGATCGCCAATTGATCGCCTCGATCAACAGTGCGGGTTTATCTGCTCGCTAAAATTTTGCAGTCACACTAAATACCGATAAGATTATGTCGGAAGCCTTAGAGTCGCCTCTCTCTTTATGAAGAAATAACGAGCGGGATTTAGACAAAACGGTAATGGCGGGCGATCGGAACTGGCAGATCAAAAAATAGAATTGCGATGGAGAATTGCCTTAATACTGATGTAGATTCGTTAAGTTCAGTAAGTTCAATTAATAGCCTGCGGCGAAGTTATCCGAGGCCTGCGCCGTCATAATTTCATGTTGTATTTCAGAAGTCGTATTCTGGAAAATAATTAAACAGTCATGCTGTTTGTCGGATTGCGTGCTCCTCGATTTTGGGCAATCCTGTACCTTTAAGTCGCCTGTACCTCTAAGTTGCCTATGCCTCTAAGTTGCCTATGCCTCTAAGTTGAAGGTTTACTTTATTCCGTCTCCAGTAAACTGCCAGACGCTAGCCCATCAGACGTTAGATTATCTAATGTATTACAGTGATCTTTGGGAACTCTCCTTAGTAACTCTCCCCGACTCCTGCCAGAATGCCGCTGCAAGTCTTTGAGCAATCGATTCAAATCAAGGCTAGCGCAACCGCTGTCGAGCAATGCCTGACGGACTTAGAGCTAATGCACCGATGGCTCAATCCTGCTTTGCGCTGTGAGCCGATTAGCGAGTGGAGTACCGAGTTAGGTAGCCGCAGCCGCTTTGTGATTCAGGTTCCTCTGTTGAAGCCCAAGCTGAGAGTTACAGTGGGCAAGCGGGAGCCGGGGCTGATTGTGTGGGAGTTTCAAGGCTTTTTCAAAGGGCGCGATCGCTGGGAATGCCAGCCTAATGAGCGGGGCACACGATTAATTAATCGCTTTGAGTTTTCGATCCCGAATGCGATCGTTCGCTACGGCTTTAATCAGTTTGCCTATGACTGGACAAAGCAAGATATGCAGGCACAGC
Source organism: Leptolyngbya sp. ST-U4 (assembly GCF_039962215.1). Lineage (NCBI taxonomy): Bacteria > Bacillati > Cyanobacteriota > Cyanophyceae > Leptolyngbyales > Leptolyngbyaceae > Leptolyngbya > Leptolyngbya sp. ST-U4. The sequence continues at coordinate 196,213 of NZ_JAMPKZ010000004.1, forward strand.
TTCGCCGCCTTAAGCGAGTGGCGGAGGAAGTGTATCAGCTCTCTGCGGTTTAGGCACTGTGCGTCGTTGACCCTGGCTTCTGTCCAGCCCACTGCCCAGGGTATCCCTCAGCGTATTGTTCAGCGTATTGCCAGGGTTGAACTGTTACCAGTCTGACTTTAGATATATTTTCGCCAAAATTGCCTGATTGGTCGCGTTTATCGTCCTCCGAGTTGGGTTTGGGTGTTTACCCTGAAAGTATGGCTTTGAAAATTATTGTGGGTGAGTGGAATGAATACCTTACGTTTTAAGCAACTATTTTTTATCTCTAGCCTGGCAGGAATTTTGGTGGCGATGGGCAGTCGATCGGCTCAAGCCGAAACTTTTCAGGCAATGCCACAAGCGAATCAAACTCCTGACACTGCGGGCATCCGATCGGATGCCCCACTAAACGCGCAACCTGACGCAGCCAATTCGTTAACCGTTCAAGAAGAACCGCTTCATAGCGAACCGACTCCTGTAATCAACGCAGAAGCAGTTCCTCCGCTTGATTCCGCCGAAGTTTCAGCAGACAGTTTGCAGGGGGAAACGCAGCGCGGAACTGAGACAGCTCAAATGATTACTCCGCAGGACGACCAATCTGGTATTAATACCGAGATTAATGCGAATATTGATGCACAAGGCTCCAATTCGATCATTACTGCTCAAGAAGTCGATCCGGGTCGAGCCACGCGATCGGGTTCAAGCTACATTGGCATTGGCGGCAATATTGGCTTCGGCGGCGATAGCGGACTGGGCACAGGCAATTTTGCCATTTTGAGCAAAGTGGGCATTACGGAAAATATTTCGCTTCGTCCGGCTGCTTTGGTGGGGGATGGTGTCACGTTCCTCTTTCCAGCAACGGTTGATTTTCCGATCGCCGTTTCGACCACGGTAGATGACGAACGCATCGGGCTGGCTCCGTTTATTGGGGGCGGTATTGCAATTGGCGCAGACGACGATAGCGAAATTCAGCCCCTAGTGACGGTAGGTGTGGATGTGCCAATTACCAACGAGTTCACCGCAAACGCAAGTGCCAACGTCAGCTTTCCTGATGATGTGGAAGTGGGCGTGATTTTGGGAATTGGCTACAACTTCCGTTAAAGAATCTGCGGGGCAGTGCCATTTAATTCATGCATACCCTGCGGCAGGTGACAAGCCCTGAATGAATCTGCCAGCATGGCACGCGACGGCATGGTTGATCTGACGGTTTATCTGACTGAAGCAGGTCTTTGCTTGCTTGTAGCCGTTTTGTATCGATCGTGCCGTCGATGTGATGTTTGCGATACTCGCCATGCCACGGCTGATTAAATTTCAACGGTTTTGGGCGATCGCCCTGATTACGGCATTTGCAGTTTTGAGTGGTCTGCCCGGATGGGCACAGACTGCTCCAGCGAGTTCGCCAGCCGCTTCAACGCCCGTGCCGGAAGCTTCATCCGAAGGGCTATTCTTTGCTGATGTGGTGGTGCGAGGACAGCCCATTTTTCAGATTGGCGGACTGACGAATTTAACCGCGGCAGAGCGGGCACGAATCATTAACCGCCGCATTGGCAGCATTTTGGCACAGTCCGAAATAGAGCGCTCGGTCAGGGTGCGGGTAAATTCCACCCGATCGGTTGCCACGCTGCAAGTTAACAATCGCGTTTTGATGACCATCACCCAGCAGGATGCTCAGGACTTTAATCTGCCTGTCGAAATCTTGGCACAGCAGTGGGCAGACGAGTTGACCGAAGCATTTGATCAGCCGCCTTTAGCGATCGACGTGGGACAACGGTTATATTCCACGATGCGGCAGTTTTTGCGAGATGCGATCGATCAGTTGCCTGCTCTGATTGGTGCGTTGCTGGTAATAGCACTCACTTGGGCGTTTGCAGCGAGTATGCGGCGAGTCGTGCTGGCAGGGGCAGGACGTTGGGAGATTGATCACAACTCAAAAGTGCTGGTGAGCCGTCTGGGATACGGAGCCGTCTGGGTGCTGGGGACGATCGTGGCACTGGGCGTTTTAGGACTGGATTTTGCGGCCCTGTTTGGCACGCTGGGACTCACGAGTGTGGCAATTGGCTTTAGCTTGCGGGATGTGTTGAGCAACTATTTTTCGGGAATTATCTTGCTGGCATCGCGTCCGTTTCGGCTGGGTGATCAGATTGTGATTAAAGAATACGAAGGAACCGTTACCCAGATCCAGCTCCGGGCAACCCGAATCAAAACCTACGACGGACGCACAGTTTATATTCCCAACCAGGAAGTTTTTAACGCCAGCATTGTGAATAACACGATGGTCAAAATTCGCCGTAGCGAGATCACGATCGGCATTGACTATGAAGCCGACATTCAAACTGCTCAGCGAATTATTGAAGACGTGCTGCGGCACACCGAAGGCGTCGAGGCAGACCCATTGCCCGAAGTTCTAGTTTGGGAGCTGGGAGCCAACGCCGTGAAGCTTCAGGTGCGAATCTGGGTCAGTTCCCGTCGTCAGTTGTTTTTAGAAAGCACCTCACGAGCCGCGATCGCGATTAAAGAAGCCTTGCAGGCAGCCGGAATTCCGATGCTGACCGAGATTTATACCATCAGGCTTCAGGATCAGCCCTCGGATTTGCCGCATCGCCACTTAGTGGACTCGAAGGACTCGAAGTCCTTTGCCCAAAGTGATGCCACCCATTCTTCTAACGGAATCTCGATCGATTAAAAGCTGCGGGTTAAAAAGCCGATCGCCGATTTCTTCCTTTGGAGAGGTGGAGCGAAAGCAGAGCTGTGGGTGAAACTGGGAAGCGTTCTGGCATATTGCAAGCTTCTGAGAAAACGATGAAAGGATTAAAGGGAAAAACCGCACTGATTACGGGCGCAAGTTCGGGAATTGGACAGGCGATCGCCGTTCGTTTGGCGCAAGAAGGCTGCAACATTGCGATCAACTACCGTAAAAATCCTGAAGGCGCAGAAGATACCGAAGAGCAGGCAATGCAAAAAGCCTGTGGACAGGCAGAAGAATGCGGCGTGCAGTCCCTATTAGTTCAGGGCGATGTATCCCAAGAAGAAGACATCGTAAACGTGATCAGTGCGACTGTTGACAAGTTTGGCGGTCTAGATATTTTGATCAACAATGCTGGAATTCAGACCGAGCAAGCCTCCCACGAAGTATCAACCGACGAGTTCGATCGTGTAATCAACGTTAACTTGCGTGGAGCCTATCTCTGTGCGCGAGAAACAATTAAACATTTCCTGGCTCAGAACCGCCCCGGTGTCATTATTAATGTCTCTAGCGTTCACGAAGTCATTCCCCGCCCTTCCTACATCAGCTACTCGATCAGCAAAGGCGGCATGGGAAATATGACTAAAACCCTAGCTCTGGAATACGCCAATCGCGGTATTCGGATCAATGCGATTGCCCCCGGAGCCACCATTACGCCCATTAACGACGCCTGGACCCATGATCCAGAACAAAAGGCGATCGTCGAAAGCCACATTCCAATGGGTCGTGCTGGAACGTCTGAAGAAATGGCAGCCGCCGTTGCCTTCCTGGTTTCGGATGAAGCGACCTACATCACCGGGCAAACGCTATTTATCGATGGTGGACTCACGCTCTACGCCGATTTCCGGGAAGCCTGGTCAGCCTGAGCTGCAAACCACTCAATCAATAACGGATTGACGATCTCAGGAGCTTCGTCCTGGGGACAGTGACCAATTCCAGGTAACGGCACAAATTGCTTGACCGCCGGAAATTCCGCCAGGGCTTTCCCCTTCTCAAACGGCTCCCACGGGTCATCGATTCCCCAAGCAATCAGGACTGGAACCTGAACTTGTGGCAGGAGATCCTCTGGTAAAACGCCTTTGGAATAAGTGATGAACGACAGAAACACATCGGCTGCGCCCTCGTCCTGGGCAGGCTTGAGCAAAATTTCGACCAGCTCATCGGTAACGGCTTCTTTGCGGCTATATGCCTTCAGTAGTGCTTTGCGAATCACTTGCGGCTGAGCCAGCTTTGAGAAAAAGAAGTGCCCGATCGCCGGATGCGTCAACAGCTTTTGCACCCGCGGAAAAACAATTCGTCGATACCAGTTCAGCTTTCGCTCATGCTGGAGCCGCAATGCACAATCTAACAGGGCTAGCGACTTTATTTGCTCAGGCTGATTCACTGCTGCCTGTAATCCCACCAAACAGCCGATTGAATTTGCCGCAATATGGACAGGTTCGTCAATCACGTCTCGGCAAAAATCGTTAATTTGTTCGCCCCAGGTCTTAAATCGGTAGTGAATTGCTTCTCCCGGCTTGGGTTTCGCCGATTCGCCAAAGCCAATCAGATCGATCGCATACACCCGATGCTGCTGTGCTAACGCTTCAATATTCCTGCGCCAGTGCCGACAGGATGCCCCCAGCCCGTGAATCAGCAAAACTGCCGTTCCCGCCGTTCCTGCGGTTTGATAGGCGATCGAAAACCCGCGCCACTGCCAAAATTGAGTTGTGAGCTGAGAACCAGACGCGATCGATTGATTGATAATCATAGAAATGGGTTGAAGAAATTGTTGAAACGAAAAACTAGAAAGTTTGTCGATCGGTTCTGGATAAGGATAAAGGGGGTGCTGTCATGCTTTTGAAACAGTGAAAGCAATCCTTAGAGAGTCTTGAGAAGAAGATATATCCGAACTGCCCCCTTTCAGGCATCCCTTTTGTAATAGGCAGTTCTACCCGTCTCAAAGTCCCCCAGTGTTGAGGGTTATCAAGAGAAACAGCGGGGGCAATGCGAAAGTACCCGTCTCACCAACTTATTCCAGTGCGTCCCAGATATTTTTGGGAACACTGCTGCGTCCTTTACGAGAGATGAGATTCGGCTGATAGTGGCAAGTATTGGCTTGTTCAACTTTCTGGATAAATCCTTGAGCAATTAGCTCGCTCAGCAAAGCTTCAATTGCGGACTCCGATTGATCGAAATGAACAGCAATCTCAGAGACCGTTGCCTGCTGGTGACGAACTAGCCAATTCATCAGCGATCGTTCCCTTTCCGCTAGAAACAGCAAATCTGCCATTGTTCGCGTGGATAAGCCTGCGCTGCGGCGGGACTGTTTTCTTGCAGGCTGCTCCGCCTGGGGTTCTAATTGCCATTCGGGATTATCCGACATACTCCAGTGCCAGTAATTTTTGCGCGACGGTATGCACTTCTTCGCTAAACGTATGGTGGGGATGATGCAGCCAAAACACGCCGCCGCTTGCCAGTTGCAGCATTTCCTCGTTTTCGTAGAACAAACCGCCCACCGGAACGCCGTAGCGCGTTTGCACTTGTTCCAGCACCGAAGCACGAGAGAAGGCTTGAGGCGTTTTGTTGACCAGCAGCATAATATTGGGCACGTCGAGCCGCTGCGCCACTTCTAAAGTCACTGCCGTACCCAGAAAATCTTGGCGATCGGGACGCAGAATAATCACCATCGCATCGGAAATTGCGATCGACAGCAGCGTTTCCTCGTTTAAGCCGGGGTGCGTGTCGATAAAAAGGTAGTCCAGGTCTAGCTGTTCGGTGAGTTCCTGAAAGCCTTCGTTCAGCAGACCAACATCAAAGCCTTCTCGCAGCACCTTGGCGATTTCTCCGGCTTTGAGGCTAGAGGGCACCAGATAAACCTTGCCTGCGAGATTAGCGGTTCCGGTGGCAGTTTGGAGCTGAGAAGTGACATCATAGGCAGTTTTTTCAATGGGGCACTGTCCCCATAAATAATCGTTCAGCGAGTAGTTAAAGGAATCTTCGTCCAGACCGAAAATGACGTGAATTCCGGGCGACTGAATATCAGTGTCTACAATGCCAACTCGCTTGCCCTGACTAGCGATCGCCACTGCCAGATTTGCCGTCAGGTTAGATTTCCCCGTGCCACCCCGGAAGGAGTGAATTGAAATGATTTGAGACATAAAGCGTCCCTCTAATAAAACCAGGATTTTGAGATAGGCGATAAACCTGAATACAGTATGGGAACAATGGGCGAGAAACTATCACACTTCAGTAACGACTTTATGGAAAAGCGAACTTATGCACCGGGGGACGTGGTGTATCAGGAAGGCGATGCCAGCGACAACGTTTATCTAATTAAAAGCGGACGGATTGAGCTAGTCGATCGCTATCCCGAAACAGGGGAAGTGGTGGCAAAAACGCTGGGTGTGGGCAAAGTCTTTGGTGAGATTGAGCTAATCGATCGCAAGTCGCGTTCCTCAACGGCAAAAGTGATGGAATCGACGAAAGTTATGATCTTCAGCCACGAAGAAATTCTAGACGTTTTGTTTAAACACCCGGAACAAAGTCTGGTTCTGGCACGGGATGTCTTCGATCGCCTCAGGCAGCTTTACAGCACCGATAGCCTGGACGCAGAAATGACCAAACTGCGCGAAGAAATGCACGAAACCATCAAGAAAGCGGTGATTAGTCATGAATCTCGCGTGGTCAAAAGCCATAATGGCATGGCGGCAATTGCAATTCCGATCGTGTTGCTGGTGGCGATCGTCATTGGCATTCGTGTCTATCTACATTAATTTCGCTAATTTATTCCCGTTGCGAGCTTTTGTCGTGCGACATTTACAACTTACGCCTCAGCAAATTGCAGTTCCCGGAATTATGGGCGGTATGGGTCCGCTTGCCCATCTTGAGTTTGAACAGCGGTTGATTCAAAAAAATCTAGAGCGAGGCAACAGCAGCGATCAAGATCATCCGGTCTGGTTGTTGGTGAACGCATCGAATATTCCCGATCGCACAAAAAGCATTGTCGGAGAAACCGCCGACTGCGTGCCCTGGCTGCTGCACTATGGGCATTTGCTAGAACGGTCCGGCGTTGACTTTATTCTGGTGACTTGCAACACCGCCCATGCGTTTTACGATCGGGTTCAGCCTCAGCTCAATGTTCCCTGGATTCATTTAATGGAACAAACAGTACAGTTCATCCGAGTTGCTCATCCCCAGGTGCGGCGAGTGGGGGTTTTGGCAACAGACGGCACATTAAGAACTGAACTTTATACGCGTAGCCTGACCCAGACCGGGTTAATTCCAATCGTGCCCATGCTGGGGTCGGGGGTGCAGCTCCAAATAATGCAGTCGATCTATCATCCCAATTGGGGAATCAAAAATGCAGGCATTTGGATTTCTGAGCAGGCAATACAAGCGCTTCAGCAGTCGATCGAATGGCTGCAACAGCAGGGCGCAGAGCTAGTGATTGCAGGATGTACCGAGCTTTCCGTCGCACTGACACGCATGGAAACCGTTCCCCTGCCGTGGGTTGACCCGCTCGAAGTGGCAGCATCGCTAACGCTGGATCTGGCGTTTGGTCGGCGATCGCTGCAATCGATTTGGGCAGCCTGAATTAAATGCAACTCCCCCATGCAAGCGACAATGCGGAAACCCCTGATCAAGCTCATCGGATGGACGACGCTGGTGCTGCTGCTCTGGTTGGCGGTTCCGATTGCAATACCAGACGCAGTTGCAAGTCACAGTGCAGCTCAAAGCCCCCCTCAAAGTTCTCCTCAAAGTCCCCCTCAAAGTTCCTCATCAATTCAGGATGGAGAGGGCGAAAGAATCTTAAGGACAAAACAGGCCCCGAATGCAGGCTCCGCAGCCCTGCAAGAGAGCCGATCACCCATGCCGCCAGACGTTCAGCGGATTTTGCGGCGCGGTAAGCTCGTGGTGGCAATGCTAAATCAAGACAATCCGCCTTTTTTTATAACTGCTGAAGGAACGCCAGAAGGCTCCGACGTTCAGGTTGCGCGATCGATCGCGGAGCAGCTTGGGGTTTCGGTAGAGTTTAATCGATCGGCAAAGACGTTTGATCAGGTGGTGCAGACGGTGTATCGTCTCGATGCGGATCTGGCAATCTCGAAGCTGAGCCGAACGCTGAGCCGTGCTAAATTTGTGCGTTTTAGTCAACCTTACGTCACCATGCGGCAGGGTTTGCTGGTGAACCGACTTCAGCTTGTACAGCAGGCAAACGGACGCAGCATTCCTGAAGTGATTCGGAATTTGGAAGGCAAGATCGGCGTGATCCAGGGATCTTCCTATGTTGGGTTTACTCAAAAGCGATTTCCCAAAGCAGAAGTGGTCGAGTTTCCGTCCTGGTCTGCCGCGGTGGATGCGGTGATTCGAGGTGAGGTGCTAGCAACCTATCGCGATGAACTGGAGGTTAAGAAAGTAGTACTCAGTAAACCCGATGCTGCCCTTCAGCTTCAGACGATTGCCCTGACCGACACCGAAGATGCGATCGCCATTGCCCTTCCCTGGGACAGCCAACATCTGCTGGCATTTGTGAATCAGGCACTTGACACGATGAATATCAATGACACCGCAGATAGCCTGCTGCAAGCTTATTCCAATCGGCTTCAGACCAATTCTCAAGGAAAGCGGTAGGAAAGCGATGTCAAAGTATTTCTCAAGATATTTCTCAAAGACCTCCTCAAACTATCCCAAGTTTTTCTCCGTTCCATTCCTGATTCGGTGGCTAAAAAGTCCCTGGACGATCGCCGTTAGCGTTGGGCTGAGTATCTATCTAGGAACTTGTCAGCCTCAGATTGCCGCGTCGATCGCCCCCCTGGGACAGTTTTATTTAAGCTTGCTGAAGATGTGCGTTCTGCCGATTTTGCTTTCTGCGGTAACAGTGAGTACAGGGCGACTGATGATGACGGATAATGCCGCTCGATCGATCCGGCGCATTGCCGCTGTGTTTCCGATCGGGTTGCTGCTGGTGAGCAGTATTGCCGTTGCGATCGCCACCCTGGCTCAGCCGGGGAAAAATCTTTCGGCTTCAGCTCTGAAGAAATTAGGCATTTTAGTCAATCAGTCGGGAATCGATCTGGAAATTTCATTAAGCGGGGCAGAAATACAGCCTGAAGAATTTCCGCTGAATCAATTGCTGGTCAATCTGATTCCAGAAAATATCTTTAGTGCGCTGAGCGAAGGGCAAACGCTGAGAGTTTTAGTGTTTGCGCTCGTCTTTGGCATTTCGCTGGGACTCGTGCGAGAACCTGCCACGCAATCGTTGTTTGCAGCGTTAGAAAGTGTTTATCATGCCTGCAATCGGCTAATTCAAGGATTAACTGTTTTATTACCGCTTGGGTTATGCAGCTTATTGACGACCCAGTTTTCGCAGTTGGGCATTGATATTCTGTTTTCCATGATTCGGTTTGTGCTGATTGCCATTCTCACTTTTGTCATCATTTATATTCTCAGTACCATTATCATTTGGCGACAAACCAATCAATCATTTCTAACCGTCCTAGCACAGCTTAAAGAGTCAACCTTTCTGGCACTGGCAACGTCGAGCAGCCTTGCCTGCATTCCCTCAGCAATCTCCGCGCTGAGCAACGGTTTAGGCTTCGATCGCCAAACAACCCAGCTTTTGACGCCGCTTTCGATTACACTCTGCCGCTTTGGATCGGTGATTTACTTTGCCCTGGCTGCTCTGTTTGTCGCCCAGCTTTACAACAAAGATTTGAGCGGGGGACAGTTGGCACTCGTCGTGGTTCTCTCGATTCTAGCGGGCATGGCAACTTCGGGCGCAACGAGCGTGATCACGCTGACCATGCTCGACATTGTGCTGAATCCCCTGAAACTTCCCTTGGAAGCAGTGCTGGTGCTGTTTATTGCGATCGATCCCATTGTTGATCCCTTCCGCACCTTGGGAATTGTCCATACAGGGATTGCCGCAACTGCCCTAGTTGCTCAATCCGAAGCGGAACCAAGGATCGATATTTCAACCCTTCCGCCCTGTTTACCCGACTCTACGCTGTGAGGAGATTTTCCGTGACCCGACTTCGCTCGCTGCAAAACTATCTCCGGTCAAAAGCAGGTACGCCTGGTCTCAAAGTCAGCCTGGTAGGAGCGATACTAGCAACCGTAGGCGCAACGGCTGCGATCGTCTATATTCCCTGTGCAATGACTTCGCGACGCAACGTGAATACGCTGATGACTCAGGTCAATCAGGAAATTGCCAATGCCACCAGTCAGGAAGTCAAGCGGCTGTTTCTGAGTGCCCAATCCGCGCAGCAGCTTGTAGACAGCAGTTTTACGCAGGAACTGATTGACCTGAACAATTGGCAGGAGCAGGAAGCCTTTTTCCTGAGTACCCTTGCTGCCAATCCCGACTTTACCTGGATTCAGCTTGGCTTTGCAGACGGTGATTTTGTCGGCGTACAGCGCACTGCGGATGATTTGCTGCACTTTCACGTTCGCGATTGGGATGGCAGGACTCGCACTACCCACAGCACCATTCGCACCTATCAGGTAGAAAATCAGGAATTCAAGCAAATTGATCAGCACTCCGCCCCGATGGAGCCTGCGTTTTATGCGCCTGATCGCCCCTGGTATAAAAGTGCAATTCGTACTGACGGAAAGCCTGCCTGGACGGTTTATATTTATCGATCGACCAACGCGCCAGGAATGGATACAACGATTCGTCTACAGCAAGATCAAAAGACGATCGGAGTGATTGGAATTGGAATCGAGTTGGCTCAGCTTTCACGATATCTCGAACGCATGAAAGGCGATCGATCGGGAGAAGCCTTTATTCTCAATCCTGAACAGGAATTAATTGCTTCAACCGATCCGCAGGAAGTTTTTTCAGAGGCAAAACGTCAAACCCAGCTTCAGCAATTGAGCCAGGCGCAGAACCCGCTGCTTCAATTAGCAAATCAGACGATTCAAGCCCAAAAGATAAACCTTAGTACAATTCAAAATCAGCAGGAATACGTTTACGTCGATCCCAAAACCGGAGAGAGCTATCGCATCTCGCTATCGCCCGTGGGCTATCTGGATTGGGTCGTGGGTGCGATTATTCCTGAGGCTGGCTACCTGGTTGAAATTAACCGCAGCAGGCAGGTTCTATTGATTGTGATTAGCGTGTTTGTCTTGATAGCCGCGGGTCTGGCAATTATTGCAGTCGATCGGATTGTGGCACGTCCGATTCTTTGCATTGCCCACGTTGCCGCAGACATTGAAGCCGAAACCTTTGAGCTAGATCACCTTTCCCCGGTCGCCCGCCGTACCGATGAACTGGGACAACTCGCCCGCATTTTTAAAAAAATGGCACAGCAAGTTTATCTACGCGAACAGCGACTCAAGCAGCAGGTTCAGGAATTAAAAATTGAGATCGACGAAGCCAAGCGACAAAAGCAAGTTAAAGAAATTGTCGAAACCGACTTCTTCCAGGATCTTGTCGGCAAAGCACAAACGATGCGCCGGCGAAAACAGTCTCGATCGGCTCACGGAGCCTCTCAATTGTAAAAACTTGATTGCAAAAAAGGGGCAGATGCCCCCCAAATTGTCGTCAAAGTTGTCGTCAAAGTTATAAAGTCACCTATGTCCAGTACAGCACCTGCGCCTGCGGAAACCGCTTATTGATCTCCCCTTCAAAGAACTGGCGAAGCTGCCTCATCGTATTGCCGTCGTACACATACTTCGTGCCGCCAAACTTGTTGCGCTTGATAATGCGATTCTGCTCGTCCATATCTAGCTTGCTGTTGGGATACCAGGCTTGCAGCACTTCCTTAGAGCCGGGCGTAAAGCGGTGCGAAATCAGCTCAAACGTGAGGTCACAGGGGAAGTCGATCGCCTGCTCGATCTGATCGAACAAATCGCTGTAATGCTGCTCCCAGTCTTCGATCGGCATAATCGGCGCGATCACTAAACCGATCGGATAGCCACCGCCGCCCTGCTCACGCGGAAGTCCGAGCTTGCGGAGTGCCTGAAGCCGCTGAGGAACAGTCGCCGTACCGCCTTCGAGCTTCTGGGAAACCCAGGCAGCATTGACGCTAACCCGACAGCGCGTATGCCCGTTATGCGGCAAATCCAGCAGCCCGTCTACGTTGTCAAACTTGGACACCCAGCGCAAATAGCCGTCCTCGCGTGTGCCAAAATAGCGAATCGCTTCTGCCAAGCTGCCCGTTAAATGCTCAATACCAAGCGGGTCGGTGTAGCAACTCACCTCAAAGCTAGTCGCCTTGCCCGGCTGCTCATACTTGCCTAGGTTGGCGAGAATCTGCGGCAGGTTAGCAAACACGCGAATCAGAGGTGGACCCTGCAAACTGCCTGCTAGATAGCAATATTGACAGTGACCCGGACAACCTTCAGCAATGTGAAACTGCCAGTCTGCGGAAGGTGGAATCGGGCTGAGCTTAAAGCTGCTGGGCGGAGCCGTCACCACTGCCAGCGTCCGCTTTGCTCTGGCATAAGTCTCGCGCTCGGTCTCACCCTTAACGCCTGTGATGCGATTGCGGCCTAACTCCTCGATCGGCAAATCGAGTGACTGCGCCCGTCGATAAAGCTCCTGTCCCCATGGCTCTTCGAGTGCCATCGGCGTAAACAAAACGCGCTCAGGCAACCACAGCCGCGATGAACGAAACGCACTCAGCTCGGGATGAATCGGTGCGGTAATATCAGTCGTTGGCTCAGGGGTTGTAGCGGGATCAAACGGACTAGTCTTAACAGTTTTAGCGTCTAAACCCGTAGTCTCTGCGGTCTCAAGGGGAAGCGTGAGTTGAGTAGGTGTAGCGATCAAAATCCAGCTCCATGAATGACCTACTTTTAGTATGACGCACTCTCAAGGAGCATGAAATCTAGAAACAGCGCGGATCCCACCACTTTCAAGGACGGTCTTCCCCGGTCAGTTAACCTGCTTTCTAAAGGCGGATATCGCGCCTGTTCGATCGCCCCTCAACCTCATTACGATCAAGACAGATCACAACCAGGAGTTTGCTTTGCATACTGCCCCAACTGCAACTGATCTTCAGATCAATGCTGAGATCAACGCTCCGATCGCTGCTCCCGCTTCATCTGGCGGCAATTCCACTCCAGAAGACATTTCGCTAAACCGTCTGCTGCAAGTCAAAGAGATTTACTATGAGCCTGCTGTATTAGAGTATGGGCGCGGACAGGAGATCCTCTCGCGTTATCCCAATGCGCGTCAGGTTGAGGTCGCTTCGCACTGGAAAATCCCCGATCTGCACGCCAACGAAGATTCAGTTGAGCATTGGAACCTGATCAAGCGCACGGTGCTGGTGCTGGGCGTGAAGAAATCGATCCAGGTGCGTCCAAACGATCGCAGCGCAGACTTTATTGCCCGTCCCATTCAAACGGGTGCGCGATGGCTTGCTCCTATTGCTTTGTTGCTCGCCGCAAGGGTTTCGCCAATCCAATTACGACGTTTGTGAATATCGAGCAGATTCAAAAATATCTTAAGCGACACGCTGCACGACAGGGCGAAAAGACGATTTCTTCTCAAACTGATCCCCAAAACTGGGTATATGAGATCGGAGAGAACAGCGATTGCTCGGTGGATGCTGCGATCTGCGATAACGTAAAGGATTTGATTACGCTCTTTCGTGATATTCCAAATGCCAAAGCGACCTTTGCGACGAAGCGAGTGAATCGTGATTTGCTCAATTACGATCCACAGGGCAAGACTCGAATTCGCTTTAGCGTCATGCCTCAATCGATTGCTCAGGTGGTAGATATTAGAACGTCCAGCATTGACGATCGCATTAATGCCGTGAATGATTTTGTGAGCGCAGGCTATGAAGTGCATCTCAATTTCGCGCCCGTCATCTATCACGAGAACTGGAAAGAAAACTACACCGCTCTGTTTCAGCAAATCGACGACACTCTATCCCCTACAGCGAAGGCACAGCTTCAGAGCGAGGTGATTTTCCTGACGCACAACGAAGGGCTACATAGCGTGAATATGGGCTGGCATCCGCAGGGCGAGAACCTGCTGTGGCGACCCGATTTGCAGGAGCCGAAGTATTCCCAGAATGGCGATGTTAACGTGCGATATAAGCGCGGCTTTAAGGGACAGCTCGTGTCGAGCTTCTGCGATTTGCTTAAGCAGCATTTGCCCTACTGCAATATTCGCTATGCGTTCTAATCTAGCTCGATAGAAACAAAAGAAATAAAAAAAAGGGGGCTGAGTTGCCCCTCATTTATTTAGTGTTGATTTTAAGTGGAGCCGACGGGAGTCGAACCCGTGTCCAAATTGGGTATTTGCATGCCGATCGTTCACAGGTTTAGCTTCTCTGATCCTCGAAGCGGGAACCGTCACTTATCCCGGACGATGGGATTCTCTGGTAAAGTCTTAACTAGATCGTTGACCAGAGGCAATAATCTAGAGCATCCGTTGAGGTTTGTCTGTAACTCTTAACGGAGTCAAATCACAGACGCTCGAACCAGTTTTTGGTGTTAGGCAGCAGCTAGTGCTTGCTTACGAGCAAAGGGCTTAATTTCATTTGCACCTATTGTGTTGAGCCATTGATTTTCGAGAGGTAGCTCGCTCTCGACCTGCATCACGACATAACGTTCGCCAACCTGTCGAAACCGTTACAGCCCCGTGCGTATATTTATTATAGCATCAGAATTTTGCTGTGGATGTAAAGCTACGGGAAGAGCCTTTATTGATGGGTCAGCGTTAACAGGATTACACCTCTCCGATCGGTTGCTGCATGGGGGCTAACAAGGAATGGCTTTGCCAGTCAATTGCTCCAGCATCGCCATCCCCTCGCTTGATAAACCCGACCGATCAGTTTGCAGTTAGTGGAGTCAGGTGGTTTTATGGTTCCACCGTAACCGGAGTTCCCACTTCAACCAGCTCATAGAGCTTACGAACATCTTCGTTATACATCCGCACGCAGCCGTGGGAAGCAGCCCTTCCGATCGACTCTCGATTAGGTGTTCCGTGGAAGCCAATCCAATTGAGTCCATCGGTCCAAAACCCAATCCATCGATCGCCGAGCGGATTATCGTTACCGGGCGGCATCTGTTCTCCAGTTAACGGGTTCGTCCAGCCTGGATGCTCCAGCTTTTGCATGACCGTAAAACTGCCCGTTGGCGTTTCCCAACCGGGTCTGCCGATCGCCACCGAATATCTGGCTTTCACTTCGTTGCCTTCATAGACATATACACGTCGCTCACCCAGCTTTAGCACCAGCCGTACAGTTAAACTTTCGGGCAAAACTGGCTTGATCGGCGGCAGTTCGGGAGGAAAAAAAGGCAGCGCACTACTGCGAACAGACACAGAGGATTCTGCTGGAACGGCAGGAGCAGTTTGTGCAGTTACGGGCAGAGTCACCATCAGGAGGCTAACCCCCAGAGGAATTTGAAGAAGGCGAGTAAAAAGAGACACGATCGCAGTTGGGTAGGAGAATGACTGAGTTCGATTTACAAAACTTCCTGCTTCGGTTTTAACCGATTCGCAACCGAGGTTTACCACAGAGCGCGAGGGCTAGTGTTATTAGCTCCTGTTGGCGGTGTTGTTCTGGGTGAGGTTGGGCTGGGCGAAGGAGTGGTGCGCGGCGTGATGCCTGACGGAGCAGGGGAAGGCGTCGGAGTGGTGCGGGGTGTAGGCAGCCCAGGCGAAGGAGAAGGCGTGAACGTTGGAGCAGGACTCGGCGTGGGGCTTGGTGTAGATAGTCCAGGTGAGGGAGAAGGGGTGAACGTTGGAGCAGGACTCGGCGTGGGGCTTGGTGTAGATAGTCCAGGTGAGGGAGAAGGGGTGAACGTTGGAGCAGGACTCGGCGTAGGGTTTGGTGTAGATAGTCCAGGCGAAGGGGTGGGTGTTGGAGTAGGACTCGGCGTGAGAGGTGCTGGCGAGGGAGAAGGAGTGGGCGTTGGAGCGATCGGCGAAGGCGTGGGTTGGGGGACATCTTGGGCTAGCCCCTTTTGCATATCACCAATTCCTGCCGTTAGCAGCAGAACGGTCAGGGGCAACGAAATCTTGAGAAAAGCAGATGACTGCTTAGCCATAATCACTCCTTACTTCACTTCAGTATTTCAGTAACGTTATCACTTCAAAGCGGTTCTCTGCCCTGGCACAATGTTGACTTTAGCCCACACCTTGCCCAGCTTCGAGGGGGGTGGCTCTTTTAGCGATCGCACGACAAATTGCCATTGACCAGTTTGCCGGTTTGCCAGGTGCCGCGCTGTGATCGTCCATCATTGAACAGAAAAATTCCGTCTCCATGACAGCGATTGTTCTGAAATGCACCCACATAGCGGTTGCCATCGCCCAAAAGCCAGATGCCCAGCCCCTCAAAGCGATCGGCTTTGAACTGTCCGATATAGCGTTTGCCGTTCGAGAAGCTGTAGGTGCCGCATCCTTCACGCTTGCCATTGCGGAATTCTCCGTCATAGCGATTGCCTGTAGGAAACACCATAATTCCTCGTCCGTCAGCAGGGCGATGAATCGCAGTTTCCCCTTTGAGGGAATTGGCATCTAGGGAGCCGTAATAACGAGTGCCATCAGCATACTCATAGCTGGGCTTGCTAGACGACGGTAAGGAGGGGGGTGGAGGTTCCCGACAGGGTAAATTAGGCAGAACAGGAGCCTGGTCAGAAGGTTGCTGTCCGGGCAGAGTAGCAGATGGCACACTGGATGTTGGCACAGTAGAAGCTGGCACAGTGGACTGGAGGCGAGAGGGTATCAGGTGGCTGGATAGCGCAATTGCCGCTGCAACGAAACCACCGATCGCCAACCGCAGTTTCCAGGGCGAAGTCTGAAATCCAGCTAGGGTAATTGTTTTGGGAGTGGTTGCCGAGGCAGGGAGAACGGGGAACGGGCTAGGAGCAAGGGTGGGAGCAACCTCTGAGGGTGAGAACTCTTTGGGGAGGAATGTTCCCTCTAAGTTTCCGTCAGCAGGAAAGCTTTTTTCAAAGGCTGGACTTACTGGGTCTGCGGCATCTTCTGCGGCAGTGACAAACGGCTCAGCGACTGAAACAAAGGGTACTATTCCTCCAAAGGAAGAATCTTGACCCATCGCCTCTGCGGCCTCGTCGGATTCCTCAAATGCCATGAGCGTGGTGAAATCCCCGATTTCCTCAGGTTCGTCATCCGGGCATTCGCCTTGCTCAGCAATCAGTTGCTCGATCGCCTGCAAGGGTTCTTCAACCGTTTGATAGCGGTCTTTGAAGTGGTAACGCACCATGCGATCGAGGATTTCGGCAAATGCCTCGCTCACGGGTGGATCAAGCGCTTGCCAGAGGAGTTCGCCGGTCTGGAAATCGCGCTGAAGCTGACTGGGGCGCACTCCCGTCAACGCTTGAATCCCAATCATGCCGACAGCATAAAGGTCACTGCTGTAGCGTGGACTGCCGCTAACCTGCTCAGGCGGCATATAGCCCTGTGTGCCAATCGAGATGGTGAGGGGTTGCTCCAAGGGCGAATCGTCCAGTAGAGTGCTGACTTGCTTCACGGCCCCAAAGTCGATCAAGACGAGCTTGCCATCTTTATGACGGCGGATTAGATTCGAGGGTTTAATATCCCGATGAATGACTTGCTGCTGATGGACAAAAGACAAAATCCCTAAAATGTCGTGCAGCCGTCGCAGCGTTTGCCCTTCCGTCCATTGCAGCACGCGGTTGTCGAGCGGTTGACCTTCAATAAATTCTTGAACCAGGAAAAATTCCTGGTTGTCTTCAAAGTGAGCGAGCAAACGCGGAATCTGATCATGATTGCCCAGGCGGTAAAGCACGGCTGCCTCTGTGTCAAACAACCGCTTTGCGACCTGCCATCGCGTCATGTTTTTGCTGTGAGGATGAAGCTGCTTGACCACGCAAAGGGGATACCCCGGCAACTGCGTATCCTTTGCCAGGAAGGTCTGGCTAAATCCACCCGATCCCAGTTGCCGAATTACGCAATAGCGTCCGCTAAGGAGCCGATCGGGAAGCAGCTTTTGAAATCGCTTAATGGAGTCCAAGGTTCTCTAGTCTCTGAAGAAGATTCCATAAACTGAAGCTCAAAGTTAAGCTCAGAGGACGTAGATGCACTCTACAACAATAATTATGTCCAATTGATGATTGCAATGTTCACTTAGGCAGAGAAATTTGTCAGACTTTAGTACAGGATTCCCTTATCCGCCTTCATCTTCCCACCCCTTTTACCATTCCCATTATGGAAAAAGGAGAGCTGAATCAGAAGTTTCTCGGTTTCTCTACCTGTCTGCATGGGAGCGGGATTGAGGGTGCGGGCAAGCTTTCAGGCAGGAGGCTTCACTAACCGCTCGTCCGCAATCGCTCGTCTGCAATCAGGCGTCTGCAATCGGGAAAAACAATGGCGCAAAAATAGCAGGGCAGCAGGGTGCGTAAGCCAACCTCATCCCCCATCTACCTTCTTATCCCTCCTTCGCCCGATCGCGCCTTTGCCGCCAAACTGCCCCTGCCCCTGCGAGAACGCCCAGTGTGCCGATCGCCGACAGTCCGCCTAACGGAAAAGACGTGGGCTGGACAGCTGTGGGTCGATCGATCAGCGTGAGCGCATTATCGCTAATTTGTTGATGGGCAGCCGTGGTGGGATGGAGGTTATCCCAGAATAAATGGCGATCGGGCTGGGCGCAAATGGTTCCGGTCGTGCGGCTGTAGCAGGGCGTGGTCAGGTCGCTGAAGTCGCGATTGTCTGTGGCTTGCACATAAAGTCTGCCGATATCGAGCCGCATTAAATCGACTTCAGGTAAGGCACGCTGCAACTCGTCGAGCTGTTGGCTGAGAAGCTGGTTGTGTCGATCGCTCAGGCGATTAAGGGTCTGAACGACGGTTTGACCTTGCTGCTTTGCCAGAGGTGTTTCACCCAGGGCGGGCAGATTGGCAACCAGAAAATGCCTTGCCCCCGACTGATAAAGGGACTCGATCGCTTTCACAATGTTTTGCACCGGGACGGACGGATTCGGTTCCTGCCCGTTTGGATTGGAACGGTTGATGCCCGACAGATAATCGTTTGCGCCCATCCAGATCACATAAAGCGCGTTGGGGTCAGCAGTTCGATCGGCAAGGAGCTGTTGGAATTCAACAATCTGGGTTTGCAGTCCCGGAATTGCGCCACTGATCGCGCTGCTAGTTCCCGTGGTGGCTCCGCCATAGGCAAAGTTCACGCTGTCTATGCCAGACGATTCGCTGCTTTGAGGATTGGGCAGGACGGCGATCGGGGTGGGGGTGAGGTTGAGCTTTTCTGCCAGATAGTCGATCCACACTGGACCATTGGAAAACCGTCCCTGGTAGTAGGGCGAAGGCGGCGCACCTGTACCTAGGAACTGTTTTGAGGCATTGAAGACGTTGCCTGTGTCGGAGAGGCTATCGCCAAACACATAGAGTTTCTGAAAGGGAGCGGCGATCGTTCTGCCAGGCAGCAAACCTGTGAATAGGGCAGCACTCGCCAGCAGCAGCGGCAGTTTTAGGCGGTATCGCATTGATGGTTAGCGTCCTGTATCAGAGGGTAGTAAGTCTTTTCTGGTGTAGCGAATCGATCGGGGTTTTGACAGTGCCTAGAAGAATAATTGTGGAATGGATGCGCTTGACGAGAAGCTTTGAGGAGTTGTAGGAATCTTGAGAACCGCTCTAAAAAACGCCGAAATCCAAAATTCAAAGCCCATGAATTGCCCTTAAATTCCGAGTGAAGAAGGTGACCAAAACGTACTACAATCCGTCCGATCGCTTCAAGGAGAAAAGGGCAATGCTGAGCGGAATCCTGGCAATGGCAGTTATGGCGCAAACTCCCCCCCAACCCGCACCACAAACTCCGGCAACTCCCCCCCAACCCGCGCCGCAGGAGATTGTGCAGCCGCAGGAAGTTCGATCGCTTTCCGGCAGTCTTGATCGAGTTCCGGTGTTTAACAGCAACAGCCCTGAACTGGTGAAAGAAGAAGGCATTTTGCTCTCGACCTTTTCGCCGGAGGGCAAAGCCGATCGATCAGCGCATCTCAACTTTCCGTTTAATGGACGGTTTGATATGTTTGCTCATCACGTTTACCGCGCCGATAACCCGGAAGATTTGCGGAGTCTGTATCTGGGCGTTTTGGTGTACAATCCGGGCGATCGTCCAGTGAGGGTGGAAGTGCTGCAAGGCGCAAGCTATCTGAGCCAGCCCGATGCCCCCTTTATCACGCTGCCGCCCGTGGTGGATAATCCGCAGGGAACGGTGTTTGCAGGTCCCGGCAGTCGGGTGATGAGCGATGTGCTGCGCGGCGATCGAGAAGCGATTTTTCCGGCACAAATTGAGATTCCGCCCCGCTCTTATCAGCTTTTAATGAATCTGCCGATTCCGGTTGCCACGCTGACTCCGCCCCTAAACGGACGATCAACCCTGATGCGGCTCCGCAGTAATGGATCAGTGTATCTGGCAAGCCTGGCACTCAGGGCAAGGCAAAATCCAGACGGCTCCGAGCTTGCCCCCACCCTAACCGAATGGACGAGCCTGCTGGAAACCGGAAAGCTGGCTTCCTCTCGCGATCGAACTCCCACTCCCCCTGATCAAACGAGCGGTCAGGTTATCTACGGTCGAGTTGCCGGGGTCGCAGAAGGATCACGCTGGGAAGCTCAGCTCACCGATTCAGGCGCAACCGATCTGGCAATTCCGGCGCCCGGTGCGGCGTTTTCCTACGGACTCGCAACGCTGCTGGGCGGCAGACTCGGAACCGAACAAAATCAGTCGGCTCGAATGCTGGTGCGCTATCCTGACACGGCATACCAGGCACACGGCAATTACGGCATTGAGTACGATCTGACGCTGCCTTTGCACAATCCTGGCAGTCAGCCGCAGACGGTGACGATCGCTCTAGAAACCCCCATCAAAGAAGACACCCTGAGCCAAAACGGGCTACGCTTTTTCGAGCCATTGCCCACCCAGACTTTCTTCCGGGGAACGGTGCGGGTGCGCTATACCGACGATCGGGGCTTACCTCAAACGCGCTATGTGCATCTGGTGCAGCGACGGGGGCAGCAGGGTGAACCGATCGTGACACTCAATTTGCCTGCGGGAGGTCGACGACTGGTGCAGTTCAGCTTTTTGTATCCGCCGGATTCAACCCCACCGCAGGTTTTGACGGTGAGGACGGCGCAGCCTTGATCCGACCTTGATCTGCTCTTGATCTGCCTTGATCTGCCAATGTGCGATCCGCTAGCTCTGGGTCGGGAAACAGCGCAACGATCCACTTGCCACCCGGTTTACCGCTTCGTATGCCCAGTCATTGGGGGTGACGTCGGGAAACTTAGAGGCAAACTGACCCGCCGGACAGGAAATGGTCGGCTCCTCGGTCAGGGGGCGTGGATCGGGGCGGCTGTCTTCCTGAGTAAATCCGGGTGTGTCGGTCGATCGATTCGGAATGGGCGAAGTCGGTGAAACTGGGCTGGGCTGGGTTTCGATCGTTGGAGCCGGAGCAGGAACGGGAATCGTTTGAGCCGAAGCCCCACTGAAACCCGGAAGCACGGCGACAGATGCCAGCGCGATCATGCCAGGAAGCGTGCGAAAAAGGGTACGAAGCGTTAAGCGATTCATAAAGCGATTTATGGAGATAGTTCGAGATAAATCTGGATAAACAGCGATGCAAGGCAGTTCCCCGAATGGGGTCATCGATTGAAGGGGCGATCGCAGTGCATTCCATTCTAAAAGGTTTCGATTCTGGACAGTGTTTGAACAGATATTGCGCTTGCTCAATCGATCGCCCGATCGCCCCCCGTCCCAGGAAAAATCCCTGCTTATCAAGATCCACCTTAAGTAAGGGTTTCTCACTTGATCAAATTGCTAGAGTTGCCAGTGCAGCTTTGACGGAAAACGGGCAAAAGCGACAAGGAGGCAGCGTTGCAGTATCGGCACTTAGGAAAATACGGGGTTCGCGTTTCTGAAATTTGCCTTGGTTCGTGGCTGACCTACGGCAATGCCAAAGACGAGAGTGTTGCCCGCGACTGCATTCATACTGCTTATGATCTGGGCATTAACTTTTTTGATACGGCGAATGTCTACGCCCGCGGCGAAACCGAGAAAGTTGTGGGCAAGGTGCTCAAAGACTTTCCACGCGAATCCTTTGTGCTGGCAACCAAGGTTTATTTCCCGATGGGGCCAGGACCAAACGATCGCGGACTGTCGCGCAAACATATTATCGAGCAGTGCAACGCCAGCCTGAAGCGATTAGGCGTAGATTACATTGACCTTTATCAGGCACACCGTTACGACCCAAATGTGCCGCTCTCGGAAACCCTGATGGCATTTGATCACCTGGTGCAGCAGGGCAAAATTCTGTATTACGGCGTGTCAGAATGGAGTGCCTCGCAGATTGCTCACGCGACCGATATTGTGCGGCTGGGGGGACTCGCGCCGATCGCCTCAGACCAGCCTTATTACAACCTGCTCGATCGCGACATTGAGCAGGAAGTTTTGCCGCTCTGTCAGCGAGAAGGCATTGGCATTATCAATTTTTCGCCTCTGGCTCAGGGCATTCTCACCGGCAAATACAAACCGGGTGAACCGTTGCCCCAGGGGTCCCGCGCCACTGACCCGAAGCAAAACGCTTTTCTCAGCGAAGAACATCTGGGTGAGGATGTGCTGACGCGAGTGCAAAACCTAAAAACGATCGCTGAACAAGAAGGACTGACGCCGAGTCAGCTTGCGCTCGCTTGGTGTCTGCGCCACGAAATTCTGAGCAGCGTGATTATTGGTGCAACACGAGCAGAGCAAGTGAAAGAAAATGCGGAAGCAGCGGGTAAAAAACTGTCGGCTCAAACGCTAGAGGCGATCGATAAGCTGTTTAGCTAATATTTATGTTTAGATGATATTTGAATGCCATTGGATTCAGATTCTGGATAAATCTGTTCGATTCACCAAGGGCACTGGTGCGGCGAGCTAATTCGCGCCCGGACAGGAACTACCCAGCGTTTCAGCCAGCGGACGCGCATTTCCCCCGTTCATCAAAGTCAGATCCAGGGGCGATCGACTAATTGATTTGGCATAAGAAGCTTGGAGGTAATCGCGGTAGTCGGGCTGCGCGGCGACATGGACTTTGGCAAAGGCAAGACTGAGGGCTTCGAGGTATCGCTGTGCCTGTCCGGAGCTTGGATTCTGGGTTTCTCCGGGAAAAAGCGATCGGCTACTCGAATGGCTACTATAAACGTGCGTTCCTTTTTTGATCACAGCCAGGTATTTGTCGGGCATCGTTAGCCAGGTAAACGGACAAACCTGTTCCAGCAGCACGGGCGAAATCAAATCATCACTGCCGCCGATCATCATGACCGGAATCTGGATTTGCTGAAGTCCTGCCTGCCCAAAAATGCCGTTGCTGGCAGAATTCATGGCAATCACAGCTTTGACGCGATCGTCTTTAAGCTGCAGGGAAGTGGGCTGAGTCGTGTGCAGGGCTTCGCACTGAAGCAACATCGAGAGATTGGTGATATTGAGGTGAGTTAAATCGGGCTGACACTGCTGTTTGAGCAGGTTGAAATTCAGGTTTGCCCCTGCCAGTGCAAGGGCAGTATAGCCGCCGAGCGAATGCCCAATCACACCAATTTGATCGAGATTTAAGCGGTCTTTGAAATTGCCCGATCGATTGAGTTGCTCTACCTGGTCGATTAAATAGCTGACATCCTGCGGACGATGCACAAATTCATCGGGAGCTGTCATTTCATCGGCTAAACCGCTTAACCAGTTGTGGAGCTGCTGCGTGTCACTACCCGGATGATCCAGTACGGCAACCGCAAATCCGTAGGAAACCAAATGCTGCGCCAGCTCTGAAAAATCACCGCGATCGGCAGCAATTCCGTGAGAAATAATCAGCACTGGGGCGGGTGTTTGAGCATTGGGTAAATAGAAATCGACGGCAAAGGCTCGATCGCGGCGGTGATCAGTCAGGGTCAGCGTTTGCTTTTGCCAGTTTGCAATTCCAACCTGCTGTAAATCAGTGCGGCGATCGAAACTTAAGGGCTGAGCGGCGGCATCGGCTGCGTTTTGCTGAGCGATAAATGCCGTAATGCGATCGGTTTGTTGGGCAAGCTGCGAAAATTCGTCTGCCACCTGCATTGCCCGATCCGCCCGCACTCGAATGCTGTGAGAAGGAAACTGTTTGATTAAGTTTAATAGCGACAATCCTTCGGCATCGGCTGCGGCTGCAATGGCTGCCGATCGCAATGCATAAAAGCCATTTTGTCGCGACTCAGTTTGAATCACCTCTCCCAAATGCTGAAGCGATGTTTCCCCCACCGAGGAATAAGTAACCTGCGAAATTTCGCCGACATCCAAATCAATTCGATCGCGCAAAACTTGACGAAATTGCTCTTTGTTTTCTGAAGGAATAAACCGGGTATAAAAGCGCAAACTGCGATCGACTTCACCTGTTTCAGCATAGGTTTCGAGTGCCTCGATCGGAACTGAAATTTCAAGCGGACCGTAGGAAATATTAACCTGCTGCGCGCATAGTGCCGGAAGCGTGGTCAGGAACGAGGAAACACTGCCGAGTAAACCAATTTGACCGAAACGCTTTACCCGTTTTCCTAAATTTGAAAATCGTAAGTTTGAAAATCGGGTAATTTTATGGTTTTGTTGTTCTGATTTGCTGTGCCGTTTCTGATCGTTTTTACCCAACACAATTTGTCCTACCGATGACATAGCATCGATCGGAACCGCACTGTCTTGATCGCAGTTCATAGTTTCAGCCGCTTTTGAAATTGAGCCGTCTTGATCACACTTTGATCGAAAGCCAATGCAAAACAATCCGCCTTTTATAAGAATTATCTGGTTCAGGAAATCTACACCCTGATTGAAATTGCATCGCATTTGAAAAAGGACAGAGTTTGAAGCGTTTTGGTTTCCTTCAGAACCGATAAAAAATTAAAGCCTGAAAAGCTCACAGATACAGAATTCGGAAATAATAGCGCAGCTTCTCCAGGATGACACGCTAAATGTAGAGCAATTTCTAAAATCCTGCACCCTGTAGTAGCAAATAAGAGTGGCTTGCAATCAGAATATAAATCCCTAATCCAATCAGGACGATCGGCACAATCCAATGACTGTAGCGCGCTAGCAAAGGTGCAACGGTCGGATGCTGACTCAAATAATTTGCCACAGCACACCAGACCGCAATCATTAGCCCAAATATAATCAGAATCACCAGCAGTGATGGGAGATTGCTGGCAGCAAATAAAGGCACATAAGTGGCAATATTATCGCCGCCATTTGCGATCGTCACCACAGCAATTTGCAGCGTTTGGGGATGGAGCAACTGAGCCAGCTTGGCCCGCAGCAAATTTTTATGAGCTGAATTCGTGACATCAGAGACAAGCTGAATCTCTGCCTCGTCTGATTCAGGACGAATTAACTGCTGAATCCCGATCGCGATTGGCAAAAACCCCAGTAACCCAATCCACGGATCAGGAATCAGCATCCCGCCGACAAAACCGGGAATCGCAGCGATGATCAGCACCAGAAAGCCCAAATACTGCCCCACCACAATTTGCCAGGGACGCAGAGAACTGGGCTGTGCCGGATTGTTTGCCTGAGCAAAAAAGAGCGTCAGCATCACGATATCATCAATATTCGTCGCGACAAAGGCAAAAACGCCCGATACGATCGCGCTGATCACCCAATTCATTTTGTTTTTTTGATTGATGTAGATTAGTTCACGATCGCCAAACTTATATTATGCACTGGAGTTGTTACCCTGGAGATTGCTCTGTTAATGAAGGGGGAATGGAAGATCCTTTACGCTCTTCAGACCATTCTGAACAGAAGCAAACCTACAAAAGCAACAAAGAAGCGTATTGCAATGGCAAAACTTGCCACCGTTCAACTTCCTGCCAACCTGAAAGAACGCCTGATGCAGGGACATCCGTGGGTGTATCGCAATCACGTTCCGCCGAATCTGCATTTGTCCTCTGGAAGCTGGGTCCGGGTGCAGTGCGGCAACTGGAAAGGGTTTGGACTTTGGGATAATCAAAGCCCGATCGCCATTCGGCTCTTTTCCCGTCAGGAACCTCCCACTCCCAAATGGATTCGCGAACAGGTACAGTCTGCCTGGGATCTGCGATCGAGTTTGCGTCAGCAAAACTGTACTGCCTATCGCTGGCTGTTTGGCGAAGGCGACGGGTTACCCGGAATTACGGTCGATTTATACGATCGATTTGCCGTGGTGCAAACTTACATGGAAAGTGCAGCGGTGCTGCTGAATTGGTTAGTTGATGCGCTTCAGGCAACTGCTTCCCTGGAAGGAATTTATCTCAAGACCCAGCATCGCTCTCTGGAAATGAACGACCGGGATGATGAGTCTGCGAACGCTCCATCCGATAGCAAAGTAAAGCTGATTTGGGGACAACCTGCACCCAAAGCGTTAATTGTAGAAGAACACGGTTTGAAATTTCAGGTAGACCTTCATGCGGGACAAAAAACAGGCTTATTTTTGGACCATCGCGAGAATCGCAAATACGTTGAAGGCTTGAGCAAAGGACGAACCGTATTAAACTGCTTTGCCTATACGGGAGCTTTTTCGCTCTACGCGCTGCGCGGTCAGGCAAGTTATGTCACTAGCGTTGACATCGGGAAAGGGCTGGCAGAAGCCGCATCGACAAATATTAAGCTCAATGGGTTGGACGATCGCCGCCACACCTTTATCACGCAGGACTGCTTCACGCTGCTCAATGATTCTATTCAGCAGGGCAAACAGTTCGATCTGATTATCCTTGATCCGCCCAGCTTTGCCAAAACCAAGCAAAATCGCCATGCTGCTCAGCGAGCCTACAGCAAAATTAATACACTTGCGCTTCGCTGTCTTGCCCCAGATGGCTTACTGGTGAGCGCAAGCTGTACGAGTCAAGTCAGCCCGGAAGCCTTTAAAGAAGCGATCGCCGCTGCCGGAGCTACCACCGGACACCAGATTCAAATCATTCACGAAATAGGTCAGCCCATCGATCATCCGGTTCCCGCCCAGTTTCCTGAAGGACGTTATCTAAAATTTGTGGTGGGGCGGGTAAGGCGATCGAACTGACCAAAAGGGGATTCGGCAATGCCAGATTCCCCAGGGATTTCATTGACTTATATCAGTTAGGCTTTTAGGCTTTAAAGTGAAATTGAGAGAGGTTTGAGCAGGATTCGGGTGCTACGTTGCCCCCTAAATTCCTCAAAAATTCCTCGAAATTGAGGGACTTTGAAATCAGGATTTTGAGATCACGATTTTGAAATTAGGATAAAGCGCAGTTTTTACGAGGATGAGCGACTGGGTCTCCATACTACTAGGTCTCTATAAAGTTCAGCAGCAGGATGTGAAGAAAAACAATCGACCGATCGCGTCCTAACAGCATTAACAAATTTTTTTGAATGAATTTTGAATGAAAGAGAATAGCTTTATAATCTGTATTTCTTTTTCTCAGAGAAGCAGGTCATTCTTTAATTGAGATTCTACTAATTAAGACTCCACTAATTGAGATTCCACAAATTCTTAATCATCTTTCGATTAAAACGAGCAAAAACAGTTCAGCTTTTGCTAAATCCCAATCGGGTTTCACAGCACAATTTTTGGAAGACATCTAAATTCTTGTAACGATTCGATCGCGGAACTGATAAATTACCTTGATCCCCAAAAGCGATCGCTTCCAAACAATGTTAATTGATTTAGCGTTTGTTCAATGTTTGTGAATAACCCTTCGCAAGGACGATCGATTTGCGTTACACGAGAGTAAATCAGACTCAATCGGATTCAAGATAATGGGGGTGGGCAGCCGTCCACCCTTCACCTGTAACAGGGGCAACTTCAAACGGCACTACCCATTACAAATAAACGTCATTGGTTGAAGTGCTTCACATTAAGCGTTTCAAGAAACTTGAGCAAACTGACGAGAGACAAAACCAAGTTGAGGAAGGAAGAATTCATGAGGATTGCAGTTCCAAGAGAGATTGAAATGGGAGAGCGGCGGGTTGCCCTGATCCCGGATACCGTGAGTCGTTTAACCAAGCAGGGGATCGAAGTCTGGATCGAAGCCGGAGCGGGAGAAGCCGCCTATTTCTCAAATGCGGACTATGAAAAAGCCGGAGCCACGATCGTCTTTGATCTAGAGGCACTCTGGGGGTCGTGCGATGTGCTGCTCAAGGTCAAACCGCCCCAGCGTCGAGAAGACGGACGGCATGAGGTGGATTTGCTGCGCTCGGGTGTAACGCTCATTAGCTTTCTCGATCCGCTTGGCAATCCAGAACTGGCAGGACGACTCGCCGATCGCCACATCTCTGCCCTCAGCATGGAGCTAATTCCGCGTATCAGTCGGGCGCAGAGTATGGACGCGCTTTCGTCTCAGGCATCGGTTTCAGGCTATCAAGCGGTTTTGATTGCAGCAGCAGCGTCGCCCAAGTTCTTTCCAATGTTGACGACGGCGGCAGGCACAATTCCCCCTGCCAAAGTGTTTGTGATCGGGGCAGGAGTGGCTGGTTTGCAGGCAATTGCAACTGCGCGTCGGTTGGGAGCGGTGGTCGAGGCGTTTGATATTCGTCCTGCCGTGAAAGAGGAAGTCCAGAGTTTGGGCGCGAAGTTTGTTGAGGTGAACCTGGAAGAAGACACTGTTGCCGCAGGCGGATATGCCAGAGAAGTGTCTGAGGTGGCGAAGCAGAAGACCCAGCAGGCGATCGCCGACCATGTGAAGTTATCAGATGTAGTCATTACGACGGCGCAGGTTCCCGGCAAACGCGCTCCGATCCTGGTAACGGCTGACATGGTGGCGCAAATGAAACCGGGGGCGATCGTGGTCGATATGGCAGCCGAGCAGGGCGGCAACTGTGAGGGCACAAAGGCAGGTCGCGATGTGGTCAAGAATGGCGTGACGCTGATTGGTCCCACGAATTTGCCTTCGTCGATGCCCGTTCACGCGAGTCAGATGTATGCGAAAAATTTGCTGACGCTGGTGCAGCATTTGGTGAAGAACGGTGAACTGCTGCTCAACTTTGAAGATGAAATTACTCGCGAAGCTTGTGTGACGCATGCAGGCGAAGTGCGCCATCCGCGAGTGCGCGAACTGTTGAATCAAATGGCGACGGTGGGTTAGCAAAAAGGATTCACAAAACATGACAGAAGCATTAGTTACAGGCTTAGTCGTCTTTACGCTAGCCGCCTTTATCGGGTTTGAAGTCATTAATAAAATCCCGCCAACGCTCCACACGCCGCTGATGTCTGGCTCCAATGCAATTTCTGGAATTGCGGTCGTGGGTGCGGTGCTGGTGGCAGGCGAACGTCACTGGAATCTAACGGTGATTTTGGGATTGATTGCGGTCATTCTCGCAACCATTAACGTCGTGGGTGGATTTCTCGTCACCGATCGCATGCTGCAAATGTTTAAGAAGAAGGAAGGCAACGCATGAACGAATTTCTCCCCTCAGCAATTCAGTTGAGCTATCTGGCTGCGTCTGCCCTGTTCATTATTGGCTTAAAACAGCTTGGTTCTCCGGCAACGGCTCGTCGGGGAAATGGGATTGCGGCGATCGGAATGCTGATTGCCGTCGTGGCAACTTTGCTGGATCGGCAAATTTTGAACTATGAAATGATTGCGGTGGCGATCGCGATCGGTTCCATCATCGGCATCGTCATGGCGCAGCGCGTTGAAATGACCGCAATGCCACAAATGGTGGGTTTACTAAACGGATTTGGTGGCGCAGCGTCCGCACTTGTTGCCGTGGGCGAATTCTGGAAATATCTGAATGGATTGGAACTCGTTCCCCTCAGCGAAACGATTACGATCGTCCTCAGTGTTTTAATCGGCGGCATTACCTTCACCGGAAGCTTGCTCGCCTTTGTCAAACTGGAAGGCTGGATCAGCGGTTCACCTATTACTTTTCCCTTTCAGCAGCCATTTAACCTGACGTTGCTGGCATTGTTCCTGGGTGCAAGCGGTTTATTGCTGTTTAATCCACACGATACCGTCACCTTTCTCATTCTCGTTGCCATCTCTCTTGTACTGGGAATTCTGTTCGTTTTACCGATCGGCGGTGCAGATACACCCGTGGTCATTTCCTTGCTCAACTCCTTCTCTGGGCTTGCTGCAAGTGCTGCCGGATTTGTGTTAACGAACAATATGCTGATTATTGCCGGAGCATTGGTCGGCGCATCGGGCATTATCCTGACGCAAATCATGTGTAAGGCAATGAATCGATCGTTGGCAAACGTCCTATTTACTGCCTTCGGTTCCGCAAAAACGGCTTCTGGCGGAAGTTCAGACGCATCAGGGGATCGAACGATTCACAAGATCGATCCCGAAGAAGGCGCGATGATGCTGGGCTATGCGCGATCGGTGGTAATTGTCCCCGGCTATGGCATGGCAGTGGCTCAGGCACAGCACACGGTACGCGAACTCGCAGACCAGCTTGAGCGACTGGGCGTAGACGTAAAATACGCGATCCATCCCGTCGCAGGCAGAATGCCCGGACACATGAATGTGCTGCTAGCAGAGGCAAATGTGCCCTACCCCAAGCTGCACGACATGGACGACATCAACCCAGAGTTTGAGCGAACCGATGTGGCTCTGGTAATTGGCGCAAACGATGTGGTCAACCCCGCCGCCCGTCACGATACCGCTAGCCCGATCTATGGAATGCCCATTCTCGAAGTTGATCGCGCTCACCATACGATCGTGATCAAACGCGGCATGAATGCAGGCTTCTCCGGTGTGGAGAATGAGCTTTTCTACAAAGACAAAACCATGATGCTGTTTGGTGGCGCAAAGGATGTGGTCGAACAGCTTGTCTCCAGCGTCAAGGACCTCTAGATCGAGCGTTAATCGACTTAAATTAATGCAACGGGGGTGCGATCGTCGTGCCCTCTTTTTTACTGTATTCTCTAGAAACAGTATTCTCTAGAAACTGTAGACAAATTGGCTCACGTAATTTTGACTCAAGTAATTCGACTCAAACAATGGATACGTCTTCCACAGTTCTCGATTGGCTAGCGGTGGCTTTTTACATCGGCTTCGCTGGCTTCATCATCTGGCAAGTTCTAACCAGAACAAACCGATAGCAGTGCTCTGCCTTTTCTGATTCTTAAACATACTCATTCTTCAACACACCCTGATCCAAACCCTTCGATCGCCTTCCCGATCATCGCTTTTATATTTGCCAAGATCAGAAAAGCTCTAGCAACCTATCACCAAACCGATAACTGATTCGTATATTCGATCGCTCACGTTCCATTCAATTCCATGCCTCAAATCAAGCCCCCTTTTTCCGGGGAGAACCGCTACCTTGTCTTCTTCAAACCGTTCGACGTTCTTTCACAATTTACAGACGAAACTGCCGTCGATCGTCTGACGCTCAAAGCTTTTATCCCAGTTCCCGATGTTTATCCGGTTGGACGGCTCGATCGCGATAGTGAAGGACTGCTGCTGTTAACCAGCGATGGCGGCTTTCAGCATCGCCTGACCGACCCAAAGTTTTCCCATCCGCGCACTTATTGGGTGCAGGTGGAGCGAATTCCCGACGAGGTAGCCCTGCAAAAACTGCGATCGGGCGTGAAAATTCAGGACTACAAAACTCGTCCGGCTCAAGTGCGTCTGCTGGACACCGAACCCGATCTGCCGCCTCGCGATCCACCCATTCGCTTTCGCAAAACGATTCCCACAGCCTGGATCGAAATGACGCTGACCGAAGGCAAAAACCGCCAGGTGCGACGCATGACCGCTGCCGTTGGTTTTCCCACGCTGCGATTGGTGCGAGTAGCAATCGGTCAACTCCGCCTCCAGGGACTCCAACCCGGAGAATGGCGCGATTTAACTCCAGAGGAACGAGAACTAGCCTTCCGGCGATAGCTTGCGCTCCTCAGTTTTTTCAGAACGATACCAGGGCAAAATCCGATCGCAAAAGAATAGGGTTCCTGCCGCCACGCAAACCGGAATCGCCAGCAAATTCACAAACGGAATGCTCACCAACACCAGACAGACGATCGCAAACCCTGCGCTACCGGGTAGACTCCGCCCAACAATTCCCAATTTCTGACGAAACGAAGGACGACGCCGCTCCACCGCAGAATCCAGAAAATCAAGACAGACGATCGTATCCGCCAAGATAATACCGCCGATCGTTGCAATTACTGTACCGATGCCGGGAAAGAAATTGAGCAAAAAGAGCGGTAGACCAAAGACGATCGTGAGAATTAGCTTGTTGAGTTCGTAGGTGATTGCCCGCCCGATTTCTGTCAAGAAACTAACGTTCACCGTTCGGAGTTGTCCAGTTTTGAGAATTTCAATTTCTTCTGACAGCTTGCCGTACCAGGGCGCACCCAGCAGCACCCCAAACTGAAGCAGCACAAAGCCCGTCAGCAGCAGCAGAATTACCGTCAGCAGCCCCCGCAGCAAAAACACAAATAGCCGCAGCGTTTCTCCCGGCACGGCATTGAGCCACTGAAGTAGCCAGTCGGGAAGGCGTACAGCAGGTAAATTAATTTGCCATTGGGGAAACTGCCACTGCGGAAACTGCCACTGGGGAAGTCGCCAGTCAGGAAGCTGAATTGCCGGCAAAGCAATCTGCGGTAAAGGAATATGAGGCAAATACGCGGTCAAATCAGGCAATTGAATCGGGGGCAAATGGACTGAAGGCAGATCAACCTGGGCGATCGATCCCCCCACCTGAGACAACTGCGCTAGCCATCCGGGAATCCCTGCAATCAGCGCATCAATTGCCCAATATCCTGCCGAGAGCAGCGCAGCATACAGCGTCACGCCCAGCACCAGATTGATCACGATCGGAATCAAGATAAATTTCCGCAGTTGGGGCAATTTGGCAAATAGCCAGACAGCTCGAAGCGGATAGGATGCACCTGTGATCATGCTACCGGGTCCGCGATCGATGGGCGGCACAGCGGAGATAGGTTGGGAGTTTGGCTGCTGAGTCATCGTTATACGGTTTTCTGCCTATATCACTATCAATCACTACCAATTCGACTATGACCTGGAAGCAATGTGCCCTGGAAGACCGACGATCGCTTCCCAGCCTGATATCTTGAGCTTAAATCAGGTGAAAGATTGTTAATGCAGCCTTCGGGCTGCTTTTTTTTGGGCAATCAGCTCTCTTTTGCAAAAGAATTTACTCAAAATCTAGCTCATAACGTTCCACCGAAACCACTGCATCTGGTCGCGATCGGGCAGAATAAATAGAGTATGTAAGGGGAATTGGGAAACGTTATGGGTAAGCCGCGTGTGCTTTCAGGAATTCAGCCGACGGGTGAACTGCATCTAGGCAACTATCTGGGGGCAATTCGTAACTGGGTTGAGATTCAGCAGGACTATGACAGTTTCCTGTTTATGGCTGACCTCCACGCGATCACCGTGCCCCACGACCCCACTCAGCTTGCCACAACGACTTACAAAGTGGCAGCGATGTATATGGCTTGCGGCATTAGCCTGGAGCACGCCACCATCTTTGTTCAGTCCCACGTTCCTGCCCATACGGAACTGGCATGGCTGTTTAACTGCATCACGCCCTTAAACTGGCTCGATGACATGGTGCAGTTTAAAGAGAAAGCGATTAAGCAGGGAGAAAACGTCAGTGCTGGGCTGCTGACCTATCCTGTTTTGCAGGCATCAGACATTTTGCTGTACGAGCCGGACAAAGTACCCGTTGGCGAAGACCAGAAGCAGCACCTGGAGCTAACTCGCGACATTGCCGCCCGACTGAACTACCTCTACGGCAAAGAAGACCAACCGATTCTCAAACTGCCCGATCCAATGATCCGCCGCGAAGGGGCACGGGTGATGAGCCTTACTGATGGCACGAAGAAAATGTCCAAGTCCGATCCTTCGGATGCCAGCCGCATCAATCTGCTCGACCCCCCCGACGAGATTCAGCGCAAAGTTAAACGCTGCAAAACTGACTCGGTACGCGGACTTACCTTTGATGA
The DNA here is from genome assembly GCF_039962215.1 of Leptolyngbya sp. ST-U4. Classification (NCBI taxonomy): domain Bacteria; kingdom Bacillati; phylum Cyanobacteriota; class Cyanophyceae; order Leptolyngbyales; family Leptolyngbyaceae; genus Leptolyngbya; species Leptolyngbya sp. ST-U4. The sequence goes on from NZ_JAMPKZ010000004.1 coordinate 229,828, forward strand.
TGCTGATCGCCCCGAATGCCACAACCTGCTGTCGCTCTACATGATCCTGTCAGGACAAACCAAAGAAGCCGTCGCCGCTGAATGTACTGATATGGGCTGGGGACAGTTCAAGCCCCTGCTGACCGACACCTTGATCAACGCACTCCAACCTATCCAGGAGAAATATCACGCCATTATGAACGACAAGGGCTATCTAGAATCGGTGCTGCAGCAGGGACGAGAAAAGGCAGAGTCGATCGCCAATGTCACTTTGTCAAAAGTCAAAGACGCGCTGGGATATTCTAAACCCCTTTAAGGAATGGTTTGAGGAATCTTAGAGATTTTGATTGCCCCCTAGATCCCCTATTCATAGGGACTTTGAAATTTGTAGAAAGCTCAGTTTCTCCCAGCATGGAATGACGGTGAGCAAACTGGCGATCGACATACCCAAGCTTCTCAGTCCCAAGCTTCTGAGTGAACTGCCCCCAGCCTCAAATTCTAAGGAAACTCAAAGTCCCCACCGATGGGAGATTTAGGGGGTCGCAATGCCTAAAACGAAGCTTATTTCGCTGTAGGGATACGATCGCCACAATTGGACACTAGGAAGTTTGGGTAACAGCCTCAACCCTCCTCCTACAGCAAAAGACTATCTCCTTCCGGCTCAAAAATCAGCTCATAGTCAAACGCAAGCGAATTGGGATGGCGAATTACCCCAAATCCAAATTGAGAAGTGCGATCGGCAGTAAAAGTCGCAATCACCAGTGCCAGCAGCTTCTTTTCAGGAATGTTGGGCTGCTGCACAAAGTAACTGCGTTTCGCAAAAAATACGCCCTCGTCCTTGGGGACAATAATGCCGTTAATCCGGTGGGCGTGCTGAATCGGCTTGATGAGATTCTGAATAAATTCTTCCTGGTTGCGCTGGAGGCGATAAAGCCGCTCATGCTGACACCAGCTCATTTGAAACATCATCTTCAGCAATTCAAATCCCAGGATGTAGTTAAAGACGTGATTGCCTTCCTCGCTACTGAGGACAAGCTTCAGCGCGGATTGAAGATATAGATCGGGCTGCCTGCGCGTATCCTGTGCTGAATGAACATAGAACTGACGAATGTAGGTGCGTAATACGGCTTCTGACAGGTCAGTCTCAATCCGAAAGTCGCGCAAGTATTGCTTGACGCGCTGCCTCATTTCCTGATCTTCTAACTTTTTAGACACCACGCCATCTGCGGTGTAGTCATCCAAAAATTCTGCCTGTGCTTCGGAAGATGCCGCGCAAATTAAATGACAGAGCGAAAGCACGTAGCGTCGCTGTTGCCAGGGCAAACTCTCCACCCAGTTTCGAGCCGGGGTCGGCAGCTTGCTGAGGATCGCATCATGAAAGCCATTGTTCAGGGTCAGTAAACCTGCCTGGTGAACAAACTTCGGCCCATCTGATTGCGGTAGATCGGGGGTGAATGGGGGGGGGAACGAGTTCATGAACACTCAGTGCGGGCAGGGTTGGTATGCCTGCTAGAATGCCCGATCGAATTTTGAAGTTCCCTCCGCAAATTCACTAGTTTTTGTGGCCTGAAATCTGCCCTGAGAATCAACCTGAATCAGGCTTGTCGCTTTGCCCAGTGCTGCTTGATGTCCTGAATGGAGAAGATGGTTTGAAAGTCGAGCTGCTGCTGCTGATAAAGTTCCGCGCCACCCTGATGCCGATCGACCAACGAAATTACCTGCGTGACCTGATAGCTCGCTTGCCGAAGCCGATCGACTGCTTTCAGTGCCGATTGTCCAGTTGTGACCACATCTTCTAACACCACAACCGGGCTTCCTTCTGGCAGGGGCAATCCTTCAATGTATGCCTGGGTCCCGTGTCCTTTAGCTTCCTTGCGAACAATGAGTGGCGCGATCGATCGTCCGGCATAGGCGGCTGCTACACTCGTTGCCGACACGATCGGATCAGCTCCCAGGGTCAGTCCGGCTACGGCGATCGTTTCCGGCGGCAGCATCGACAGCACGACCCGACCCACTGCCACGCCCCCCAGCGGATGCAGCGTCACCTGCTTGCCGTTGATGTAATACTCGCTGCGTTGCCCGGAAGACAGCACAAAGTCGCCTTCACGATAAGCAAAGTCACAGAACAAATCCAGCAAATATTGCTTGAGTTCGGGCAGGTCTGCTTGCGTGACCAGGGTAATGGCTTCGGAAGAGGCGATCGTCGATTCGCTCATTGATAGATTTAACGTGACTGGTTGAGAGATTGCTTATTTACTGTCCCACACATTTGCCTCGTACAGCATTGCTTAATCCCAGTCTGAACTCGCCCCCAATCTTTCACAGCTTAGAAATTCCCAAATCTCAAAGTTCCCTAGAGAATTGGCCTCCTGAGGGGGCACCAACGCTATCAAACTCATCCCTTCATGTCCGTTCCATTCAACCGTCCGTTCCAGTGGATTGTCCCAGCACGACCTCGCAGTATTGCCTCAAGAGTGTCAACCGATCGCCAATCTGCTTCTGTCGCTGGCTTGCGGTCGAAGGCTGTCGAGCCGCCTTCAGAAACAAAACATCCGTTGAGAGCAGGCGAAACTGCTTGGCAATCTCGGTTTGGATTGACTGAAGCTTAGTGGCGATCGGCGGGTTGAGGGCATCCAGATCCAGGGGCAAGATCTGTTGATGAAAGATTTGCTGTGCAGCTTCGACTTCGGCAGTGGTGAGTTCTCCCTCATTAGTTAGGTCGATCAAGCGATCGATTGATGCCTGTAAAGCGAGAAAAGGTTGACGGTATTGTTCAGTTAACATTCGGTTTTGTCGTTTCGGTGAGGATGCCCTTCTTTGGATAGAAGTAAAATGTGTCGCAGTATGCACCTTAATAGGTTAAAGTAGTGTTAAGCTTCCTGGTCGCTTCTTTATCAATTTCCTCTTATCCTTAAGAGTAAGAGATAGACTCCTTTCCCGTTTCCACCTGCCGTACTGGTTTAGCAATCTGTATCAGCGGCTTGTTGCAGTCCATGATCAAGTCTTTGATCAAGTCATTGCTTTAAGTCATTAGCTGTAGCCCCGATTACAGCGATTTGTAAACTTGGGGTGGGCAGTTTAATATTTTTCCTTAACAATCTTTTGACAGACCTCAAAACAAATTGTCGATCGCTGGTCGTTTCATTAGCGACTTGCCACGATCGGTCAGTTTCTCAGTTTGAGCAAGCACGTTGGAGCAATATTCTGCTTCAGCAACCCACCTTATTTCAAATTGGGTACGATGGCGTAAAATTACGCAATCATCCACCCTTAGCCCCTTTACCCGCACTCAGGGCTTAACCTATGAATGTAGCCATCGCCACGCTTCCCACTGATATTGCTTTACCCAACTGGCTTGAGGATTGTTTGACCGAGCATCAATCGCCCCTTGCCTGTGCTGAACCCACTCCCACGCCCAATGATATTTCGCTTGTTTGTCAGGCATTTGAGTTTGCCTACTGTCTACATCAGGGGCAAAAGCGGGCTTCGGGAGAACCTTACATTGCCCATCCGGTCGCCGTTGCGGGATTACTGCGTGATCTGGGGGGCAGTGCGCCGATGATAGCGGCAGGGTTTCTGCATGACATTATCGAGGATACGGATGTCACGGGCGAAGAGCTAGAGCGGCGATTTGGCGCAGAAGTGCGGCGGCTCGTGGAAGGCGTCACCAAGCTTTCTAAGTTTAATTTCTCCAGTAAGACGGAGCGGCAGGCAGAAAACTTCCGGCGGATGTTCCTGGCGATGGCTCAGGATATTCGCGTGATCGTGGTCAAGCTTGCCGATCGCCTGCACAACATGAGAACGCTAGAACACCTAACTGATGATAAGCGGAGGCGCATTGCCCTGGAAACACGAGAAATTTTTGCGCCGTTAGCGAACCGCTTGGGGATTGGACGGTTTAAGTGGGAATTGGAGGATCTGTCGTTTAAATATCTGGAGCCGGAGGCATACCAGCAGATCAAGCAATTGATTTCTGATAAACGAACTGATCGCGAAGCCCGACTGGAAAAAGTGGCAGAAACCCTGCGGGAGCGGCTTGATCAGCTTGGAATTCACTGCTATGACATCAGCGGTCGCCCAAAGCACCTGTACGGCATTTATCAAAAGATGCAGCGACAGCAAAAAAGCTTTGAGGAAATCTACGATATCGCGGCAGTGCGGGTAATCGTGGGAACCAACGATGAATGCTATCGTGCCTTGGCAGTAGTGCATGATGCCTTTTGTCCGATTCCCGGTCGCTTCAAGGACTATATTGGTTTGCCTAAGCCCAACCGCTACCAGTCGCTGCACACGGTGGTGATCGGCACAACGGGTAGACCGATCGAAGTTCAGATTCGCACGCTGGAAATGCATCACGTTGCCGAGTACGGAATTGCCGCCCACTGGAAATACAAGGAATCTGGCAATAGCCACACGCGCCTTTCAACTGACGACGAGAAATTCACCTGGCTGCGGCAGTTGCTCGACTGGCAAAACGATCTAAAAGATGCCCAGGAATACCTGGAAAGCGTCAAAGATAATTTGTTTGCGGACGATGTTTATGTGTTTACGCCGAGCGGAGACGTGGTCGCGCTGGGGCAGGGCGCAACGCCTGTGGATTTTGCCTACCGAATTCATACCGAAGTGGGCAATCACTGTGCGGGGGCAAAGGTGAACGAGCGAATGGTAACGCTGGATACTGTTCTGAAAAACGGCGACATCGTAGAGATCATCACCCAGAAAAACTCCCACCCCAGCCTCGACTGGCTCAACTTTGTCGTAACGCCGGGGGCACGTAACCGCATTCTTCAGTGGTATAAGCGATCGCACCGCGACGAAAACCTTCAGCGCGGACGTGAAATGCTGGAGAAAGAAATGGGCAAGCGCGGCTTTGAAGCTCTGCTCAAGTCCAGCCCGATGCAGGCGGCGGCAGAACGCTGTAATTATCAATCCGCAGAAGATTTGCTAGCGGCTCTAGGCTACGGAGAAGTCACGCTGAATCTGGTTCTGAACCGTTTGCGTGAGGCAATCAAAGCCACCCAGCCGATCGCCCCCGCTACCCCCACCGAAGAAGTCAAAACCCTGCTGCTGCCGTCCAATTCAACCAGTGCCCCTGCTCAGCCACGCGGCAAAGAATCGCCGATCGCTGGAGTCGAAGGATTGCTGCACTCGCTTGCTAAGTGCTGTAACCCCGTTCCGGGCGAACCCATTATCGGTGTAGTGACACTGGGCAGTCGCGGCATTTCGATTCACCGTCAGGGCTGTAGCAATACCGAATCGGTTCCGGGCGATCGCTTGATTCCGGTAAGCTGGAACCCGATAGACGATCACCATGCCCGTCCGCAAACTTATCCGGTCGAGATTGAGATTGACGTGATCGATCGCGTGGGTGTGCTGAAGGACATTCTTTCCCGCCTCAGCGACTACCGCATCAACGTTCGCAGTGCCCAGGTGAAAACGATTCCCGGGCAAACTGCGAAGATTAATCTGGGAATTGATATTGTGGATCACTCGCAGCTAGAGCGAACCTTCACCCAAATTCGCAAAATGAGCGATGTGATCAAACTGCGCCGAATTAGCGAGGTTGCTGAGTAGGCTGCTCAACTTCCTGGTTTAGGCTTGGGCTGCACTCGCGATCTTGCCTGCCGCTTCTTCTGATTCTTCTGAGGCGCGCCCATACCCGTCCAGGCAATGACCCCATAGCCGCTTGCCAGCGTCAGTGCAGTCAAAATCGTATGAATTCGCAGCTTGCGGGTTTCTGTTGTGATGCGATCGCGCTCCTGCTGCTGCTGGGTTTTGATTTGCTCAATTCCAGTCTGTTTTGCCTTGGCTAGCTCTTGCTCTAGCAATTGGGGCTTGTCCTGCACGCGCTCGGTAAGCTCGAGGAGCTGCTGGAGTTCGGTTTGCTGTCCTGGCAACAACTGGCTCCGCAAGGGGTTATCTGCGTTATCGGTATCCTCAAGCTGTGCCTGAAGTTCCTGCCGTCGAGCAGCGTCAGACAGCAAAAGATTAATCTGCTCTCGTCTTTCGCTCAGGCGATCGCTCAACTCCTGTTCTGCCTGTTCTGCCTGTTCGTTAAGCTGGCGGGTAGTGGCAGCACTGGCAATTCGACTGCTGTTGAAATAGAGGGGAGCCAGTAGCGCGAACAGCACACTATAGCAGCAGGAAAGAAAAACGACCCCAGAGAACCATCGCGGCTTGGCAGGCTTCCTTTTTTTGCCAGCAGGACGATCGGAAGGCATACCGCCCGCCGAAACATCAATCCACGCGCCGAGCAGCAGCAGGGCAAATCCTATAAGTGGAATTGTGCCGCGCAAAACCCAGTCTCGAATCAGCATTGTCAGCCACGCCTGATCGAGAAAACTGGGCGGCACGACCAGGATCAGGCAATCAACGATCGACCCAATTACCATTAGTCCTCCCGCCAGTTTCAAGATCAGCGCAGCATAGGCAGGAGGAGATAAAGGGGATAAAGCAGCTTTCATAGGGGGTTTGGTGGATGGATAAGCATCCTTTAACGTTCCCGGAAGCAGCTTAGAGTCACCAGGCGATTGGGGATTAGATTAGCGCAACTGGCAAAACTTTCGATCGCGATCGTACTGGGGTTCCTGCCAGGAAAAAGCAAAATGGCTGATTTCGTTAATTTGGGGTGTGGCAGCACGGATTGCCTGCATTTGCGCTTCTAAAGAAGGACGACCGTTAATCGACTGTCCCCAGGTTCCCGCCAGTGCAGGCTGAATTCTGGCTTCCGATGGGGCGGATGACAGCACCCGCTGAACTTGCTGCACGATACAGTCCACTGTGCCGCAGGTTGCGTAGGACATGGGGTGCCATTCGATCGAATTGGGAAAGCGATCCCAGGGTTGCAGGCGCGAGTCGTAGCCCTGTGTGCCCACCGTTTGATTGCCGTCCGGGAAGAAAACAGCTCCGGCGGGGATTTGCCGCTGCTGCACAGGCTGAATTGCCGCCGTCAAGAAGTCCAGCACACCCTGCATCGCATGGGCAACACTCAGCCGCCAAAGCTCAGACTGTAGACTGGCGATCGGTGTTGCCTGAGCCGAAGTGCGACCCTGCCAGAGGGGAATCGGTTCCTGGGGATAAAGGGAATTGACTGCATTCAAATCGCCTGTGGTAACAGAACCTTGCGCTAGAAAGCGACGAATCAATTCCTGCCCTTTTCGGTTCTGGGCACGTTGCAGAAGAGCAGTTTGGGCAGCGGGTCCATAAATCCACAAATCCTGAACGCGACTCGCCACCGAGGCAGCACCCGATCCTCTGGGGTAACGAACATAGTCAAACAGCACCCCATCGGGACGACGTTGCAGCACTGCTTGAAGCAAAGCGGCGTATTCTTGCTTTGCCTCTGGACTGTAGGGATCGATAAAGGCTTCGTTGGAGCTGGATGACCCGATCGCATTGGCAGCTCGCTGCATAATGCTCGTTTCACCACGCCCGTTGAGGGCAAGAACCTGCTGTGCCTGAGGACGCTGCGTGTATCGATAGCCGAAATTGAGTGTAAACATCCAGGCATACACTTTTAGCCCGCGCTGCCGCCCTTTGACGATCGCCTCTGCTAGCAAATCTCGATTTTCATAGCCGGGGGTGCGAATCACCGAATTCCAAACTGTACGATTCTGTGCCGCAGGCAGCAGCACCTGACCGTCATAAAACACCTCGACGTAAACCTTGTTGTAGCCGCGAGCGACAATGCGGTCGAGCACTTCCTCCAGAACGCCGTTCATCGCATCACAGGGATAGAGCCGCAGCCAGATTGCCTGAGTTTTGAGCCAGCTTTGACTGCGACAGCGAATGAGCTGCTCCGCGTGCTGCTGAATCCGATTCTGGTAGGCTTGCTCTGCGGCTTTGTCGCCCCGCAGTCCTGCTTGGTGAAGCTGCGTGGTTTCGCCAATCTCCGTCGGGGTGAGCTGACAGTAGGGATCGCTCTGCGCCTGAGCAGCGATTCCACCGAAGGACTGGAGTCCAATTCCGGTAAGGCAGGCGAGCAGGAACAAAGGCAATTGGCGCGAGGCGAAGCGGCTCCCTTTCCGATAGGGGAATCGTAATCGGGTGAAAGCAGGGAAATGGTGCATGGGACAGATACGTTCAACAAGGCGATATCAACAAACAGGCAAAGCTTAACTCAGATCTGCGACGCCTGCTGCTGCCTTGCCCTATTCTCTAAACAAACACAAATCCTCGTTCGAATCCGGTAATGTTGTCCCCCTGCACGATCGCGATAAGCCCAGGCTGGATTTGCCCTGCGGTTAGAAAAATTGCCCTTCCTAAAGCGATTGGGGTGGGGTCGAATAGTCTGCTGCCCTGCCTTTAAGCTGGATGACATCATTTTGGGCGAAGCTGAAGTCTCTAATCAGGGCATAGTCCGCGATTCCGTCACTGTTTGCCTGTCGATCGTTATAAAACACTTGGTTGGAATTGCCTAGAACGAAGCGATCGGCTCTCTGGTTGATCAAAGGACTGAAGTTGGGGCTTTGATCTCCGATCAGTTCATCGACTTCCTCCATTCCTGGAAAAGGACAATCGGGATTGCCTCCCGTCAGCATATCGCTGCTATAAAGCTGGTCGTTTCCGGCGTCGCCTTGAATGCGGTCGTCTCCCGTACCCCCCTGCACAACATCGTTGCCTGCTCCGGCAGTAATTTCATCGTTGCCTGCTTCGACACTGAAGTAAGGAGGCATAATTTCGCGAATGCCGATCCGATCATCACCTGTCCCACCCGAAAGCAAGTCGTCTCCGGGTCCGCCAAAGATTTGATCATTCCCAGCATTACCATACATGCGGCCATTGCCGATCGCCTCAAAGCTCATCCGCAATTGAAATAAATTGCCAACAAAATCATCGCCGTTGCCGCCTCGCAGTTCATCATTGCCCTCGCTGTCGAGCAGTTGATCGTTGCCGCTGCCGCCAAAATAAAAATCATCGCCTGCATCCAACCCAACTCGATAGGGGCTGTATTTGGTAGTACCAGCCCAGCACATCGTTACCCTGCCCGCCAAAGAGCCAATCTGTACCGTTGCCTCCGCTCAGACGATTGTTGCCATTTCCCCATCCATGAAATCGTCGCCTGCGTCCTGCCCAAGGATGCCGATGCTCGCTTCCATATAATCCCCAAGGACATCATTGCCATTTTCGCCCAGCAGAAAATCATGACCGTCGCCACCACTCAACCGATCGTTTCCCTCACCACCGATTAGAAAATTTTGGCTGGGATCACCATTCAGGTGATTATCTCCTTCACCGCTAATTAAAACATCTTTGCGCTCACTGCCCTCCCAAGAAGAACTACGCTCTGCGCGATTCTCTGCTTGATTAAAAACATCATTGTCTACGAGAAAGACTAGCCTGGGATCATAAATAAACTTAAACAACACGTCATTTTCTAGTAATTCGTAGGAGGCAATCCGATTGACAAGATTTGAATCGCGGTCAGAAATATTATTTAATTTTTTATCAATAATTTGGTTTTTCATTGGAGTATTTTGAGTAACTTAATAGCAAACAAAATAAGACAAAGTTAACATTTGCTTTAATCATAAAAGTTGTTTGATCCACGAAATAAAGCTGTAAAAATAAGTTATTAAAACTGGCCGAATTCAACTTGCCTGACTGCTCTGTGGGGCGATCGCTTTTTGCAGAAGTCCTACGTTAAGAACCCGCCACTTTTGCTGCCGCCAGAATTGACAGCACCCAGCAAGGAGATTAACTAGAAATATGACCAGAGACAATCTTATGCAGCAGCAGTCTTGCTTAGCGTTTACTGCGCTGGGGTTTAATGCAGAACTTTCCAGAAGACATCACTGAAGAGAATGACGAAGCAAAGTTTATTGATCCGCTAGCATTGCCGATTCTATCAGTGGCTCTCTAGGGAAGTTTCTCTGGAAAAATTTAGGAGCTGTTTCTACTTCAAAAGAGATAGTTTGAAAATTATTTTTGTATTCGAGTAAAGTCGGCATCAATCAATGTTGAGGCTGATGAGACGATTTATTCATTCATAGATTACGTTATTTCAGCTAATTTCACTAAAACAAACTAACTTTATTGATAGCTACGCTTGCTAAATTTATACTTAGTTAAATTTATACCTAACTTAATAAAAGCCCTATCTAAAGTAGCTCACAATAGAATTTCTGTAAAACTGTCTCTTGGCAGGTGATGCTTGCTACTGAAATCTTAGACAATGGGACAGCAATACTTGACTATTTCAGGCAAAAAGCCAAGATAAGGAGCCAAAGGAACTGGAATAAAAGAACTGGAACAACGAAGACATCGAAAACATCGGTTAAATGAGCTAAATCGGAGCTAGGCTGGGCAAATCGCTATGGGTAAAGCCGATCGCAGAGCAGAGGCAGGACTGGTTATGCCCAAGGTTAGATGACATTAGATGACAAAGTTACAAAGCGGCTGGCATTAAATCGAACACAGTTACCCTATTGCCTGCGTGTTACTCGATCGCCTCCGCTCTAAACCAGAACTTCAAATTCGAGTCCAATCTCCAAAGTTTCAGAGAACTTTCAGTGAAATCACTGGTTAGTCCCGTTCTTCTCCTTGTATAGTTCTCAGTATTATTAACTAGTTCGCAGTCGTTCACTGCAAGACGTACAAACGAACAGTCATGGTTTTATCTGACGCTTTCAAAGATCTTTCCCACAAGCAGTTAATGCTTGCTGATGCCTGCGATTTGCTGAATCCGCAAGGGGTTCATCCCTCCGTGGATAGCATTGCAAAGCGTTGTCTGGACATTCTGGGTGCGCTCGTGGGATTAGGAATTACCGGGGCTGTTCTCATCCCGCTGGTTGTGGCAATGCAAATTGATAGCCCTGGCCCAATCTTTTATAGCCAGGTGCGTTGTGGGCTACACGGTCGTCCGTTTCGGATCTGGAAATTCCGCTCAATGGTGGTGGGAGCCGATCGCCTGAAGCATCTGGTCAACAACGAAGCCAAAGGCAATATCTTTAAAAACCGCAATGATCCCCGCGTTACGCGAGTTGGGCGATTTATTCGGCGCACTAGTCTGGACGAATTTCCTCAGTTCTGGAACGTACTGAAGGGCGAGATGAGCCTCGTTGGAACTCGGCCCCCTACCGTTGACGAGGTAATGAAGTATGAACCACACCATTTTCAGCGATTGCTGGTGAAGCCGGGAATTACGGGCGAGTGGCAGGCAAACGGTCGCTCTCAGGTCGAAAACTTTGAAGAAATTGTGGAGATGGACATTGCCTATCAGCAAAAATGGTCTTTCTTCTATGATGTCAAGCTGATCTTCAAAACCATCCAGGCCGTCTTTAAGAAAGAAGGAGCGTATTGAGTAGACCGGCCTGGAGCGGGATGATGGCTTAGAAAAATGTGCTCATTCCGTCGCCCCGGTTAATCTGGGTTGTAGAAATGCCAGCGGCAACGGGAATCATCAGGCGGCTGAGAATTCGATCGTCTTCCAGGCGATACAGCTTACACTCGCCACCGAGCTGCTGCATTAAAGTCTGGCAAACGTAGAGGTGTAGTCCGGGTGGCTGATCGAGTGTCGAGGGAGCTAGCAAATCTGCCATTCTGCCTGCATCAAGTTCTTGGAGCAATCGCTGTTCGATCACGCCATGATCGGTAATCGACAGTTCGAGCCAGCGATCTTCCACCTGACGACACCAGATATCGAGCCGTCCACCCAGGGGCGATCGGTGACAGGCAGCACTTAGCATTTCATAAAGCACAAACTCGATTTTTGGGATATCGCCGCCGATGCTCAAACTCGCTTCGTTGTGAACCTGTGACCAGAGCTGACGCTGTTTAATAATCACATCAACTCGCTCTAGCGATCGTTTGAGTAGGCTTGCCAGCGGGATCGACTCATATTCTTGATGGAGCTGCCAGCGTTCATGTTTCAGAACGGGTGTGAGCGAGGTTAGCGTATTTCCAAGATGACGCAAGGTTTGCTGATATCGCATTGAGGCAGTAGCATCCTTCTGGTTGCCTAATTCGTTGAGCCGCCGCAGGGCAATATTTAAGATGCGATAAACCTCGTCTAGCCGCCGCATTTTGTACCAGTTAATCTGGGAAAGCCGCTGACGCTGATTCACCAGGGTTTGGGTCAGGATCAGGTAACGGCGACACCAGGCAAACTGAGTCATTAGGGTTCCCAGGGCGGCCAGCTGGCTTCCTGCCAAATTAGGAGAAGTTTTCTCTCTGCCAATCAAGACGATCGCTGTAGGTTCGTGATCAGGAGCCGTTCGCAGCGTCAGCACCAGCAGTTGACCGATTTCTGCGCCGTTGAGCCAATGGCGGGTTTCGGGCGTGACTTCTTCGATCGTCAGGGGCAGGAGCCCGTCGGTCTGGAGGGCAGTCTGAACCAGCATATCGGTATAGATGGGGATCGGCAGCTCGGTAGCAACTCTGAATCCCGGCTTAGCAACAACTGCGGTGGAGATCTGAGCGACAGTGCGTCCGGGCTGCCAGCTAATGAGTGCCGTGAGTGGAGCCTGGAGCAACTGAGCAATGTTCTGCATCGCAGACTGCTCTAGAACGTCCAGTTCGGTTGCCTGCTGCATAGTGGTCAAGCCCCACTGCACCACCTGAACGTTTTTCTGAAGCTGCTCGGTCTGATGCTGAAGCTGAAACTGATGTAGCAGTAGCCCGATTTGCTGACTGACGACGCGGAGCAATTCCCGATCGGCACGGCTCCAGCTTCGGGGCGCTTCATGAGCCACTACCAATAGCCCTTCGATTGGCTTTCCAATCGCACTACTACAGATCAGGAGCGATCGAACCTCCAAATCGAGAAACGGTTTTCGCCAGGTCATCAGCTTCAGGTCGTCTTCCAAATTTTCAATGCTGATCGCTTCGGTCGAGCGTTCTAGCATTTGCCAATCAACCGGATTTAGTGCGACCAGCGGAGCAACCAGCGGACGACGGTTTTTCGGCTGATGCTGAAAACAAATGTCAAACTGCTCCTGATCCCCGTTGTACAGCAAGACCAAAAACCGTTCGACGTTAAGCCGTTGGCATACCTGCTCAGCACAGCGTTTTAGACTGTTGCGCCAGTCATCTTCGCTGTACAGGGCGCGGGAAACTTCAGCCGTCAATATTTGATCCTGTTTCACCTGCTGGATCGCGACTTCCATTTCTTCAAGCGGAGCGGTCAGGGCAATGAGCTGCGCCGCCCCCCGCATAAAGCTCTTGTCTTCCTCGGACCAGATTCTTGCCTCTGTGCCTTCGATCGCCAGAAAACCGCGTAGTTCTCCCTGAAACAAGATTGGAGCCGCAATCAGCGATCGAGTCTGGAGCTGCTGCATCAGTCGTCCGGTTGTATCAGCTTTAAAGGAACTGTTTGCCTCGCCAATACATACGAGCTGGTCAGCAGTGAGCGTCTGGTAGAGGCTGCCGATGTCCTGCACCAAAATTTTAGTTTCGGCTTCGCCTGGAGAAATTGCCCGGTTGCCTGTGCGTCGCCAGAAATAGCGGTGTTCCCGCTCGTACCAGTAAATATTGGTTCGGTATGAAGCAGATCCACCCTTGAGAGAATCGGGCACGATAAAGCGATGGGTTTCAGCCACGATCGCCTCGAGTCGCTTGGCCAGGGTAGGCAGCGATCCCAGCTTTGAAAGCAGCAGCAAGAGCGGTTCATCGGGGCGCTTGGTTTGCTGCCGCTGTGCCTCGGTCTCAATTTGAAACAGGGCTTCTGCAAATCCGCCGAGCACCATGCTTAAGCGGGCTTTTTCTTCGATGTGCGGAGATGTGCCCCATAGCAGTGCCCCCAGCATCACTACACCAAAACACTGCCCCTGATGCCGAATTGGAAAAATTGCGGTTCCTTGAATCCCCATTCTTTGAGCAACGGTACGCCACCCGCCTGCCCTGGATTCTTCTCGCAGATCGGGAACGGCGATCGGTCGCTGCTGCATAATGACCTGTTCGAGCAAGTCGCCCGGATTCAGGCTCACCTTTTGCTTTAGCAGCGATGGCTCTCCTTTGGGTAGGCTGCCTCCCTTTCCGATTAGCAGCTGCTCCGCCCGGTCGTATAGCCCGATCCAGACTAGACCGTAATCAAACTCTGCCTGAAAGTAGTCCAACCCAATTTTGATCAAGCCATCGATCGTTTTTTCCTCGCGCAGTGCTTGCAGCGTTCGTCCCAGGGCAACGAGCTGTTTTTCATAGCTTGATGGCTCTTTCGGCAACCCCATTACTTCCTAACTCCGGTCGATGCAGGCGGCGCATAATTAACCTGGCTCAGTACAAATTCCACTAGGAAGTAGAATAATCAATGGGCAAATCCATTGAACACTTCCCGCAATCGCTAGAGTTCCCTAAAAATTGGCTTTGCAATCTGGCGATCGAATTCGGTGCAATGGTCAGGTTGACGAGTAATCTGGAGAAAGAGACACCTGTTTCCTTTCCCCACTCTCACAACATACACGCTTGAACGCTTCAGACTTTCATCCAGACCTTTATCAAGCCTTGCTGCGACCGCTCCTGTTTTCAGGAATGGTCGGCGATCCAGAGCAGCTTCACCATCGGGCAATTGATTTATTGCAGTGGCTTGATCGCGATCGCGGTTTTGTCCAGCCTCGACTGCGGCATTTTTTGCGCCAAACCTGCTGTTTTGAGAATGCAATGCTTCAACAAACGCTGTGGGGGCTAAATTTTGCCAATCCGATCGGTCTAGCAGCAGGCTTCGACAAAGACGGAGTTGCATCCGGTATCTGGTCAGAGCTGGGGTTTGGCTTTGCGGAACTGGGAACCGTCACCGGTCATCCTCAGCCAGGAAATTCGCAGCCGCGCCTGTTTCGGCTACCGCACGATCAAGCAATTCTCAACCGCATGGGCTTCAATAATCAGGGGGCGGCGGCTCTAGCAGAACGGCTGCAATCAAGACAGAGTGCGGCTCGGTGCTCCTCGATCCCGTTGGGGATCAACCTGGGTAAATCAAAAGTGACCCCACTGGAAGAAGCGGCGGCTGACTATGGGGCAAGTTTTCGCCTCCTGCAAAACCTGGGAGACTATTTCGTGATCAATGTCTCTTCGCCTAATACCCCCGGACTTCGATCGCTTCAGGCAACTGAGCAGCTCGAGCCCATTCTGTCTGCACTGCAAGCCGAAAACCAATCTCAAAAACCTTTGCTGATCAAGATCGCGCCCGATCTGGAATGGGAAGCGATCGAGTCTGTGCTGGCTCTGGCACAGCAGCATCAATTAGCGGGAATTATTGCCACCAATACCACCATCCGTCGAGATCAGCTTCAAACTGAACGCCTGAGCGCAACCGGAAAACTGCTAACCGATGAGGCAGGCGGCATTAGCGGTAAACCTGTGCGCGATCGATCGACCGAAATCATCCGATTTATCTATCGTCAAACCCAGGGCAGCCTGCCTATTATCGGGGTGGGTGGCGTGTTCAGTGCAGCGGATGCCTGGGAAAAAATTACGGCAGGGGCGAGTCTGGTGCAGGTTTACACAGGCTGGGTGTATGAGGGACCGTGGATGGTAAAGCGAATTTTGACAGGGCTGGCTGAAAAACTGCAAACTGAAGGCATTGCTTCACTGAAAGAGGCGATCGGCGTTGCGGCTGAGGGTCAATCTGTTCATTCTTCTGTTTCGTTCTCGATGTCAGAGAATGTTTAACCGTTATGATTCTCGGTCGAACCGCTCGCCTAGACCATGTTTTGCGATCGCAGATCAGTGAGATACAGAGTCCGCTACGCCCCCTAAATTCCCCAACGAAGAACTTTGAGTGAATCAGAAGTTTCCTGGGATTGAGGGGTTAGAAGCTGCAACAATTTTTAAGAGATGCCCAGTCCTCTCATTCTGGAGGGAGCCAAGCCTGCTCAGAGTTTAAAATTCCCCTAAGTTGGAACCCAGACAGGAAAACAGCGGGGGCAGTGCAGGATCTCTGCAACTTTATCAAGCCATTTTTAACTCGATATTTCTACCCTTCTACTTTTTTCGTTATGCAGGTTGAATTCCGCGAATGCAATTTCTTTGATCTCTGGCTCTGGCTGGAGTTTGAGTCCGTTCCTTCCCTAATGGAGCAGCAATACGTTGAGGAAGTGTTCAACTCCTGGTTTTTGCTGGGCAAGTTGGGCGGCTTCAATGCCGAAAACCTCCAGGTACAAGAGGCAGGCAGCGATATTAGCTATCTGACCTATGACCCAGAGGCTGCGGATACAAGCTTTATGGCACTTATGCACAACATGAGCGAAGTCGAGTACGAGGGAACCTGGGGACGTTGCTGGTTTGACCTCGGCACAAGCGATGCCCTTGCGCTCGACGTTTTGATCAATGCGCTGGGGCAGCTCAGCAAAGATTATGTCGTGATTAAGCGACTCCTCATTGGCGGTGAAAACGAGGATTGGCAAATTCCCGGCAATCGCAGACCCTCCTTTGTCGAGGATACTGACGCCTAGACAAATCAATCTAATCAATTCAAGGAAATTTAGAATTCGTCGTCGGAGTAGCTTCCTCCTTCTCCGGCTTCGTTCTCCCGCTTAGAGCCAAGCAGCTCTAGCCGATCGACGCGGACGATGGGCTTCGAGCGATCGGCTCCAGTGCTACGGTCTTGCCAGTAGTCAAACTTTAGTGAACCAGAAACACCAATCAGGCTGCCTTTGCGAACATAGTTGGCAGCCGTCTCAGCAGGCTTGCCCCAAATCTCAATCTCAAACCAATCTGGCTCATCGCTATTGCGGCTCAGTCGTTTGACTGCCAGCGTGAACCGACAAACAACGCTGCCCGACTCAAAGTACTTCACTTCGGGGTCGCGCCCTGCCCGTCCTACCAGCGTTACGGTGTTTAAGCTCATCTTGCCCTCTCTTTAACTCTTAGCAATATTCTCAGCAGTATTTCTAGCCGTTGTCGTGCGGGTCTTATGCTGGTCTCGTGCTGGTTTTGCCCATGTCGATCGCAATCGATCAGGTTTGAACCGAATCAAGTTTTAGACCAACTTCTGAGCAACGGATTCAACCTAGTCTAGCGACTACAGACTGTGCTGACTAAAAGCACTCACTGAAAGTGGTACTTGCTAGAACCAAATTTAGTATGAATATGAATCAAAACGGCACAGCTCAGGGCGGTATGACTTTGGCTTTTAGTATCTCTGTACTAATTGTACTCCCTTGGGGCGGGTATAGGCAAGATCAAAAACAGCTCCTGGGAACAGGGCTTGGCTAGTGCAGCGGTAGGAGGAACACAAGATTGAACTGCCTTTTTAGCAAGCTTTCACTGTAGGGGTAGGTAATACAGGCATCGCTCAAACAGTATTTATCTCAACAATAATAATTAGTGACGATCGTTCGCCCGCAAAAGCGATCTAAAATTAATTTCTCGCTCGCGTATCCTTAGAGTATTAGTCTAAAGAGTACTGATCTAACTCGCTTCCAGAACCATTTGCAGAATCTACCTTTTTGGGAACGAGCTAGAAATGCGATCGTCATCAAAGATGATTGACTAGACTCTGTAATCAAAACGTAATAGAATCCTCCATGTAATTTGGTCAGACCGTCAACCCAGACCAAAGCCTCTGCACTAAACTTGGGAGCTTAGAGAATTAGTGGGTTTCTTCAATCGCTTCTCATTCTCGCGTGATATGGGTATCGACCTCGGTACTGCCAACACGCTTGTCTATGTCTCTGGTAAGGGCATTGTTCTGCAAGAGCCTTCGGTAGTCGCGATCGACTCGGAGCAAAAGCTGCCGCTGGCAGTCGGTGAAGATGCCAAGAAAATGTTGGGACGTACGCCTGGAAACGTGATTGCCCTCCGCCCGCTACGCGATGGGGTAATCGCCGACTTTGACACGGCTGAGCTGATGCTCAAACACTTCATTCGTCGGGTTCACGAAGGTCGCACCTTGGTTTCGCCCCGCATTGTGATTGGCATTCCCAGCGGCGTGACAGGCGTTGAACGACGAGCAGTCATGGAAGCGGCTTCCCAGGCTGGCGCAAGAGACGTTTATCTGATTGATGAACCCGTGGCGGCGGCGATTGGGGCAGGACTGCCTGTGCAAGAACCGACCGGAAACATGATTATCGACATTGGCGGCGGTACGACCGAGGTTGCGGTGCTCAGCTTGCAGGGCACGGTGCTGAGCGAATCTGTTCGGGTGGCGGGAGATGAACTCAGCGACTCGATTACCCAGTACATGAAAAAGGTGCATAACCTGGTAATCGGGGAACGGACTGCCGAGGAAATTAAAATCATGATCGGTTCTGCCTACCCAATGGATGACGATGATGATTCTTTGATGGAAGTGCGCGGTCTGCATTTGCTGTCGGGCTTGCCCCGAACAGTGACGGTGAAGGGACCAGAAATCCGCGAATCAATGGCTGAGCCTTTGTCGGTCATCATTGAGGCAGTCAAGCGGACGCTGGAGCGCACCCCTCCCGAATTAGCAGCCGACATTATCGATCGCGGCATTATGTTGGCAGGCGGTGGAGCACTGCTGCGTGGACTCGATACCCTGATCAGCCACGAGACGGGAATTGTCGTTCACGTTGCGGCAGATCCCCTGAGCTGTGTGGTGTTAGGAACCGGGCGCGTTTTGGAAAACTTTAAGCAGCTAGAGCGCGTCTTTAGCGGTCGTTCACGCAATTTCTAAATGTACGCAATTCGTCGCTGGTGGGACAAAAACGGAGTCAGAGTAGGCATCCTGCTACTGGCGGTTGGGGGAGTTTGGGTAATTCGTCAAACCCAGGGTTCACTGCTATTTGAACTTTATCGCGGTCTGTCGTTACCGTTTGCTCCTCAGGCAGCTCCGGCGGATCCAATTGCAGATGCCCGCGCCAGGGAGCTACAGCAAAAAATTATTGAACTCCAGAGCCAAAATCAGCAGTTGCAAGAGCTGCTGGGCTATGTGCAAAAGCGCAATGGTGCGGGAATTGTTGCTCCGGTCATTGGGCGCAGTGCTGACCATTGGTGGCAGCAAATTATTGTTGGACGAGGCGGTCGTGACGGGGTAGCAGCGGGTGCCGTTGTTTCGGGCGAGGGTGGCGTGATTGGGCGCGTGGTGCAGGTGACCCCCAATACTAGCCGCGTCCTGCTAATTAGTGATCCAACGAGTCAGGTGGGGGTGGTAGTGAGCCGATCGCGCAGTATGGGCTATGTGCGCGGGCAGTCTGCCAACCGGGTCGTAATGGAATTTTTTGACAAAGTGCCCGATGTGCGTCCGGGCGATGTAGTGGCAACGTCTGCTTACAGCCAGCTTTTTCCGCCCGGATTGCCGCTGGGGGTAGTTGAATCAGTAAATCTCAACAAAAGCCCTGCTCCAGAAGCGGTTGTCGCGCTGTCTGCGCCTGTAAGCCATTTGGAATGGGTCACGCTGTCGCCCAATCCTAAGTCAGAGTCAAACAATGCACCGCCTGAGCTACAAAGCAGGGGGGAAAGCGATCGTGCATCCGTTAAGGCAGAATTGGCGAATGCTGAGGCGGGGGGGCAAGGCTTTTGACTCCTGATATTTTGCGATGGCATCCCTACGCACGTCAGGGGTTGAGTTGGGCTATCACGATAATTTCGGTGCTGATTTGTCTGCTGATTTTACCCACCCGTCTGCCCGGTATGGAACTGCTGTCGGTGGGTCCAAACTGGTTGCTGATCTGGGTTGTTGCCTGGAGCGTAAAGCGAACGGCTTTTCAAGGCGCACTGGCGGGGCTGCTGTTGGGAATGCTTCAAGATGCAATGACTGCTCCAGAACCAACCCATGCGTTGAGTCTGGCGATCGTCGGGTTTCTGACCGCCCGCCTGCAAAAGCAACGCTACGTTCAGGAAGAGTTTATTTCAATCGCCCTGATTGTCTTTGGTATGGCAGTCGTTGCTGAAACCGTTACCGCTCTGCAATTTACCTGGATAGGTATTACTCAGTCGGATCTTCCCCATCGATCGCTGTCCGAAATCTGGACTTATCATCAGCGAATTGCGCTTAGCTCTGCCATTCTCAGCAGTTTGTGGGCACCCGCAATTTACTATCCTTTGAATCGCTGGTGGGAATGGATGCAGAGATTTGAGCAGTCCTCAAGCTAACGTCCGGTAACCTTTAGGGTAGGCATTACTTACCTACCCACTTATTAACCTGCTCTTTTACTGCGCTAACTCGATCGCTCGCTTCGCTAATCCTTCTGGAGTGATGCCATTAAATGCCATCAGCTCGCTGGCAGTTGCAGTCGTTTCGCCGCGCTTCCAAACGATCGTGTCCCGTTTAGCAGTACTACGAAGCATCATAGGTTCCAGCATTCCACTGGCTCCGCCTGTCACACCCAGAAGAACATCGCCGCCAAAGAAGCGATCGAATCCAGTCTCGTCGAGAAACTGACCGTCCGGCTCCGAGCAGGTCTCCCAGGACACATCTGAGGGGCGATAAAGCCGACGTGGACTGACGACGGAAACGATTCGCACTCCGTAGCCCTGCTGTTCAAGCTGAATCGCCGCTTCAAAGACGGGCAGCAAAATCATGTCGCCAATCACGGCAAAGACGATCGTTTTAGATCCACTGCTTTCTTGGAGGACGATCGCGCCTTCCTGCAAGCCCTGACGAGTTTGCTCTAGCGTGGTGTAAATCGGCAGCGGCGACTTACTAGCGGTAATCACAATCCCTTTATTTTGCGTGGTCAAGCCCCAGTCGTAGCAAACCTGGATACTGTTGGCATCCGGCGGAAACAACGGGAAGACATTACCATTTCGCATCATTGCCGCAAAATAGGCCTCGATTTCGGGGCGTTGGTGTGTCCAGCCATTGCGTCCCTGCTCTAGTGCGCCTGCGGTAAAGAGGGTCATTGTGGACGGCGTGGGGCGGCGCAGTTCTGCCATTGCCTGAGTTACCGTTTGCCAGATTGGTAAGCCGTTGATTGCAAACGATTCGTAGGAACACCAGAGCGTTCGTGCGCCCATCAGTGCCAATGCTGCCGCCAATCCTGCACAGGCATCTTCGCTCAGAGGTTCGTAGACCTGACCGTCGGGCTGCTGATTATAGAGCGGGTCAGTCGTTGGGTGGATAATCTTCAACGCCTGGTTGATATTAGCAATTCCAGAAGCTTCGTTGCCGTCTGCGTTGGTGACAAGATACTGGCGATCGATCTCCCCGACCTTTGCCACAAGCCGACCCATTGTCGTTGTTGCCACTTTCTTTTCGCCGCCGACTTCGTATTCTTCAAGCGGCAGTTGCCCCAGAGTGGGCAGGGGCAGAACCGATTCTGTCACCGCCACTTGGCTAGCAGGTCCACCCGCCGATCGCTCACAGTTGGTTCTCACCAGTTCCCAGGCGGCAGCAGGCAGAGCACGGGCTTTGAGCCCAGCCACGATATCCGGGTTGTCGAGCGTGTGATGAGCATAAAGGTTGTGGGATTTTGCGCCTCGCGCATGAACACCTGCCCCTTTAAGCTGCTTGATGATAAACACGGTGAGCTTTCCGCCTAGAGCCGATCGCGCCGCTTCGTTCACCCCATACAAAACAGACTTGGCAAAAGCAAGCCGCTGCTCCCACGAGAAAGCCGTGCTGTCTATAAACGTGCCAGACTGGTTTTGGTCGTCAAAATCTTTTGCGTCTACAAGAACGACTTCTTCAAACCCATTTCCATGCCAGTAGGCGATCATGCCTTCGTTACTTTGTAGCGACACCATGCTGTGATGTTCCTGCGAATAGCCGTTCCACACCAGCACAGGCAGGAAGTTGGTTACGCTCGGATACGCGGTGTGGAAGTGCGCTATGCTGCTCATCGGATACGGCTCACCCATCCCGCCATCGCCCAGCGTAAAGGGAAACAGCGTCTTCCGGTGGAGCAGTGCGGCTGCCATGGCAAAGTGCTGTCCCTGTCCGAGGGGACCCGCTGGAGCTAGAATGCCTGGAATGTAGCCGGAAAGGTGTCCTAATAGCCCATGCTTTTCGCGGAACCGATCGCGCAACTGCTGCACCGTGCCAATGCCCATTGCCTCCAGCGATCGATCGAGGAACATCGCGCTGTAAAATCCGGGTGCATGATGCCCCACTTCCGTCAGGATATTCTTGTGTCCCAGCATCACCAGCGCGGCATAAGCTTCTGCCTGGCTGGCAAACCCGCCCGGATGTCCCGATGCCTTGCTGCCCGTAACTTGCAGCGTCAGATAGCGCAGAGCATCTGCATAGAGCAGCGTCTGATACACTGCTGCCGGATCAGTGGGATCAGCGATCGATAAACTGCCCTCGGCAATGACAGGCGTTTTACCATAGGTGTCAAACCCCGGCAGCGAATCGCCGAAGTATTGGATTCCGTCACAAAAAGCAGGCACTTGGGTTACAGCAGCCATGAATTCAAATACCTCTCAAACCAGGAAGCGAGACGTTTACAAAGATATCAGCTCGTCGTGATTCGCTCATTAAGGCTGAGCGACAAGATCAATGCTGCGGTTAAACAATGTGGCATTCAACTTTAAACCATTGCCGGAAAACGTGCCCAGCGATCGGCTAAGCCATTCGCCAAATCATAAGGGTTTTCCAAACGTGCGATCGTCCGGTGACCCGTGGACTCTGTTCTACAGTAGGGTGATATTAGGACTGGCGTTTTGGATTCAACGTCTTTGGGTCGTGCAGCCGATCGATCGCGCGATTCATCAAACAGGCCGCCATGATGCAGCAAGACATACTGCTCACAGTTGCTGTTTCTGCCGCAGGATTACGGTCACCCTTAAGATCCTATCGCCTGATGGAATAAGAAAAAATAGTAATTGGCTGGATGAGCGATAAGAATTCATTGGGGGGAACGATTAGTCTGCTCCACGATTTGCAGCATTCGGTTAAGTGAACGGGTGACTAAACGATCGACCAAAGGTATGGAAAATTATCAGTCCGATTGGCACTGCTTTACCGTAGCTCTGGCAGACCAGGTTCTGGAAAGCAATGTCGGTCAACTCTCCATTGGTCACTGGAAATGCTATGGGGCTTATCGATCGACCGTGACTGACGAAACCCTGAACATCACGATTACCGCACAAAACCCTGATATTGATGCCCATTTAATGTGGCTAAGTATCTTATAGGCTCTAGAGGCAATGGTCGCTCATCAAGCGCCACTCTTCGCGTTGCTGATTGAGTTACGAATTGATTTGTCTCTAGCCGCTTTTTCTGGACGATCGCGAGCTGCTTTTTCCCACAAACTCAGTCTACATTACGAGAAATGCTACCCGTAGATTTACGGCCAGATTTTCTCTATAAAACTTAATAAAAATGTGAAAGATCAGCCTTGAAACCAGGCTTTCAACTCAGAAATCCTATGTTAGTCTGATAGAGAAGAATTTCAAAATTCATTCAATAGTTCGGCCGAATCAACTGCTAAGGTTGGCTCTGTTTCGCTTCGCTGATGTACCCTCTGAAAGCTTGCCTGCTGATTTCTTTTAGAGATCAGGAAGGTCAGGGTTTTTGTTAGCTGAATTTAGTATTTGGGTTCTCCCAAAGATGGGCTATGCCCTCCGAGACTCGTGCTTAGAGAGTGCATTGAGCTAGATTCAGTGTCAGTTGAGCGCTGGGTTCCTATTGGTTTCAGTCTGCTTGTGCAAGTTGTATGAGCAGTATATTCTATCGGCTGTTTATCTCAGCGATCGCCTGTGAGTGGTAGCACTCCAGCTTATTTTTGCATTCTTAATTCTTACATTACCCGCCTTATGAATTACGATTCTATCCCCATCATTATTCCGGTTCTAGCGACAGGGTATCTACTCGCAGTCTATTTGCTGCTGCGGCTGGCACAGCGATCGCGTGCATAGGTCAATGCAGATCACTGTCTAGAGCTAGGGATGGGTGCAGGCGGGATATAGATTCAGCGTTCCCGCTAAGATCACTTTTATACCCCACCCTTTTTATCCCTGGCCCTGATGTCAGCTTGAACTCTTTCTGGCTGTGCTTTCTGGCTTTTACTTAATCTGCCATTTCAAGCGACATGAGCTGCTTTGCCAGGGATGCAATGTCAATGTGCTGCACGATCGGCATACAGCCCAACCACTGAACTGAGAGCGCAGCAAAGCTGTCGGCACAGCCGCTTACACAAAATTGAGTGGGCATTGCCGTGCGCGTACTTCGCAGACCCAGCATTTCAAGTTCTTTTGCCGCCGCTCTCACCAAATGAGCTGCCGGATCAATGAGCTGAATCGAGCGGGGCAGGATCGATTTCAACACGGGTGCAAGGTGCGGGTAATGGGTGCAGCCATACACCAGCGTATCGATCTGCTGCTCTACCAGGGGCGCGAGGTATGCCTTGGCAACCTGACGAGTATAGGGGTCATGAATCCGATTCTGCTCGATCAGCGGCACAAATTCGGGACAACCCTGCTGCCAGACTTCGACATCGGGATTAATTTCCTGAATAGCCCGTCGATAAGCATTACTTGCTGCGGTTGCCGGAGTTGAGATCACCCCAATCCGCCGCCCACGCTGAACAGCTGCTCTGGCTCCCGGCAAAATGACACCCAAAATCGGGATATTAAATTCAGCTTGCACTTG
This sequence comes from Leptolyngbya sp. ST-U4, assembly GCF_039962215.1. Taxonomy (NCBI): domain Bacteria; kingdom Bacillati; phylum Cyanobacteriota; class Cyanophyceae; order Leptolyngbyales; family Leptolyngbyaceae; genus Leptolyngbya; species Leptolyngbya sp. ST-U4. Next base: position 254,237 of record NZ_JAMPKZ010000004.1, read on the forward strand.
CTCCAGCACGAGAGCAGAACTGGTGTTGCAAGCCATAATCACCATCTTGACGCCTTGCTGCTGCATCCAGAGCATGATCTCCCGGACGAATTGCAGGATCTCAGCTTGAGTGCGAGTGCCATAGGGTAGCCGAGCCGTGTCGCCAAAATAAAGGATTGACTCGTTGGGCAACTGGCGATATAGCTCTCGTAAAACGGTTAAACCTCCTACGCCGCTATCGAAGACCCCTATCCGGGCACGTTGCCGATCGCTTGAGTGAGGAACAGGCTGGACGGAGGATTGCAGAGATGTCATAGGGTGGAATGGTATCGAGGAACCCTGAGCAAGCACTGGCTCAGTCTGATTAGTCTGAACGGAGTTTGTAATCGAAAGTTTCATCCAGGAGACTCGGAAACAAGAGGAGATTAAAGGTCATCAGCGTTAGCAGATCGGTGTGAGGAAGTTAAGACGGTTTATATAATAGACGCTATCCGTAGCAATGGAATAGAGACAAAACGTAACGTTATCCACCCATAGCGTTTTGAGCTGACCGCTAGCGAGGATCTTGAATTGACTCTTGGTTGGCTGCTTGTGCGATTGCCTTTTCACTCTCTGGAGCCGCAGATGGCATTTGAAAGGCGGATCGCAGCAGCGGCGGAGCTACAAAGGTCGTGAGAATCACCATTACAATAATGGCGGCATTGAGTGATTCTGAAAGAACACCCGTAGCAGATCCTACGCCAGCAAACACCAGTCCCACTTCCCCCCGTGGAATCATCCCAATGCCGATCGCCAGCCGATTAATTCCCGGTTGACCGAATACTGCCAGCCCCGTCACCAATTTGCCAATAATGGCAACCACAACTAGAAACGCGGCAATGATGAGCCCTTCTCGATTGCCCGGATCGAAGGGATTCAGCACACTAACATCGGTTCTTGCGCCCACCACAACAAAAAAGATTGGCACAAAGATATCGGCGATCGGAATTACTTGTTCGTTAATCTCGTGCTGTTTCTCGGTTTCTGCCAGAATCAGTCCGGCGGCAAAAGATCCTAAAATTGCTTCTAGCTGAATCGCTGCGCCCACATAAGCCAACACTAAGGCAAAGGCAAACGCAGGCAGAATCAGCTTGCCTCGCGTCTGGATCTTGTTGGTCAGCGCAACAAAGTAAGGGCTGAGCAAGCGTCCGAGAAAAATCGCGCCAACCAAAAAAACGCAGGCTCCTACGATGAGATAAATAACATTGCCAATCTGGATTTCACCCGTTTTTGCCAGACTTGCCACTACCGCCAGCACAATAATGCCCAGCACATCATCTAGCACGGCTGCACCAATAATAATCTGACCTTCTCTGGTACTAAGCTGCTGGATTTCGGCAAGCACTTTTGCAGTAATGCCAATACTGGTTGCTGTGAGCGCAGCCCCCGCAAAGACAGCAGGAACGGCAGGAACCCCAAAGAGTAGGCTCAACCCGGCAGTGCCGATCGCAAACGGAACCGCTACCCCAACGACGGCAACCGCGGCAGCCTGCGGACCGACTTTGATCAGTTCTTTAAGATTGGATTCTAGCCCAATCTCAAACAGCAAAATGATCACCCCCAACTCAGACAGCACCGAGATCACTTCGCTAATTCCAGAGGCGACAGCAGGCGTTTGGTCAGGGGTTAGCCCGGCTGTCGCTTGCAGAAAATCAAGCAGCAGCGAGTTCCAAGTTTGGTCGCCTGCCTGCGGAAAGACTAGCAAATTAAATGCTGAGATGCCAACGACCACGCCACCAACCAGCTCTCCGAGAACTGGAGGAAGATTGAGCCGGGCGCAAACTTCGCCAATTAGCTTAGATGCAAAATAAATCACAACCAGGCTCAGCAACACGCCTGCTAAAACCAGGGGTGAATTTTCTGCTTCCGCTGCCGTTGCCAGAACGGGAACCGAAAGCCTTGAAAGGTCAGAAATCGCCCAAGCCGCGTAATCAACCATGCCGTTGGCAGAACTCATCCAGTCTACTGTACATGGTTCTTCATATAATGCAAAACAGCGGAGGGATGGATATCAAGAAATATGAATAGCTGTATGAATAACTGTCATTTGTGAAGGGTCACCGGTTGTTTGGGACTAACTGGTTTGGAACTAATTGTTCGGGACTAATGATGAGCCAGATGATAGTCATCTGTGAAAGCTGCACTTCGCATCGCTATGAGCTGCAAAGGGTTGAACCAGCGATGAGCTAAGTAGGTCCGTGGGATTAAACGTCATCTTCGTGAAATGGATTGGCGCAGCGTAACGCATCATTATTGGAGCTTCATTAGAGCTTCTGGAAATTGATCCGTTACGGCTTTGCTAAACCTAATAGCATTGCTAAATGGAAATAGGATTCTCGAATAGGGAGTTCTGCGCTAGAGGCGGCTTGCAACCACCCTTACAGAATTCATCCGTCGAATCAGCAACGCCAAATATCCTCCGGTTAATTACGCCTACCTTCATGAGTAAGCTGATCACAGATGACAAATGACTTTTTTACACAAACACTCGATGATTGAGAGCAGGCATTTGTCGCCGCACCTGTTCTAGGCGAGTAGGCTCGATCACCGCCAGGGCAATTCCCGGCTGATCGCCCGCATCAGACAGAATGATGCCCCAAGGATCGATAATGACAGCGTGCCCGTGGGACTGCCGCATTGCATTGTGTTTGCCCGTTTGAGCAGGCGCGATTACATAGCAGGTGTTTTCGATTGCCCTTGCCTGAAGCAGTACTTGCCAGTGGTCTTTTCCGGTGTAAGCTGTGAATGCTGCCGGAACAAACAGCACCTCTGCTCCCATTTGTGAAAGATGGCGATACAGTTCGGGAAAGCGGACATCATAGCAAACTGACAGTCCTAGATGCCCCAGTTCCTTAGAAGGGTAAACGGGCGGCAGTCGCATTCCGGCAAGCACAGTATTGGATTCCTGATAGGTATTGCCGTCGGGCAGGTTGACATCAAACAGATGCACCTTCTCGTAGCGGGACAGCTCTTCGCCACTGCTACCTACCAGCAAAGCGGTATTGTAAACCTTCCCTGTTTCGCTGGGAACCGGAAAGCCACCTCCCAGGAGTGTGATTTGATAGCGTTGTGCCATCGTTTTCAGGAATTTTTCGCTGCGCTGGGCGATCGTCTCAGCCTGGTCAATCTTGACTTGCTCATCTCCCAAAAACGAGAAATTTTCAGGCAAACAAATCAGTTCTGCGCCTTGCCGCACTGCCAGATCGATTAAATCTTCTGCCTGTGCCAGATTTTTTTCGACGTCTGGCTGACTGTTCATTTGCACTGCCGCAGCAAGATAAGACTTCATAGGAAAAAACCACTCGTAACGATGACAGTTGGGTGGGGATCGCCCGGATATCCTCAGTTTAATGGGTTTAAGGAACCGATCGACGGCTGTTGTAATGATTTCAAACGTTGGATGGATGTGCGGATACTTCGGAGTATCGCTGCTGGTCTAAACTCCGGCGAATTGTTCTTCTAACATACCCGCTAGACTACCCATTGCTTCACAAAGAATTGACGGGGAATGCCGCTGGGCAAAACAATTCTGAAAGGTTTATTTCAAGGGATTTATAGCCTCTGTAATCCTAGTGAACCCTGCGTGAAGCCCCAGTAAATTCTTGTAGGGAGCAACTTGCGAAACTGATTCGATCAGATTTAATCTTGTCAATATCCAGTTAAGTCAGGGTTAAGGATGCATCTTAACTGGACTTGTCCTGACGGTGTTTGGTTTTATCGTGTTTATCCTGCTCGTAATTCTCCCAAGATTTGGTAGCTAACAAGGGTGTACTGTAAACCCGTCATTAAACCAGTCAGTCATTAAGCAAGTTCAGCCTTCGTTTGTTCGGGTGCAGGTCTACTTCTAGATTTTTTCTTCATTTGCAGTCTAAGTCTGCACCTCAGTCAGGTTGTTGTAATTCCACAGCTTGTAATTTCGCATTATTAAATGCTGCGTGAAATTAGGTTGCGTGAACGTCCCGCTTGCATCAGCCGGATAGTTCACTACGCTGCTTTGAACCCACGACAAGCTCTGTTTCTCTGTTATCCCTTGAGTAGAACAGGGTGAATCAGGAAGCAGACTGAAACCGGCTGCCATCAGGAATGTGCGATCTGCGCCAGGAGCAATGGCTCTAACCCACGGTTGTACAGATTTTGAGCATGATGTCAAACCTGCCCCCTTCTACGGCTTCTTCTTCTAGCCCGCTTCACTTTCTTCAGCAGCATCCGCTTTTGCTCGATGCACTCCTGATGAACTGTAACTATGATCTTGATGAGGTGACGCGGCTGATTCAGCCTGCTCTGGCTGCCTCTGATCGCTGTCAGCGAACGCCCTACTATATCCAGGCAGTTGCTGTTGGCAATACACACTTTCTGATGACGAATGCAGCAACCGTTCAAGCCACCGAAATCACCCCCCAGCCTTCAACCTGGCTTGTGGGTCGTAGTCCTGCCTGCGCGATTACGATCGTCAATCGGCTCGTTTCTCGCTGCCATGCGGTGATTGGGTATCAGACAACCTACGGGTTCTATATTGCTGATTTAAGCAGCAGCAACGGTACACGGGTTAATCATCGGCGACTGGTTCCCTCAGAACGCTGTTCGCTTCAGGACGGTGATTTGTTGCAGTTGGGAGGACTCAAGCTAGAGTTCTTCCTGGTTTCGCAGGTGAGGCAGCTCGCGGCGATCGATGAAACGACCTGCTATTGAGTCGTGCTGAAGCGATCGATCGCACAAACCACTTGTACATCCCGCAAGATACAAAACAAGGGCACAGCAGATGTGCCCTCATCCTGCTATTACTGTCTCACCGTCTACTGTTTCACCATCAATGATGATTAGTGATGAATGATTAATGATGCTTTGTCAAGCCAGTTTGGCAAACACGATAACATCTCAGAGCCGCAGACTTTAGCGGAAGCGACGCTTGCGACGAGCCATGACTGCTTTACGCTTGCGCTTTTCGAGCGGAGTCTCAAAATGACGATGGCTCTTGACATCTGCCAGAATGCCCGCCTTGGAAACCTGTCGCTTGAACCGACGCAGCGCTGATTCAATTCCTTCGTTTTCTCCTAAGACCACTTGGGTCATTGCTTGCTGCTCCTTTTCTAAGATGTGAATGAGGTCAATCAAGAGAATTAAGGTTGGGGCGATCGAGTCATGATCAAGTAGGACTGGAGCAATCAAGACTGACAGAATAAAACCTGTGAAATCAGTCCGTGCCAATCGAACGACGACTGCTGCGATCGCTGCTAGACATTTTAAAAAGTCTGAATAGCTTCGGCAACTAACAGCGTTAAGGCGTATCAGATGCCAGACCAGTTATTTTACCCTGGTTTGTTTGGAAAAGTATAGAGGGTGGGGGATGCAGAGGAAGGTGAGGAGTGAAGGGGGTAGGAAACTGCGACGGATAGGCTACTGGACAAATTGGATGGTGGGAACTATGATTGCTGCTACTTTATCGAAGCAGTGTTCAGTAGGCTTAGCATGGTTAAGCATTTGCCGTTGGGTGAGTTGGTCGCGCTGTTGAAGGCAGTTCCGATTCGGATAGAGGCAGTTGAGCATCAGCGTCCGATGCGGATCAGTACCGATAGCCGCAGCTTGCAGTCTGGCGATCTGTTTATCGCGTTGCGGGGTGATCGGTTTGACGGCAATGATTATTTAGGAGTGGCTCAGCAGCAGGGGGCGATCGCTGCTGTTACGGACTGTCCTCCAGCCGATGCTGATTTGCCACTACTGGTTGTGAGGGACGCGCTTCAGGCTTATCAGACGATCGCTCACTGGTGGCGAAATCAGTTTGCAGTTCCCGTAATTGCGGTAACGGGTTCAGTGGGCAAAACAACGACCAAAGAGCTAATCACGGCAGTTTTGGCAACTCAGGGTAAGGTGCTCAAAACACAGGCGAACTACAACAACGAAATTGGTGTCCCCAAGACGCTGCTCGAACTCACCCCCGCTCATGATTTTGCAGTAATTGAAATGGGAATGCGGGCAGCCGGAGAGATTGCCCTGCTGACGCAAATTGCCCGTCCTACAGTAGCAGTCATTACGAATGTGGGAACAGCGCACATCGGCAGGCTCGGCTCAGAACAGGCGATCGCCGACGCAAAATGTGAACTTCTTGCAGAAATGGCTGCGGACGGAGTTGCAATTTTGAACTTTGACAATCCGCGCTTGATGCAAACCGCCGGTTGCTTTGCAGTTCCCGCAGGTGCAAATCGGCTCTGGGCAGGAAAGACAATTTCCTATGGGCTGACGGGTGGCGATGTTTTTGGGCAAATGATTGACCCATCGACTTTACAAGTTAACGAAATGACATTGCCGCTCCCGCTTCCGGGACAGCACAACGCGATGAATTATCTGGCAGCTCTGGCAGTTGCAAAAGCGTTAAACCTTTCCTGGGAGCCACTTCAGCAGGGCACTACGGTAGAACTACCGCAGGGACGGGCACGTCGCCTTACTTTGCCGCCGGATATTGTGATTTTGGACGAGACCTATAATGCAGGGCTGGAGTCAATGATTGCTGCACTGCATCTGCTGGCGCAAACGCCCGGAAGCCGACGGATTGCTGTTCTGGGCACTATGAAGGAGCTGGGCGATCGATCGCCTGAATTTCACCATCAGGTTGGAACCGTAGTGCGGCAGCTTGAACTGGATCATCTGCTGATTCTGGCTGACCTCGCAGAAAGCGAAGCTCTGGCAGCCGGGGCATTTCCCGTACCAACAGAGCAGTTTGATGGCGATGAAGCAGTAATCGATCGCCTCAAAGCCCTGATTCAGCCGGGCGATCGAATCCTGTTTAAGGCATCTCGTGCGGTAGGACTCGATCGCGTCGTAGAAGGATTGCGCCAGGCAGTTTTGTCAACGAATTGGGCTGAAGCTCAAACTGCCTGATTCTTTGCTAGTTGGCTGATGATCGAGCGCGTCCGTTTGCCTGAGCTAACTGAAGCGATTTCACAAACTGAGCTAAGGAATACTCCACAGCAGAACTTGCATCCATTGCTCTCCAGCCATCGGGAGTTCGCTTCAGATATTCAAAGTGCAGGTGCGGTCCGGTAGACATTCCGGTGCTGCCCACGCGCCCAATTACCTGTCCTTGCTGCACAGTTTCTCCGGGTTTGACAAACATCTCGGAAAGGTGAGCATAGAGCGTTTGCGTGTCTTCGGCGTGCTGAAGGACAATTGCTAAACCATAGCCGCCCATTTCGTCTGCTGCTTCAACCCGACCCGAAAACGCAGCCAGCACAGGGGTTCCCATGGGTGCGCCGAGGTCTGTGCCTGTGTGGAGGCGGCTCTGTCCGGTAACGGGGTGAACTCGCCAGCCAAACGCAGAGGTAATCACCGCCGGGATCGAGAGGGGAAAACGTAGATTGACATTGCCCAGCCGAAGCTGCATGGTAGGACGCACGTTCAGATTGTAGTATTCCCGTCCTGAAGGCGTAGTGCGACCGCCTGCACTGTAATCTAGACTGACCGAATTCCAGCCGCCGCTGACTGACCCACTCGAACTTGAAGCATACGAACTTGAAGCATAGCGGACATCTGAACTTGCAATCGGAGCCGGAGGACAAATACTTCCAGGAGCCGCCTGACCGGGTTGCAGCAATGCCTGGCAGCCGGTCGATCGCTCAGACAAAATTACATCTGGCTGGTCGGCGCGAGTTGCCCCCAGACTGTAAGCGGTCGTATCGATATAGTCTGCCTGCGGGTTAAAAGCGGCGGCAGCAGTGTCTGCCAGGTTGGGCGTTACCAGGACTGGAACCTGATAATCAGCAGAAGCAGAGCCGATTGAATCAATCGCTTCTCCGTCAGAAATTAGTGGTTCGACGGGCTCAGGAGCGGTCTGGGTAAGCCCACTTGAAACTTCAGGAGCCGCAACGGGGGCAGCAGGTTCAGGAGCCATCTCAACAGGCACAACCTCAGGAGCTGCATAAACCTCTGGTGCAGGAGCAGGCGGAGCTTCAATCGGTGCAGCAAGATCTGCCGCAGTTTGAGCAACGGCAAGGTTAGGACTAAGTAACCCTATACTGCTCAGACAAATTGCTCCGCTGAGCCAGAGCGAACGCTGATAAAAACGGCTGGTGTGGTGATTTTTTGTCATTCCAGATATCCCTTGCTGCAAACGGCGTTGAAACTGTCCTGCTGAGTGAAGGAAAATCGTGCAGCACTCCCGACACATCATAATCCAGATGTTTCAGAATGTCGCCTGTGTGCCCAATCTACTCATGAGACACATTCACGTAAAACTCATTCACTGATGTGAAAGCGATCGTCGCTCTTTCGATAGAAATTGTTCCCAAACTTCCCTTCCCTTCGCTACTCTCCTACCGGAACCTCATAGCCCAACGTAATGTCCCCTGGCTTTAAACAAACCTCGATCGTTCGATTGTTGCCCAGTTGCCCCCCAGGAGAATCGCTTTTGGGCTGAAGTAATACCCGCAGTTCTCCGGCTGGTGTGATTCCGAGCACTTGACCCGGCATGTTTTGATAATTGACCGATCGCCCGACGTTAATGAGCAGCGATTCGTAGGCAGGCAGAAAAGCGTTGATGTCGCGCTGTTGCCAATAGGTGAGACTGGCAGGGATGCTTTGTAACACGATCGCTGCCAGGGTCTCCATTCGGTCGATCGGCGGGATAGGCGGGACATTCTGTTTCTGAAATACCGTTTGCAGCGAGATTCCAGGATGCGGCACTGGATTTTTCCAGTTGATGCCGATGCCAATTACTGCCTGATGAATTCGTCCCTGCTGAGTTCGGCTTTCAGTCAGGATGCCGCCGAGCTTGCGTCCTTCGATGACCAGATCGTTGAGCCACTTAAGCTGTACCGGAATTTGTCGTTGTCGTAGCCCGATCGCAATTCCCCAGGCACTGGTCAGGGTCAGCAGAGCTGCATTTGCCGCAGGCAGATCCAGGTTCATTCCCAGAGAGAGATACAAGCCTCCGGGGTTAGACTGCCACTGATGTCCGCGCTGTCCACGTCCGGCAGTTTGGGATTGGGCGATCACGGCGACAGACTGCGAAGGGGTTTGTTGCAGGAGGTTCCAGGCGATCGTATTTGTGGAGTCAACGGTGTCGAACAGGTGCAGTGCGAAATTGGGTAGATCTCCGGGTATGGGCAGGTTGATTTGATGCAGTTCTGCCTCTAGCAAGGCGCGATCGAGGGTCATGGTCCTCCATTAATTTTTGTGATTTTGGCGTAAGCTAGCCTCAAGGCGTTTCGCTGTCCAGCTCCTTTTCCCCGGAATTCCTATGCATACCTGGCACTGGCAAACCTGGCAAGACCTACCTTATTTGACCTGTAGCCTGCTGAGGGACTGGTCGCACGGTTTCTTTACACAGCAGTTTTGGGTTCATGCCCCCGAAGATTTAGCAGAAGTTTTACAGCCGACCGCCCAGGTTTACCGGGTTAAGCAAGTTCATAGCAATACTGTGCTGACAGCGGCAGAGATCGATCGCACCTTTTCAGACGATGCGCCCTTAGAAACCGTTGCCGAATCTGATTCTGCCATGTTTCCCGAAGCGGATGGCATTGTCAGTGATGACGCCGATCAGGCGGTTTGGGTCTGTACGGCAGACTGTACTCCGGTGTTAATTGCCGATGCTGAGACTGGACAGGTTGCCGCGATTCATGCCGGATGGCGCGGGACTGCCACCCAAATTGTGCCCAGAGCGATCGAGCGACTTCAGCAGCAGGGCAGCCAGCTTCAAAATCTCAAAATTGCTCTCGGTCCTGCCATTGCCGGAGAAGTCTATCAAGTTTCGCTTCCGGTCGCCGCTCAGATTGGCAGCACGATCGTCTCTCCTGAAAGTTCTGCAGGTGAATCACCCGAGGCTGAGGTCGAAAGCCTGCTCAATGCGTTGAGCCAAATTCCCGATTCTCCTTTGCTGCCTGACCCCCAACCCGGACGAGCCAGAATTGACGTGCGGCGGACGATCGCACTTCAGCTTGAGCAGCTCGGAATTGCCTCTGATCAGGTGTCGATCGCCCCTTACTGCACGTATCAAACTCCCGAATATTTCTTTTCTTATCGGCGAGAACGGCTGAAGAGAGTTCAGTGGTCGGGGATTGTTTCGGCTTAGGGTGCGTCAAAGGTAAGTGCTTCTCCTCGGACATCTAGATTGAATTTGCCGCGATCGTACGCAATCTTGCCGCCTACGATCGTCATGACGGGAAATCCGGTGAGCTTCCAGCCTTCAAACGGGCTCCAGCCGCACTTGGTTTGCAGTTCCTCGCGAAGGACGGGGCGATAGGTATCTAGATCGACCAGTACCAGATCGGCATCGTATCCGGGCTGAATCAGTCCTTTGTTGGGAATTTTGTATGCCCTGGCGACAGCCGTAGACATCCAGTTTGTCGCCTGGGGCACGTGCAGGCGTCCCTGCATTGCCTGGGGCAGCATCAGCGGCAGAGAAGTTTCGACTCCGGGCATTTCTGAGGGCGTGTTAGGGTAGCCCTGCGCCTTTTCTTCGAGTGTGTAGGGGGCGTGGTCGGTGGTAATAAAGTCGAGAATGCCGTCTTTAAGTGCCTGCCAAAGGACTTCGTTATCGTGGGGCGATCGAATGGGCGGATTCATTTGAACAAGCGTGCCAATTTCCCCATAGGCAGCCGTATTCAGCAGCCAGTTGCTAGGGCGTGACTTCTGCCGTGACCCAGGCAGGCTTATCCTGGCGCAGCAGTTCGGCTTCTTCGGCAGTGGAGAAATGCAAAATGCGAAGCCGTCGCTGATATTTTTTGGAAAGAGAGAGGGCAAGCTGCGTGGCGGAAAGGGCTGCCTGATTGTCTTGAATTTGCGAGTGAATTGCCGGATCGGTGATGCCTGCAAACTGTTCGCGTCGCTGTCGAATTCGTGCCTGATCTTCGGCATGAACCGCAATGAGGCGATCGCCATAAGCAAAAATCCGCTCTAGTGCCGCTTCTTGATCAACCAACAGCGCGCCGTGCATCGATCCCATAAAGATTTATGATGCCGCAGGCAGGGTTTGCCTCTAGCAGGTTGGGCGATGCTTCCCCCGTCGCACCGATAAAAAAGCCGTAGTTGACCAGCGATTTTTCTGCTGCTCGCTTCAGCTTATCGTCTAGAGCCGCCTGAGTCGTAGTTAGTGGCTTTGTATGGGGCATCTCCAGAAACGAGGTAACTACTCCCCTTTAGCACAGGCACGGCTGGCAGTAGACAGGTCTTCTTTGTATTCCAGCCCTGGTTCCCGGAAATGTGCCTGCGGATCAATCACGCCTGGCAATAGCGTTAGCCCCGATGCTTCAACGATCTGCACCGCTTCCCCCCGATCATCAGGGGAGATTTCACCGCCAACTTGGGCGATCGTCTTGCCGCGAAGTGGACATCTCCGGTGGTAAACGTGCCGTCTGGCAGAAGAATCCGGGCTTGGCGAATGAGCAGGGAACTAGGTTGCGAAGTCATAGGTCAATTCAGGGTGAACAATTTCAGGGTGTCATCAGGTTTTGGAAGGCGATCGTGCAGGATGGCGCAGAATGAGTCAGGCTATCCTCCAAGCGAACCTCCAAATAAACCAGCCAGATAAACCAAAAAGCCAAAGCAACTATTCTCACCGATTAGAATGGAAAACATGAAATAACCTTGCATTTTATTAAATTCTCCACTAAGCAGATGCAGGTCTTGGCAGCTTGTGAGCAGAAACCCCTGATACGTCAGTCGTTCACGTAGCTTATAGAGACAATTTGTAGAAGAGGGCTATCAGGTGCATCCCGTCCGGTTGATCCTTTTACAACTTTCATGGACTATGATACTTTTCGTCCGCTTTATGCCATAACTAGGGTTTAGTCTTAACGAAAGTTCAGTCTTAGGCTCCAAGCTTGATTTTCTGCTTGAAACCTCTGCTTTAATATTGTGTTTTTAATATTGTGCTGAATTTCAGGCTGCATTGAACTGCTTTCTGCTCTGCATCGGATCACTTTTATCTCAGCATCCATGTCTCATCCTGATCCTAATCTTCCGCCTCATCTTCATTCCACCTCGCCTGATGATTCGGGTATTAGCCCCGCTTCAGATGCTTCGGAGCCGCTCAAAATGTCGTACAAGTCGAATCGCGCCGTACCGCCTCAAACTGAAAATGCCTGGGTGGAAGCCGCTAAAACGATCGGTCTTAGCTTAGTGTTGGCGTTAGGAATTCGGCATTTTGTCGCAGAGGCACGCTACATTCCCTCCGAATCAATGATTCCGACGCTGGAAGTTAACGATCGCCTGATCGTAGAGAAGATTAGCTACCGCTTTAATCCGCCTGGACGGGAAGACATTATCGTCTTTTGGCCCAACGATCGGCTACGGCAGCAAAACCCGGAACTTAAAGATGCCTTTATTAAGCGTGTGATTGGTTTGCCGGGAGAAAAGGTTGAAGTTAAGAACGGCACGGTTTTTATCAACGACCAGCCCCTCAAAGAAGAATATATTGCCGCAAAACCGGATTATCAGTGGGGTCCAGAAGTGGTGCCGCCAGATTCGTATTTGGTGCTGGGTGATAACCGCAACAACAGCTTTGATAGCCATTTCTGGGGCTATGTACCGCGTGCGAATATTATTGGTCGGGCAGTCTTTCGCTTCTGGCCCCCCAATCGGCTTGGCGATATTGACTCCGCACCGTATTATCAACCGGGGCAGGATCAGCCCTCTCCAAATCAACCTTCCCAAGATCAGCCCTCGGAACAGCCTGTTACCCCCTAGATCTTTCAAGCAAGGATCAAGGCAATGAAGCTTTTTAGCAATCCGGTCGGGAGGCTACTGTCTCGCTGAACCGATCCGCTATAGGATGGATCTGGTTTTAATCTTATTGAATAGAGCGAATCGGTGAGACAAATTCTTATGTTCCGCTATCGGTCATTAATTGCCCTTATTCTGGTTGCGATTACCAGCCTGCTCGTGAGCTGTGGCAACCCAACGCCAACGGCAAAAGCTCCGACTTATACTTCTGATCAAATTGCCCAGATTCAGCAGTACGCCACTCGGCTGCAAACCTTCCGCGATCGAATGCTAGAGCTGCCGCCCCTGGTTCAGCAAAAGCGATGGAACGATGTCGAATCGCTAATTCACGGTCCTCTGGGCGAAATCCGAGCTACGATGCTCCGTTTATCGCGCAATCTGCTGCCTTCTGAGCAGAAACAAGCAGAAGCAGCCGCCAAGGAAACGTTTGAACATCTAATTTTGATTGACGAAGCGGCTCAGGCACAGGACGGGATTAAAGCCTTGCGAAACTACAATGAGCTGTTGAAAGATTTTGACGCTTTTGTAGAGCGGATTCCTTCTTAGGAAGAGACGAGGCGATAGGGAGATGGGGAGCTAAGAGAATAAGATGTCGGGAGTGCAGCAGTGAAAGCAGGAAGAAGAGGCAAGGGTGAGGCGTGAGAACGTGAGCAGCTTTGAAATAAATTTGGAATCAGTAATTCGAGCGTTGCTTAAACTAAAAACTTCCTCAAACCTCCTTTGCCCTTTTGCCCCTGATCTCTTCACCCTTCCCTCATCTCCCTATCCCCTGATCTCCTCATTCTCCGGTAAAAAATGCACATCGCGATCGTTGGCTGTGGCGTGATCGGGGCGATGACTGCCTACGAACTCAGCGGCAATTCAGAATTCAGAATTACGGTGATCGATCGCCAGTTCCCGGTTCAAGGGGCGACGCAAGCTGCGCTGGGTGTGCTGATGGGGGCAATCAGTCAAAAAGTGAAAGGGCGTGCCTGGAATTTGCGGGAGGCCAGCCTGAAGCGATACGAAACGCTGGTTCCTGAATTAGAGGCAGCGACGGGTACAATAATTCCATTCAACCGTAAGGGCATTGTCAAGCTGTGTTTAGCCGATGAGGAGCAGCCTGACTGGGATAGCCTGATTGAAACGCGCCTATCGCAGGGGTGGCGGCTGGAGCGATGGGATTTAACCAAACTGCGGCAGCACTGTCCTCAGGTGACCAGCCCGCGTGTCGTGGGAGCAATTTATTCGCCGGACGATCGCCAGCTCGACCCCAAGACACTTACCCTGATGCTGATTGAAGCAGCTCAGCGGCGCGGCGTTCAGTTTTATTTTGAGACTCAGATTACAGGGTTTGCCTCGGATCAAACTTCATCGGGACTGTGTGCTTGCCACGCGATCGACACTCAGCAGGGCAGATTTGCAGTGGATGCGATCGTCGTCACGGCAGGATTAGGGTCAACGCCTGTTTTGCAGTCTCTCCAGCAGGTTCGATCGCCAGAAGTCGCGGGAGAGAAAGTGGTTGAAGTGCGCCCGGTGCTGGGGCAGGCGGTGCGAATGCGTTTGGCAGAGCCATTGGGAAATCCAAACTTTCAGCCCGTTGTTACCGGAAACGATATCCATTTGGTTCCGTTGGGCGATCGAGAATATTGGGTGGGTGCGACGGTTGAATTTTCCGCAGGTGCGAGTGAAATTTTGCCCGATGCCGATCGCCTGCAAAGGGTGCTAAGCGGGGCGATCGAGTTTTGTCCTGCCCTGGCAGCGGGCGTAACGGTGGAGCAGTGGTCGGGCTTGCGTCCGCGTCCCCATCAGCGTCCTGCTCCGGTGATTGAGCCAATGCCCGGCTACCAGAATGTGATTGTGGCAACCGGGCACTATCGCAATGGAGTTTTGCTGGCTCCGGCAACGGCTCAGAGTGTGCGATCGATGGTTGAAACAATTCGAGCTGTTGCCTCTTAAGGACGATACTCGACCCGTGCAGACAAACGCCGATTGCGAAGCTGATCGACCACCGCTTCAGCTCTTTCTCGATCCTCGTAGCCGCCTGCATTGATGAACGAACCTCTCCTGGAGCTTTGAACAGTTGCTGCTGCCTGCACCTGTCGAGCCGTTGCCAAATTGCTAGGGTCATCACCCGGAATCACTGCCACAAAAGGACCAACGGGCAAGCCGGAAGTGGGCGGCTGAACCGGGATAAAGGGTGGCTGAATGGGAACGAACCCGGAACAGGTTCCCGAAGCAAGGGCATTGTTCGTTTGAGGTCCGGCAATGCCATCCACAATCAGACCGCAACTGCGCTGAAACTGAGTCACGGCACTCACGGTTTCCGGTCCATAAACTCCGTCGACGCTAACGAAAAAGCCTTCTGACCTCAGTGCCTGCTGCAAAGTAAATACTCTTGCACCTTGCTCACCGGGAAACAGGGTGTTGTTAGGTAGCAGGGTTTGGGCGATCGATTGGGAAGAAGCTCCAACTACCGCAGTGAGTACCGCGATCGACAGCAATCCCTGACGTAGAAAGCTTGACATTCGCCGGGGGAGCCTCTTAAATTGCTTCAGTTTAGAAGATACGTTTGGGTCTTGATCAAAGGGAATCGAATGAGTCGTGAATTGCGGTTTCATGGGTTCCTCACTCACTGTTGATACGTGTTGTTGATAAGTAGGGTTGATACGGTCGTTAAGAAGGTGGGTTGAAATAGATTGAGACTCAAGCGAGTCTGGCAAAGGTTCGATCTGATCCATCGAGCCTTGCCTTTTTTCAATCATTTTTCCAGTTGGTTGAACAGAATCCCTATTTCTCAAGTGAAGTAGCGATCGTTTCAACCCTGGCTTAGAGCTTGCTGGAATCCGATCGGAAAAGGACAATTGCGAACCAGAAAAAACGGAAGTCAAGTGCGATTCGGATACCTTCAAGCATTGTTATATATTCTTTATCTTTACTCGAAATTTCGGTTACGACTAGCTGCTAAAGTGGAAGTTTGTGATAGTAAAAAACTTGCTTCTTCTAGATATGGTGTTTAAGTAGCCCTAAATACTGGGTAATTTACTCTACAAGTAGCGTTATTTATTTTTCTAAAAATTTCCTAATTTTGTCCTGACGATCGAGAGCGAAATTTCTAATCTTGCGATCGATTTGGTAGTGAGGCGAAATTGTCAGATTAAACTCTCTAAAAGTCCTATTGCTGAGTCGCCGCGATTGTTGCTGCTTTGCCTAATACCCATTTTGCCTGTCTGGGGGTCAAATCTCCTGGGCGTGAAATCAGAGCGGTTTGCACAAGTTAGAGACTCTTTTCAGAAGAAAGCCTTTTGCGAATCTCCTCAAACAAAGCAATCTATCCCCTACCATCCTTTGGCCCTTAAATAAGCACCCGCAAGGGTACTCTTGATTTCCCGGAATCTGTTTGTTTTACCTTGTTGCATTGTTGTGGAACAGCGACCGATTCAAACGTAATCCACTTCAACAATCACAAAGGTCATTCAAAATGAATACGATTTCCACTCAATATCCAACGCTGCAAATGGGTGCTCAAGGTGCGGCTGTAAAAACCCTTCAGCAGTTGCTTAATCAGCGAGTCAGCCGTGATTATATGGTTTCTGTAGACGGCATTTTTGGAGCGAAAACTGAGTCAGCCGTTAAAGCTTTTCAATATAGCAAGCTGCTTCGCAAGGATGGAATTGTTGGACCAAAAACCTGGCAAGCTCTGCAAACCAATATGCCTCCTGCAATGCCTGTAATTCGCCGGAGCAGCAAAGGTGAAGCGGTTGCGATCGCCCAAGTGCTGCTGAAGGAAGCCGGAATCTATAAAGGTGTAGTTGACAGCAACTTTGGACCTCAAACCGAAGTGGCAGTCCGGGCATTTCAAACGGCTCAGAGCCTCATCGTTGATGGCGTGATCGGCAACAAAACCTGGGCAGCCTTCAGTGGTCTTGCTGCTTATCTTGCCTTTGACTAATGCCAATTCATGCCTCATTTTTTATCTGAATCAACACCACCCAATTTGAATTAAAGGAATCTCATCATGACAACACTTCGCAGCACCGTTCTCCTTAAAAAAGGCTCTCAAGGCTCTGGTGTAAAACAGCTTCAGGCAATGCTGAATGTTTGGCTTGAAAGCAGCGAAATTTTTCCAGGGGCACTCCTAGTCGAAGACGGCATCTTTGGTTTGGCGACAGAAGGGATTATTAAATTTTTTCAGTGCCGTCATTTTCTGGAAATGGATGGCATTGTGGGCACTCAGATGATGGCATGCTTAAATCAGGGTGTATCCGGCTTGCCACTCCTGAAGCAGGGCAGCACGGGGGCGATCGTTCGCCGACTGCAACAGGTTCTGACGCTCTATGGCATCAACCTCGGTTCTGTAGATGGCATTTATGGCACAAAAACGCGGGCAGCCGTGACCCACTTCCAGAATGACCACCATATTTTTGACGTAAACGGTCATGCAACGGGTGAAGTCAACCTCAACACCTGGCGAAAATTGGCAGAAGAGCCTGTTGGCATGGCGTGCGGTCCACTTCGATCGTTTTCGTAATGTAAATTTCGTGTTGGGAATTGTGGCGTAATTTGATGGAATTTTCGTTCTTCCATCGGTCACCTGGGTTTATTGATCAAGTCTGCCTTTCAGGTTTACGGAACGTTCTGCTAATTTTTTTAGTCAGTACAAACCTAATTTATTCCCTCTTGCAAAAATCAGCATAAAAACAATGAGTTCTAGCATCAATACCCGCATCGGTTACATTGCCACCGTTCGTACTCAGGGAGATACGCTGCGCGTTCGATCGACTCCTAACGGTGAAATTGTGGATTATCTTTCCAATGGTTCTCTGACCTATACCACAGGAGAAGCGATCGCCGCCGCAGGACGCACCTGGGTTTCCTTGGGGGCAAAGCAGTGGGTTGCGTCTGATTTTCTGGTTCCCGCTCCTAATGCAAACGGCAAGGCAAAAGTAATCGCCATGCGGACATCAACGACCATGAGCGGCGGCTTAAGAATTTATCAGACTCATCTAGTTGACGGCAAAAATCAAATTATCAAAACGGTGCGTGCGGTTTCTGGTCGCGCCAATAAGCAAACTCCCTCTGATACGGCTGGCTCTCAAGCTCCGTTGCCCTTTGGTGTTTACACCTTTGATAAACCGGGAAGCGTTGAGTTTGCGCCCGGCGAGTTTGGTGGGGTGTGGTCTGCAGTGACTCCGACCTTTCAGACTCAGCGATCGGGCTTAGGAATTCATTATGATCCTTCGGCACTGAAGCAGGATGCTAACACGGGAACCGCAGGCTGTTTTGCAACGCCTACAATTGAAGAACGAGAAACCATGTCTCAATTTATTCGGACTTACAAACCCACTCATTTTGTTGTGTTTGAGGGGTAATAGGGCAATCTAAAACTTTGACCCAGGGCTTTCATCTCTCACGCATGACTTTTGCTCAGGACTCTCACTCAAGGCTTTTGCTGCGGTAATTTCTCTGCGGTTAAACTCTCTATTTAGCTTTGCGATCGCACTCTTTATACCAGGCTGCGATCGTTTTGCTTTTTGCTGACTTTGCGCGTCGATCGTTACTGTTTTTGACAGCGATCGATCGGCTCAGTATGGATAGCAAAAACTTCGCTAATAACTCACAACTAACGACTAATGGCTCCTAACCAATAACCGATGAATCAATCACTCGTGGCGATCGCATCCGGCATTCATATCATTCGGCCTCTGGATATTGGTGTTTCCCACTCAATACCTGCAATTTTTAAGACTTGTAATTTTTTAAGACTTGTATTTTAAAACTTGTAATAGATAGAGATGCTCCAGGAATCTGAATGGCAGGAGGATCAGGTTTGGGAATATTCAGGGCAGAACGCTGAGCTGAATTATCAGTTTTTGTCCAGCCCACAATTCTGCGGTTGCTCATTCATGCTAAATACGGTCAAAGCGATTTCTAACTCTAGGTTATTCCTTCCTCATAAAAATTCTTGTTTCTGGAAAACAGGACTGATGGAACTGCACGTTGCTGCCGATGTCCTGATTGTCCTGGCTTACTTCCTGATCTCGATCGCCCTTTTTTACTTTGTTCGGCAGCGAAAAGATTTGCCTTTCAAACAGATATTCCTTCTGTTTGGGGCGTTTATTATCTTGTCTGGCACGACTCACTTTCTGGGAGTATGGACGCTGTGGCATCCGGCTTACTGGCTTTCTGGTTGCGTTAAGGCAATCGCGGCATTAGTTTCGGTACTGACTGCGATCGAACTTGTTTTCTTGATGCCGAAAGTGCTTGCCTTGCCCAGCCCCGCTAAACTTCAGCAGTTAAACGTAGAGCTACAGATTTCTCAGGCTCGATTTGCAGGCATTCTTGAGATTGCCAGCGATGCCATTATTTCGATCGATGCGAATCAGCGAATTACGCTGTTTAATCGAGCAGCCGAAAAGCTGTTTGGCTACACAGCAGCCGAAGCGTTAGGGCAACCACTGGATCTGCTGCTTCCCGATCGATTTGTAGCTTCGCACCATCAGCACATTAGCAGCTTTGAGAAACAAAATGGCACGACCCGATGCATAGGCGAACGCAGCGATATTTTGGGTCGTCGCAAAGATGGCAGTGAGTTTCCAGCAGAGGCTTCAATCTCTCAGTTAGAAGTGGCAGGAGAACAGGTTTTTACGGCATTTTTGCGCGACATTACCGCTGCCAAGCACCTCGAAGCGAGTCGCCTCCAATCCGAAGCAGAGTTACGAGAGAGTGAAGAACGCTGGAGATATGCGATCGAAGGCAATGGGGATGGACTTTGGGATTGGAACGCGCAAACCGATAAAGTCTTCTTTTCACGTCAATGGAAAATCATGCTGGGTTTCGCTGAGAACGAAATCGGCAACGATTTGAGTGAGTGGAACAGGCGATTGCACCCCGATGATAAGGCACAGGTATATGCTGCCTTTGAGAAGTATTTTTCGGGTGAAGTGCCGCAATACAGCAGCGAATATCGCGTTTTGTGCAAAGACGGTTCCTATAAATGGATTCTCGCTCGCGGCATGGTGATGAGCCGAGATCAGGCAGGAAAGCCGCTGCGAGTGATGGGAACCTACACCGATATTGGTGAACGAAAGCGAATTGAAGTTGCGCTCAAAGAAAGCGAACAATTTTTGCAGGACATTATTAATTCTGCGGCTGAAGCGATCTGGGTGGTTGAGCAATTAGAGGATGGAGGATATCAGCTCATTAGTATGAATCCATCGATCGAGACAGCCACGGGTATCCCGTCGCATCAATGGATAGGCAAACGAATCGATGAACTGTGGGACAGCAAAATAGCCGCCCAAATCTACTCTCGCTACCGTAAATGTATTCAGCAGAACGCAACCATTACCTATGAAGAAGAACTGCCCTTTGCGGATCGTCCTCGCTGGTTTTTGACTACCCTAACGCCCCTGCACAACCGAGGTTCAGGCCTACGGCTACTAGGAACCAGCATGGATATTAGCGATCGCAAACTGGCAGAAGTGGAACAAAAAGCACAGCAAGCTTTCCTGCGACAAGTCATTGATGCCGTTCCCAATAACATCTTTGTTAAAAACCGGGGAGGACGCATTTTAATTGTGAATCAGGCATCCGCAGATATCCACGGAACCACCGTTGAAGCGATGCTGGGCAAACGAGAAACCGACTTCAATCCCAATTTTTCAGTAGAACAGCTCAAAGAAATCCTGGCGGTGAATCATCAGGTGATGCAAACTCGGCAACCCTACACTTATCTTTCGCAGTCGATCGTGAATGCGAGGGGTGAAGCTTGCTGGCATCAAACGGTCATTAATCCTTTGGTAAATGTACACGGACGGGTGATAGGAATTGTGGGAGCTACCACAGATGTCACTGCCCGTAAACTCACTGAGCAAGCTCTGCAACAGGCAAAAGAAGCCGCAGAAGCCGCAAACAAAGCCAAGAGTGTCTTTCTGGCAAACATGAGCCACGAGCTGCGGACTCCACTCAATGTGATTTTGGGTTTTGCTCAGGTGATGTCTTTTGATGAGCGTCTCACCGCAGAACAACGCGAAAACCTGGGGCTAATTCGGCGGAGCGGCGATCATTTACTCAGTTTGATTAATGATGTTCTAGATTTGTCAAAAATTGAAGCTGGACACATCACGCTTAACGAAGACAGCGTTGACTTAATTGATTTACTGCAATCCCTCAAGGAAATGCTTCGCCAGCGGGCAGAAACGAAAGGATTGGGGCTGTACCTTGAACTCGCTTCAAACTTGCCTCGATATGGGACGATCGACGCAAACAAGCTGCGGCAAGTGCTGATCAATCTCTTGGGAAATGCGATCAAGTTCACAACGCAGGGTCATGTGACCTTACGAGTCACCGTTAAGGAGCGCAGAAATGACTCCCATCTGTCGATTGCTTCGCAGTTCCCCAACGAGGTAATTGTGCTTCAGTTTGAAGTCGTTGATATAGGCATTGGCATTGCTGATGATGATCTAGAGCAAATTTTCAGTGCTTTTGTGCAGACGCAAGCCGGAAGGACTTCGCCCGATGGAACAGGATTAGGATTGACCATCAGCCGCAAGTTTGTACAAATTATGGGCGGAGAGATCACCGTGCAAAGCACTGTGGGACAGGGCAGCACGTTTGTCTTTTCGCTTCCTGTTACTGTAGCGCGATCGGCTGATGTGCCAGTAGCGGCTTTCACAGGTCGCGTGAGCCGATTAGCTCCCAATCAACCTGTGTACCGTATCCTTGTGGTTGATGACCAACCAGAAAACCGAATATTGCTAGTCAGGATACTTACTCAGATTGGGTTAGAAGTTCGAGAAGCTTCTAATGGACAAGAAGCTGTGGCTCAGTGGCAGCAATGGCATCCCCACTTAATCTATATGGACGTCCGAATGCCGCTACTCAACGGCTACGAAGCAACTCAGCAAATCCGCGCTACCCCAGGCGGTGAAGTTCCAGTGATTATTGCGCTGACGGCTCAGGCATCCAGAGGCGATCGCACCTTAGCTTTAGCTGCGGGTTGTAATGATTATTTGACAAAGCCATTTCAGGAAGAGGCGCTATTTCGCAAAATGGCAGAATATTTGGGAGTGAAATATGTTTATGCAAACAGTGAAGTAGCCGCATCGGGTGAGGAATTGCTCAATCCTTCTATCAATTTGCAGGCGTCTGACCTGCTAGCGATGCCACCTATATGGATTACAGCCCTTCGTCAAGCAGCCCGCCTCTGCGACGACAGCGCAATAGAGCAGCTCATTCAACAAATTCCGGCGGAACAGGAATTTCTAATTCAGGGATTGCGTCAGCTGGCGCAAAACTACAGCTTTAAACAAATTGTTGTTTTAACTTCGCCAGAAACTTCAAATGACCATGCTTAGAGTACGCACATCGGAAGAAAGCAATACGACTCAAGTCAGGACTCACCCTGCCACGCTCCTGATTGTGGATGACCATCTTGATAATGTGCGTTCTCTTGCCCTGTTACTGAGTGAATCAGGATATTCTGTCAGGAAAGCTACGAGTGGCGAAATGGCACTGGAAACGATCGGGGTTGCTCCTCCTGATTTAGTGCTTTTAGATATCCGTATGTCGGAAATGAACGGCTACGAAGTGTGTGAACGACTCAAAGCCAATTCCGCAACCGACAGCATTCCAGTCATTTTCTTGAGCGCTTCAAACGATACAGAGGATAAAGTTCGTGCCTTTGCCGTAGGTGGGGCCGACTATGTGACTAAACCGTTTCAAGCCGAAGAAGTATTAGCGCGAGTTCAGCATCAAATTACGATCCTGCGGCAACGGCAGTTGCTCGTTGAGCAAAATCATCAACTGCGACAAACTGAAGCTGCCCTCCAGCAGGTCAACCTGGAACTGAAACGCATTGCCAACATCGACAGTCTCACCCAGATTGCCAATCGCCGCTGCTTTGATGAAATGCTTGACCAAGAGTGGAAACGGCTCAGACGCGAACAGCAGCCTCTGGCACTGGTTCTTTGCGATATTGATCATTTCAAACTTTATAACGATCGCTATGGGCATCTCGCAGGGGATGCCTGTCTACAGCAGGTCGCAAAGGTAATTTCTGATTGTATTAAGCGTCCTGCGGATATCGCTGCTCGCTACGGCGGCGAAGAGTTTGCCGTGATCTTGCCTAATACGAGTGAAGAGGGAGCGGTCAAAGTTGTGAATGCTATTCAAGATAGCCTGCAACGTTTACAGATTCCTCATGCGGCTTCGGCGATCGCTCACTATGTAACGCTGAGTGCCGGGGTTGTATGCTCGACTCCGTCGCGCAATTTATCAACCCAAAAGCTCATTGCAGAAGCGGATGCTGCACTGTATCAGGCAAAACAAAGGCGCAATACCTGGTCACTATCCGTTATCTGAACCTTTTTTGTCGGCTCAGTTTTTTTAATCAGAGAAATTGAGTTTTTTGAAAAATTTGGTAATATTGCGGCGGCCTGCCTCTACCGTTGGGCAGAATAGGAATTGTAGAGAGGGCTACATTTTGCTCTGTTAGAAGACTAGAGTTAGAGAGCTGAAGTTAGCCCAACCATTCTCCTCAAAAACGCTTCCGATTCCTTTATTTCTTCTAATATCTCTTCCAGAGTAAGGCGGGCAATTAAGATGGTTCAAAGTATTAATCCTGTAAGCTTGAGCGCGATCGAGATCGATCGACTGGCAGAAGACCTGAATCGAGACGGAGTTTGCGTTATTCGCGGATTGTTCGATCGAAGCTTGATTGAAACCTGGGCAGCGGCGTTTGATGCGCTATTTCAAGAGCGGCAGCAGCGAGTGGACGGGTTAGCTCCCCGAGGAAAATCGCGCTGGTACACGACATTGCCTTGGGTGGCTCCCTTTGCTGACCCTAAGGTATTCGCCAATCCGACGATTTTGGGTGTACTCAACCGCGTGTTTTTTCAGGAATACAGGCTGGTTCAGCTTGCGGCAGACATTCCCTTTCAAGGAGCAGAGTATCAGGACATTCACCGCGATTTTAATCCGCTGTTTACTGATCAAATCGTCACGCCCCTTTATGCCCTGGCAGTCAATTTTCCCCTGGTGGAAGTGACGGCAGAAAATGGTCCGTTTGAGATGGCGCGGGGTACGCACCGGATGTCGCGGGAAGAGGGACTGGTCAAGGTGCGGGCGGGCGAAATTCCAATGGAGCAATTTTATATGCAGCCCGGTGATGTGATGATTCGATCGC
The DNA here is from genome assembly GCF_039962215.1 of Leptolyngbya sp. ST-U4. Taxonomy (NCBI): domain Bacteria; kingdom Bacillati; phylum Cyanobacteriota; class Cyanophyceae; order Leptolyngbyales; family Leptolyngbyaceae; genus Leptolyngbya; species Leptolyngbya sp. ST-U4. Next base: position 278,133 of record NZ_JAMPKZ010000004.1, read on the forward strand.
CCTTGGCTCTGCACCGGGGCACACCCAACATCACGCCGCAGCCGCGTCCGCTGATTGTCATGGGCTATGTGATGCACTGGCTTCACACCCACAAGGTAGATTTAACGCTGCAAACGGATTACTACAATAGTCTTTCACCTGAGCTTCGGCAGTTGCTCCGCTGTCAAACGGTCGAAAAGCTGCCCGCTCAGGCAACCGAGACTTATGTGAAATTCGAGTATTAAATGGCAGCGCAAACTTACACAAATCCCGTTTATCCTGATTATTTTGCTGATCCGTTTGTTTGGCAGCATCAGGGGGTCTACTACGCAATCGGCACGGGTCCGGCAGAAGCGGCAGGGCAGGTGGAGGACCGTCATCAACGACGCGTTTTTCCCCTGCTGCGATCGCATGACTTGATTCGCTGGGAGTTTGCCGGAAATGCGTTGCAGCGTCCAGACCCAGCACTGGGGGATAATTTCTGGGCCCCGGAAGTTGCATACTGCGATGGCACGTTTTACCTGTATTACTCAGTGGGGCATGAGGACAAACGCCATCAGTTGCGCGTAGCGACCAGTTCTAACCCGCTGGGTCCATATCAGGATGCAGGTCAGCCGCTAGTTGATCCAGAAGCCTGTGCATTTGCGATCGATCCCAGCCCGTTTCAGGACGATGATGGGCAATGGTATTTGTTCTACGCTCAAGATTTTCTGGATACAGAAGATGGTGTTCGGGCGGGAACTGCTCTGGTTGTCGATCGCCTGATCAGCATGACTCAATTGGCTGGGGAAGCAAAGGTAGTGCTGCGTGCCCGTCAGGACTGGCAGCGATTTTTAGCCGATCGCCCGATGTATGGCGGCATTTATGATTGGCACACGCTGGAAGGCCCGTGCGTTCGTAAATACGGCGGTCAATACTACTGCTTTTACAGCGGTGGACGGTGGGAAACAGACAGCTACGGAGTCGATTATGGCGTTGCCGAGCAGGTGATGGGGCCCTACTCGGATGTGGGCAATGCGGCAGGACCGCGAGTGCTGCGATCGGTTCCGGGGTCGGTGCTGGGTCCAGGTCATAACTCGATCGCCGTCAGCCCAGACGGTCAGGCAGAATACATTGTCTACCATGCCTGGGATACGAAGATGGAAGCGCGTCGGATGTGTATTGATCTGCTGCACTGGACGCCGGACGGTCCGCGCTGTCAAGGTCCGACCTGGACTCCCCAAAGCCTTTAAACCGATTGCCCTCCTTCTTACTCCAGAAACCGAATCACCCGCACCTGGAGATCTGGCTGTTCGGTCTGCTGATAATGAGCCGCCTGCTGCTCGATCTGCTGAAGTTGTCGCAGTGCTAGACTGCAGGGCATTCCATATTTTGCCTGCACCCGATCGCTGGCAATTTTTAGAGCGGTGCGCGATCGTTCGACAAACTCCTCCAGGCGGTAAGATTGGGCAGGAATAAAGTAGTCTTTGACGATCAGCGAAGGCGAGTAGCAAACTTCATGAGTGCCATCGGGCCACTGGACTTCAAAGCGAATTTCAGGCATGGGAGTTTCCTTATCAGGTTTCAACGTTCCGCAGCATTGGGGAATTTAGGGGGCAGTGTAAAATCTCTGTTGCTGCTCAAACATTTTCAATCAATTAAAACTAGCAGAACGCATGATTGAACTCAGTAACGCTTGATAATGATCTAAGTGCATCATCGCAGATGTTTTCCAGAAATAGGTCTCAACCACCGATCGGCTATTTTGCCTCAGAGCCTGAGAAACATCGGGCTGAATACTTTTAAGCATTGCTTGAGCGATCGAGGCTGGATGATCAGGAGCGGCGAAAAGAGTTTGCTGAGAATTGAGAAATTCAGTGAAGGGGGCATGATCGGAAACGATCGTCGGTAAGCCGCTTGCTAACGCTTCGAGAACGACAAGTCCCCAACCTTCTTTGACAGACGGAAAGACAAACGCATCAGCACAGCGATAAAGGCAGGGAAGATGCTCGTCTGCAATTACACCCGGCAGTAGAATCGATCGATCGAGTTCAAGCTCCAGTTCGTGAACCAGTGCGAAAAACTCGTCTCGGTAGGACTGGTAATCAAATAACGTTGCGCCGCCTGCAATCACAAGCTGTGCTTTGGGAAGCGATTTCTGAACCCGGGCAAAGGCTTTAACGAGTTGCAGCGTATTCTTGCGTGGTTCAATGCCGCCGACTGTCAGGAATACCGGATGTCCGGTGATTTGAAGCTGTTGCTTAAGCTGAAGATCCTGAGCCGAGGATACCGGGGTGAATCGATCGCAGTTTACGCCGTTGATCACTCTGGGCGCGTGAATTCCATACTGCTGGAGAAGCTGCTGCTGCCAGTAATCGCTCACGCAAAAACACAAATCCGGTTCACGAATCGATCGTTCCTGGCAATGCTGAAGATAAGGACTGTTGTAATCTTCGATATGGTGAACGGTACGCACAAACGAATGCACAAACCCACGTTGACGTAACGCTGCTAAGGCATTTGCGCTAATGCAATCCTGAGCATGAAAAATGTCGTAATTCTCAGACTGAAGATGATGCTCCAGGAAATCAACAAACTCCTGAATCCGCTGCTGAATCAGGCGATCGATCTCCGGCGGGGCGGTTCCTGCTGGAACAGGCTGATAGCGGCAAGCCAGCGATCGAGGCGATGCAGTTCCTCCTACAAAGTAATCAAAACCCCGCCCGTCTTTATCCAGCGCATACACGCAAAGCTGATGCCCTTGCTGATGCAGTGCTTCTGCCAGTTCGAGCGTGTGAATCACGCTGCCTCTGGGCTTAGTGGAATAGGTGAACAGGGCAATTCGCATTGTGGATCGGGCAGGAACGTGGATCAAGCAGGAACAGCAGGGGTGAAACCTGTAAGCGGCTGCTTCTGCAAATTCCAGAAACAGATGGAATCTTGCTGCAATCGAAGCACCAGCTCGGACGTGCAGTTCACTTCGCCAATCGGTTCACAGATGAGCTGACGATCGCGAAACATTGCCTGAACCGTTGCGACATGATCAGAATCAATGCTCAACAGAAAGCCGTAGCTGGGAAACGCCGTTAGCCATTGATCGAGCGAGACACCTGCTGGGCAGGGAATGGCGTCCAGGTTCAGAACTGCCCCACAAGCGGAAGTTTCGAGCAGCATGAGGGTTGTGCCAATCACGCCGCCCATACTAATGTCCTTTCCGGCACGGCAAAGCCTTTTCTCTGCCAGATCGGGCAACAGAGCCAGATCTTCCTGCAAGCGCACTGGATCAGCCTTGGTCGCGGCATTCCAGAAGGCAAATTCAGGGTGCATCTGCCCGTCGAAATTGACTGCCATTAAAAGCTGCTGACCGGGCTGAGCATCAAAGCTTGTCATCAGACGTTCTGCCCGTCCTAAAATCGAGACAGAAAGCGCATTATAAGGACTATGGCAGTTGGTGTGTCCGCCCACGATCGGCACATCATATGCTTGAGCAGCTGCCTGCATTCCTGCCCAGATTTGCTGCGATTGTTCAACCGACTGGCTCCAGAGCGCATCGACCAAGGCGATCGGCCGACCCCCCATCGCATAGATATCGCTCACGTTGACCATCACCGCAGACCAGCCTGCAAACCAGGGGTCCTGCTCGACAAAAAATGGCATCATTCCCTCGCTTGCCAGCAGCAAATAAGCTTCCCCATCGGGAATCGCGGCGCAGTCATCGCCCAGCAGCACCTCTGCATCAAGCCAGTTAGGGGTTTGACGCAGAAAGTGGGCGGCAGTCTGAATATCTTGCTTGTGCAAAACGCCGATCGATTCTTGCAGCTTGGTAACGAGGGTAGACAGCATCAGGACGCTTCTCTTGCTTGAAAGGGGAGGACGGGACGGGGTTCGATTGCCGAGGAAAACTGCGAAGCAACCGTAGGAGGATAATAATTCAAATCCGCCTGCATCAGGTGATGGGGACGATCGCAAATTGTAATTTCTTCCAAGGATTCCCAGTGAAGCCGCTGGAAAAACCGCACGTTTTGAAGCTGAACCGTCGCCAGAAATCGCTCGCAACCCCAGGTGTTGGCTGTTGTGACTGCCTTGTGAATTAATCCTTTGCCGATCTGCCAGCCTTTGCGATAGTTGCAGTGTGTTCCCAGTCGTCCGCCGTACCAGAAGCCAGGTTGGGTTTCATAGATTCGCACCACCCCGACGATCGGATTCCGTTCATTTTCCAAGCCTTCCTGCAAATGCACAGCCACGATCGGATAGGCAGTCTGATCGATTTCATCCAGGTCGCTGTCCTGAAAAAGCCGCTGTTCGTCTACAAAAATCGAATGGCGCAGGGCAAAATAGGCTGCAATTTCATCAGGCGTTGTTGCAAGCTTGAACTGATATCGATTCATATTTGCTGAACCTGAGTGATGCGTGATTTCGGGAAAACTTCAAACTCTTTAAGAGAAGGTACGTCTAAACCTCATACGTCGAAAGCGCAGAACAAGCCCCACACTTCGCACACCCCGCCTTCATCTCTGCCGAGCGCAGCCCGGATTGCTTCAGCATTGCGCCGACTCGCTCGTAAAGCGTCTGCATAAATTCACTTTGAGGAGCCGGATGATTTGCCAGAGGCGTTCCCGTAATTGGTACAAAAGGCACAACAAAGGGATAAACGCCGATCTGAATCAATCGATCGCACATCTCCAAAAGTGTCTCTAAGCTATCTCCCAAACCTGCTAGTAAATAAGTGCTAACCTGTCCCCAGCCAAATACCTGAACCGCTGTCCCAAACGCATCAAAATAATGGGCTAAAGGCACAGATGCTTTTCCCGGCATAATTCGCGATCGAATCTCTGGATCAGCGGCTTCCAGGTGCATTCCTAAATTTTCAACGCCTGCATTTTTGAGGCGATCGAACCAGGCAAAATCGTCGGGCGGCTCGCACTGGGCCTGGATCGGTAAGTTTACCCTGGCTTTGATGGCTCTGGCGCATTCAGTCAGGTAGGCTGCGCCGCGATCGGGCGTATTGGGCGTTCCAGTGGTCATTACCATTTGCTTGATACCGTCTAGCCGCACGGCTGCTTCTGCGACCTCTGCAAGCTGCGCTGGCGTTTTGCGAGCGATCGTTCTGCCTGCTTCGAGCGATTGCCCGATCGCACAAAATTGACAGGACGTTGCAGCATCGCTGTAGCGCATACAAGTTTGTAGCACGGTAGTTGCTAGCACATCTCGACTGTGAAGCAGCGCAATCTTCCAGTAGGGAATGCCCTCTGCCGTGGTCAGACCATAGAACTGGGGCTGTTGCGGAAATTGAATCGGAGCGATCGGTTCTCCCTGACGTTCTAACAGCATTTCGGCTACTTTGCCGTTTTCCGTCAGGGCAATTGTGCCATCCACTCTCACGCTGTAGGGTGACTGTGCTGCCGGACTGTTGAAGATCGGAACCATTACCGTTGTGCCATCCACCGTCACAGCTTTATGATCCGACGGGCCTGCCCCACCCTGACGACCCGATGCACCCACATCCGAATCGACTAGCTTCAGACCATAGGACTGAAGTTCAGTAATCAGCGTTTGCTTATTCATAGTGAGAATGATGAGTGAATGATCGGGCAAATCAGGTGTCGATTGCTAAAGGCGTTTCGGATGATGCCCAAGAAGACGGGAAAACTGATTGAGAAGATGAATCAGAAGATACTGCGTTTAACATTGTCCTTGCCTCAGGATTCATCTGCAATTGCAGCAAATCAGGACGGGCATAGTGACCGACCGAATCCATCATGCGCTTGCGCTTGGTGATCAGCGAGAAGTCGAGATCGGCAACGATCATGCCCTCGCCTTCGGTAATGGGCGGACAGAGATGATTGCCTTCGGGACCAATAATGGCAGTATTACAGCCGCCGCTCAGCACCCGCTGAAGCTTTTCATCAGTGGTAATTTGTCCGACCTGTTCCGGCGAGAGCCAACCTGTTGAATTAATCACAAAACAGCCTGACTCCAGCGCATGATGGCGAATCGTAACCTCAATCTGATCAGTAAAAATCTGCCCTACCAGGGAACCAGGAAACTGGGCGCAGTGAATCTGCTCATGCTGTGTCATCAGCGCGAAGCGAGCCAGGGGATTGTAATGCTCCCAACAGGCAAGCGCGCCAATCCGCCCTACCGCAGAATCGATCGCCTTCAGCCCTGATCCATCTCCCTGCCCCCAAACCATGCGCTCGTGATAAGTCGGCGTGATCTTGCGTCGCTTAAGCAGCAGGGTTCCATCTGCATCGAAAATGAGCTGTGTGTTATAGAGGGAGCCATGATCGCGCTCATTCACACCTAGCACCACAACCATGCCATAGGAACGCGCCGCACGGCTTACGGCATCGGTGACAGGTCCGGGAACGGTTACAGCTTCTTCGTAGAGCCGCATGTGTTCCTTGCCCATTAGAACCGGGGGCTGCACAAACGAGAAGTAGGGATAGTAGGGAATGAACGTTTCTGGGAAAACGACAATCTGTGCCCCTTCTTTTGCAGCCTGGGCGATCGACTGCAACACTTTCTCAGTTGTACCATCCCGGTTAAACAGCACCGGACTGATCTGGACTGCTGCGGCGCGAACCGTGCGTGAGTAATCCATAGAATCACAAATTGCGGATGCAAACGGTGGGGAAATTTAGCCCAGTTTGTCCTGAATCCGAACTGGAGATTAAACCGTCCAGGTATCGAGGATAAAAGCGTTGTCTTTGCGGTGCATCAAAATGATGTCTAATACATCAAGCGGATTAATCGGGCGAATGCCGGGAATCAGTGAGGGTTCGCCGTGTCCGTACAGGGCTTGCAGCGCAAAACGGCAGGCATAGACTTTACCCCCTTCTGCCATGAACTTGCTGAGCTGATCGTTGAAATTTTGGTGTCCGGGGAAAGCAGAATCGCCCAACTTCGGGAAGCCGCGCTGCACACCGAGGGTCACGCCCGGACCATAAAGCAGCACCGATGTTTCAAAGCCTTTTCGCAGCAGACGAGTTGCTTGCAGCAGATTCACGAACCCGATCGATCCTTCAAAGGCGACAGTGTGAAATGTTACCAGTGCTTTCTCACCCGGTTCTGCTTTGACATCAGGAAATACTTTCTCTTCATAATCGACAAAGAAATCACCAACTTGATGGGCGGGGGCTGTTACTTCAGGCATACCATTTTCCTTTGTGGATTGGTTTGTGAATTGGATCGACGTGTTGTCAGATTACGAGGTTGCTCACACAATATTTTGTATCTTTAATTACAGAGCGTCAAGATTTGGCGATAGGGTCAGGTGCGCGATCGAGGGTGGGGGAAGAATGCTGCGATCGGGGGTTAGAACCTGTTTAAATCGATAGGTCATTGAGATTGTGCGATTAAAACGAACTCTGTCTCCCCTCTACGAACCCAACAAAAACTCATTCACCACGCTCCAATCCTGCGCCACGACCACTCGTTTACGAGCCACCATATAGTCCGCTAAATACGTCGCATCTCGCGCAATTCCTGAAAATCGCCCAGAGCCCCAGGTATAAAGCCAGGGCAGCCCCAGAAAATACAGTCCCCAAACGCCAGTCACGCCGCGATCGTGTCCCGGATAGCCCTTTCCATCAAACACAGGCACTTCGATCCAGCTAAAGTCCGACTGATATCCTGTACACCAGATTATCGTGCGGATATTTTCTTGCTCGTAGTCGATCGCCAATGAATTCTCGATGGGTTCCCAAACCGGATGATAGGGAGGCTCGATCGGCGCATCGATTTGATTCTTTTCGATAAACGTATCAATTGTTTTTTTGATGCTTTCGGCGACGGCATCTGCCTGATCCAGATTGTGTTTCAGGTCGTTTTGAAACTGGAGCTGGGTTCCTTCAGCTGCTTTCAATTTACCGTGCAGTTTCATGCCTTCTCGCGCAAACTGGCGCAGGTCAATCTCGCGTCCGCCGTCTCTGCCTGTCACATAATGATTGGCTTTTGCCCGCACTTTCTCTTTTTGCGGATGCTGATCGATCGGCAAATCGTAATAACCCATTTGATCAAGCCAATCTACTACATCTTTGCCGCGATATCGACGAGGCGATCGAGGCGCACCGCCCACGCACAAATGCACCTGTCTCCCTGCAAGATGCAGATCCTCTGCAATTTGACAGCCCGATTGTCCAGTGCCCACCACCAGCACCGCTCCATCCGGCAAAGATTCGGAATTTCTGTACTCAGAAGAATGGATCTGATGCAGCGCAGGCAGACATTCGGCAAGACGCGGAATGCGAGGTACATGGTAGCCGCCGATCGCTACAACGACCTGATCTGCCGTAAAGTCTCCGATCGAAGTTGTGACTTCAAACTGTTGCGCTTCATTTCTGCAAAGTTTTAGCACTTCTACGCCTTCTTTGAGAGGTGGTTCAAATGAGGCGGCATAGCGTTCGATGTAGCACACAATTTCTTCTTTTTGCATGAAGCCCTGCGGGTCATTGCCGGGATAGGGAAAACCGGGAAGCTGGCACTGCCAGTTCGGAGTGACCAGGCAAAAACTGTCCCATCGCTTTTCGCGCCATGCGTAGCCAATCTGGTTTTTCTCAAAAACGATGTGGTCAATGCCGCGTTCTTTCAGGCAATAGCTCATCGACAGACCCGCCTGTCCGCCGCCGACAATAATAGCTGAGTAGTGATTGCTCATAGCTGCTGAGGTGAAATGGGTGATGGGGAAATGAATACAGCGTTTACAGTCTATTGATAAACAAAGGGATGGGAGGGCGAAGTTCCACACCGGGAAACCTCTGCATCCCATTTAAGTCCTTGAAGAAGTTGCTGTAGATAAACTTACTGTCAGCCTAGATTTTTTATCTATGAAGTCTTTGTATTCTCAGATACGAAATTCCCAAGTCTATTGATATTGGTAGGTGCAGCTCGACAAACTAAATCCAGCCCTGCTCGATCGCTTTATAAACTGCCTGATAACGAGTCTTGGCTTTGAGCTTGGTAAGAACGTTGTTGAGATGAAATTTGACGGTGCTTTCGCTAATAACAAGCTGATCGGCAATATCTCGATCGCGGTGCCCCTGAGTCAGGAGCCGTAGGATTTCCAGTTCTCGATCGGACAAGGCAACTGCTGGAATCCCCCAAGTCTGTCCCTGCATAACGGCTTCAACCGCCTGCCGAAACTGCTCTGGCTGAAGAGAAAAATCAACCCTTGCCCGGATGTCGGGGGGATGCGATCGCGATCCGCGGACCCAAATTACTTTTCGAGTGGGGGAAATTGCCTGAATCTCATCGGTGAGGAGTGGCGCGTCCTGATCATCGCACAGTGTTAAACCTGCGGTGGTTGCCAGATGGGTGAATGCCAGTTGCAGCACAGGCGACGTACACAGCACTTGCAGTTTCAGCTCCGAGCGCGCCTGAGCATAAGGAATATTTAACGTAATTTGGGTGGCACGCTGATCGGAGGTAGGCTGGGTTTGCAGAATACCGCCCAACCCGGTAACGAGGGGATGAATTTCGGCAAGGGCGATCGAAATCGAGATCTCAGGATCGGTGCCAGGGTCGGCGGGCACAGTAGGAATAGGAACAGGAATAGGAACGGTTGCTTCGCAGTTTCCTGAAGGGGTAATCGCTTCCAGGGCAACGGTGGTGTCACTGTAGATCAAACGAGCATAGGTACAGCCCAGATGGCTCAAAACCTCAGCCGTTTTTAACACTAGATAACTTCTGGAAGTGGATAGGGGCTGCTCGGTTCCCAGCAGCGTTAATCGGGAGTTTTTGAGGATTTCGGCTAGCTGATCAGACAGGGCAAGCGGACGCATCGGCTGAGCTGCTAACTGCCAGCGTTGCTTCTCCTTCTGGTACTGAATTGCAGTATCTAAGGCTATCGTCACGATCGTGCAGAGGGTTTGCAGCACTTCCAGAAATTCGGGTTCGAGTGGGTGATGACTGAACATTGCCAGCACCCCGATCACTCGATTGCCGATCGCGAGCGGATATCCAGCAAAGCCGCGAATTTGATTAGCAACCGCCCATTCCCGATTACCGACCCACGGCTCCGCAGGTAAATTGTTGCTCAGGAAGGACACTCGGTTTTGCGCGATCTTGCCAACTTTGTAGGCTCCCATTGGAACTCGCCCAAAAAAGCCATCGGTGCGCGTGTACATTCCTGCTGATGCCACCAGTCGCAGCATGGTTTGATCGGGTTCCAGCAACCAGATTCGTGCAAAGGCACAGCGAAACCGATCGACTAATCCCTGAGCCACACAACAGGCGATCGGCTCTGGCTCCAGGCATCCAGAAAAGGACTGAGCAATTTCGTTGGCTTGCTGCAAGTCCAACAGAACTCGTGTGGAGTCCAGCAGACCGCCTGATAGGCTTGCCATAGTGTGAAAAGCAAGTAGTGAACCCATCATCTCCCATTGAGGCGCAGTTTCCCGTCTACCTCTGTATCCGCGATCACAGAATGCCTGCTTCTGGCCGAAAACAATTCGCCCGTCTTTAGAGAGGTGATTCAGCCGCTCACCCATGCCTACGATGAAAGCTGCACTAGATCGCCAGGGAGCAACGATGCAAACTCAACCACATACCACCATGCCCACCCGACCGCTCGGTGACTCTGACCTTCATATTACCCCGATTGGCTATGGAGCTTGGGCGATCGGTGGTGGAGATTGGCAATTTGGCTGGGGTCATCAGGAAGACCAGGACTCGATCGCTGCAATTCATCGGGCACTCGATCTGGGCATGAACTGGATTGATACTGCCGCGATTTACGGCCTGGGACATTCTGAGGAAATTGTGGGGAAGGTGCTGAAAGAGCGATCCCGCAGGGCTGCGGGCATCGGTGCCCGGTCGGAGCGTCCCTATGTGTTCACCAAATGTTCGATGATCTGGAACGAAGCGCGTGAAATTAGCCGCAGCTTAAAAGCTGATTCCCTTCGCCGCGAATTGGAAGCTAGCCTGCGCCGCCTCCAGGTAGAAACGATCGATCTCTATCAGATTCACTGGCCCAATCCAGACTCAGACATCGAGGAAGGCTGGAGTACACTGGCAAAGTTTAAAGAAGAGGGAAAAGTCCGCTACATTGGCGTTTCAAACTTTAGTGTGGAACAGATGCGCCGCGCTCAGGCGATCGCCCCCATTACCTCGCTTCAGCCGCCCTACTCGCTGGTAAAACCTGGTGTGGAGCAGGAAATTTTACCGTTCTGCCAGCAAAATAATATTGGCGTAATCGTTTACTCGCCGATGCAGTCTGGCTTGCTGACCGGAGCCATGACCCTAGAGCGCATCGCTAATCTGGCAGACGACGACTGGCGCAAGAGTAGCTCTGAATTTCAGGAACCACGCCTGTCTCGTAACCTAAAACTGGTTGAACTTCTGCGGCAAGTTGGACAGTCTCATGGCCGATCGCCCGGAGAAGTTGCCATCGCCTGGACGCTTCGCCACCCCGCTGTCACTGCTGCGATCGTGGGAGGACGGAGCGGAAAGCAGGTTGAGGGCATTATTAGCGCGGCTCAATTTCGCCTGACCGAGGAAGAACTCCGTCAAATTGATGGCTTTCTGCGGGAAAATCCTTAAGTCGATAGATTAATCATCTAGCTCAATTGCTGAGTTCGTGCGGATAGCGATCGAGCCAGGCTTGTTGGATGCCTAAGGATTGCAGCAAATCAGCAGTAGAGAAGTATCCCTCCTGGAGAATGACGCGAATCCTCCAGGGAGGGTTGAAGGCAAGTTCTGGATTTTGAAAAATGAGTGCTCAGAATTTTTCTGATGATAAGAAACTTGTGCAAATCCATCAGAAAATTCAGATTTTATCGATTGAAATTGTGCCTTGAACTGCCTCTCTACCCCAACCGTGCTAAGGTTTAAGTTGATATCGGTTTTGATGGGGAGCAGCCATCAAACGTAAGGGGGAAAGTTTGGTGCAAATCCAACGCTGTCCCGCAACTGTGATGAGACGGTGATGCAATGAAGTGTCTCTGAGTCAGGATGCCCGCCGATTGACTTCATGACCCTATCTGCGAGGTACAGATTGTGTTTCAAGCGTTTATGTTGCAAGAGTTTGTGCTTCAAAAATTCTCAAGCTTTGGGCCGAGAATGTCCCATTGCTTAAAGCGATCGCCCACAAGCTAACAGCAGACATTCTGAGGATACTTTGAGCAGCGGCTCAACAGATGCTTACCAGATACTTATCAAAGTGTCACGATGTTGATTCGCTATGAACCGATGCTGAGCCTGATTCTGTTGACTGTAGAGTTTCGATACAAACGATCAGTTTTATTTCCTTCAGTCCTATCCTGATGCTCAAGAATTCTGCATGAGTGTTTATACAATACGGCAACCAATGCGGCAACAGGCTGCGATCGTCCTGCTCTTGCAATAAGTGCTCGCTGTAAGGAGATGTTTTGGGAACAAACCGTTGGGTAACAAGCCGGAAAAATACAGCTCTGGAAACAATGCAGATCTAGAACATCGAACGACGACTAACTTGAAAAATTGACCTGAAAATTATTCTTAATCATGATGCAAAACACTTTATTTGTCTGTGTTCTCTGCCGTTCTTCTCAATTAGAAACAAACCAATTAAGTCCAGGTCAAATCCTGTTCGATCGCTTAAAAGAAGAACTGGCAAATTGTGACTGGAACGAGGCAATTTGCCTTCAACCTGTACGCTGTATGGGGGCTTGCAGCCGTTCCTGTGTTGTGGCACTGGCTGCTCCCAATAAGCTCACTTTTATTTTGAGTGAACTGTCTGCGCTCGAATCTGTTGCTGAACTGCTGCAATTTAGCCAACAGTATTCAGATAGCGCAAGCGGTAAGGTTCCCTATCGAGAACGTCCGGCTGCTGTGAAGCAAGGTATTCATGCAGTTTTGCCGCCGCTGCCCGTTTTACCGCAAGCGATCGATCTAACCTCTTAGAAGCCTAACTTCTAAGAAGCCGTAGACCACTCAGGGTCACGAGAACAGTTGATCCTTCGTGTCCAATCACGCCCAATGGCAGTGTAATATCGCCGACAAAATTGGCGGTAATGAGCAGCAAAATGAATGCCAGCGCAAAGATGATATTTTGTTTTACTACGAATTGGGAACGCTTTCCCAGTCGAATCGCGGCTGCAATTTTTTCCAGGCGATCGGTCATCAAAACAATGTCTGCGGTTTCTAATGCGACATCACTGCCTGCGGTTCCCATTGCAATTCCGACTGTTGCCTGAGCGAGTGCAGGCGCATCATTAATTCCGTCACCCACCATGACCACCGTTTCATACTTTTGCTGGAGTTGCTGAATAATTTGAAGCTTCTCTTCTGGCAGCAGTTCGGCATATACCCGATCGATTCCAACCATCTGTGCCACACTATCTGCGGTTTGTTGATTATCTCCAGTCAACATCACGATCGCTTCGATTCCCATTCGTTTGAGCTGAGCAATTGCCCTGGCTGCCTCTGGCCGAACCGCGTCGGCGATCGCAATCAGTCCCAGCACCTCCGCTTCCTGAGCGACCCAAACGACTGTTTTTCCATCTTGTTCGAGCTGGTGACTGGCTGCTAGCAGATCTGCGGGAATTTGCTGAATCTTGGATCGCACAAAAGCCGCTTTGCCGACGCGAACCGAAATATTACCTTTTAACCCGGTGATCCCCTGTCCCGGCTGTGCTTGTACGAAGGTCAGCGATAGATTTTGGGATGAACTTCCGGTAGAAGTTATCCGCGCTGCCCGTTGACAAATTGCCTGCCCGATCGGATGTTCTGAATAAGTTTCTAGCGCGGCGGCAAGTTCCAGCACCTCTGCTTCCTGGTATCCCAATGCCGGAATCACTTTGCACACTTGGGGCTGTCCGGTGGTGAGCGTTCCGGTTTTGTCAAAGGCAATCGCCCTCACTCTTCCCATTAATTCCAACTGAGCCCCGCTCTTAAACAGAATTCCCTGTCTGGCTCCGTTTGCAATGCCTGAAAGCAGCGTCGGCATGATTGCAGCTACCAAGGCACAGGGAGAGGCAACCACCAGAAAAATCAATGCCCGGTAAATCGTCGTTTCCCAGCTCCAGCCCCACAAGAAAGGCGGTAAAATCGCCAGCAGCACACCCATCAGAACAACCACACGGGCATAGCCTCGCTCAAACCGTTCGATAAACTGCTGGGAAGGCGGCTTCTCGGTCTGTGCCTGTTCCACCACGCGGATGATTTTTTGCAGCAGGCTGCTTTCTGGCGGTTGATGCACGTTGAGCAGCAATGCTCCGTAGCCATTCAGGGTTCCGGCAAATACCTCATTCCCAGCGGTTTTCTCGATCGGCAGCGATTCTCCCGTGATAGCGGCTTCATTCAGAGCGGTCTCTCCCTCCAAAATGACTGCATCTGTTGGAATTAGTTCTCCTGGCTTGACTCGGATGCGATCGCCTACTCTTAGTTCTGCAATCGGCATCATGCGCTCTTGTCCATTGACGACCACGCGTGCAGTGTCTGGCGTGAGGCTCATCAGGCTGCGGATACTGCGTTCTGTATGCCGCATTGCATAACTCTCCAGTGCACCGCTAGTGGCAAAAATCAGGATCAGCATAGCTCCATCAACAATTAGATGGTATTCGTGCCGCCATAGTCCCAGAAAAGCGGCTCCCAGGGCTGCCACGATCATCAGCAGGTCAACATCTAACTCCCTTTCCTGAAACAATGTAGTCAAGCCTTCACGGGCACTTTCCCAGCCTCCAACCACATAGGCAATTGGCAGCAGCAGTAGTGCCAGTCCCAGCCAGTTCAAATGCAATGCAGTCCAGCCCAGAAACACCAGAACACCACACAGCAAGGCAGCGATCGCATCAGGATGATCTGTGGCAAGCCGAGGAAGACGAGTCGGATAAAGCATGGGCAGAGTCAGAAACACCTGCTCTCAGGCTAAACCCTGACACTGATGTTAATGTCAAGAATAAAGACTTTAACTCAGACAAGATGGCGCAGGTATTGACGATTAAAGAACTGACTGATGCAGTTGGGGGCGGAATCACACCCCGCATGGTGCGGCACTATCATCAGCTCGGGCTGCTGCCTCAACCTGCCCGCTCGCCTGGAAACTACCGCCTTTATACTGACTCAGATGTGCAGCGACTCAAGCAGATTGTTGCCCTCAAACAGCAGGGGTTTCAGCTTGCCCATATCCTAAAATTGCTGGCAGCAGACCCAAGTCACGATGCACCGGAAACATTGCTGTCTCAGCTTCAGCGACAATATCAGACCGTGATCGAGCAAATCACCCGGCTCCGGCAAACTGCATCTGCATTGGAGCATTTACTCGGACGCGATCGCTCCTGTCAAGCGGCCCAGGCAGAAGTGCTGGCGCACTTGAAACCGCTAGAGGCACAGACACAAACTCATCTGCATTGCTTTGAGGAACTGTGGAATCAAATAGATGCTGAGGTTCATACCCATCCCGAAGCGTTTGGGGAATCTCTGCAACGGCTCTTACCTGACCTAGGCGATCGTTCCGAGATTGAAGTGGATTTGATTGCCCGACTGGTGCTGGCTTGTGGGGATGTTAGCTTAGCTTCATTTGTGCGATTGGGGAAAGGAGCAACTACCGCAGAGCGTAACTGTGGAGCGATCGCTGCCAGCCGAGAGGCGTTAAAGGCAGGTTGTCTCGTTATTGCCGATGTGCCGATGGTAATGACAGCCCTAGATCAGCCTCGTCTGCGGCATTTAGGCTGCAAAACAGCGACGCTAATCGATGACCCACATATTACCAGCGCAACAGATGCAGAACAGTTGTTTTGGCAGCAGACTTGGAGAGAACGCTTAAGCAGTTGTCCAAACGGGTGCATTTTCGTGGTGGGCTATGCGCCCTCAGTTTTGCTAGCACTGTGTGAAGCAATTGCCCAGGGAACTATTCAACCCGCTTTGGTGATTGGGATGCCGATTGGCTTTAGCCATGCACCCATTGCTAAACAGCAATTAATGCAGTCGGGAGTTCCGTTTATTACGATCGAAGGTTCCACCGGTGGAGGACTGCTTGCCGCTATAGCACTCAATTCACTCGCAGAATCCCTCATTGCGAAGCCAGACTGTCATTGTTATCTCACTGGGCGCTAACAAGCACGCAGCGAACGAGGGGATGCATCTGATCGCGAAGCTAAACAAAGTGCAGCTTTCTCAATTCTCTGGCGAAAGATCTCTGGCGAAATAGATGCCTTGCCTGTTCGCTCCGCACAGGATACTTACCGAATAATAGAAAACGACGTAAATTATGCTGATCCGGCAAGTAGTTTGAGCGCTCGTTAAGATTTTTGCAATCTAATACCTGAATACCTGTTCAGATATAAAATAGTCGAAAACATAGTGATGGAAAACTTCAATGACGACAGTGATGCAAATGAAGTGTGCTTGCCCTCATTGTCTGTGTATTGTTAACCTGAGCGATTCAGTCATGAAAGATGGTAGAGCCTTCTGCGGTGATGCTTGTGCCAATGGACATCCCCCTGGATCATCAGGCTGTGGTCATACAGGCTGCGGCTGCTATTCTTAGGTTTCCACTCATTTCCCGAATGCTCGATCACCCGACTGAACCTTACTCTGAAACACCCGAAGACGGGGAAGACCTTTGCTGTGAGCTTCCCCATACTGCTCATGCTGACTCTGCCGATCGCCTGCAACGCGAATCCTTGAGCAGCGAAAAAGCACAGCGCATGGCAGAATTTCTCGGTTTTCTGGCTGATCCCAATCGATTGCGAATTTTGTCGATTCTGGCAAATCAGGAGATGTGTGTAGGCGATCTGGCAATGGCTGTGGGTATGAATGAATCCGCCGTATCCCATCAGTTGAGAACCTTGCGGGCAATTCGCTTGGTTAGCTCCCGCAAACAGGGGCGGCACGTGTTTTACCGACTGCAAGACCATCATGTTCTTAGCTTCTATGAAGCCGTAGTTGAGCATTTAGACGAACCTGCCGACTAATTCGCTCACTGTTCGCCAAAGCCCTGCCTGCGTGAAGCCTATGATCAACAGTTAATTCATCGTTCGCGCCTGAACGGTTCAGTCCGATCTGGAACATTTTGTGCACAGTTTGCCTTTGCTGACTGCCGTTTTGACTAAAGCCTGGAGCAATCTCCTGACAATCAGCAGTTCAACTTGGCAGAGCCAGCGCTCATCAGCACTCATTTCTCACTCAATACTGCCACCCTTCTGTAAACACCTTGCCCTGAGCGATCGTTAACACAGTCGCGCTATAGCCCAAATTCCTGCCTGTTCATAGTTGAACAAGCTCTTCTCCTAGAAAAATCTGAGATCATTGAGTCTAAAAATAAAACTCGCTGGCTTAAGAGGCTCAAGAAGTTATCTAAATTCTTACTCTCACTAGCCTTCAGCAATTTCCCAAGAATTTTGAGGGGTGTGGGTTGACAGTGAGGAGGTAGGTTAGTTATATTGATAAAGCGGTGGAGGGAGCGAGGCCAAAGCGAACGAGCTAAGGCGACGTTTCTGAGACCAGAACCTCGACAATTAGATAGATTGAAAGTCAGCATAACATCACTAAGCCGTAAATGCAATGATGTTTCAGTAAGAGGAAACTCACTGAGGCAATTAAACGGATAACTTACAGAGAGCTAACAAACAAACTTGTTTGAGGTTCTACCTTTAACATGGAGAGTTTGATCCTGGCTCAGGATGAACGCTGGCGGTCTGCTTAACACATGCAAGTCGAACGGGATGCTTCGGCATCTAGTGGCGGACGGGTGAGTAACGCGTGAGA